>CAVAAT010000001.1:0-21085 GCA_963586925.1 Erysipelotrichaceae bacterium
ATAAAGGACTTTGTAGAGTTCTTGCAGGTAAGTCGTTTTCTCAAAAAATGCAAGTCCGTGACAGAGCTAATAGAGTAATTGAATATGATTTCGAAATAGATGGACATAAATACAGATGGAATGAAAGATTTAATGATTCTAGTTTTATTAATGATGATCAATATTTAGATAGAGTTGGTTGTGTTTATGTTTGTCAGGGTTATGATTTGAATTTTGCAGGTGTGATATTAGGTAATGATATAAAATATAACCTTGTAACAAAAAAAATAGAGTTTGATGTTTCAAAATTTAATGATAAAAATTAAAAAGGAAAAACTGAACAAGAAACAATTGAAAACATTATCAATGCGTATGTCGTATTATTAACTCGTGGCATATATGGAACATACATTTATGCGGTTGATAAAAATTTAAGAGATTATATAAGAAGTTTGATCTTGCTTAATAAAAATTGCTAACACAATTGGGTAATAACAATATATGGAAACATTATTCAAGATAAAACAAAAGGTAAATGATTTAGCTAAGTATCTTTGTATAACGAATAAACGTTTTTCGTAATCAATCAAGCAAATATTACAGGTTGAATGACATAAAATAGTCGAAATTTGTAGTGGTTATAATTACAAGTGACGAGGATCCTTATGTTTTGGATTATTTTATAGAAGAAGAGACAAAACTGCCAACATTAACTGAAAAAAACGCAAGGTTTATTAAATTGGTTGTACGCTTAGACTCTAATTATGCAAAAGATTTGGATGAAGGCAGCATACAGAGGATGGATATGATCTAGAAAAAGCGATAATTCTTTAAGTGAAAAATATATTGGTTCTTCTGCTTATTGGTTCAAAGAAATGGAAAAAGACGATTGTAATTTTGAAAAATGTGTACTAGGTGTAATAACGGTAATTGATAGAACAAATGCGCCACATTTGGAATCATCAGAAAATGAAAAAAGTAATGAGAGATAGGATCTGTAGTATATGCAAATCATGTGATGATTTGGTTCATAGGCTGAATATTCCTTTTGAATCAATGAAAAAAGTTCACTTAATTTTTATATTAAATCAATAGATAAAAGCAAAAAATAAAGGTGGTTCAAGATATAATTTATCGTTCGCAACAAAGTTTTGTGCATATGCTTCTTTGCCTTTGAAAGGAGTAGAAGAGAGATGCTCAAAATGCGACAGCATAGTTTTTGAGACTTACCTAAAAACGTAAATGCTTGCCTAAATGAAAAAGTAAAAAATACAGAATTTAAAATAAATCATAATAGAATCATTACTGATGAAGATAAATGTCAAGAAAGATTAAATGTTTATGAAAAATATACAGATTTCATCGAAAAATTATTAAAACTATAGCCAAAGATAAAATCAATCTAACAAAGGAAGAAATCGATCACATTATTTGGTATGGACTTAAATAGAAGTTGAGGTTTTATGTATTGTTTTGTAAAGTAGATTTATTATGGTTGATGTAAAAGTCAGCTCTTTTTGTTTACACGACTAAATGCAGCAAGACTATTTGAACACCAACATTGACATAACGTTAATGTTTTTTGGCTGATCATGATAAATAAGATGCTTGTTTTGCTAGGGAAAAAGTAGATTTTTGTGAATGTTTTGAACAAAAAGGTAGGTCAAATTGTAATTATTAAGAATTGTTTAAGATATTTGCTTTGTTCATTAACAAATGTTAACATGAAGAAAATGAACAAATGGGGAGTACATATTATGAAAAAAGTTTTAGTGTTTTTATTAGTTGTTTCATCATTGTTATTGATGGTGAGCGGTTGTTCTAAGAAGGAAAAGGTTGTTATCTATAGTTGTATGGAAGAAGAAAGAGAACAAGTTTTGATCCTACAAGCTAAAGAAGCGTTTCCTGATATTGAGATTGCTGTTCAACATATGGCAACGGGCAATTGTGCTGCTAAGATCAAGACTGAGGGCAAAAGTGTTGAGGCAGATATTGTTATTGATCTAGAGATGGCTCATATGAAAGATGTGCAAGATAGTTTTGCTGATCTTTCTAGTTTTGATGCGAGTTTTTATCTTGATGGCATCAATACTTCGAATAAGTATTTGACTTGGGTCAAGTATTCAATGAATCTTATCATTGATAATAAGTATTTTAAAGAGAATAATTTATCTATTCCTACTTGTTATGAAGATTTGTTAAAGAGTGAACATAAGGATATGATCGCTATGCCAGACCCTAAGACTTCTGGTACGGGTTTTGCTTTCTATTTGAATGCTGTTAATGTTATGGGTGAGGATGAAGCGATAGAATACTTTAAAAAGTTGAAAGAGAATTTAAGAGAGTTTACTACTAGTGGCAGTGGACCAACTAATTTACTTAAACAATCAGAGATAGCTATTGCGATCGGTATGACAGCTCAAGGAGCTTCTGCTATTACCGAAGGTTATGATTTCACTATCGTAGCACTGGATACTGGTTCACCATATAACACTACTGCTTGTGGCATCATCAGTGGTAGAGAGACTAATGAAAATGTTAAAAAAGTCTTTCAATGGCTGATCGAAGATTTTGGTAGATATGATAAGGAACATTTTATGCCAGATGTTATCTTAAAGGATCAAAATAATCAGATGGCTAATTATCCTACTGATTTAATAGATGCTGATATGACAGGTATTGATAGCACTGAACGTAAAAGTGAGCTGATGGATAGATGGAGTGAAGTAAATGGGTGATCTTAAAATAGAAAACTTGTGCAAGGTTTATAACAAGAAGACAGTTTTAGATAATATTAGTTTTACCGTGAGATCAGGAGAGTTTTTGTCTGTTTTAGGCCCTAGTGGTTGTGGTAAGACTACTTTACTTAAGATATTGATCGGTATTGAAAAACCAACTTCTGGAAAGATCTATAAGGATAATGTTGATATCACTAAACTAGATCCTTCAAAAAGAGGCATGGGCATTGTATTTCAAAATTATGCCTTATTTCCTAATATGAATGCTTTAGATAATGTCATGTATGCTTTGGGTTTGAAACTTAAAGATAAAGAAAAAGCCAAGTCCTTAGCAATGCAGATGATCGAACTTGTTAATATGAGTGAACATGTAAGTAAGTACCCACATCAATTATCCGGAGGTCAACAACAGAGAGTAGCCATCGCTCGGACTTTAGCTTTAAATCCAGATATCATCCTATTTGATGAACCTATGAGTGCGCTAGATGCCGATAACAGATTAGCTTTAAGAAGAGAGTTAAAAGATATTCAAAGGAAGTTTAGTACTACAATGATTTATATCACTCATGATCAAGAAGAGGCTTTCTCATTATCTAGTAGAGTCATTGTGATGAATAATGGTGTTATCGAGCAGATTGATACACCACATAATATCTATGCTCATCCAATAAATGATTATGTTAAGAGCTTTGTCACTGATCATTTGGATGAGAAATTAAATTCGATCAAGAAATGTACGGGGATAGATTGATATGAAAAAAAGTAAGATCAGTTTATTTGTTTTAATCTTCTTATTGATCTCTGTTTTTTATCCTTTGATGCAAATGTTATCTGGGGTGGATTGGAGTGATTTTACTGAATTAGTTTCTTCTAATGCTTTTAAGCAAGCTTTTAATAACTCGCTATTAGTTACTTCGTTTTCTACCATTGTCTCAGTAGTCATAGCTTATCTACTTGCTTATGGTTTGAATAGGACAAATATCAAACATAAAGCGATATTGAGATTATTACTTGTTGTGCCAATGCTCATTCCTTCTATTTCTCATGGTTTAGGTTTGATCAACTTGTTTGGTACTAATGGCATCATCTCTAAGGCTTTTGGCTTTACGATATTAGGCAAAGTGGGGATCATCATGGGTTCAGTATTATATTCCTTTCCTGTAGCCTTTTTGATGTTAGATGACGGGTTCTATTATGTTGATAATAATATGTACAATGTGGCTAAGGTTTTAGGATTAAATAAGTGGCAGACATTTAAGAAAGTAACGATGTGTTATTTAAAGAAACCTATCTTGTCTTCGATATTTGCGGTATTTACGATGATCTTTACCGATTATGGTGTACCTTTAGCTGTAGGTGGTAAATATCTTACTTTACCAGTATTTCTATATAAAGAAGTGATAGGTCTATTGGATTTTTCAAAGGGTACGATGATTGGCTTGTTCTTATTGATACCAGCGATCATATCATTCTTATTTGATAATTTTACTATTGACTATAGTAGTGGGGAATTTGAAGGTAATGTTTATTTGATCAAAGAAAATAAAGTAAAAGATATCATCTTTGTGGTATTTGTATACGCTGTTATCATTTCTGTGAGTGTAGTCATTGGCTCATTTATTTATTATGCCTTTATTAATAACATTGTGATCGATAAGAGTTTTAGCTTAAAACATGTTGAATATGTCTTAAATAATAATATTATCAAATATGGGCTAAATTCCTTATTTATCGCTACTATTACTTCTGTAGTTGGTACATTCATCACTTACTTGACAGCTTATGCTACTAGTAGGATAAAGGATAAATTAAGTAAGATCATTCATATATTAACGATATCCTCTTTAGCAATTCCTGGGATTGTTTTAGGTTTGTCTTATACCATAGGCTTTAAGGAAACTTTTATCTATAATACTTATTTCATCTTGATATTAGTCAATATTATCCACTTTATGGCCTCTCCTTATTTGATGGCTTATAATGCTTTACAGAAGATAAATCCTAATTATGAAGTGGTAGCGAAAAGTTGTAAAATCAGTTTATTTAGGATCATTAAGGATGTCATCATTCCTTGTAGCAAAATTACGATCCGAGAGATGATCGCTTATTTCTTCATTAATGCGATGATCACTATCTCAGCAGTCACTTTCTTGTTCAATACGGATACAATGCCAATGTCCTTATTGATCAATACTTATGAGGGGAATATGATGTTAGGGGAGGCTGCGATCGTATCACTAGTCATTTTATTTTTTAACTTTGTGATTAAGGCTAGTATATATGTGATAAATAGAAAGGAAAGCAAGAAAATCTATGATGAAGTTATCTAATAGTGAGTTTGAAGTATTAACTTGTATTGAAAGAGAAAAAAGAGAGCTGACTCAAAGAGAGATTGAAAAGTTGACTAGTCTTTCTTTAGGCTCCGTAAATAGGATCGTCAGCAAGCTTTTAAATAATGGGCTTGTAAGTGTGGGTAATCTAATAACAGATGAAGGTTTAGGAGTATTAGAACAGTATCGGGTTAAAAGAGCAATCTTCTTGGCTGCTGGCTTTGGTTCAAGACTAGTACCTATAACATTAAATACACCTAAACCAATGGTACTTATTAATGGTAAAAGGATCATTGAGACTTTACTTGATGCTGTCGTCAAGGCAGAGATAGAGGAGATCATCATTGTCACAGGTTATTTGAATTATCAATTTGATGTATTAACAAAGAAATATCCTAATATCAAGTTCGTTTATAACGAGAAATACAATGAAGCAAATAATATCTTATCAGCTTATTTAGTAAGAGATAAGTTTTCTCATGCTTATGTCTTAGAATCTGACTTGTATCTTTATAATAGTGATTTGATCAGGAAATATGAATATCACAGTAATTTTTTGGGTTTAAAAGTTGATCGTACTGATGATTGGTGTTTTGAAACAAAAAAAGGAGTGATAGTCAAAGAAAAACAAGGGGGAGAAGATTGTTATCAGATGGCTGGCATTTCATATTATGATGAAGAAGCAGCTAGTAAGATGAGTAAAGATATTGAAGATGTATTTAATTCTCCTGGTGGAAAAGAAAAGTATTGGGAACAAGTGATGCTTGATGAAAAGAAGCATAATTATAAGATCTATGTTCGAAAGATCAATAAAGGAGATATCATTGAGATAGATACCTTTAATGAGTTAAAAGCTATAGATAAAGCTTATGATGTGTAAAGGGACAAATATGTCTCTTTTTTGGTGCGATGATCAAAAGAATATTGTCATTAGATAAACCGTAGTATATAATCCGAAATCTAATTTAGAAAAGGAGATAAGAATGAAAAATTACATGTTATTTGACATTTGTCCTGAATTTTCAGAGATGTTCACTAGTTTTTATGGTGGTCAATTTAATTGCGATGTTGATCAAGATCTATTGACTGAGCAAAGTGCTGAAATCTATTTAAGTTATCTTAAGATGCTCGCTGAGACTGATACTAAGCATGCGAATGAGATCTTGTATACTATGAACCTAGCTAGCGATCAAGCTAAACTGATTCTTTCAGATCATGAAGATTTTCCATTAATAGTTCGTATTGCATATGGCGCGAGTCGCCAAGTCTATGAGTTCTTGGAGTATCAGTATCCTGGATTTGGTGCATTGAATTATTTAGCTGTTTTAGATCCGCTTCTACTTTATGTATGTGGAAGATACTACTATAGCATCGATGATTTAAATCTTGCTAGAAGTTCAATGTTTCTTTCTCTTTGCGCTCTTGCCTCTAATTCCCATAATATAGAGGATGTCACACAAAAAGTGAAATACTATGAGGATCATTTAGATGAGGTTAAACAATATATCTTTACTGATTGGTTAGCTGTTCATCCAAAAGTAACTTTTATGATCGGTCAGTATTACAAAGATAAAAAACAATATGAGAAAGCGTTAGAGTGGTTTGCTCTTGGAGCTAAACTAGATTATGAAGGAAGACAATCTCAAGAACCATTTGATAGGGTTGCTATAAATGAATATGAGCTAGCTATGCTTTATCTTCAAGGCTTAGGAACGGAAAAAGATTATCAAGAGGCTCATCGTTGGTTTGTCTTTACTGCTCAAGATATTGGTTCAGAACACTTTCCGGCATTTGGTGACATGTATTATGAAGGATTAGGAGTGGAAGTTAATAAGGATTTTGCTTTTGAGTGTTATAGTCATATTTTTGATGACTATGATAACTATTATTTCTTCGAATTAAACGATCTTCAAAAAGAAAGGCTTAGAACAATGTTACAAGAGAAAGAAAGAAACTGTAAGACAAGTTATGATTATCATAAGTTAGCTTGTATCTATGATGAAAGATTTAATGATCAAGATAAGTTTGCTGAATTAGAATCGCTTTCTGAACAAGCTAAGCAAAATGAGGAAAGAGCAAAGAGTATGCCAAAAGAAGATAAAAATTAAGAAATGGAAAAAGGAGGTGAAAATACGATAATAATTGAAAATGAAAGAGAATATGGATCATATTTACCTAAACTAGTCAATGAAGAAGATCTAAGATCTATCATCACTAGTGAAAAAGGTAAAAAAGCAATGTTGATCGTTGAAAATAATTGGCAAGACATAGATGAGAACTTATGTCTTAATAGTTTCTTCAACTTAAATAATTAATAATGAACAAAAGAGTTTAGTTTTTGGACTAGACTCTTTTATACTATTTGATGATATTTGAAATAATGCACTTTAAATATAGATGTATGAAAAAAGTACGCTGTAATATTTGTGAGAGGTGATAATGTGAGCACTATAAATATTACTGATGCAAGAAAAAATTAGTATAAGTTAGTTAATGAAGTTAATGTTAGATTTGATCCAATAACATAATAAAGGGAGAAATGCCGTTTTGATCTTAGAAGAAGCATGGAAAAATATTGAGCAAACCTTGTGCTTGTATAGTATTGCTGGCTTTGTAGAAGATTTAGATCACTTTAGACAGAACGAAGATTGAAAATCAGCCAGGGAGTATGATCCTCTGTGTTATCCACCACCTTATGAAAAACTAATGGGAGATTTAACTGGATTATATTCGAGACGAATTAATAGACATCACTATATCGTTTATGAAATTGATGAAAAGGAAAAAGAAATCCACATTTTTAGAATGTGGACACATTATACAAAGTTGTATTTTTTTAAGTTTGCTTTTTGAGTAAGTGTTAGTAGAAATGACAATAGGTTGACAGTAAGATTATTAATTGCTGGATTTTTCTAGTACTAGTTTAAAGTTATGAACCAAAATCTTTCATTTGCCTAAATGAGTGAGAATAAGTGAATTTACTCTTGGCATTAACCGTAAAAAATGCTAAATTGTAAGTGATTTAAGGTGTTTGTCTTTATACAAAATGAACAAGTGGTGGTTGTATAAAGAGGTAAGTAGCATCAAAAGGGTTTCTCTATTTACCGAAAATGGAGGCAAAAATGTTCGTATGAACAAAAATGAGGGTCTTGATGATCCTTATTTTTATGTAAAATCTTTAACAGTGTCAAGAAAATGTCTTATGAGTGGTACAGTTTGAAAAAAATATGTAGTACAATATAAAGGAGGAAAAGTTTAAATGGATTATAGTAACCTTGATAGTTTTTATTCTGGTAGTGGATTGAGAAGTTATGACTTCTTTGGAGCTAAACTACAGAAAAATGGAGTGATGTTCCGCCTTTATGCTCCTAATGCAAAGTCAGTAAGGATCGCTGGAGATTTTAATGATTGGAATGATCATGATACTTTTATGGTAATCAATCCTAAGGGTTATTGGGAATTATTTATTTCTGGTTTAAAAGAATATGCAAGATATAAATATATCATTGAACAAACAGATGGTAGGCTAGTTCAAAAGGCTGATCCATATGGCTTTTATAATGAGTTAAGACCTTCTTGGTCTAATAAAGTAGTCTCTTTAGATTATGATTGGAAAGATCAAGATTGGATGAATAAAAGAGATCGTAATTTTGATAGACCTTTAAATATCTATGAACTTCATTTAGGTGGTTTTAAGCATAAAGAAGATGACAGTTGGTTTACTTATTATGAAATGATCGATGTTGTCATTCCTTATGTGAAAGAAATGGGCTATACCCATATTGAAATCATGCCGTTAAATGAGTATGGCTTAGATGCATCTTGGGGTTATCAACAATATGGTTATCATTCGATCACTTCTAGATATGGCTCGCCATATCAGTTAATGATGTTCATTGAGGCTTGTCACCAAAATGATATTGGTGTCATCTTGGATATTGTGCCAGCTCATTTTGTTAAGGATGATTATGGCTTGAATTGTTTTGATGGCACGGAACTTTATGAGATGAAATTAGAGAGTAGCTGGGGTACGAAATATTTTGATTTTGGTAAGAATATTGTTCGTAGCTTTATGCTAAGTAGCGCTAATCTATGGCTAGATAAGTATCATATTGATGGACTAAGGCTTGATGCTGTTAGTAATCTGATCTACTATGATGGCAATAAGACATTAGGAGAAAATAAGGCTGCTATTGATTTCTTAAAGATGATGAATGCTCATTTGCATGAGTTGCATCCAACTGTGATGATGATCGCAGAAGATAGTAGTGATTATGCTGGTGTGACAAGCGAGAATGGTCTAGGTTTTGATTACAAGTGGGATCTTGGTTGGATGAATGATACTTTAAAATATTATAGTATGGATCCAGAGTATCGCCATTATCATCATAATCTCATTAATTTCTCTATGGCTTATTTCTATAGTGAAAGATTTATTTGTCCATTTTCTCATGATGAAGTTGTGCATTCGAAAAAGACTATAGTGGATAAGATGTGGGGTAGTTATGAAGATAAGTTCGCTCAATGTCGTAATCTAATGGTCTATATGTATACTCATCCGGGCAAGAAGCTGAACTTCATGGGTAATGAGATCGCTTCTTTTAGAGAGTTTGATGAAGAAAAAGAGCTAGATTGGTTCATACTTAAGTATCCAGTACATGATAGCTTTAAGAGATTATGTCGTGATCTCAATGATATTTATAGATATAACGCTGCTTTCTATCGCTATGATTATGATCCTAAAGGGTTTAAGTGGATCGATGCAGATAACAAGGATCAAAGGATCTATTCATATGTGCGTTATGACGATAAGAAGTGTTATGTTGTTGTTTTAAATATGTCACCGATCAGCTATGAAAAGTTTGAATTAGGTGTACCAACTTATGGTTATTATGGCGAGATCATGAACTCGGAAAAAGATATCTATGGTGGCTGTAATATGTGTAATTATCATAAGCTTGTAGCCCGTAAAGGTAATTTACATGGGTTTAAATATAAGATTGAAATGAGGATCGCTCCATATGGTGCGATAATATTGGAAGCAAAGCTTCATTAGTGGAGGAAAAAATGGAAAAGATGTTTTCAAACAAAGAAGAATTTAAAGAGCAATTTGTTGAAAGGATGATCGCTACTTATGGTCGTGATCTAAGCTATTCTCGCCCATCAGAAAGATATCTAGTTTTAGGAGAGATGGTCAAAAATTATGTGGCAGATTGTTGGCTGGAGAGTAAAAATAAAGTTAGGGAAAATGATGAAAGACAGCTGTTCTATTTTTCCATGGAGTTTTTGATCGGTAGATTACTTACTAACAATTTGATGAACATTGGTGTTTATAATATTGTTAAAGAAGGATTAGCTGATCTAGGCTATGATCTAAATGAATTAGAAGAGATCGAAACTGATGCTGGCTTAGGCAATGGTGGTTTAGGAAGACTGGCTGCTTGTTTCTTAGATTCTTTAGCATCGATGAGATTACCAGGACATGGCAATTCCATCCGTTATGAATATGGCTTGTTTAAACAGAAGATTGAAAACAATCAACAAGTAGAAGTGCCAGATATTTGGTTAAAATATGGTAACCCTTGGGAGATAAGAAAAGCAGATCATGCTGTGGATGTTAAGTTCTATGGCGAGATCGTAACTTATTGGAACCAATATGGCAATATGGATGTAAAGCATATCAATGCACAGGTTGTTAGAGCAGTTCCTTATGATGTTGCGATCATTGGTAAGGATAATAAGTGTGTCAATACTTTGAGATTATGGAAACCAGAGGCTTCTGATCAAGCTCCTAGTGGACAAGATTTCATTAAATATATTCAAGATGTCAATAAGATCTGTCAGAACGTTTATCCTGATGATTCTACTGAAGAAGGAAGAATGTTAAGGATCAAACAAGAGTATTTCTTCTCTTCAGCTGGATTACAAACGATCATTAAGAATCACTTTGAAAAATATCGTACATTAGATAATTTAGCTGATAAGGTTGTTATTCAATTAAATGATACTCACCCTATTTTGATCATACCTGAATTAATGCGTATCTTACTTGATGATTATCATTATTCTTGGGACAAGAGTTGGGATATCGTTACTCGTACTGTTGCTTATACTAACCATACGATCATGCAAGAAGCATTGGAAAAATGGCCAGTATATATGATCAGCAAGTTATTACCTCGTATCTATATCTTGATACAAGAGATCAATAGAAGATTTACTAATTATGTCATCAATAAGACTAATGATTATGAACTCGCAAAGCGTGTTTCGATCATCATTGATAATCAAGTACATATGGCTCATTTAGCTGCTGCTACTGTTTTCTCGATCAATGGTGTAGCAAAGATCCACTCTCAGATCTTAAAAGATGATGTCATGAAGGATTTCTATCGCATCTTCCCAGAAAAATTCAATAATAAGACTAATGGCATCACTCCGCGTAGATGGTTATTATATTCAAATCCTCAACTTACTGATTTATTAAAAGAGACTATCGGTGATGATTTTGTTAATGATATCACTCAACTTGATAAACTAATGGATCATATTGATGATCAGAATGTTATTGATAAGTTCAAAGAAGTTAAATTAGAACGTAAAAAGATCTTGGCTAACTATATCAAAAAGAATGTTGGTATTGATGTTGATGTCAATAGTATGTTTGATGTACAGGCTAAAAGATTGCATGCTTATAAGAGACAATTATTAAATTGTATGCATATCATAGAACTATATCAGAAGATCAAATCTGATAGTAATTTTACTATGATGCCTGTTACTTTCTTATTTAGTGCAAAGGCTGCGCCTAGTTATGTATTTGCGAAAAAGGTAATTCAACTTATCAACACTGTAGGACAAGTTGTAAATAATGATCCTGAAGTTAATAAATTTATTAAAGTGGTATTCATCCCTAACTATTGTGTATCGATCGCTGAGATACTTATGAATAGTGCGGATATTTCTGAACAGATATCTACGGCTGGAAAAGAAGCAAGTGGTACTGGTAATATGAAACTTATGATGAATGGTGCTATCACTTTAGGTACACTTGATGGTGCTAATGTTGAGATCAAAGAGTGCGTTGGTGATGATAATATCGTTATCTTTGGTAATACTGTTGAGCAGTTAAAACAATTACGTAACAGTGGCTATAATGCGATGAACATCTATCAAAATGATCCTACTATCCATAAGATCATGGATTCACTAGTTGATGGTACTTTTGATCCTGATAGGAATACTTTCAAAGAGATCTTTGATGAGATCATCTATCATAATGATGAATTCTTCTTGTTGGCTGATTATCATCAATATAGCCAAGCTCATCAGTATTTGAATGACTTGTACCGTAATGATCGTGATCTTTACACTAAAAAGTGTTTGATCAATATCGCTAAGAGTGGTTATTTCAGTAGTGATAGGACTATTAGTGATTACAATCGTGATATCTGGCATTTAAAACAGATAAGTGAGTAGTATGCAAGAATATAAAGTAAGAGCCTATTTTGATGATCGCTATCTGATAAATGTAGAAGTGGATAAAGATTTTTTTCCGAATAACGAAAAAAACTTTGCCCTTGTTCTAAATAGAGAAGTGATCGATCTAAATGTTGAGAAGATAGAAGAAAAAGAAGATGAGTTTATTTATAGCTTATCTTTTAGTGAAGAGTTACAGATTGGGTTAGACTATAAGTTAGTGACTTATAATAACTATAGTGTTGATCTGAAGTATCGTTATATCGTTAAAACGCCTTGGTTTGACCAAGAGTTTTACTATGATGGTGATGACTTGGGAGCAGTAGTTAGTAATGGCATAACTTCCTTTAAATTATGGGCTCCTACAAGCCAGGATGTTTGGCTAAACATTGATGAGAGAATGTACAAGATGAAAAGAGAGGATAAAGGAGTTTATCATCTTTCTTTCGCTGGTGATCTAACTGGTAAATATTATCATTATATAGTAGAAGTGAATGGCTCTTCTTATAAGATCATCGACCCTTATGGTAAGGCTCAAAGTGCTAATGGTCAAGATAGTGTTGTATTTAGTTTTTCGGGCTCTAATATCACTCAAAGAGAAAAATGTGATAGTGTTTTGATCTATGAGACAAGTGTGAGAAATTATAGTGAAGAAAAGACATTTGCTGGTATGACAGCTCAATTAAGTCATTTAGTTGATCTAGGGGTAAGCCATGTGCAATTAATGCCAATAAATGATTTTTTCAGTGTAGACGACTATCATCCTGACTTATATTGTAATTGGGGCTATGATCCTAGAAGTTATCAAGCATTGAAGATGAGTTATTCTACTAATGTCGATGATCCTTTTTCAGTCATCAATGAATTTAAAACTTTAGTGGATACTATTCATGATAAGAAGATGAGGATCACTTTGGATGTAGTCTTTAATCATCACTATAATGCTAGCTGTAGTAGCTTTAATAGGAGCGTGCCTTATTACTATTTTAGATATGATGAAGATGGTAAACTAGCCGATAAGACTTATTGTGGTAGTGAGTTTGATAGTAAGAGAATGATGTGTAGAAAATATTTTGTGGATACTCTAAAATATTTTGTGCATTATTATGATGTTGATGGTTTCCGTTTTGACTTAATGAGCTTTTTAGATGTTGAAACAATGCAACTTATTTCTAGAGAATTAAAAGAGTTAAAAGAAGATATCTTGCTTTATGGTGAAGGCTGGTTAATGGATACTACAGAAAAAGAAGTGAAGTTAGCTAATTTGTCCAATAAAGAATTGTTGAAAGATTATCTTTTCTTTGATGATGGTTTTAGGGACTTGTTTAAGGGTAGTACTTTTGCGATCAAGGCTAAAGGCTATTTAACTGGTGATCTTTCTTTAGCTGAAAGAAGTCTAAAGTATTTTACTGATAGTGATAGTCAAAGGATCAATTACGTACAATGTCATGATGATATGACTTGTTTTGATAAGGTTAAGGCCTGTTGCCAAGATGAGGATGAGTCTACTTTAAAACAAAGACAAAAACTACTTATTGGCTGTGTAATGTTGGCTAATGGTACTAGTTTCTTATCTGAAGGGCAAGAGTTCTGTATCAGTAAGAATGGTTTGAACAATGGTTATAATGCTGATGATAGCATCAATAATTTAAGTTGTCATAAGAAAGAAGAGTACCAAGATGTTATTGAGTTTACTAGTCAATTAGCTAGTATCAAACATCGTTATCATTTAGGCAATGTTAGATATGATGCTACTATCAGGGATGATAGATTATTATTAAAGATCGATTATCTAAAGATACTGATCAATCCTACTAAAGAAGAGTATATCTATGAGTTTAATGGGGAAAAGCGGATCATTTTTGATGGTCAAAAAGCTACTAATATTGTAGCTAATAGTAGTATAAAAGTTGCTCCATTGGCTTTAGTCATCTTGCAGGAGATGTAATTTTATGATCAATAAGAGTTGGGATGATTTTTTACAGCATGAATTTAACGAACCATATTTTCAGCAACTTTCACAATTTTTAAAGAGTGAATATGCGATTAAAAAGATCTATCCTTCTAAACAAGAGGTATTTTCAAGCTTTTACTATACTGATCTTGATAAGGTGAAAGTTGTTATATTAGGGCAAGATCCTTATCATCAACCAGGGCAGGCTTGTGGTTTAGCTTTTGCGGTCAAACCACATGTTAACTTACCTCCTTCTTTGCAGAATATCTATAAAGAGATCAGTGATGACTTACATATATCTATGAGTGATAATGGTTATTTGGTTAAATGGTCTCAACAAGGTGTGCTATTATTAAATACAGTATTGACAGTAGAAGAAGGTAAACCTAACTCTCATAAGGGGAAAGGTTGGGAAACTTTTACTGATCATACGATAAGCTATTTAGACAAGCAAGACAAGCCGATGGTATTTTTGTTGTGGGGTGCTAATGCGAAAAACAAAGAAACTCTTTTGACTAATAAAAAGCATTTGATCTTAAAGAGCGTTCATCCTTCGCCATTAAGTGCTTATCATGGTTTTTTTGGTTGTAAGCATTTTTCCCAGGCAAATGCTTATCTAAAAGCAAATGGCTTAACTGAGATAGATTGGAAGATGTAGAAATGTTTGAAAATGTTCAGGATGCAATGGATTGGGTAATGTCCCAAAGAAAGAGCCATACTTTTAATGAATTTAAGCAATATATGGCATTAAAAGGTGATCCACAAAAACAATTAAAATGCATTCATGTGGCTGGTACTAATGGCAAAGGGTCCACGACTAACTATTTAAGAAGTATCTTGCAGCATGCTGGTTATAAAGTTGGAAGTTTTACTTCTCCTCATTTGATGACACATTTAGATCGTATCAGGATCAATGATGTCAATATTGATGAGAAGTATTTTTTAGATATCGTTAATGAACATTATGATGAGTGGATCAAGTATGAGTTATCAATGTTTGAGATCGATATGTATATTTCGGTATGTTATTTCTTAAAAGAGAAAGTTGATCTTGTAGTTTATGAAGTAGGTTTAGGCGGTCGATTAGACAATACTAATGTAATATTACCGATGGTCAGTGTGATCACTAATATTGAAAAGGATCATATGAAGATATTAGGCGATACCATTGAAAAGATCGCTTATGAAAAAGCAGGTATCATTAAAGATGATACAGATATCATCACTTTTGAAAAGAAGAAAGAGGCTTTAGATGTTTTCAAGAAGCAATGTGAATTACATCATAGTAAGTTGATCTTAACTGATGAAGTACACGACTATGAAGTCAAAGATGATAAATTATATTTTACTTATCATGATCATGATGTTGTATTAAATACTATTGCTTCTTATCAAGTGTTGAATGCCTCTTTAGCTATTGAAACGATCGATCATCTAAATTCTAAAGGTTTGATCCATGTGAGTGAACAACAACTATTAGATGGTCTTTATGATACTTTTTGGGCAGGTAGATTTGAGAAAGTAAGTGATGATCCTTTAGTTTATATAGATGGAGCTCATAATGAGAATGGTATAGATGCTTTGTGTAAATGTATTGATGAATTAGATAAAGAGGTTGTTATCGTCTTTTCCGCTTTGAAAGATAAAGAATATCATTCAATGTTAAAGAGATTATTATCAAAGGGCGAAGTGATAGTTACCCAATTTGAAAACAGAAGGATGGGATCAGCAGAAGAGTTAGCTGATGGTTTTTCTAATGTTACGATCGTAGACGACTATAAGCAAGCATTGCAGTTAGGATTATCTAAAGGCAAAATAATGATAGTCACTGGGTCATTATATTTTATTTCTTTAGTTAGATTTTACTTTATTAATAGCAAAAAGTAGTATATAATAGAGTTGTGAAGAAAACGTTTACATAAAAAGGTGGGATAATTTAATGAAAACGGAAATGTTAGCAATGATCTTAGCCGGTGGAAGAGGAACTAGGTTACATGAATTAACTTACAAATCTGCTAAGCCGGCAGTCTATTACGGGGGTAAATATCGTATAATCGATTTTCCTTTGAGTAATTGTGCCAATTCCAACATTAACTATGTCGGCATTTTGACGCAATATGAATCAGTGTTATTGAATTCTTATGTATCACAAGCATCTGTTTGGGGTCTAGAGGGGCGAAACAGTGGTACTTTTGTTTTGTCACCAAGAGAGACGGCTGATGGCTTTGGTTTATATCGTGGTACTGCTGATGCGATTTATCAGAACTTAGATTTCATCGATCAATATGATCCTGAATATGTTTTGATCTTGTCAGGTGATCATATCTATAAGATGAATTATGATAAGATGTTAGATTTCCATAAGCAAAATGGAGCTGATGTTACAGTTGCTGCTTTAACTGTTACTTTAGAAGAAGCAAAAAGATTTGGTATCATGAACTGCTATGACAATAAGCAAGTTTATCAATTTGAAGAAAAACCACAAGAACCAAAGAGTACTTTTGCGAGCATGGGTATCTATATCTTTAATTATTCAGTATTAAAGAAAGCTCTTGTTGAAGATAGTGGTGAAGATACTGATCATGATTTTGGCAAGAATATCATTCCTACATTATTGTCTGAAGGTAAGAAGATATTTGCTTATCCTTTCAGTGGCTATTGGAAGGATGTTGGAACTATCGATTCATTGTGGCAAGCAAATATGGATTTATTGACTGAAGATAATCCACTACATTTGTCAGATGATAGTTGGAAGATCTTTACTGAAGATGTACCTACTAGTCCACAATTTATTAGCAAAGATGCTAGTATTGAACGCAGTTGTATCAATCAAGGTTGTGTTATCAATGGTAAAGTTGAGAACAGTGTCTTATTTAGAGATGTTGTGATTGAAAAAGGTGCTGAGGTTTATGATTCTGTCATCATGCCAGAAGCTGTTATTGAAGAGGGTGCGATCGTTAGAAAGAGTATCGTTGCGGAAGGATTACATATCAAAAAAGGCAGCGTAGTTGGCGCTGATGATCATGTTGGCTTAGTAGCAACAAAGGTGGAGGAATAATTTATGGCAAATATCTTAGGTATCGTTAATTTTGAAAGTGATAGAGTTAATGTTGAAGGCTTGTCAGATTTTAGACCAGTAGCTGCTATATCTTTCTTAGGTAGATATAGAGTCATTGACTTTGTCTTGAGTAATATGGTCAATTCCCATATCAATCAGATCAAGATATTAGTTAAGTATAAACCGCGTTCTCTTATCGACCATATCGGTGGTGGTACACAATATAATATTAATTCTAAGACTGGTTCATTACAGCTCTTATATGCTGATCAACAGATCGCTAATAAGATGTACTATACAGATATCGCTTTGTTAAATCAATATAGGCTTTATATTGAAGAAAATCACTGTGATTATGTTGTCATTGCTCCAAGTTATATGATCTGCAAGATCGATTATCAACAAGTATTGCGTCAACATTTACAGACAGGAGCGGATATAACTTGTGTTTATAAAGAGGTTGATGAATGTGGTGATAATTATGTTAGCTGCCATGACCTTTATATGGATGATGAAGGTTGGGTAATTGATGCTAAGGTCAACCATGGTGGAGCTGGTAAAAAGAATATCTCTATGGAATCTTATTTGTGCTCAAAAGAAGTCTTCTTTAAAGTCTTAGATACAGCTACTAAAAATAGTGGTCTATATTCTTTGAGAACTTATTTAGGTAATAACCCTACGGACTTTAAGTTGCGTGGTTATAAATATGAAGGCTATTTTGCTTGCTTGAATTCTTTAAAGAGTTATTTCAATACAAGTATGGAGCTTATCGATCACGAAAAAGCTAAAGGCTTATTCTCTAAGGATTGGCCAATCTATACTAAAACTAATGATTCAGCACCTGCATTCTATTCAAAAGATGCTAAAGTAAAGAATTGTTTGATCGCTAATGGATGTGTAGTGCAAGGTGAACTTGAAAACTGTATCTTAGGTCGTGGCGTAAAGATCAAAAAAGGTGCTAAAATAAAGAACAGTGTTATTTTGCCTGATGCGATCATCGGTGAAGATAGCAATCTTGAATATACGGTCGTTGATAAATCAGCCCAGGTAAAATATGTTAAAGATATTGTTGGTGATCAAGACAATATTCTATATATTAAGAGAAGGGATATCGTGTGAGAAATATATTGTTTGTAGCTTCGGAAGGACTTCCGTACATTAAATCTGGAGGATTAGCTGATGTCATTGGCTCACTTCCTCAACAGATCAATAGTGATGACTATCATTGTTCGGTAGTACTTCCATTGTATAAAAAGATCAAAGACAAATATGAGTTAGAGAAACTTAATGATTTTCCTGTTCATTCAGGTAAGATCAATACTACTGCTAGCTTATATAAGACAGTTAATGAGAATGTTGAGTTCTATTTCATTGGCAACGATCGTTATTTCTATCGTGATGGCTTATATGGCTATGTGGATGATGGCGAAAGATTTGCTTTCTTCTCAAAAGCAGTTCTTGAAATGTTAAATGTTTTAGATTGTAAGATAGATATTTTAGCTTGTAATGATTGGCATACAGGAATGGTACCTATCTTGTGTAAGAAGGAATATACAGATGATTATCATCGCAGTATCAAGACGACTTATACAATTCATAACTTACTATTCCAAGGAAATTTTCCTAAAGACTTGTTAGATTATTTCAATCTTGATAGATTCTATTATAACAATGGGGATATCAAGTTTGATGATGGCATCAGTTTTATGAAAGCTGGCATCTTGTATGCTGATAAAGTATTGACAGTATCGCAGACTTACGCACAAGAAATATTGACTGAGGAATATTCTGAGAGAATGGAAGGACCTTTACGTTATCGTAAGGATGATCTTGTTGGTATCGTTAATGGTATCGACACAAATATGTGGGATCCTGAAAGTGATAAGCTCATTCCAGTTAATTATTCTGCTAAGAAGATGAATGGCAAGAAAAAGTGTAAGAGAGAAGTTCAAAAGAGCTTGGGTTTAAGAGAGGCTGATGATGTCTTATTGATCGGTATGATCTCACGCTTGACTTGGCAAAAAGGTGTTTCCTTATTATTAGAGAAGCTTTCTTCGATCATGAATCAAGATGTACAACTAGTGATATTAGGTACAGGCGAGAACTATATTGAAAGTCAGTTTAAACAGTTAGAGCATATCTATCCACATAGAGCGGTATTCTATTGCGGTTATAGTGAGGAATTATCTCATAAGATCTATTCGGGAGTAGATTTACTATTAATGCCTTCATTATTTGAACCATGTGGTATTTCTCAACTTATCGCTATGCGCTATGGTGCTTTGCCATTAGTTAGAGAAGTTGGTGGATTGAAAGATACTGTTGAACCTTATAATGAATATGAACATAAGGGAAATGGTTTCTCTTTCCGTTACTTTAATGGTGATGAACTTATGAATGTTCTAAACTATGCTATATATGTTTATTACTATAAGAAAAAAGATTGGAAATTGTTAATGAAGAATGCGATGAATACGGATGTTAGTTGGACTAATTCGGCTAAGAAGTATGTAGCATTATTTGATGAAATGTTAAAAAAATAGGAAGTGGTGAAGTAATGAGCATTACTTACAATATAACTTATCATAGTGATACTTTTGACGGTATCACTTCCTTTCATAAGGAGGGATCTGACCTTATTGCTTATTCAATACCTCGTAATAAGATGGATCAGATTGAGGATATCATTTATAGTGAAAAATATGGTATCTATTATCTTTTTAATAGAAAGAATAGAAATGGTAAGATCAGATTACATATTGGTATAGCTATTGATGGTTTTGAATCTTTACAATATGAAAGGTTAAGTTGGGACAGGGCATTCTTCTTCTTTGTGGATGGTAATGTTTTAACACTAGATATGTTGAATGCTTTAAATAAACTGTCTGTTGATCAAGCAGAGAGTTCAGGTTACTATAAAGTAGAGTCAACAGTAAGCGAAAAGGTTAAACAAGAGGATATTTCTTCAGTAAAAGATATTTATCAAGAAATAGAATTCATCTTACAAACTCAAGGCTATCCTTTTGAAAAAAAGCAAAGTGAGTTATTATTTATCTTTAGAAATGGTAAAAAGATAGCTAGTGGTAGATATCTTGGTGATAGTTTTGAAGTGTTAGAAGGCTCTAATATCTTGATGAGCAAGGCTAGTAGATCACCAAGTATTGATGAAAGAAAGAAAAAAGATCTTGAAAATGGGGATATCGTTAAAGAAGATGATAAGTATATCTTGAAAACAACTAAAAGTTTTACCACTGCTACAGCAGCTGCTATGTATGTATTAGGTAGTGGATTAAATGGCTGGTTAGTTTGGAAAGATGAAAAGGGCAGAAGTATGAGAGAGCTATATAGGTAGTATAGGGAGGATTTATGCGATTATTTAGAGATCAAACTGCTATATTGATAATTTTGTTTAATAGTTTAGTTTTAGCAGACTATGATTGCTTAAATCAGAAGATCTATATTCCGTTGTGTATTTGAGATATGGAGAAATTGAGGGGCTGTAAAGAAATACCCAACATCACGGGTATGAGGTAGAGCAGCCTCTTTT
>CAVAAT010000002.1:0-23461 GCA_963586925.1 Erysipelotrichaceae bacterium
CTTTTAAAATGCCCATTTTTTTGTATTTTCATCACCTTTTACAACTATTGGTGATCACAACCTTTACTAGTAATTTAATAAGTTAAATTTACCGATATTTTTCGTACTCTTATACCGGGGTTTTCATAAAATCCTTACACTACCTTTTTCTCTTTTCATCTACTTTTATTATACATTAGATCAGCCGAGCATTCTACCTATTTTTAGCATACATTTTCCTCACTTAAAAAGCCATGTTGCCATGACTTTAGATATATTTATTTTCCTTTAACCAATCTCTGATCCTATCAAGCCCTTCTTGAAGTGTTACTCTAGGACAAGCAACATTTATTCTTTGGAATTGGTCACAAGCTTTTGAGAAACCAGAACCATTATTTAATTCAACTTTAGCTTCGTTCCTTAATCTCTCATTGATATTTCCTTCAATGTTTAATTTAGAGAAATCTAACCATCCTAAATAAGTTGCTTGAGGAATTTCAAATCCGATCTGTGGTATATACTTTTCTAAATAATCTTTCATAAATAAGAAATTATCATAGATGTATTGATTACATTGTTTTGACCACTCATCACCATTTTCATAAACTGCCTTTAATGCTTCTAACCCAAATAGATTTATAGAAGATAAGCCACTTGAAGAAGCTTGTTTAGTATAGGTTTCTCTCAATTTTTCATCTTTAATGATCACATAAGATACTTTTAGACCTGCTAAGTTAAATGTCTTAGTAGGAGAAGTGAACATTAAGATATTGCTTGTATCTTCAACACATGTGAAGATGCTATTGTGCTTACAATTAGGCATGATGATATCATTATGGATTTCATCAGAAACTAAGATAACATCATATTTATGGCAGATATCACTAACTTTTCTAATATCTTCTTTAGAATAACATTTACCAGTTGGATTATGAGGATTACATAAAATGAATAATTTGATCTTTGGATCACTTTTTAGTTTTTCTTCAAAATCCTCTAGATCCATTTGCCAATCATTACCAACTCTTTTTAAGTTATTATAAACTACTTCTCTTTCCAAAGTAGCTGGTACACCTGAAAATGGTGGATATACTGGTGGTTGGATGATGACTTTCTCATCTTTTCCCACAAATAGATTAATTGCTAAGTATAAAGCATAGACAACTCCTGTAGTCATTACTATCTCATCTTTTGTAACATCAACGTTATGATGTCTCTTTTGCCAATCAATGATATCTTGATATACTTTATCATCAGTATTAGTATATCCATAAATAGGATGCTCTCCTCTTTTTAAGATAGCTTGTTGAACATCACTTAAACAAGAAAAATCCATATCGGCAATCCATAATGGGATAACATCATTATTAGGATATCTATCCCACTTACTACAATTTGTGCCTTTACGGTCAATTACTTCATCAAAACAATACATAAATCTATATACCTCTTTTTTTCTACAACGATTATAGCACTTTTACACATTTTTGCTAAATATGTCGTATAATTTATTTCTAGGAGGAAATTAACTATGAACATGGAGGATTACCTAAAATGGCGTGGAGACTTAACATTCGATAAAGAACCATTTAACCTTGTTGATAACCTATTATGTTGCTACATAGCTTATACTGACTTAAAAGGTATCGTACCTTCAGATAAAAATGGTATAACACTAAAAGAAGCAAGTGACATATTCTTTAGCTTACATACTGAAGAAGAAGTAAGAAAGAATCGTAGTTTTATAGCTAAATCACCTTTTGTCTTAAAAAAAATGGCTGAAACTGCAAGGTTTAAAAATGTTAAATTGCTTTATTATGTTAATGATATAGATAAAGAAACAACCCTACAATTTAGTGCTTTAAGGATAGATCTAACAAGAACACTATCTTTTATCTCTTATTGTGGCACTGACGATACCTTAATTGGTTGGAAAGAAGATTTTCAATTAAGTTACAAAGAAACAAACGCCCAAAAACAAGCAGTAAAATTTTTAGAAAATGTAACTGCTCCTCTATTTAGAAGATATTATGTCGGTGGTCATTCAAAAGGTGGTAACTTAGCTATTTACGCAAGCACTAACTGTAATAGATCAACACAAAAAAAGATCATCAAGATCTTTAATAATGATGGACCAGGATTAAGCGAGGAATTATATGACAAGACAAAATATGACATGATCAAAGATCGTATCATTAGGATCGTGCCAGAGTTCAGCATTTTTGGTCAATTATTTGCCCAAGATTGCCAAGAGATCTTTATCAAATCTGACCAAAAACTAATCATGCAACACGATGCTACTAGCTGGCAAGTATTAGGTAAAGATTTCGAAAGAGCTGATGGACTTGACGAAACAAGTTATCAACTCAAAAAAGAACTAGAAAATTTCTTTAGAAACGTCAATAACCAACAAAGAGAAGTCTTTACAAATGAACTATTCAATGTATTTGATGAAGCTAGTGTACAGACAGTATCTGATTTAGCCAATGAGGGTCTACCAGCCACAATCAAAGTCATCAAGAAAGTCTCTTCTATCAATAGTCAAGCCAAAGAAGTACTTAATGAAATGTTAAAGATACTAATTGATATATCAAACAAAAAAATAAGTCAAATTGGTAAAGAAAAATCTAAGGATTTCAAAGACATGATCAGTGATGCGCGTGAGGGAATTGAAAAGTTTGTAGATAAAGCTTATAAGATCGTTAAAAATGATGAATAAAAGACGCCAGTGCGTCTTTTTACTATTTCATACTTTCTCCAGCTATATAAGTCTGTATTATCTTATAATCTTCATCTAATACAACTATATCAGCATCATAATTTTCTTTGATATAACCTTTACGATCACCAAAGCCTAACATATTAGCAGGATTACATGTAACAGAATTGATCGCAGTAACTTCATCAAATCCACCAACCTCGATCTCTCTTTTTAACAGATCATTTAGCTTATTGGCACTACCACAGATCGTACCATCTTCTAATCTTCCTACCCCATCTTCACAAACGATCCTAATTTGCCCACTCACTATTATCTTATTACCTGTCTCAAATCCTTTAAAAGCCACGGAATCAGTAACAGTAATAAGCTTATCTTTTCCTTTAGCCTTCGCTAATATCTTAGCTACAGGATAACAAACATGAATCCCATCACCGATCAACTCTGCATAAGTATCTTCAAAATACATCGCAGCAGTAGCAACTCCAGGTTTACGATGATGAATACCACTCATACCATTAAATGTATGAGTAAAGCTAGTTACTCCTTTCTCAATTGCTTTACTACAAGTCTCAAAATCAGCTCCTGAATGACCAATTGATACTTTAACCCCTTTAGAACGGCAATAAGAGATGACACTCATATCTTCTAACATCTCTGGTGCTAACATAACATAGTTTAACAAACCATTACTCGCTTCTATAAACTCATCAATTATTTCTTTTGTTGGTATTAGATGAGTTTCCCAACTTTGAGCTCCTCTATACTTTTGAGAAATAAATGGTCCTTCACTATAGATGCCAAGGATATTAGTACCCTTATAACCCTCTTTTACAGCCTGAGCGATATTTCTCATGCCTTCTAGTATCTGAGCTTTTTCACAAGAGCTTACAGAAGGTAAAGTCGAGGTTACTCCTTCTTCCTTAGCAAGATAGCTCATCCACTTTTTAACCCAATCAACAGTAGCATGATTAGCATCATTTCCTAAATAACCGTGATTATGGATATCAATAAGTCCTGGTAAGATCTTATTATCACCATAGTCAAAATCCACCTTTAAGCTATCATAAGGCAAGATATTGACTATCTTTCCTTCTTCAATGACTAACTGTAAAGGCGAAAACCTTTCTTCATGATAAACTTTTTTACTTTGAATTATCATATTATCTTTTCCTCCATTTCTAAAAAAAGCAGTGAATGACTCACTGCTAAAAAGACTAAATGATCACTTGATCGTTTTTTGACTTTTTTCTAACTATAACAAATAAAACGATATAAACAAAGACAACTACAACTAACCATAAGATCATAAGTAGATCACTACCCATCATCAAGCAGAAATCATACAAGCCATGCACTAGAATAGGAAGCGCTAATGACAAGAACATATTTTTACGATACAATCCTTTATTACCTACATTATAAGCTTGTTTAGCATAAGCATAGAATATACCCATGATAGTTCCAAAAGCCGTATGACCTGGAACAGATGTAAAAGCTCTTAAGATGCCAGTATTAAAGCCATAAGAAATAACATATAAAACATTCTCCGCTGTCGCAAATCCTAAAGAAACAAATGCTGCGTAAATAATGCCATCAAAACTACAGTTAAAGTTGATATTCTTCCAACTGAACACTTTTAAGAAGAAATGTTTCGTGCCTTCTTCAATTAAACCGGCAACAATAAAGGCCTCAAAAACATAGTACATTAGATCAGCATTATCAAAGATCCTATAAGCAAATACCTCAGCAATATTTTCAAATATATATGAAGCTACAGTCGATAAGATACCACCAAATAATAGTAGCAGTAATAACCCGATGGGTTCCTTTTCCACCTTATCTTGACGATAAATGTAGATCATAAGCAATAATCCCGGTAATAATCCTAAATAAATTAATCCATCCATTTCTTATTCCTCCATAATAACAATTTACTATTTAATTTGTTATAAATATTTTCCTTAAAGAATACTTCAACACTTTTTTCAACAGCTTCCTCTAATCCAAACCAACTAACAGCACTATTTTCATCTTCTTTAATATGTAAAGATTCATTTTCATCCGCTTGTAATAAGTAAGTGATATTTAAATGTAAATGACTTGGCACGTATTGTCCTCTTTTAAAATGTCCTTCAACAGACAATATCTCAATAGAAAAGATATCTTCACTTAAAGCTTTAACATTACTAATACCACTTTCCTCTTGGACTTCCTTTATTGCGACGTGCAACAAATCTTCATCACCATCAGCATGTCCTCCTAACCAACTATAAGATCTATAGAGATTATGATAAGCCATGATGACTTTATCCATCGTACTGTTCACTACCCAAGCAGAAGCAGTCATATGAGCAACAAGATCACTCCTTAAGTAAATATCATCATATTCCGAAAGGAAATGTAAGATGATGTCTTTATCTTTTTCTTCTTGCTCGTTAAAAGGTACATAGGCCTTCAGCTGTTCAATAAGTTCTTTTCTCATGACACTATTCTACACCTATTAAGGACTTTTACTCAATTAAAAATTGTTTTACACAATTATTCTCATTAGTGTTTTTTTGTTAGAATGATTATAGAAAATTGAGAAAGAAGTATAAAAAAAATAAAGAAAGTTTTACTTTTTATGATCGTACTACTATCATTATTGATCGGTTGTAGTTCCAAATAATATGTTGCGGAATCTACTTATGGTGAAATGCCCACAATAGAGGTCAATGAGCAAGAATTTGAAGAAAACATGTTTGAATATGCCACCTTGATAGCTCAACAAGCTATCTCAGAAACTAGTTGGAAACAAAAATACGATGAAATAGTAATAGGTGAAATGATCAAAACTTATGGCTATGAAGATGGTAAATTAGTTGAATTGAAGAGCCCATATTATTATCCACTTTTTTAGAAGATCAATTGATAATGTTTGTGGAAGTATTTAATGGTGAAAACTCACCATATGTACAATTATACTATGGCTCATATTTTCCAAATTTCACCCAAATAGATGACTCAGCATTCTATTGGCGAACAGAACAGTTTTTTCAAAGAGATGATCCATTTAGCCAGGAATTGATAGATGGTTTGTTCTTGGTATTTACTAATGATCCTTACTTTTATACTTTCTATTGTAGTAAGCAACATGTTATCAGTATGGATTATTGTGAGATCACTCTTGATGAAGAATCATTAAAAGAAGTTAGAGATAATCTGGGGCAATATAATACTTACCCATTAAGTCGAAAAGTTAATATAGGTAGTGAAGTTCATATAATAGAAAATATCACAGCTACTGATCTTATCAATGAAAATAAAGAGATCATCTTAAATAGTTTCAAAGAAAGAGCTACTCGAGAAGAAGTATCTTATAAAAAAGTTGAAGTAAAAGACCCTATTGACTCTTATCTATATCAAGTAAATATCGATCTAACAGTAAGCTTTATTCAATATGTTGATGATGATCTTATCTATCCGATCTTTGTTGATGGAAAATATTATTGTGATGCTAAAGTAAATGAATCAATCATCGAAGGTGAAAAAGAAGTTTCGTATTATATGATTAGTCAAGATAGCGATACTTATGAAAAAGTCAAAAACGAAGACTTTGCATTTTTCCATGACATCACTTATTTTAGTAAAGAAATCATCACAAAAGATGAAGTGATCACTACTGGTGCTGATTACTATGATGAAGAAGTGATATCTAGATTAAGATCAGTGCTAAATTAAATATCTAAAAATAAGCTTCAGCCATAAAAGTTGAAGCTTTTTATTTGTTTGAATTAATTCAAAACTTGCTTGCACAAGTTACGCAAATAAGTTTATAAGATAGTTTTGAAAAGCAATAATAAAAATCGGTGCATTTTTCAAAAAACACACCGATGATCTCTCATTAGATCTTCATGCAGACATCCCATACTCGCCAAATGACTGTTCTCAAATTACCAACTTTGTAACAATCTCCAACTAAATGGACTTTGCCTTTATCTTCTCCTATTGGCTTTGGATTATAGCCAACTGAAACAATGACATCATCGCAATCAATCTCAACCATATTACCTTCTTTATCTTTAATAGTTACTTTATTAGGTTCTATCTTTTGAGTAGAAGCATTTAAATAGATCTCAGTATTCTTGTAAGCTAACATCTCCCTTAAAAATGACGAATTAGCTAAGCATACTCCCTTAGCAGCGATCAAATCATTTTTCATTTCAACGATAACTGGTTTCTTGCCTTTTAAGATCAGATCATATGCGATCTCACAACCCGTCAAACCACCACCAATGATGACAACCTTTTGACCGACTTCTTTACCTAATAAATAATCAGTAGCTTCAATACCATTTTCAAATCCTGTGATCGGTAATTTCTTAGCGCAAGCTCCAGTTGCTACTACAACTTCATCAGCATTTAATGAGTTAACATCCTTAACTTCATTATTATAATGAACAATGATATTCTCTTTCTCAATCTGATCTCTATACCATTTGATCAAAGCTCTATCTTTTTCTTTGAATGATGACTGACTAGCAGCAATAAATACTCCGCCTAACTTTTCACTCTTTTCATAGATCTCAACTTTATGACCTTTCTTTTTGAGTAACAAAGCAGCTTCCATTCCACCAATGCCACCACCGATGACAGCTACTTTCTTTGGATCATTAGTTTTAACTACTTTATACTTAGTAGTCTGCATTGTCATTGGATTTAAAGCACATCTTGCCATATGGATCGCATCAGCTAAATCTTGTTCATTAGCACTGCCTTCCCATCTTGCCATAGTAAAACAAGCATTGTGACAATTGATACAAGGTTTTATCTCTTCTTCCTTTTCATTCATTAACTTAGTTACCCAAGTTGGATCTACTAAAAATTGTCTTGCTACTCCCATTGCATCGATATCACCATTCTCAATTGCTTTAGAAGCAACTGTAGGATTCATCTTACCAGCACATACTACTGGTATATCCACATATTTCTTAATATGGCTAACATCAGCCAAGTTACAATTTTCTGGCATATATCCAGGTGGATGAGCCCAATACCAAGCATCATAAGTTCCGTTATCACAATTCAACATATCATAGCCGGCTTCTTGTAAATACTTAGCAGCTCTTTCACTTTCTTCCATATCTCTACCCACTTCAACATATTCTTCATTAGGTAATGCTCCTTGACGCATTCCTTTAGTCTTGGAAACAACAGAATATCTTAAAGAAACTGGATAATCTTGCCCACATTCTCTCTTAATGGCTTTTACTATTTCTACTGGGAAACGATATCTATTTTCAAATGATCCACCATATTCATCAGTACGTTGGTTCGTATATTTCAAAGTAAACTGATCTAGTAAATATCCTTCATGAACAGCATGAACTTCAATGCCATCAACTCCAGCATCTTTACATAATTTTGCAGTTTTCGCAAATGCTTCTACAATTTCATTGATCTCTTTTTCAGTCAAAGGACGACTATAGATGCCATCTGCCCATCTATTTTCTGTAGCAGAAGCACTAGCAGTGATATAATCCATATCAAATATCGGTTTAGCTAAAAAACCTAAAGTCTTATTCTTGATCATCTTGACCATTAGATCATTGACAGCCATAGCTCTACCCATGCCTGCAGTTAATTGAACAAACATCTTAGCTCCTGTCTTATGGAACTCTTGCATGTATTCTTCTAGTTTCTTGAACTTACCTTTATTCTGGTATAACCATTTACCACCCATAGTATCCCTGATCGGAGCAATACCAGGCAAAATAAGACCAACATTATTTTTTGCTCTTTCCAATAAGAAGTTAGCAGCTTCCTTATCAAAGTGGTTAGGCTCCATCCAACCAAAGATGCTAGTACCTCCCATTGAACACATAACGATCCTATTTTTGATCTCAACATTACCGATCTTCCAAGGGGTAAACAAAGCTTGATATTTATCTTCCATTACTCACTTACCTCCACAATTCCATTTTCTTTTATCTCAATAGTCATATCATCTTTAACATAATCTAAGAATTCTTGACCTAATTGATCGATCACTGGCATATTGACGCTATCTACCCATACATCTGCAAGTATTGCTCCAGCAGCAGCTAAAGAATCAATGCTATTAGCGAATAACAAACAACTAGGATTTTTCTTCATAGCACAAGCGCAATAAAGTACTAGACCACCAGTAGTTGAACCAATAGTCTGAGGTAAACACAACGCTTTATTTAATAAAGACTTACCATATAATTCACTATTATTTTGATCACTGACTCTAACTTGTTTATCACCAAACTGTAAAGCTTTCTGTAAAGAGGCTAAAGTATTAAACCCATTATGAGTGACCAAAGCCTTAGCTTTAACTGTACCAGAGGTTATGACTCTTCCTTTAAATTGTTTCATCTTACTTACCTCCTGTTATCTTTTCTAAGATCTGTTCATCAGTATAATATCTAGCTGAAGTATAAGTACGCAACTTATTACTAGAAGTGATCACTGGCATTGAAGTGCACAATGGATTATTCATGTACATCAATGGGCAGATATACGATAAGATAATACCAGTTTTTTCAAAACGTGCATAATATTCTGTCTTCTTAAACTCAGCGATAACAGCAGGAGCAGCAGTAAATACTGTAGGAATGACTACTTTACTCTGACCATGCTCATTTAAAGACTTCTCTACTTTCTCTGTCCAATCCTTTAATTGTTGTAAAGACATATGAGGACACCCCATAAAGCACAATTTAGGTTTTGCTTGTTTATCTTTCCAAATGACAGGATAAGAATCATAGACTCTTTGTAATTCTGCATCATCAATGACATATACTTTTGCATTTTCATTGATCAAGCTTTCTCTACTTTCTTTTGCCTCTAAAGTAAGATTGTCGATATGATACAAGCCAACTGCACCATTACTAGCACAGGCAGCCCCAAAATCTTTTAGATAAGTACAAGCTTTTTCATCTAATTCATTGCCTAGCCACTTATCTAAACCATAGATATAAGGCACGTCCTCCATTACTTTCATACCAACTGCACTACCTAAAAGTTGCGGTTGTGGTATCTTGGAAGTCTCTACTTTAATGATCCAATTAGCTTTTCTTCCCTCATCAGTTAATAACCCAAAATAAGGTACATAGCCAACGATCGATCCCATAAGATCAATGATACCAGAATTACGATTACATCTTGCTGCTAATACTGAATTAGCATAAACAACCGCACTTGATTCTGACCAAGATAAGATTTCACCCTTATTAGGCTTATTGCCCACTTGATCTAGATAACAAGTGCAAGTAAAAGCATCCTTATCCAATAATCCTAATTTGTTTAATTGATCTTCATAAAATTCCTGTTTATTATACATAAATCTATTAAAGATAAGTTTTTGTAAAAAGTTTGCTGGGACCTCCTTATCCAAAGGTCTTGGATCAGCAGTAAACTTTTGACTAGAAACAGCCCCTGTTTGGATCAATTGATCCATGAGATCATAAACAGGTTTCAATACACCTAAACCAAATGATGTCACAAGATGATTATACTTAGAAGTGACTGGTACAAGTTTTTCGGCATTAAAAGCTTGTCCATATAATACTAAGGTACGCATGACTTTTGCCATTGTTTCACCTTTAGAACCATCTAGTATGGCTTGTTGTTCTTCAGTTAAAAACATTTTATTCTCCTTTCCTCTTCCAACTATATTTTAATTTTATCATAGGATATGATTATTCCTATAAACATTAACATAATTTGTGATTTTATTAACAATATGTACTATTTTTACCATCATATTTATTTTTAAAACTCTATTGACAACTTTCTTTTAATCGTTGTAATATATATTAGCACTAAGGCATTAAGAGTGCTAAAAATAAGTAATTAAGGAGGCAATTATGATCAAGCCATTAAATGAAAATGTATTATTAAAAAAAGAAGCAGTTGAAACAAAGACTGCTAGTGGAATCATCGTATCCACAAATGAAAAGAATGAAGAGAACATCGGTGTCGTTGTAGCTGTTGGACAAGGAAAACTTGTTGATGGTAAAAGGGAACCAATGACAGTAAAAGTTAACGATAAAGTTATCTTTGAAAAATATGCTGCTAATGAGATCGAATATCAAAATGAAAAGTATTTGTTGATATCTGAATCAAAGATATTAGCAATCGTAGAATAGGAGATAAAAGACTATGAGTAAAGAAGTAAAATATTCAAAAGAAGTTAGAGAAAAAATGTTAGAAGGTGTTGATGAATTAGCCAATACCGTTAAAGTTACATTAGGTCCTAAAGGACGTAACGTTGTTCTAGAAAAAAGCTATGGTGCACCATTGATCACTAATGATGGTGTTACGATCGCTAAAGAGATCGAACCAGAAGACAAGTTCGCTAATATGGGTGCTAAGTTAGTTTACGAAGTAGCTAACAAAACAAATGATGTTGCTGGTGATGGTACAACTACTGCTACAGTACTTGCTCAAGCTATCATGCACAATGGTATCGCATGTGTAGAAAAAGGTGCTAATCCAGTATTCTTAAAAGAAGGTATGGAAAAAGCTTCAAAACTAATCTCAGAAAAGTTATTAGCTGAAAGCAAGACAGTATCTACTACTAAGGATATCGCTCAAGTAGCCTCTATCTCAAGCGGTTCAACTGAGATCGGTGATTATATTGCTCAAGCAATGGAAAAAGTTGGTAAAGATGGTGTCATTACAGTTGATGAATCTAAAGGATTTGAAACTGAACTTGAGATCGCTGAAGGTATGGAATATGACAAAGGTTATATGTCACCTTACATGGTAAGCGATAGAGATAAGATGCAATCTGAATTAGATAATCCATTTATCTTAGTAACTGACCAAAAGATCAATAACATCCAAGAGATCTTGCCAGTATTAGAGAAGATCGTTCAAACAAGCAAGCCATTACTTATCATCGCTGAAGATGTTGATAATGATGCATTGACAACTCTTATTGTTAATAAGTTAAGAGGAACATTCAATGTAGTAGTAACTAAGGCTCCAAGCTTTGGTGATTCACAGAAAGCTATGTTAAATGATATTGCTGTAGTAACAGGTGCTAAATACTTCACTAAAGAATTGAATATGGATCTTAAGACTTGTGAATTATCTGACTTAGGAACAGCTAGCAAAGTTGTTGTTAAGAAAGATACAACTACTATCATCCATGGTAATGGTAACTCAGCCGATATTGCTAATAGAGTAAGCGAGATCAAAGCACAACTTGAAAAGACAACTTCTGATTATGACAAGAAGAAATTAAATGAAAGATTAGCTAAGATCGGTAGTGGTATCGCCATCTTAAAGGTTGGTGCAGCTACTGAAAGTGAAATGAAAGAAAAGAAGTTAAGAATTGAAGATGCTCTTAATGCTACTAAAGCCGCTGTAAGTGAAGGTATCATCATGGGTGGTGGAGCTGCACTTGCTAAGATCTATCGTGAAAATAAAGATGCCTTAAAGAGTGATATCATCGATGTACAAAGAGGTATCAACTGTGTATTTGAAGCAATCTTATTACCTTTACATCAGATCGCCGAAAACGCAGGTTTTGATGGCAACGAAATCGTTAAACAACAACTAACTAAGGAAGATGGTATTGGCTTTGATGCTAAAAATGGTACTTGGGTCAATATGTTGGATAATGGTATCGTCGATCCTACTAAAGTTACAAGATATGCTGTATTAAATGCTACAAGCATCGCTGCATTATTTGTAACTACTGAAGCAGGCGTTGTTACTAAAGAAGATCCAACTTCTAAATTAGCTGGTGCATTATCTTCAATGGGTAATGGCGGACAAGGCATGTACTAAAATAAAGAAAAAGAAATTATTTACTAATAAAAAAGGATTGAAATTATAAACTCAATCCTTTTTTACTACTATTATCGCATTATATTTTTCTCAAAAGTTTATTTCCAAACTTCCTTGATCCATTTTACACACTCTTTGCCCATAGTTTCGCGTTCAGCAAAACAAGCATCAGGGTTTTCTTTTTCAGATTTAATGAAATGTTTTATTTCTTTTCCGCAGTACTCTAACATCATATGACTCATATGTTCAAAAGCAATATGCTTATAAGGATAAGAAAATCTCTCAGCATTAAGACGCTCACAAATCTTTTCGCAGCTTTCTTCTGATGGCCAAATTGTATCAACTTTTGTTGAGAACATCAGTATTGGAGCATTAATCTTCTCTACAGGAATAATAGAGTCATCTAAAACTTTTTTGCCAGCATTAATTGGAAGTATATTGTACTCCTTGGCTTGCCAGATCATTTTAAGCATATGGAACTTTCTATCTTTATATGATGTAAAAGGTATTGGCTTTCCATTAATTGACCAACAACTATTTCCTGATGGTTGACCATTTACAAGTCCCTCACTGTAATACCATGATGGTGTTTTTATTATCACACAAGATATCTCTGGATATTCAATTGCTGCAGCAAGAGCTAACTCCGCACCTTTTGAAACACCCTCAATTCCTATTTTTTTATATCCCATAGACTTTAATTTCTCTATTACTTCATTAAATATCTCTACAGGAATTAAATCTAACTGCTTTGATGAATGTTTTGTTTTAAAATACCCTAGTGCCAATGAATTAATTCCATTATCTTGAAGATATCGGCAACATTTTCCAGCATGCTCTAAGCCACCTTCACTGCCACTAAAAACTACACAATTTTATATTTATTATCTGTAGCCAGATAGAGAACCCCATCCCAAGCAGATCCATATATTTTTTCCATATTAAGCCTACTCTCCTTCATTTATTTTTCTTTTTTCACTGATTATAAATGGTAATTGGAATAGTGTGATAGCTAATAAAGCTATTAATACTACTCTAAAGAAATAAGCATACCAACCATCATCTAAATTTAAAATAGGCAAGTTTTCTAATGGTGGTCTAGTCAAATAGAAGAAATTTGTATCATAAATAGATAATGCGCTATTTACATACAAAGTCATGATCGTTAAGCAAAGCATCAAGAAAAGATTTCTGATAAGTGTTTGAACTTTTCCCAATTTAGCTCTTTTAGTAGCTATCAAATATATCGCAAACCACATAAGTCCCGCATGGTAAACAAAGCATTGATAAGATTGGATTTCATCAAATGCTGTTCCAATGGTAGGTATCAACAAGGCACAGAAACTACCTAAAGTGCCCGCAATTGAAAATAGATCAATAAGTACATCTTTAACTTTACCATCTTTAGCAAAAGTGATATAGATTACCACAAATATCATCAAACTACATAAATGAAATGGTAAACTTAATGGATCTAAATGCATCCCTCCAGAAATACTCTCTTTCATATTGACCATGATCTTACTAAACTCACTAACAAAGCAGATAGCAGTCATGATAAAACCACTAGTCTTTAATGAAAACTTCTTTTTTACGCTTACAATACTCATAGTAATGATAAATACACTACATAATCCTAACCAGATAAAGTGCTCTTTGCTAAACATAATTACTCCCTATTAAAACTGCTGCGATTTTGCCAAGAAATAGTTTTTATAATTTTTATCATCCGATACATCTTTGATGACTTTAAAATAATCAGGAATATTGAACTGTAACTCTTCATTAGGTATTTGAACACTTAATAAACCTTTACTCTTATCAAAAGAGAAAACATCTAATTTAAAGAAATGTTCATCATGGATAAAACCATATCTTTCTTTATCGATCATATTCAATGTTGGATCGATCTCTACAGAATAATCAATATATCGTCTTTCAGAAATGATCCTATCTCTCTTTATTCTCTTATTAGCTTGTAACATCGTAGCTTCTGAATAATAGTATAAAGTATTACCATCTTTTTCCCTTCTTCTTATCCTCTTTTCCATTGGGTAAGTAGATTTTAAATAATGTTGTAAGATATGAACATAAGATGGATTTTTCTCTTGTTTAACTTTAGCTAATACATCTTCATTTATCTCAACTAGATATTTCTTAAATACCTCTACTGGTTTTTCTTCACCTAAATAAGCAAATACTGCTTGAATCGCTCTTCTTAGCTTTTGATCAAAATCAACATCATTTTCCACGATGACTCTATTTGGATGATCTTTCCAACTTTCTAAAATGGTATCATCAACTTTTCTAGCATCTTCAACAGACTCGTATCTAGCAGCATTATTGCTTAAAGTATAAGCTTCTTCTTGTCCTTTAGCGCTTGTTACCATATGCATTACTAGATCATAACGGGAATTGATCTCTTCTTCCTTCATATTAAAGGTAGCTAAGATTTCTTTAAACTCTTGATCAGTCACATAACCTTTATCATCAAAGATACCTCTATCCATAAAGATCAAAACCTTTTCGCCTTCGATCTCTTGGGCTGCTTCATAACATAATTCTTCTTTTTTTAATTGCAAAGCAATACAATACTTTTGAAATTGGTACATGCCCATAGTTGCTGGAGAGATACCACCAGAAATAAGATCAGTAGCTGATTCATGATCAACAATGACTCTATAACCTCTTTCCGCAAATATCTCCTCTGCTCTACTCATAAATGTTGTCTTACCACTACATGGTCCACCAGTAAAAACTATTTTCTTAATCGTCTTCATATCAACTATTAACTGCTTTCAGTAATCTCCTTTGCCAACTCAATTATAACACTATTTGTGCTATAATTTAAAAGTCAGTTTAAATAGAAAGGACGAAAGACTTTTATGAAAAAAGAGAATTTCTTTAAAAAGCTATTAAGTGTATTATTTTCTATTATTGTAGTATTAGGTGTATTATGGGCTAAAGCCTACTTTGTAGATAACAATCAACAACCGCAAGATCAAAATGACACATCTATCTTAGAAGATGAATACTATTATGACAAAGAAAATGTCGCATTATATATTCATACCTACGATCATTTACCATATAACTATATAACTAAACAAGAAGCAAGAGAGGCTGGCTGGAATGGTGGCTCAGTAGAAGTATATCTTCCCGATAAAGCTATCGGTGGTGATGAATTCTCTAACTATGAACAATTACTTCCAACTGCTGAGGGTAGGATATACTATGAATGCGATATCGATACTCATGGTGCTGATTCCCGTGGAGCAAAAAGAATAATCTTCTCTAATGATGGGCTTATCTACTACACCGAAGATCACTATGAGAGTTTCGAACTATTATATGGAGAACAGTAGCATGGATATATTCATCGTTAATGGCAAGAAATGTTTAGATAGAAAAACTACTTTTTCCTACCTAAAGGGGATCTTACATTTACCAGAATACTTTGGTAATAATCTTGATGCTCTAAGTGATTGCTTACAAGAATTTTTTCAAAATAAAACGATCATCATCTTAAATAAAGAAATGATCGTTAATAACTTATCTAGTTATGGTGAGATCTTACTTCAAGTATTTGAAGAAAGTGGAGCTAACATCCTCTATTCGGCTTGATGACCACCGATTTCCCCATTTCTCTTAATGGTCGTAGCATCTTCTTGTAAGTCTGCTACATTGATGACAGCGTTTTTACCATAACGCTTTTTTATTTCCAAGATCGTCTGTTGAACTCTTCTTTCTTTTTCTTCAGCGATCTTTTTCTTTTCATCTTCTTGCTCATCCACCTCAGCAAACAAATCATATTGTTTGAACTTTTCTTTCTTACCCATTGACTCATCACAGACTGCTGCTGATAAAGTGATCTTTCTGACTAATAAGCCTTTATTAGCTACCTTATCAAATAGCTGGCAATACTTATCTTTAAGTAACTTAGTTGAGGAAGTGCCATGATCTAGTCTTAAAGATCCATGAGAAGGTTTTGGAACTATCCTACCATAGTGATCAATGACTGTATCCGTTACATAATTACTATTATATGCATTATCCATATTCTCCACATCATAAGCAATATGAAGTACGATTTGATCAGTGACTAATCTCTTACTTACTAAATCTAAAGCAAAGCTTTCTGCCATTTCCATGACGATCATCCGAGCTTTTTGATAAGTATAGGCTTTAGGCAGTACTTGAGAAGAACTAAGAGACTGTGATTTTGACCTATGATTTTTAATATCTTTTATCGTACAAGGTTCATAACCCCAACTATGATCGATCAATATCTCTCCATTAACACCAAATAGTCTATATAACTTATCAGGGTCTTCAATAGAGCAAACAGCTACATCACCCATATTATACATGCCATTTTCTCTAAGTCTTCTACTGATGCCTTGACCAACATGCCAAAAATCAGTAAGGGGTTCATGTTCCCACAATTTTTCTCTATAACTTAGTTCATCAAGTTCAGCAATACGTACCCCATTCTCATCAGGTTCCATATGCTTAGCAACAATATCCATGGCTACTTTACATAAATACAGATTAGTACCAATGCCACAAGTAGCAGTGATACCTGTTGTATTAAAAATATCCTTGATCATTACCATAGCTAACTGCTTAGCTGTCATATTGTAGACTTTTAAATAAGAAGTAGCATCAATAAAAACTTCATCAATAGAATAAACATGAATATCTTCTTCACCAATGTATTTCCTATATATATTATAAATATTCACACTATACCTCATATAATGAGCCATACGGGGTTTAGCTACTATATAATCTAATTTCAAAGTAGGATCAGCATTTAATTGTTCTAAACTATAACTAGATCCTTTAAATCTTTTGAAGCCTATTTTAACTCTTCTTTGCTCATTGATCAATTTTACTTTCTGTTCCACTTCAAATAATCGTGGCCTACCAGGTACACCAAAAGACTTAAGAGCCGGGGTCACCGCTAAACAGATCGTCTTAGCAGTTCTTGACTTATCCGCCACTACTAGATTAGTAGTTAAAGGATCAAGTCCGATCTCTCGACACTCAACCGAGGCATAAAAAGATTTAAGATCAATAGCTATATAAGTTTTCTCCATCACTTTTCTCCACTAACATTATAGCACCCATATAAAAATTACATTGTCCAAAAATTTGGACAATTGAGATCACTATATGAAATAAAAGGACAATATCACACCATCCCCCAAATCAATCATTTTCAGTTCTTCAAAACAAATGTTACAAAATCTAAATTTTTTAAATGATTTTCTATGATCTGTATTATTTCTTTTTCATTTTCTTTACAAAAGAGGCAAAACTTTCCTTCTCACTTCCATAGATCGTTTCAGGCAAATACAACATACTTATCTCACTATTGATATCACAATCATTTATCTCTCTAACATTCATAGTGCTATTCCCTATTACACTGCTTAAAGGTACTAAAGCAACCCCTAAGTTTTTATTAGCTAAAGTGATACAAGTTCTAGCATCATCACTCAAAAACTTATATCTTAATTCTAAATTCTTCGTTTTGAATTGTCCTTTAATCACTTCAATCCATCTACGATAAATGATCAGATTAACTCTATTAAGATAATCAAGATCAACTATTTCTGGCAAGTTATTACCAATAGCGACTACCTTATCTTGAGCTAATACCACCTGTTTAAACTTACCTGAAGCAAATGGTTGTCTAACAAAAGCAAAATGAATACTTTGCTCTTTTAAATTCTCTAATAAAGTATAAGTATTACTTTCTACGATCTCCCATATTATCTTATCATTTACTTTCTCATAAGAAGCAATTAGATCTGTTACATCATTAATGATGCTAGATACAACTCCAATCCTAATGATATCATGATGATCACTATTTTTGATCTCAGTTGTTGTCTTATCTAACATATCTAAGATTGTTTCTGCTCTCTTATATAAAACTTCACCTTGAGAAGTAAGAGTTATCTTCTTATTTCCCCTAACAAATAAAGAGCAACCTAATTCTTGTTCTAAAGACTTCATCTGATAACTTAAAGGTGGTTGTGACATGTATAGTTTTCTAGCAGCAGCTGATAATGATCCTTCATTTACGATCGTTCTAAAGTAATATAACTGTTTGATATCCATAACTACCTCCATACAATTTATGTATATCTAAATTATACAATATATAATATAAATATGCTTAAATCGTGTTATAAATATGTGGGTGATTATAAATGAAAGCAACTTCTTATCTAAAAAAATACAGTTTCCAAAGTATAGTTGCGCCTTTGTTTAAATGTTTGGAAGCCTGTTTCGAACTATTTGTTCCTTTAGTCATAGCTGATATCATCGATATAGGTATCAAAAATAACGATATGACTTACATCTTGCATAAAGGCTTATTATTAGCTTTTCTTGCTTTAATGGGACTAATATGCACAACGATCGCACAATACTTTGCTTCTAAAGTAGCTGTAAGCTACACTTCAGAATTAAAGAGTGACTTGTTTAGCCATATTCAAAAGTTATCAATAGCTGATCAAGAGAAACTATCTACATCTTCCTTGATAATCCGTTTGACTAATGACGCTAACCAAGTCCAAAATGGTCTTAATCTCGCTTTAAGATTGTTATTGAGATCGCCGATCATCGTATTTGGTGCTTTTATCATGGCCTTTAGGATTGATAGGAAATTATCAATGATCTTCTTAATAGTCATCATCATCTTGACTGTGATCGTCTTTGCGATAATGTTACTAAGCATCCCTTTATTTTCCAAAGTACAATCTCGTCAAGACAAGTTAGCTGCCCAGACAAGAGAAAACATCGTGGGCTTACGTTCTATCAGAGCCTTTCATCAACAATCTAAGGAAAAAAACGCTTTTAAGGATAATGATGAAAACTTAAAGAATGACCAACTAAAAGCCAATAGACTTACAGGATTATTAAATCCACTTACTTATGTTCTTATCAATGTGGGTATCGTCTTAGTCTTATATCAAAGTGGTATTGAAGTCAATGTTGGAACTTTGACTTCTGGTAAAGTCTTAGCACTATATAACTACATGTCTCAGATACTAGTAGAGCTCATCAAATTAGCTAATCTTATCATCCAGATCAATAAAGCCTTAGCATGTTTAAAGAGAATTGATAATATCTTAGCCATACCTGAAAAAGAACAACCAAAAGAAGTCGAGTTTAAGGATACAGAAGATATCATCAAATTCGATCATGTCTACTTACGTTACCCTAAAAGTACCAAAGACAACATATATGATCTAAGCTTTGATATCAAAAGAAATAGCATCATCGGTATCATTGGCCCTACTGCCTGTGGCAAGACAGCAATAATCAACCTTATCAATGATTTCTATAAACCAACTAGTGGTCACATCTATATAAACGGCATTGATAGCCAGGATATCAATGATGAGCAACTACATAGCATCATCTCATTAGTACCACAAAAAGCAGTATTATTTAAAGGAACAGTACGTTCCAATATGTTATTCTCCAATCCTAATGCTGATGATGAAATGATCAAGCAAGCATTAAAAAATGGTCAATGTTCATTCCTAGAAAATAAAAATGGCTTAGATACCGAAGTGAGTCAAGGAGGTTCAAACTTCTCTGGCGGACAAAAACAACGTTTGACCATCGCTAGAGGACTTGTCAAACACGCTCCAATACTCATACTTGATGATTCAACTAGTGCTCTTGATTATGCTACTGAAAGAGATCTAAGAGTGATGTTATCTAACTTAAGAGATACAACTCTTATTGTAGTATCCCAAAGGATATCTTCAATCAGCTTTGCTGATAAGATCATGGTCATGGATGAAGGAAAGCTTGTAGGATTTGATAGCCATGAAAACCTATTAAAGAATTGTTCCTTATATCAAGAAATCAATCGTTCACAAAATAGAGAGGAGAATAACTAGTATGAAAAGATTACTTCAATACCTTTCTAAATATCTGCCATTGGTCATCTTGTCAATATTAATGGCAACCATCTCAGTATTAAGTAGCTTATATGTACCAGTACTTGTTGGTAAATGTCTTGATACGATGATTAGTAAAGCCGTGGATTTCACAAGCTTATTTGCTATATTAAAGCAGATGGCTGTAACGATCGCCATAACATTTGTTAGTCAATACTTATTAAATATCTTTAATAATCGTATCACTTTCAACTGTTGTAGAGATATCAGAAACGATGCTTTCAACAAGTTACTAACACTACCAGTAAGTTATATAGATTCTAACCAAAGTGGTGATATCACTTCTAGGATCATCAATGACATTGATAGCTTATCTGATGGTCTGAACATGGGTTTCACTAATTTCTTTACAGGAATATTAACGATCATCCTAACTCTCGTTTATATGTTTAGGATTGACCATAAGATAACTTTATTAGTTGTCATATTGACACCATTATCACTATTTGTCGCTAGGTTCATCTCCAAGAATACAAATAGCTATTTCATCAAACAAGCTTCCTTAAAAGGTCAACAATCAGCATACATTGATGAAATGATCAACAACCAAAAGATCGTAGCAGCTTTCAATAGGCAAAAACAAAATCATAAAGAGTTTGATGATATCAACTTACAATTAGCTGATACCGCTCAAAAAGCTACGTTCTTCTCTTCTTTGACCAATCCATCAACTAGGTTCATTAACGCTCTTATCTACGCTGTCATCGCTTTATCAGGTGCTTATTCAGTCATTTCCGCAAATATAACTGTTGGAAGTTTGTCAACATTCCTAAGTTATGCTTCTCAATACACAAAACCATTTAATGAGATCAGTGGTGTATTTGTTGAACTACAAAATTCCTTAGCATGTTGTAAGCGAGTATTTGAGCTTATCGATCAACCAGATGAGATCCAGCCAATGGAGCCAATAGGATTAGATGAAGAAATAACTAATATCAAGCTTGAAAATGTTTACTTCAGCTATGTCAAAGATAAGAATCTTTTACAAGAATTAACCTTCCAGGTCAACAAAGGTCAAAAAATCGCTCTAGTAGGTCCAACAGGTTGTGGTAAAACAACTTTGATAAACTTACTAATGCGTTTCTACGATGTAGACTCAGGTGAAATAAAACTCAATGACACAAATATCAATGATGTTTCAAAAGATGAATTACGTTCTCACTTTGGCATGGTCTTACAAGAAAGCTGGTTAAAACAAGACACTATCAGAAATAACTTACAGATGGGTAGAAAATGCTCTGATGAAGAGATGATCGATGCTTGTAAGAAATGTTTCATCCATTCCTTCATAGAAGGTTTACCAAATGGTTATGATACAGTGATAAGCGAAAACGATCATATTTCCGCTGGTCAAAAGCAATTATTATGTATCGCAAGGATCATGATCCAGGATCCAGAGATCTTGATACTTGATGAAGCAACAAGTAACATTGACACGCGTACCGAGATCAAAGTTCAACAAGCATTTGATAGACTAATGGAAAATAAGACAGCCTTCATCGTTGCCCACAGACTTTCAACTATCATCAACTCCGATTGTATCTTAGTAATGAAAGATGGTAAGCTCATTGAACATGGTACACACAAACAACTGTTAGAACAACAAGGCTTCTATTACAATTTATATAATGCTCAATTCAAGCATTAAAAATAAAAGCAGATGTTTAGATCTTAGTGATCTGCACCTGCTTTTTTAGTATTTCTAATTTCGAATCAAAATCATTAATATAATCTTCTGTGATGACTAATGATGACAAAGCACTAGCTAATGTCATAATATCAACTAATCCTAATTTATTTTCTAAACCATAAGCTAAAGATGCTACCATTGCATCTCCAGCTCCAACAGTAGTAGAAACCTCGACATTTAAAGGATCAACTTTATAGATCTCATTATCTTTAATGAATAGTGATCCTTCCTTACCTAAAGATATGACTATAAGTCTCTTATCATTCAACTTACTAACATATTCAATAAGATCAGTATCATCATCTAGATCAAACATATAACAAAACTCTTCCTTATTTGGCTTAAGAACATCAGCATACTCATAGCCACATTTTAATGCTTGCTTAGAAGTATCAAGCATCACACAGCATCCATTTTCTTTTGCCATCTTAGCCAGAGTATGATATAAATCCTCGCTTACCCCTTTAGGTAAAGAGCCACTTAAAACAATGATGTTATCTTTTTGACAATACTTAAAGAAATGTTCAATGAATCTTTCTTGATCTTCATGAGAGACAACATTGTTATCGTTAAATTCTAACAACCTACCATTATGATCGATCTTGATATTTTCTCTTGTATGTCCACTAACAGTTAAGAAATCACAATTAGTATATTCGTTATTGCTCTTAGAAATAAAACTTTTCTCGTCATAAGAAAACATAAATCCACTAGAAATATTCTCTTGTTTCAAAAGAGATAAAAAACTAGACACATTGATACCTTTTCCACCATAAATTATCTTCTTATCTTTAACAATATTAGTCTTATCATAATAAAGATCATTCACAATGATATGTTTATCAATAGCGGGATTTAAAGTAATAGTAACGATCATTAACCTAAATTCTTAAATGCCTCATTAAGACTAACGATACCGTTCTTACCAACTTCCATTAGCTCTGTGATATCTAATTCTGTTAGATCATCAACAGTCAATCTCTTACCAAGTAACTCTAATAACATTGTAAAATTCATGCCTGTGATAACTTGAAATCTATCATTTAAACAATAAACACTTCTATTAGATGGTGTTCCACCTAATAAATCACACATTGCTACTACACCACTACCATCATCAATCTCTTTGATGGCTTCTTTGATCCTTTCATCAAATTGTTCAGGATCATCTTCTGGTTTTAAACATAAAGCTTTAATATTTGCTACATCATCACCAAAGAATAATTTACAAGAATCTAGCATCCCCTCAGCCATCTTACCATGGCTCATTAA
>CAVAAT010000003.1:0-17855 GCA_963586925.1 Erysipelotrichaceae bacterium
TAGTTAGCCTAAGCTTATTCAATTTATTTTTTACTAAAAGTGTTATATAATTATGAGAGTTAGGAGGAATTTTCATGGATAGTGCTAATGCAGGAAATAAGAAGATAATCTTAGGCATGGTCACACTAGCAATAAGTGGTTTATTGTTAGGTGGAGTTGCTGGTTATTTTATTACACATAAGATATTAGAAACTACAGTGTTAAAAGATATGACAAAGGAGGGTTATGTCTTGACTAGTGATGCAACAGCAACAGCTGAAGACATCATTTTAGGTAAGACTGCCTATGTTAATGGTGAATTGGTAAATGGTGCAGCAGTTAGATTTGATACAAGTGATGCTACTGCTACTAGTGATGTTATCTTACAAGGTAAGACAGCTTATGTTAATGGTGAACTTGTGGTAGGTACTTTACAAGTCATCTATGGTCAGACGATCACTCCATCATCTACTGCTACTACTATCACTGGTAATGCTTATTTATCAGATGAGATAGTTATTAAAGGTGATAGGAACTTGACTAGTGAGAATATCAGAAAAGGTGTTAAAGTTTTCAATATCGTAGGAACTTATGTTGGCGAAGGCGAGGATAAAGAGTAGTATGATCAATTTATTTAAGAAAAAGAAAAAAGAAAATGAAGAAGTTACTCAAAAAGCTGAGCTAGAAGATACTATGTCATTTATGTTAGATGATACAACGGAATTAAATGAAGTTGAGCCAGAAAAGACGATCGTAATTCCTGAAAGTGCAGTGCAAGATTTAGGAGAAAAGACGATGGGTCTTGATTCTACGATCCAGATTGAAGATGTTGCTGATGAAGATGATGTGTTACATGATGAACAAGATCTTGACGATGATGACGAATATGAATATGTAACACCTCACTATGGTAGAAATGCTGTTGTTGTCGTTTTGTCTTCTATGTTAGTAGGTATCATCATTACTTACTTCATATTGAAAGGTTCAATGAGTGTTAAAGTCAGAGAAGAACTAGTAGCTCAAGGTTATATGTTGACTAATGGATGCAATGCGGTTGCTAGTGATATCAGAGAAGGCAAGACTGCTTATATCCGTGGCGTGCTTGTTACTGGTACTTATGTTGAAATTGATACTACACAAGCTACAGCTACTTCTGCTGATATTTTAAGTGGTTATACTGCTTATTCTAAAGGAACTAAGATAACGGGAACTATTCCTACTTATACGGGTTCTAATATCATCACTCCAAGTGCTAGTGATTTTAAGATTGATAAAGGCTATTACATTCCTCAAGATCTAACGATCATTGGTAGTGGTGAGCTTACTTCTAGTAATATCCGCAATGGTGTAAAGATCTTTGGCGTTACGGGAACTTATGTAGGTGATTAGTATGAATAGAGAAGAAACATTAAAGAAGTTAGCTGAGTTAAGAGCAGCTGGGGTTGTTGGCGTTCCTAAAGACTCCCTTATTAAAACAGATGAGCAGATCGCTGGTATCAAAGAGAGTTCTGTCATCAATACTGGTGTATTAGATTATGTGGCTAGTAATATCAAAGAGGGCGTTACTACTTTGGAAATTGATGAATGGGTAAGAGATTATACAGAATCTCATGGTGCTATATGTGCTCCTTATCATTATGAAGGTTTCCCAAAGCATGTCTGTACTTCTATCGATGATGTCATTTGTCATGGTATCCCTAATAAGAAACAAGTGTTAAAAGAGGGAATGATCATCAATGTTGATGTATCAACTATTTACAAAGGTTATTATTCTGATGCTAGTAGGATGTTTGTCATTGGTAAGACCACTAATGAAAAACAAAAATTAGTTGATGTTTGTAAAGAGTGCTTAAACTTAGGCGTGGCACAAGTTAAGCCTTATGGCCGTTTAGGTGATATAGGTTATGCGATCGAGCAACATGCTTTGAGTAATGGCTATAAGGTTGTTAGGGATTTTGGTGGTCATGGTGTAGGATTAGAGTTTCATGAAGAACCCTTTGTCTATCACTATGGAAAGAAGAATACTGGTTGTTTGTTAGTGCCAGGTATGGTATTTACGATCGAGCCAATGTTAAATATGAAAAAGAGTGGAGTTCATATCTCAGCCGTTGATGGTTGGACAGCTTATACGAAAGATAAATTGCCTAGCGCTCAATGGGAGCATACATTACTTGTTACTGAAGATGGTTATGAGATATTAACATATTAGAAAGAAGGTATACAATGCTTTTAGAACAATCAAGTTATCTAATTAAAAGTAAACCGAAATTAAAAGAATTGATCAAACTATTAAGTAAAGATTATCAATATGTTTCGGTTCTAGCTACTGATGTTGGTGGCACAAGTTATAGGTATTCACAAAGAAGTTGTGACATCAACCCATATCGTTTTGCGGAAAGAGGATTTGTTGTTAGAGTTTATCTAAATGGCACTTATCAGGAATACTCTTTCAATAAGATCGATGATGTTAATGAGTTAGCTAATTCTATTAAAGAACAATTGACTGCTCAAGATAAGATGTTAAAAGCTTTAAATGTAGAACAATATCCTACAGCTTTGATCGAAGAGGAAGAGATTGAAAAACAATTTGCTTCTACAGAAAGTGACAATATTGCGACTACTTCTAAGCAAGACATCATGAATAAGTTAAAAGAAGTTTCTGATAAATATGCTAAGAAAGAGTTCATCATTGAAGCTCAAGCCACTTTTACTCATGTTAAGATCAGTAAGATGTTCTTATCAGAGAAAAAGGATTTGATGCAGAGCTTTGCTTATTCATTATCAGCTGGAGCATTAGTTGCTTTAAAAGATGGCAAGACAAATATGTTATTTACTAGTGCATCAGGATTTATTGGTGTTGAGATCATTGACCAAATGGCTTCTAAGTTGGATGAGACTTATGAGAATCTAGTTAAATTATTTGATGCACCACATATCACTCCAGGTGAGTATGAAGTTATTTGTACTCCTGAGGCTGCTGGTTTAATTGCTCATGAAGCATTTGGCCATGGCTTAGAGATGGATATGTTTGTTAAAAATAGAGCTATCGCTAAGGATCATATGCAAGAAAAGATCGCTAGTGACATCACTGATATGTATGATGGCACTGATCAAGTAATTGATACGGCTTCTTATTATTTTGATGATGAAGGAGTATTATCTGGTACTACTCAGATCTTAAAGAAGGGTTATCTTGTAAGTGGTATGAATGACTTATTATCAGCTATGCGTTTAAACGTTAAGCCTACTGGTAATGGCAGAAGAGAGTCATTTGAAAGAAAAGCATATACAAGAATGACTAATACTTATTTCGGTGAAGGTACTAATACTTTAGAAGAAATGATCGCTTCTGTTAAGTATGGCTTCCTTATCAGTAATGGTCAATCAGGTATGGAAGATCCTAAGCATTGGGGTATTCAATGTGTATTATCAAGAGCTAGTGAGATCAAAGATGGTAAATTGACTGGCAAAGTATTCACACCGGTTATCTTAACTGGTTATGTACCTGACTTGTTAGCTAATATTTCAATGGTTGGTAAAGATATCGTTACTAATGGTAATGGTATGTGTGGAAAAGGTTATAAAGAGTGGGTTGTTGTCAGTGATGGTGGCCCATATATTAAGACGAAAGTGAGACTTGGTTAATATGAAGAGATTAGTTGAAATTTTAAATAAGAGTAATTTGGCTGATTATCAAATTGTCCAAAAAGAGACAGTATCTCATCAAGCATTTTTCATCAAGCAACAACTTGATCAACATAGGATCTCATCAGTAACTCATACAAAGATTACTATTTATGTTGATAGTGAAGATAAGAGCAAGAGAGGTTCGGCTACTAAAGAGATCTATCCTAATGAAACTGATGAAGAGATCAGAAAAGATATTGAATCAATGAAATTCGATGCATCTTTAGCTATGAATAAATATTATCCATTAGTTGAAGATCAACATTATTTTGAAGAAAAAGAAGATTTTGATCTTGTTAAGTCATTAGAGAATGTTGTTAAGGCTGTTCAATCAATCGAAGATACTGAAACAGAAAAGATCAATTCATATGAAGTATTTGTTGATGAAGAAAGATATCGCATTTATAACTCTAAAGCTGTTGATGTAACTTTCAATAAGACTAGTGAAATGGTAGAAATTGTCATCAACTCATTAAGCAAGGAGCATGAAGTTGAAGTTTATCATATGATCGAAGCTGGTGCTGATCAAACAAGTGAAGCGATCAGAGAAGAGATCTTGGAAGTTTTCAAGAAAGCTAATGATAGAAGTAAAGCTGTACCTGCTAAGAAGATGAGTAAAGCTCATGTTCTTATCTCAGGTAGTGACTTAAAAGAATTCTTTGATTATTTCAGAGCTAAGATCAATGCTCAGATGATCTATGGTGGCATGAGTCAAAATAAAGTTGGCGATGTCATTCAAAAGGGTGAAGATTGTGATAAGATCACTTTAAAAGCAGTTAAAGAGATGAACTATTCTAATACTAATTTACCTTATTCATTAGAGGGAGTTAAAGCTAGCAACTTTACTATCTTAGATAATGGTAAATATGTTAATAATGTAGGCTCTGCAAGATTTGCTTACTATTTAGGCTTAAATGATGTTAAATATGCTTCTAACTTTACAGTTGAAAGTGGTAGTAAATCAATTGAAGAGATGAAGAAATCTCCTTATCTTGAAATCGCTCAATTCTCATCATTCCAAGTAGATACTGTAACTGGTGATTTTGGTGGTGAGTTCCGTTTAGCTTATTACTATGATGGTAATAGTGTAACTCCTGTAACTGCTGGTTCTGTTACGATCAATATGAATGATGTATTAGATCATATCTATTTATCAAAAGAAACTAAGCAATACAACGATTGCATCATTCCAGTAGCTATTGAGTTATTTGATGTTGAAGTAGCAGGTCAAGAATAATCTAAGTATGTAAAAAGATGGTTAGTGCCATCTTTTCATATGCTTTATTTGATGATGAGTTCTTGTTTAAGGTTAATTAGTTGTTCAATAGTATATTCGTTATTGAGATAGTTAGTAGCACTATATTTATCTAAGGTTATAGGGATACGATCATGGATCTCTTTAGTTTGTTCTGCAGCTTTAGTGATTATAGAAAAATTATTGAATGGTGAACTATTTTGAAAGATCGCTGCTAGGTAAAATGGGGTAGTTTCCTTAGTGATGAAATATCTTTTCTTGTATTGATCCCACTCGTAGAAGCCACTGGAGATGACTAGACATTTGTTGTTTTTATAATCTTGTTCATAGAAGTTCTTATCTCTTATTGATTCAATACGCGTGTTAATAAGTTTACGATCAAATAAGTTATAGGACCAGTTCATCATTTGGATCCCATTAGTTGTCACCACTAAAGCTAAAGAGCCAGGAGTTATCTCACCTGGTTTAAATAAAGATAGTTGTTCAGCCTTTATTGACTTAGCTATCTTGGACAGATCAATATAGGGATCAAAATAAAATCTTCCACACATATTTACTCCTAATACAAAAAAAGGGAATGCTCCCTTATTCGATAACATCTAATATTTCAAGTATCCTATTAAGTTCATCAGCGTTATGATAAGCGATATTGATCGAGTTATCTGTTACTTTTACTTTTGTGGCGAACTTACTGCTCAAAGTCTTTTGAATATCTTTGATATAAGGATCGCTTGTCTTAGTTGCTTTTTTGACTTTATTTTCCTTTTTCTCAGCAGCTAATTGTTCAACTTGTCTAACACTTAAACCTTCATTGACAGCTTTATTAGCTATTTCACTGATCTTTTCTTCTGGTAAAGTGATAAGCGGTCTAACATGCCCCATTGTTAGTTTATTATCTTCGACAAGTTTTAAGACATCTTGAGGAAGTTTTAATAAACGTAAAACATTTGTGACATAAGTTCTACTCTTACCTAAACGATCAGCTAATTGTTCTTGGGTATAGCCTAAATTTTGGATAAGACTATTGTAACCATTAGCTTCTTCAACAACATTTAAGTTTTCCCTTTGAATGTTTTCAAGTAGAGATATTTCCATCATTTGTTTGTCATCAAAGTCCATGATGATTGCTGGTATCTCCTCTTTTTCAGCCATGATCGAAGCTTTTAATCTTCTTTCACCGGCGATAAGTTCATAACCACCCACACTCTTACGAACAAGTATTGGAGTGAATACACCATTTTCTTTGATTGATTGAGCTAATTCTTTTAAGGCTGTTTCATCGAAAGTCTTACGTGGTTGATATGGGTTAGAACGGATGTCATGGACATTTAATACTGTCTTTGTGCCATATTCATCACTTTTGGCTCCACTTTGGATCTCATCTAAGACGGAAGTAACATCATCTCCGAAGATTGCTGCTAAACCAGAACCTAAGCGTTCACTACTTTTTGTTTTCTTTGCCATGAGTACTCCTAACTGTTTTTATTGATGACTTCTTTTGCTAAAGAAGCATATGCTCTTGCACCATCAGACTTGATATCATGTTCAAATATGGATTTACCGTATGATGGAGCTTCTGATAAACGGACATTGCGTGGTATGTAAGATTTATAAACTCTCTCTTTGAAGTATTTTCTAACTTCTTGTTGTACTTCGATAGAAAGTTTAGTTCTAGCATCATACATTGTTAGAACAACTCCTTCAATATATAAGCGAGGGTTATAGAGCTTTTGAACTAAACGGATGGTTGATAATAATTGAGTCAATCCTTCCAAAGCATAGTATTCACATTGTACGGGTATGATGACTGAATCAGCAGCAGTCAAAGCATTAGTATTTAATAATCCTAATGATGGTGGACAGTCAATGATGATGAAGTCATAATCATTTTTGATGACATCCAATTTGTTTTTTAAAAGTTTTTCTCTGCCTTCTTGATAGTTAGCCATTTCTAGATCACTACCTGCTAGATCGATCGTAGCTCCGATCAAATCTAATGGTGGTATCTTTAGATTGATGATACAATCTTTTGCATCTGCATCTTTTAATAGTAATTCATAGGTACTATGTTTGACTTCATTTCTAGCTCCGATGCCTTGAGTGGTATTGGATTGAGGGTCTAAGTCAACTAATAATACTTTCTTTTTTAAATAGGCTAAACCAGCTGCTAAGTTAATGCTAGTTGTAGTTTTACCTACACCACCTTTTTGGTTAGCCATGGCGATAATCTTACCCATACACGTATACCTCACTATTTATTCTAACATAATAAATTTACTTTTTGACTCTAATTGTGATGATGTAATTCTCATCATCTTCGCTTTCTGCCCAAGAAACATCTTCAGTCAATTCTTTGACTTTTTTGAAAGTGTCTTTAAATGAGTTGATGACTAGTTTTGTCGCAACACCAAAGCATCTTAAAGAACCTTTCTTTTTCTTTGGCTTCTCGTAGTGGGATTCAACATAAGCTTCAGTCTGAGCTACATTGAAATCTTTATCTTTGATCTTATTTAAGACTTCTTTTTGTTGCTGCTCATTTAGTGATAACAAAGCTCTACCATGTCTTTCAGTTATCTCTTTAGAACTGATGGCTTGTTGAACCTCATCATCTAAGTTTAATAAACGGATCTTATTAGCGATCGTTGATTGAGTCTTACCAACTTTTTCAGCTAATTCACTTTGAGTAAGGCCGGTAAGTCTTATCATCTGTAAGTAACCATTGGCTTCTTCGATAGCTGAAAGGTCTTCTCTTTGAATGTTTTCGATAAGTGCTAAAGTTGCTGTCTTGACTTCTCCTGCTTCAATGATGATAGCAGGGATCTTTTCCATGTTTAGAGATTTACAAGCTCTATATCTTCTTTCGCCAGCGATCAGTTCATAACCTGTGAAAGTTTCTCTAAGGGTAATAGGTTGAAGTAAGCCATTCTCTTTGATAGATGAAGCTAACTCTTGAATAGATTGTTCATCGAAAATGTTTCGTGGTTGGTATTGGTTGGGTTTGATCTCGTTGATATTGACTTCTTGAAATTTTGACATATATCCTCCTAAAGGGGTCTTTTCTTTATCTGTCCGTAGTTACGGGGATACTTTTTGTTAGTGTTTCCTATTTTTCTGATATTTAAGAATACCCTTGTGCTTTCATCTAAAGCAAACTCATCTTTACTGATATATTCAGCAGAAAGTGTTTTGATCGCATTTTTTGCTTGTTCTAATTCTTCTAAAGCTTTTGGCCCTTTCATCGCAATGAATCGACCATTTACTTTGACTAATGGCAAGCACAGTTCACATAAGATATTTAAAGCAGCAACTGCTCTAGCTGTTACTACATCATATTGTTGATAATGATCCTTACAGAAATCCTCAGCTCGATCATCATAAACTTCAATGTCTTTTAAGTTTAATTGTGATATCACTTCTCTTAAAAAGGTCACTTTCTTGTTATTTGGCTCTAAAAGAGTGACTTTGATATCAGGACGAAAGATCTTGATGACGATTCCTGGGAAACCTGCACCACTACCGACATCGACTAATGTGATATCCTTTTCTAGCTTTTTCGCTAATAAAAGGCAATCTAAAAAATGCTTTAGATAGATCTCATCTCTTTGAGTTATCGCTGTTAGATTGAATTTCTGGTTCCACTCTACTAGTAGATCAGCATATTTATCTAACATTTCTTCTTGTTGCTTGCTAAGAAGGAGATCGTATTGTTCAAATAATTCTATTGACATATTAAACCTCACTTAAGATATGTTTTTCCACAAAGTCAGCAAATCCTTCGTGATCGACATCATGATCTGTGATATATTTACTAGCTTTTTTTGCATCATCACTACCATTTAGTAGGCATACTGACATGCCTGATATCTCTAGCATAGAGATATCATTTGTCATATCGCCAAAGCTAGCTACATCATTAAGATCAATGTTATGATCTTGGCAGAACTTGGTAAGTAAAGCACCTTTACTAGCTTTTTCATGGCAGAATTCTAACATAGTAAATTCGGTACGGAAGGCTTTAAAACCTTCAAGATGATAAGACTGTAATCTTTTTTCAATAGCTGGCCAATCTTCTTGCTTGATCCTAAAGCACATCTTAGGGATTGGTTCTTTATAGAATTCTTCCTCATTTTTTACTAAGATCACTGTATTGTCTTTGAGATATTTTTGAGCATCTTTGATCCTTTGATCGATCTTGCCTACATAACTGACTTCTTTCTTAAAGACAGTAGGGATACAATCAAAAGGGTGCATTATCTCAAGAGCTTGCTTGATCTGATCAGGTTGTAATTGATAATAAAGTTTAGTGTAGTTAGAGATACCATCAAATAATTCCGAACCATTTAAGCCGATGAGGATATCACTTTTGATCTGCCATTGTTGTTGCAATGTATTTAATTGCACGACATTACGTCCTGAAGCTAAACCAAATAAAATACCTTTTTCTTGAAGCTTTAAAATATCATTTCTAGTTCTTTCTGAAACAGGTTGATGCTTAGGCACCAAAGTATTATCAATATCTGCAACAACTAGTTTAATCATCTTTTTACCTCTCTTGCGCTTAATATTATATCATATTCAACTCAGAAATGAGCATATATGTGGGTTTAGTGAGATCAGGAAAAAATCTTGTCGCAAATTTGACTCATATTATATTTATATATTTGTGAAAAAATGTGCCATTTGTAACATAGAAAGCGTTTGCATAAATTTGTATAAATAGTATAATAGTTTTGTTAGGGGTTTTGTTTAATGGCACTATATGATTTACTAAACGATTTTGTTTCTTTTGAAACGGCAGACAGTTTTAACGGCAGTCTTGAAGATTATCTTGAAAAGAATAAACAAGATAGTAATTATAATGTATTGAGTTCTTTACTTCAGATAAGTGAAGATTTTAAAGTTTGTAGGAATTTTCCAATAAATATCAATAGTAAGCGTCCAGCTAATAGGTATATTGGTTATAGAGACATAGAAAAAGTCAATGAAGAGCATTTTTATGTCCCTTATATCATCTATTGGCAAAAGGATAGCGAACAAAGAGCAGTCATTTTAAATGAGAATGATTATATTGAAGCTAGAGGCATGTTCTATTGCATAACAGCAACAGGAGAGATGTTAGAAAAACACATCGATGAGCTAGTAGCTTTATATATTGGTGATGATGATCTATATGATCACTTTTTGAAGTTATATAATGGCTCTAATAAACCTACCTCTCTTCAAAGAAAATTAGATATTGCTTCTCTTAACGATCCTGAAACATTGAAAGATAAGTGCGTTGAGATAGCTAATAAGATCTGCGATGATGTGAAGGACACTTTATCTTTACTTCCAAATGAGAAGAGAAGTAGTATTATCAGAGAGACAGTATTTAGAATATTCTTATTGAAGAAGACTATGTATGTTAAATATATGGCTAATCAAAAACTGTTAAAGGAACGTCATAGTGGTAATGTTGATGAACAGAGAAAATTTGCGAAAAGTTATGTCAGTGATATACCATTTGTTTCTTATTATGATTTATGGAATGTACAACAAAAGACAGCTTAGGCTGTTTTTTGTTTGGTAAGTGATATAATTAGTTTAAGGAGATTTTTTATGTTAGAAGAAATGCTTAAAGTTATAAGTGAAAGATATTCTCTTACAGAAAAGGATACTGGAGAGTTTAGTAAGATCGACTTAGGTCAAGCTGTGTTTAATGTGCATTGTTATCATGCTGAAGGGTTAGGGCATATATCAACAATGCAGGTAAGCGGTATGATGAATATGGATACTATCGTTATCAATCCTTTTGAAAAAGATATGGCATTGTTTTCTTATGATAGGATGAAGTTCATGGGAAAAGATATGTTACTATTAGAATTATATGATACTTTGATCAATAAAGATCAAACTAAGATCATTGAAAGTTTAACTCCTATTTTGAAAGCATATAGTGATATTGCTGATGTACCAATAAAAGAAGATTGGTGTAGTAGTCAAATGATCAAAGCATCTCTTGCGAAAAACGTTGCAGAAAATGAGTCTAAAAGAATTGATGAATTAGAAGTTGAATATCTTAAGGCTGTTTTAGATCTAATGGATCAAGCAGATAGTTGTGACAAAGAAGCAAAGAAAGAGGTTGCTAGTAAATATAGTAGTGGTTTATTAGAACATGGTGGAGCTAGTACGAACAATTTCTTAAAAGTTAAGGGAAAAGAATTTACGGAGAAGTTCTTTAAAGAAGTATTCTTTGGTTGCTAATGAAAATTTTTTCACATATTTTCACATATATCTACGATAATTTATTGACATTTGTTTAGTATTATATATCTGCAAGCAGATGAAATGCTTGTTCATATATCCTTTCTATTTCAAATTATATTTTATCCCCCCAAAAAAGAAACAGGAAAAAATAATATCCTGTTTTTCTTTTTTTTGCTTACGTCACAATATTTCACATTGTGCTTTGATATTTCTACGATATTGATTTATTAGAATATGAGCACAAGTTGATGGTGCTACTTGTTTACATATACTTTCTATATTAGAAAAAAATAATCTTTCTTTGAAAAGCAGGCTAGTCCTGTTTTTCATTTAGTCATAATAAAAAGCTATGTTGCCATAGCTTTAGTCTTCATCTTTTTTATTGATCGGTGTTGATAATGGTTGGTCTAATAACTCTGGATGAGTAACGATATATTTGAATAATTCGATACTTCTAGCGAAATAGAAACCATCAGCGATACGTTCATCAATTGTAAATCCGATATTGATGCTATCTTTCATTACATAAGAGCCATCTTCATTGAAGAAGGGGATCTTTTTCTTTTGGTTAGCGATAACAAATATTGAGTTTAATGACCAGTTGATCAAATGGTGATATTGGGCACTCATTTTGATACTGCCTAAGTTAGTGATGAAGATACTAGCACGATATGGATCAAAGTCATTTAATGATTTTGGTAACCAGTCGTGATAAACTAGCCAATTTAATATTTTCATGGCTAATTTTAAGAGAGGACGAGGAAGTTTCGAAAACCAAGTAACTTTATCGATTGTTCCAGTAGTTTGTTTTTCTTCTCTTATCTTATATACTTCTGCACAGATCTTATCGTGAATTTGATCAATGATCGCTGTCTCATTGTCTTCTGCTTTGATAATTAGTAGTGATTCTTCTCCATCATCACTCATTTTGTTTTTGGCGGTGAAGGCAAATGAGATATTGTCTCTATCATAATAACGATTGCCACAGATATAACGGTTCATTAGCGGTCTAAAATATATTGTCTTAGCTAAAGCAGCGATGATAAAATGGAAATAAGTATAATGATGTTCAGCAGTTTCATTCTTTTTGTTTAGATAAGCTGTAGCAGCATCAAAATCGAAATCATCATTCATTACTGCTTCGTTTTCAGTTCTATTTCCCATTAAGTATGGCATGAATACATGTAAAGGATCTCCATCCCTTACTAAATAACCATCGCGACGATCGCCTCTTTTTTTAGGTTTAGTTTCCATAAATTCTCCTTTGCAACTCAAATATGATATCGCAAGTATTTGATAAAAGCAAATATCTTATATTTCGTAGATGGTTTTGATCTTCTGTTCAAATAAAGGTTTATCTCTATAATCTGTTTGAACTGATGCGATCTTATCAACAGTTTCCATACCTTCAACTACTTTTCCAAAAGCAGCATAGTTGCCATCAAGATATAAGCTATCTTTATGGACAATGAAGAATTGTGATGATGCACTATTAGGATTTTGGCTACGAGCCATAGAGATCGTGCCACGAGTATGTTTTAAAGGATTATTTACACCATTAGATGCAAATTCACCTTTGATAGTTTCTTTACTGCCACCCATACCAGTGCCTGTTGGATCGCCACCTTGGATCATAAAGTCTTTGATGACTCTATGGAAGATAAGTCCATCGTAGAAGTGTTCATTAACTAATTTCTTGAAGTTAGCACAAGTGATAGGTGCTACTTTTTCATCTAATTCAATCTTGATGGTTCCACCATCATGCATTTCGATCACGATCATAATTATTTACCTCACTTTCATCGCTTTTTCTATTTCACGTTTGACATCTCTTTCTTTGAGAGCTTGTCGTTTGTCATATAAATCTTTACCTTTCGCAAGAGCTATCTCTAGTTTACATAAACCCTTTTTAAGATACATTCTTGTTGGAATAACTGTATAGCCCTTGACAGTTACCGCTTTTCTTAATTCTCTTATCTCATATTTGTGTAAGAGTAGTCTTCTTTTACGAGTTTCGTCATGATTAAAGATATTGCCATGATCATATTGCGAAATATGCATATCGACAATAAAAGCTTCACCATTTATAAAATCTATGTAGGCTTCTTTAAATTGGACATGTCCTTGGCGGATACTTTTTATCTCTGTGCCAGTAAGTTCGATACCGGCTTCATAAAACTCTTCCAAGAAATAGTCGTGTTTAGCTTTACGGTTAACTGCTACAATCTTTTCCATATGTACTCCTTTGTCAAAAAAAGACCTCGGTGGTCTTTTAGTTTTGAGTAACGATAAGTTTTACTACAACAAGTGCCATGAATAAGATACCCACAACAAGAGTCATATTAGAGATGACTTTTTCAGGTCCTCTTTCTTTCATATTACTGAAAAGGTTTAAACCACCGTTACCCCCGGTAAAGGCACTGCTTACGCCGGCTGATTTTCCACTTTGTAAAAGCACTAAAATAATAATTAATACGGCTAAGACCATAATAAGAATATCTAACATATTGAGCGCTCCTTTCAAATGCCACTTAATTATAACAAATGCATTTTTTTAATTCAATTATATTGTATAATTAAAAAGAGATTACATAAATTTTTGTGTAAAAGGAGTAAATATGAAACTTAATTACAAACAGACTATTTTGGTGGGATTTGCTTTTCTAGCAATCTGTACTTTTTGGCAAGTCTATGATAATGAGATACCTTTGATCTTAGAAAAGACCTTTGATCTAAAGGCTACCATCATTGGTGTTGTCATGGCTTTTGATAATATCTTTGCCTTATTCTTATTACCGATGTTTGGCTCTTTATCAGATAAGACAGAGACTAAATTAGGTAAGAGGATGCCCTTTATCTTAGTTGGCACAATAGCTGCTACCATCTTATTGATGTTATTGGCTTATAGTGAAAAGATTGCAAGCCTTACTATGTTTGTCATTGTGCTTTTGTTATTATTAGTGGCTATGGGCTCATTTAGATCACCAGCTGTTGCTTTGATGCCTGATGTTACTTGTAAACCATTAAGAAGTAAAGCTAATGCGATCATTAACCTTATGGGTACAATTGGTGGCATCAGCGCTTTGATGTTCATTAAGTTTTTAAAGACTAATGGAGAAGATCCTTCTTATTTCCCATTATTTGGGGCAGTATGTATTGTAATGCTAGTTTCTTTAGCTATTTTACTACTTACGATCAATGAGAATAAATTACGCAAGATAAGAGAAGAAAAAGATCTTGAGTTTGCTGAAGAAACACAACAAGAAGATAATGGTGAAATGAGTAAAGATGTTAAACGTTCTTTGATCTTCTTATTGTGTTCAGTTTCTTTGTGGTATATTGGCTACAACGCTCTTACTAGTGCCTTCTCTCGTTATTATCAAAACTATTGGGGCATTCAAGATTCAGGTTATTCGAGCTTGCTTATGATCGCTACAGTTGCAGCTGTTTTATCATATATACCAGTAGGAATAATCGCTACTAAGGTTGGTAGGAAAAAGACGATCTTAGCAGGTGTTGTTATTTTGGCTTTATCATTTGCTGGTGGTATGTTCTTTAAGGAATATTCACCTTTAGTGAAGATCTTCTTTGTTACTGTTGGTATCGGTTGGGGTACGATCAATGTTAATTCTTATCCAATGGTCGTTGAGATGAGTAAAGGTAGTGATATTGGTAAGTTTACTGGTTATTACTATACATTCTCAATGGCTGCTCAAGTATTTACACCAATCTTCTCAGGCTTTTTGATCGATAAGATCGGCTATGGTATCTTATTCCCATATGCGACTTTCTTTGCTTCTATGGCCTTCATTACAATGTTACAAGTTAAACATGGAGATGCTAAAGTGGTGGAAAAGAAAGATCTGTTAGAACATCTTGATGTTGATGACTAGAGTTATTCATCCTTTTGAACCTTTATTTGATGAAGATTCTAAAATATTGATATTAGGATCATTTCCTTCGGTGACATCAAGAGAAGTAAATTTCTATTATGGCCATAAGTCTAATCGTTTTTGGAAAGTGATGGCTTTAGTCTTAGATCATCCTTGGTTAGAGACTGTTGAAGAAAAGAAAAAGATGTTACTTGATCATCACGTTGCTTTATGGGATGTGATCGAAAGCTGTGAGATAAAAGCTTCAAGTGATGCATCTATAAAAGATGTCAAAGTAAATGATATTAAAAGTATCATTACTAAAAGTAAGATAACTATGATTGCTTGTAATGGTGATAAGGCTTATAAGTTATATGAAAGATACGCTTATCCTAATACAGGCATAAAAGCTATAAGATTACCATCAACTTCTTCAGCTAATGCTTCTTATTCATTAGAAAGATTAGTGGAAGATTACAAAAAAATTACAAAGTTAGAGTGAGCTACAATGGACAGTAGCTCATTTTTTTGTTGTATACTATATGAGCTGTAAGGGAGGTAAAGCTATGAGTAAAGAGAATTCAAATAAGTTATGGCAACTATTTTCTACAACATTTTTGATATCTGCTTCCACTTCTGGTGGTTATGCGATCATTTCCATGATGAAGGATACTTTTGTAAGTAAGAAAAAGTGGATTGAAGAACAAGAAATGATCGATCTGATAGCTATTGCTCAATCTACCCCTGGTTCCTTGGCGATCAATATAAGTGTTTTAGTGGGCTATAAAGTGGCAGGTACTATTGGGGCAATAGTAACGATACTTGGAGCAACTTTGCCACCTCTACTCATTATGTCAGTAGTAGCTAATTGTTATCAACTTATCGCTGATAATACTTTTATCCGTAATTTGATGCGAGGTATGTCAGCAGCGGTAGCAGCTTTACTTGTTAGTGTAACTGCTGATCTCTTTGTCAATCTGACTAAAGAGCACAGCTTGTTGAGTTATGCATTGATGATCATTTCCTTTTTGATAGCTAAGTTTACTGATATCAGTTATTTCTATATCGCTATTATGTGTGCAGTTTGTGGGATAGTAAAAGTCTTACTGATGAAAAAGAAAGCAGGTGAGCATTCATGAAATTATTGATAGATATTGTTTTTGCTTTCATGAAGATTGGCTTACTTAGTTTTGGAGGGGGCTATAGTGCTGTGGCTTTGGTTGAAAAACAAGTAGTTGAGATCAAAGGCTGGATGAGTTATGAACAGTTTATGGATATCGTAACTATTGATGAGCTTACCCCTGGTCCAGTGGCTGTCAATGCTGCTACTTTTGTAGGAACAAGACTTGCTGGTGGTTTAGGAGCGATTGCTGCTACACTTGGAGCAATACTTCCTAGTTGCATCATTGCTCTTGTATTGGTTAAGCTTTATTATAAGTATAAAGACCTTAGCTTGATCTCTGGAGCCTTAAAGGGATTAAAAAGCATGGTAGTTGCTTTGATAAGCATCACTACTATCAGTATTATAAGTAATTCCTTGTTTATTGATAGTAAGATCGATGTGGTTTCAATAGCATTATTTTTTGTTTCATTAGTTTTATTAAAGAAATATAAGATGAATCCGCTAGTAGTGATGTTAGTTTGTGGACTAGCAGGATCATTTATATATATTTTTGATTAGGAGGTAGAAAAGATGAAAGAAAATAAGAAGATCAAAAGATTAACGTTAGTGGCGATTTGTATCGCTTTGTGTGTTGTTTTACCATTAGCTTTCCATATGATACCTAATGGTGGCAATGTATTTTTACCAATGCATATACCTGTATTATTATGTGGTTTGACTTGTGGTTATATTGCTGGTGGAATATGTGGTTTAACAGGGCCATTATTATCTTGCTTACTTACAGGTATGCCAACACTAGCTTATTTGCCATTTATGATGGTCGAGTGTGCAGTATATGGCTTAGTATCAGGATTGATGCTTAAAAATAGTAAGGATAGTAAAATTAGCGTATATCTTGCTTTAGTAGTTGCGATGATCTCAGGAAGAGTAGTTTCTGGTATTGTTAAGGCTATTGTATATGGTGGTAGCTACTCTTTAAGTGCCTGGGTAACAGCAGGGTTTGTTACTGCTTTGCCTGGTATCGTCATTCAACTAGTATTAGTACCAACTATCATTTTCCTTTTGAGAAAAGCAAACATCATTTAGTTATGATAAAATAGGGATATGAATAAGATAAGTGATTGGATCAGTGAAAATAAAGAGGAGAAATATGCAGAGTTTTCTTCTAAGTTAACAACAAGTAGATATCCACTACTAGGAGTTCGTATCCCTATACTAAAAGCAAAAGCGAAAGAGCTAGTCAAAGATAAAGATATTGAAAGTTTAAAAGATGTTTGTCGTGATTCTTTTGAAGAGATGATGCTTAGAGGAATAATCATTGCTTATAGTAAGATCACTTTAAAAGAAAAAGAAGATCTTCTATATCAACATTTATGCGAATGTGACAATTGGGCTTTGATCGATACTTTATGTACTTGTTTTAAATTAAAAGGTTTAGAAAAAGAAGAAATGTATCAACTCATTAGTGGATATTGGAATGATGAGCATACTTATGTTGTCAGATTTGCGATAGTCATGAGTATGCATTATAACGATGATGAGCATATTGCTGATGTTTTAAAGAAGTGTTGTTCACTAAAAAGGGATGAATACACTTTAAAAATGGCTAATAGCTGGCTGTTACAAGCGTTAAGCGTAAATTACTTTGATGAAGTCATAAAGATCATCGATAAGTTGGATGAAGAAACAAAAA
>CAVAAT010000004.1:0-21937 GCA_963586925.1 Erysipelotrichaceae bacterium
ACTTGGTAAAAACAGCAAATTTAGTTAAAAAAAGTGTTGACTATCACCTTTAGTTTTTGATAGAATAAATGAGCGTTATGAAACGGTCCGTTGGAGAAGTGGTTTAACTCACATGCCTTTCACGCATGCATTCACGGGTTCAAATCCCGTACGGGCTACCAGTTGAAAGTAAAGACCTTCGGGTCTTTTTTTCTATTTATTTGTCAAATTGATTGAAATAATTTTCATTAATGCGTATAATGTTTTAGCTTAGCTAGTCTAAGCAGCACTGCATCTTTATGAGTGGTAGCAAGGAGAAAAAATGAGAAATTCAAACACAAAACAATTAGCGTCTATGGGCTTATTATGTGCGATCGTTATCGTTCTTCAATATTTAGGCTCATTCATCAAGTTCGGACCATTTTCGATCACACTAGTATTAGTACCGATCGTTATTGGGGCTGCTTTATATGGCCCATTATCTGGAGCAATCTTAGGATTTGTATTCGGCCTAATAGTATTGCTCAGTGGTGATGCTGGAACATTTTTAGCTTATAGTCCAGCCGCTACGATATTAGTTGTTTTATTAAAGGGAACAGCTTGCGGTTATGTTGCAGGAGTTATCTATAAAAGATTAGAAAATAAAGGTCAAAACTTAGCTGCAATACTAGCTTCATTAAGTGCTCCAATCGTCAATACAGGAGTATTCTTAATTGGCTGTAACTTATTTTTTATACCTCTAGTTCAAAAGTGGGCAGGGGATTCTAATGTTATGTCTTATATGATAGTGACAATGGTAGGTCTTAACTTCGTTTGGGAAATGTTGATCAATGCTGCACTATCTAGCACAGTAGTTAGACTTATCAAGATCGCTAAAAAGGAAGGAAATTAAAATGAAAAAATTATTTACTGTTTTACTTATTATTTGTATGTTATTTGGCTGTAGTTCTCAAAGTGAGGGTGAGGATCTAAAGAGTATTTTAACTGATATCTCAGTTGATGCTGATAATCCTGATACGGAAGAGATCGAATTAGGTAAAGATAATTTTGAAAGCTATGCTTTTATCTCTTATCAAGAAGGATATAAAGCCATTGCTTCAGAGGCTCTTATCAATGCGATTGCTCATAGTGTGGTATTGATCAGTGTACCAGATGGTAGTGATACTGCTTCTTTAGCACAAGAGATCTTTGAAAATGCTAATAGTTGTAAATGGATCTGTACAGAAGCAGAAAAAACAGCTGTATGTTATACAGATGAGCTGATCATTCTTATCATGTCTTTTGAAGATACGACTGATAAGATGGTTGAAAACTTCCAAAACAAATATAGTAGCGGACAAGTGCTAGTAAAGAGTAATTTTGAATTCGAGTAGTAGAATAGCGGTATTAAGCAAATACCGCTTTCTTATAATGGGCTATGCTACTTTCTTGATAATGTTCTTCCATTTATGGATCAATATCTTCTCAAATGTTATCGTATTAGGAAAAGTTGAATCTTTTATTAAGAATGTTAGTTATTATGGAGTTGATATATTTTTTATGATGTCCGCCATAAGCGTGTATCACTCTATGCATAAAGATGAGGATATCATTCATTTTTATAAAAAGAGATGTTCAAGACTATTGTTACCTTGGTTAGTATGTGGTATTTGGACGAGTATTGATAGTAAATGGTCTTTACTGATTTTGTTTAAAAATATCACAGGAATTAATTTCTTTTTTAAGTCGATCTATTCATTTAAGTGGTATATGATCGCAATAAGCTTAGTTTATTTATTATTTCCTTTTTACTATAAACTTTTTGATAAAGTTAAAGATAAGAGGATATTTACGATCGTGTTCATTGTTATTTGGACTATAGGGTTTTCTTTGGGTAAAGATGTTATAAGAAGTGATTTTTATGGTTTTATCTATCGTATTCCTATCTTTAGCGTTGGTGTGTATTTAGGCTATTTGAGCATTTATGGGCAAGAGAAAAAGATTAATGATATCTTACTTGTTGCATCATTCGTGTTAGGACTAGTCATAGCTTATTGTTGCAAGGATGGTAATCTAAAATTATTACTTTCTAATAGTATGTTAGCTTTTTCCAGTAGTATGTTGATCGCTTCTCACTTTGAAAGAAAAGGCAAGGGTGAAAAGTTACTAGAGTTATTAGGAGAATGTTCTTTAGAAATGTACTTGTTTCAAGAATTAGTTGGGATAAAGATGATGAAGTTAGTATCTTTTTTACGAATAAAGGTACTCATCAATTTCTTTGTGCTTTCTTCGACTATCATTATTTGTTATTTTATACATCTTATCTTTGAAAGAATAAAAATAAAAATAAAAAGAGTTTAAACGTTGTATAATTTAGTTGGAGGAAAAGCTATGTTATATAAAAAATTTAAAGAGGAAAGTTTGTCAAGACTAGGGTTTGGCACGATGCGCTTACCATTATTAGAAAATGGTGAGATCGATAGTGAAAAAACTCAAAAGATGGTCGATATGGCGATTGAAAAGGGTGTGAACTATTTTGACACTGCTTACCCTTATTGCCAAGGTAAGTCAGAGATCGTAGTTGGACAAGCACTAAAAAAATATCCAAGAGATAAATTTTATCTTGCAGATAAGTATCCTGGACATCAGATTGCTCAAAAATACGATCCAGCTGACATTTTTGAAAAACAGCTAAAGAAATGTCAAGTAGAGTATTTTGATTTTTATTTATTACATAATGTTTGTGAACAATCTATTGGTGTTTATGAAGATGAAAAGTGGAATATCATTCCTTACTTCATTGAACAAAAAAGACTAGGTAGGATCAAATATTTAGGATTTTCAAGTCATGCAAATTACGATACATTAAAATATTTTGTAGAAAAGTATAAGGATGATATTGACTTCTGTCAGATTCAATTAAACTATCTTGATTGGTCTTTGCAGAAGGCTAAGGATAAATATGAAATGTTGAAAGAAAACAACGTTCCTGTTTGGGTAATGGAACCATTAAGGGGTGGTAAGTTAGTGACTTTATCTGATGAGCAGTCGAACTTACTAAAACAAGTGGGATTTAAGAACAATCAGGATGCTGCTTTTGAGTTCTTAAAGAATCTTGATAATGTGACTATGATCTTATCTGGTATGAGTGAAGTTGATCAAATGCAAGAAAATATTGAGATCTTTTCTAGTGAAAATAAGCTAAGCCAAGATCAAGTTGATGCATTATTCAAAGTAGCTGAGCAATTAAAGAAAGGTCAACCTTGTACAGGCTGCCGTTATTGTTGTGAAGGTTGTCCAATGGAACTTGATATACCTCAACTCATCAATTGTTATAATGATCTTTCATACAGTAAGTCATTTACACCGATCATGTATCTTGAACATTTAAATGAAGATAAATTACCTTCAGCATGTATTGGTTGTGGTCAATGTGCAGCAATCTGTCCACAAAAGATCGATATACCTACTGTATTACAAGAACTTAGTGAGATGTATAACAATTCAGAAAAGTGGAAGGATATCTGTAAGCAGCGAGAACAAGCAGCTAAAGCGATCAAGATCTAAGAATAAAGGAGCATATTTTTGCTCCTTTTAATCAATAAAGATATTAGAGTGTAATTGTGAAACTAAATAATTGGAATTGTCGTGTATAATATTGGTAGTTGCTCATTAGAAAAGGAGGTAGCTGTATGATCTTATATCATGGTAGTAATCTTGTCGTTTCAAAGCCAAGATTAGTTGCTCAAAATAGATTCCTTGATTTTGGTTATGGCTTTTATACTACTACTAATAAGGAACAGGCTATTGGCTTTGCTCAAAAAGTTACCCAAAGGCGTAAAGAAGGTTTACCAACTGTAAATGTCTATGAAATTGATGAAAATAAGGCATTTTCAGAATGTACTCTTTTACGTTTTGATGGGCCAGCTGAAGATTGGTTGGATTTTGTTTCAGATAATCGAACAGGGAAGTATAAGGGAAAGATATATGATTTGATTTATGGCCCTGTTGCTAATGATAATGTATATACGACATTTACTCTTTATATTTCAGGAGTTTTATCCAGAGAACAAACAATAGAAGCCTTAAAAGTTAAAAAGTTGTATGATCAATTAGTATTTACTTCGGAAAAAGCTCTTGATTATTTGCACTTTGTATCAGTTGTTGATGAGGAGGAGATATATGGATCAGAAAAAATTTGAAGCTTTGCTCATTTTGATTGTTCCTCAAGTTGTAAGCTTGATCATGGAAAATTATAAATGGGATGAGATTGCAGCGACAAAAAAGTTCTATGAGTCAAAAGTATATTCAGTATTAGAAGATGAAGATACTAAATTATGGCATCTTAGTGCTTTGACTCTTTTTAATATGTTTGATGAAGAATTAAAGACAGGCTCTATTATTTTCCCTGAGGAGGCAGCATGAGCGATCGTGGCGATTTTTTGATTTATTGTGTAGAAATGTATAAAGATGCTAAGAAATTGAATGGCAAACAGGTTGCAGAATTATTTACTCGTTATGGGATCTGGGATTACATCTATTCTTGCTTTGAGGCTTTGCATACAACGGGAGTTAATTATATTGTTGATGATATTGACCAGTTCATCAAAGTAAGACAATAAAAAGATAAGGAGCATATTTTTGCTCCTTTTAATCAATATTCAATAGTCTTTTGATCTTTTCTTCATCAATATCGATATAGATCGTTTTATATTCTTTCATGATGACTTTACCTAACTTTGAGTTAGGTATTTTTTTTAGGTATTTAACTTGTGTGTAATTGACTGGAATACTGGAAGAATTACGGAATTTGCTGTAGTAAGCTGCTAACATTGCACAAGTTCTTATCTCATCTTCACTTGGAGAGTCAGTATTGATGCTAACATGAGCTCCTGAAGCGTCTTTGATATGGAACCAATAGTCAGTTCGACTTGATTTCTTGAAAGTGATGAAATCATTTTGAATGTTATTCTTTCCTAACAAGATAGTATTGTCATTGTAACTTATCTTAGTATAGTTAGGTTCAGTTGGCTTTTTAGCTCTTCCTTTACGAGTGTCTGCTTTTAAATAGCCAGCTAGTTCTAATTCTTGTCTGATCTCTTTAGCACTATTGAAATCACTCATTTCCAATTGTTGTTGGATCAAAGTGAAGTAGTTCAAATTTTCTGTGGCGATATCTAATTGCTCTTGAATGTACTTTTTTCCAACTGACAGTTTGTGATATTTTGTAAAATGTTTTTTCGCATTACCTTTACCATCTAATTTACTGTCTAAAGGTACTTTTACTTGTTGACCATCAAAATCAGTGAGTGTTACTTCTTTTTGACCTTTGACTACTTTATCGAGATTAGCATAAAGTAGTTGACCATAGTCTTTGTATTTCTCGCAATCTTGAGCTTCATTTAAGGAATTAGTCAAGTTGTCAATCTTCTTAGTGAATTTATTGACTTCTTTTCTTGTGAACTTGAATAAGTCACCAGTGATCTGTCTTATTCTTTCTTTTTCTTCTTTTGTGAAGTAAAGATGATCTAGGCCTTGTGAGATCTCATATTTCTGATAAGGAGCTTTTAAATGGGTTAAAGCGATACAATGAAAATATTGTTGATCATTTATTTCGGTTAGATATAAAGAATCTGAATCACTTATCTCATTCATGATCTCTTTAAATGATTGATCTTTTAGCCTATATAATACTTCATCAGCTAATAATGGTGAAAAACCTGTAAGACTTGCAGATAGATTATCAAAGGAAGATATATCATCTATTTCAAAGGGATCTAATTTGCCTTTTTGAGGGGCAGTTACGGTAAATTTGGCTCCTGGTTGAATAGTCCTTATCGTATTTTCAAATGGTGGGATATGTTTTAAAGCATCGATGATCTTGCCATCTTGTACTAAGATGATATTAGCATATTTGCCCATTAATTCGATATATAGATCAAGATTTATCTTATCGCCGATATCATTACGATTGACTACTTTGATGATCAGATAACGATCAAGTCCTGCCTGCTCCAAGGAAGTCACAATTCCTCCTTCAAGATATTTTCTGAGTAACATGATGAAGTTAGAAGGAACAGCTCTTGTAGGATATTTCTTATCAGTGAAATGGATCCTATTGTAAGAAGAATGAGCACTTACCATTAGTTGTAAACTAAAATGACCTTTCAACATAAAAAGCACTTCTGTATCTGAGATCTGATAGATCTTGACGATCCTCTCACTTACTGCTTTTTGTAGCTGTTTAACTGTTTGGTGTAAGAATATTCCATCAAATGCCATCTTTTATTTCCTCCATTAGATAATTATATCACATTGAAAAAAGGGTCGTTAATTAGTATAATAAATAAAACGAAAGGGAGTGTGGTTTATGAGTAAAGGATTATTGATCATTTTATCAGGACCATCAGGTGTAGGTAAAGGAACAGTTAGAGCAAAGTTTCAAGATGATCCAAATTTGAATCTTGCTTATTCGATCTCAATGACTTCTAGAAGTAAGAGAGCTACTGAAACAGATGGAGTTGATTATTTCTTTGTTACCAAAGAAGAGTTTGAAAAGGCAGTTGAAAATGGCGAACTATTAGAATATGCTGAGTTTGTTGGAAATTACTATGGAACTCCTTTAAGTTATGTGGAAAAATTAAGAAATGAAGGCAAGAATGTCTTACTTGAGATTGATGTACAAGGTGCAAAACAAGTTCAAGATAAATGTCCTGAGGCCTTGTCAATATTCATCATCCCACCTTCAATGGATGAACTAGAAAGAAGGATCAGGGGACGTAAGAGTGAACCTGAAGAGATTGTTCAACAACGTTTAGCTAAAGCTACTAGTGAGATGAAGATGTTGGGACAATATAAATATGTCATCTGTAATGATGATGTAGATCTAGCTGCTGAGCTGATCTCCACGATCATCAGAAGACATATGGAAATGAATGAAAGAAGTAAGCAGGATTAATTTTCTGCTTTTTTGCTTGTAAGATATTTAGAAAGGTAAATGTACATGAAGATAGTCAAAGTTTATATCGAACATCAAACGATGCAACTAAATAATACTTTTGATTATTTTTATGATGGCTTAGAAGATATCGTTAGTGGTGTTAGAGTAGTGGTACTTTTCCATGGGCAAAGGGTCATTGGTTTTGTTGATGAAGTGATAGAGATCACTGATCTAGAAGAATATGAAAGAAAACAAGGCTTTGAGCTTAAAGGGGTGTTAGAGATCATTGACGAAGAAGTCTTGATCAATGAGGAATTAAGACAATTAGCATCTTGGTTAAGTATGATGACAGTTTCGCCTTTGATAAGTTGTCTTAATGCGATGTTGCCACCTTCTTTAAAGCCTAAAAGTAACTTTAAGAAAGCTGTAAGTCAAAATAGAGTAAGAATCTTAGATGAACAGTTAAAAAACGAGATTTCTGATGACTTGTTGTTAAAAGAGTTTAAAGAAAAAGTTGGACAATATCGCTACAACAAATATAAGAAGGAAAATAAGATTGAAGTTTATCAAACGGAAAAGAAGGCTGAGACTGTTGAGTTTGTTTATAATGATCCTGATTATAAGTTGACTGATGAACAGAAACAAGCTATAGAAAAGATAGAAGATACTGACAAAAGGGTCATACTACTTCATGGCTTAACGGGTAGTGGTAAGACGGAGATCTTTTTACAATTAACGAAAAAAGTATGTTTAGAAAATAAACAAGTTTTGATATTGGTGCCAGAGATATCTCTTACTCCTTTGATGGTGAAAAGATTTAAAGATAGATTCAATAATATCGCTGTTTATAATTCCGCTTTGTCAGCCCAAGAAAAGTATGAACAATATTGTTTAGTTAAGGAAAATAAAGTTAAAATTGTCGTAGGTACAAGAAGTGCGGTATTTATGCCTTTTAGTGATCTAGGACTTATTGTTATTGATGAAGAACATGATAATTCTTATAAACAAGATAAAACACCACGTTACAACACAAAAGATGTGGCGATAAAAAGAGCAGAATATCATGATTGTAAAGTATTATTGGCTTCAGCTACTCCTACTTTAGAAAGTTATGCTCGAGCTATCAAAAATGTTTATCAATTAGTGACTCTAGAAAAAAGAGTAAATAACTCCTTACCAATAAGTCATTTAGTAGATATGCAAAAAGAAATAAGAAAAGGTAACTATATCATCTCTTCTAGTTTAAAAGAAGCTATTAAAAAAAGATTAGATTTAAAACAACAGTGTATCTTATTATTGAATAGAAGAGGATATACACCGATTGTCAAGTGTTCTAGTTGTGCTCATGTTGTCAGTTGCCCACATTGCGATGTGGCTTTGAGCTATCATAAAGATGAAAATAGACTTGTCTGTCATAGTTGTGGTTATAGTAGTGAAGTTGATCTTACTTGCCCTAAATGTGGAAAAAAAATGTGGCAGAATTATGGCGTAGGCACACAAAGATTACAAGAAGAATTGCAGAAGACTTTTCCTGATGCTAGGATAGTCAGGATGGATGCTGATAGTACAAAAGCTAAAGAATCTCATCAGAAGATCTTAGAGGCATTTGACAAGCAAGAATATGATATTTTAGTAGGTACTCAGATGATCTCTAAAGGATTAGATTTCCCTAATGTCACATTAGTTGGTATATTTAATGCGGATGGGCCTTTAGCACGTAATGATTACCGCTCTGTAGAGACTACTTTTGATTTGATCGTTCAGGCAAGCGGTAGAAGTGGTAGAAGCTCTGCAGCTGGAGAAGTTTATGTGCAAGCTTATGATACTAATCACTATGGGATAAGACTAGCAGTAAAGCAAGATTATATCACTTTCTTTAATAATGAGATGAGTTATCGTCATGCTTTGAAATATCCTCCATATGCCTATCTCATCGCTATTTATTTTAATAGCACTGAACAAGAATTGTGTGAGAAACTGTCTAGTGAATCGGCTGAATATTTTAGAAATAATACTGATATTAGGATATTAGGGCCATCGCAATTAACTAAAAGAAAAGATGAATATCGTTATCGTTTCATCATGAAATCGAAAGATAAAGAAAAGATGATCGATGAATTGTGGAAATGGTATAGTCAATTGGATTTTAATAGAAATAAGATCAACGTACAGGTCGATGTCGATCCTTATATCTTAGACTAGGAGGTAATTATGAAAGAAAGAGAGAAAGCTTTTATTTGTTTATGTAAGATCATAAATGAAAAACAATTTTCTAATATTGCTTTAAGAAATATCAAAGATAATACCCCTTTTATCACGCAGCTAGTTTATGGCACATTAAGGAATTATCGCTTGTGTAGAAAAGTTTGGTCAAAACACGTAGATAAATTACCTAATAATAAGATAGCAATCTTGTTGGATATGGCAGTGTATGAATTGTTGATGATGGATAGTGCGCCTTATGCGATCGTTAATGAAATCGTAGATATCGCTTCTACTATAAAAAAGGGTAGTTATAAAAGTTTAGTCAATGCTTTGCTTCGAAAAGTAAACAAGAGTGATCTAGAGGATCTTACTTATGGTGAAAGATATTCTTGCCCTGATTGGCTCATTTCTTTGTGGCAAAAACAATATGGTAAGGATTTAGCTGAGAAGATCTTAAAGAGTTCCTTAAAAGAAGCAAGGGTAGGTTTAAGAGTAAATACTCTTATCACTACTAAAGAAGAACTATTAAAAGATGAGAAGTTTACTAGCGGAAAGATTTCCAATAGTTTATATTACCAGGGAAATATCATTGATACAGACTATTTCAAAGATCATAAAGTCTTCATTCAATCTTTATCAGCTCAAGAAGCAGTGGAAAATATGCAAGTCACAGATGATAGTCTGGTATTAGACTTATGTGCTGCTCCTGGTACGAAAAGTGTGCAGATGGCCATTACAATGCATAATACTGGTAAAATAGTAGCTAATGATGTTTATCCTAAACGTTGCAAGTTAATAGAAGAAAATGCTAGTAAGTATGGCTTGACTAATATCACTACTGTTTGTTTTGACGGAAGAGAAATAGATAAACATTTGCAGAATAAGTCATTTGACTATGTGTTAGTCGATGCTCCTTGTAGTGGCTTGGGTACCTTAAGACATAAGCCAGAGATCAAGATCACCACAACTCCTAATGATCTAGATCAACTTGTTTCATTACAAAAAGATCTATTAGAAACTGCTAGTAGGATGGTCAAAACGAATGGGACATTATTATATTCAACTTGTACTTTAAATAAGAAAGAAAATGAAAGACAGGTTGAAACTTTCTTAAAGGAACATACTGATTTCCTATTAGTAGAGAGTAAGACGATCTTTCCTGATGAGTATGATTCTGATGGTTTCTTTGTGGCTAAATTAAAGTGTCTTTAATAATGATATGTGCTAAAATTAAAAAGGAAGAGGATATTATGACATTGATATACGATCTAAATTATCAACAACTTGAAGAAATGTTACTAAGTAACGGGTTTAAGAAATATAATGCTAGGCAAATGTATAGCTGGCTTTATCGACAGAGAGTTACTTCTTTTGATGAGATGACTGATCTTTCTTTAAGACTCAGACAGTTTTTAAAGGATAACTATTCTATTGGATCACTTGAAGTTTTAAGAAAACAAGTGAGCAAGGATGGTACGCGTAAATATTTATTTGCTTTAGCCGATGGGGCAGCGATTGAGTCTGTCTTAATGCATTATGATTATGGGGATTGTATCTGCGTTACAAGTCAAGTAGGTTGTAATATGGGGTGCAAGTTCTGCGCTAGTGGTCTTTTGAAAAAGCAAAGAGATCTTACTTCTGGTGAGATGGTCCAACAATTACTAACAGTACAAAAAGATGTTGATGAATCTAACATCAGAGTCTCACACATTGTTGTCATGGGTACTGGTGAACCATTTGATAATTATGATAATGTCATGAATTTTTTAAGTATCGCTAATAATGATCTCGGTTTTGGCATAGGTGCAAGACATATCACAGTCTCTACTTGTGGACTTGTCGAGGGCATTAAGAAGTTTGCCGATGAGCAATTACAATATAACTTAGCTATTTCACTTCATGCTCCTAACGATGAATTAAGAAGTCAGATCATGCCAGTAAATAGAGCTTATCCACTTTCTAAGCTAATGGAAGCTTTAAGGTATTATTGTAGTAAGAACAATCGTCGTTTATCTTTTGAATATATCCTATTAAAGGATGTAAATGATACTGATGAATGCGTTAAGCAATTAATAGAATTAACTAAACCATTCGATGTTTATATCAATCTTATTCCTTACAATAATGTTGATGAGAATGGTTATGTTTCCACGGATTATAAGAGTGCAATGGCTTTGTACAGCAAATTGATGAGTAAAAATGTGCGTTGCACTTTAAGACAGAAGCATGGTGATGATATCGATGCAGCTTGTGGTCAATTGAGAAGCAAGTATGAAAAAGCAAAAGAAAGAAGTAGACAAGATGAATAGTTTTGGAGCAACAGATAAAGGTTTGAGAAGAAAAGAAAATCAAGATCGTTTTAAGATAGCTGAAAAAGAAGGATCAGTTTTTGCTGTGGTCTGTGATGGTATTGGTGGTAATAAGGCTGGTGATGTTGCAGCTAGTTTGACTTGTGAAGTCATACAGAACTATTACAAGAACAATTATGATGGTCAAGATATCATTTCTTGGCTTTCTCATGCTGTTGAGATAGTCAATAGGGCAGTCTTTGAAAAATCACAAGAAGAGGAAAAGTATTCAGGCATGGGAACAACCTTGGTTTCTTCTCTTATCACTGATGATAAGACTTATGTGATCAATGTTGGCGATTCTCGTTGTTATATCTTAGATAAGAATGATCGTTTAGTACAAGTGACTAATGATCATACAGTTTTGAATGAATTAGTACAGAATAAAGGTATCGATTATCAGATCGCTAGTAAATTTGTGGGCAAAAATGTCATCTCGAGAGCAATCGGTATAATTGAAGATATTGAGGCTGATATCTATCAATTAAATGGAGAAGATTATAAAATGATCCTTTTATGTAGTGATGGCCTTCATGGTTATGTTGAAGAAGAAGTGATAAGAAGTGTTTTATTACAAGAGTCAACATTGGAAGAAAAGTGTCAGAAGTTAGTTGATCTTGCTAATGATGCTGGTGGTTATGACAATGTAACGGTTGTCTTATCTCAGAGGTGATGATTATGGTCAATGAAATTATCGCTGATCGCTATCAAGTGATCCGACTTATTGGTGAAGGTGGCATGGCTGATGTTTACCTTGCTTATGATAAGATCTTGAAAAGAGATGTTGCAGTCAAAGTGCTTAGGGGTGACTTGGCTAGTGACCCAGTTAATCTTGCTAGATTTCAAAAAGAGGCAATGGCTTTGGCTAATACTTCTCACCCGAATATTGTGGAAGTTTATGATGTAGGAGTACAAGGCAATAAGAATTATATTGTCATGGAATATGTCCCGGGCAAGACTTTAAAACAATTGATCACTCAAAGAGGATCCATTCCAATCGATGAGACTGTCAATATCATGAAACAATTGGTATCTGCTGTTAGTCATGCTCATAAGATGGGCATAATCCATAGGGATATCAAAAGTCAGAATGTATTGGTCAAAGATGATGGGACAGTTAAATTATCAGATTTTGGTATTGCTTATACTGGAGATTCTTTAGGCTTGACACAAAAAGAGACTGTCATGGGATCAGTGCATTATATCGCTCCAGAATTAGCTCAAGGACAAACAGCATCAGCTCAAAGTGATATTTATTCTTTGGGAATTGTATTTTATGAATTACTTACAGGGGATGTGCCTTATCATGGCGATTCTGTCATGGAAATCGTTTTAAAACACTTGCATAATGATGTACCTTCTGTTAGGGAATACAATAGTTTGATCCCCCAATCTATAGAAAATATCGTTATTAAGGCTACAGCGAGAGATAAGGATCTAAGATATAAGAGTGCTTTGGAAATGTACAATGATATCTCCACTTGTTTAGATCTTACAAGAAATTATGAGGCTAAGCTTGATCTTCAACAAGCCCAAGCTCAAAAACAAAAAGAGATAAAAGTAAGAAAAAAGAAAAAGAAGAGCATCGATCCATTAGGAATATTAACGATCGTTGGTGCAATAGTGTTAGCTATCACTATCTTGACTTTACTTATCAGTCTGTCAGGTAATACTCCAAAAGAAGATCTTGTAAGTATCCCTGAAGTTAAAGGACGTGAATTACAAGAAGTTAAGGATGAACTAACGACACTAGGTTTAAATATTGTTTCTATTAGCTATGAGCCTACTAATGATGTGGAAAAAGGAATAGTCATCAGTATCAGTCCACTAGCTGGTAGTGAGGTAGAAAAAGGAAGTCAAGTTACCTTGATCGTATCCTTAGGCAAGAGATATACTGTTGAAAATTATGTTGGTCAAAATATAGATACAGTAAAAGCAAAATTAGAAGCTGATGGCTTTATCGTAACAGTGACTAATGTTGAAGATGGCTCAAAATCAGCTGGTACTATCCTTTCTCAAAATATAGAAGAAGGTACGGTATTAGAGCCAACGGATCAAAAGACGATCTTCTTTAATGTTGCTACTTATAAGTCCTTCTTGATTCCTGAAAGTATCAAGGGTACAAATATTGAACAAGCAAAGCAAACTTTAGAAGAGTTGGGAGCTAAGGTAGTATTCCAACAATTGAATATCGAAGACAATCTTGATGAGAATGGAAATTATATATATCCACCTAATACAGTTGTCAAAACTTCACCAGATTGGAATACTTATTATGTGCAGACAGAGGATAGCACGATAACTATTTATTATTATTAATATGCAAGGAAAGATTATAAAGATATTATCAAATCAATATACGGTATATGATGGTAGCAATGCCTTTTTAGCTGTAGCTATGGGAAGATTACGTTTAGCTGATAAGCCTTTAGTTGGCGATAATGTTGAATTTGAACTGATAAATGATAAATATTGCATAACTAAAGTATTAGAACGAGAAAATATGTTATATAGGCCTTCTATCGCTAATGTTGATCAAGCAATGATCGTTATGAGTGCTAAATTGCCAGATTTTTCTAATGTGTTAGTGGATAGATTGATCTTTTTGATCAGCTATTATCATATTGAACCACTCATTGTTGTCAGTAAGATGGATCTTGTTGAAAAAGATGATATAGTATATAAGTATATCGAAGATTATCGCAAGAGTGGTTATCAAGTCATCTTGATCGGTCACGATTTTGATCTTACTGATCTAAAGGCTGCTTTAAAAGGAAAGGTAACAGTTCTAGCAGGTCAGTCAGGAGTTGGAAAGAGTACTTTGTTAAATAAGTTAGATGAAAAGTTTGCCTTGCATACTCAAGAGATCTCTAAGGCTTTAAATAGAGGCAAACATACTACTAGACATACTGAACTTTATGAAGTAGCTAATGGTTGGCTAGCAGATACACCAGGGTTTTCTTCTTTAGATTTCTCTTATATTAATGGTAGAAAGCTAGCAGAAAGGATCAAAGATTTTAAAGTGGACCAACCTTGTAAGTTCAATGATTGTAAACATGTCAATGAGCCAGGTTGCAAAATAAAACAAGCGGTTGCTCAAGGTAAGATATCTTCTTATCGTTATCAGAATTATGTTGATGTCTTAGCATTGTGCGATCAAAGAAAGGAATGGGAATTATGATTATTATAGCTCCGTCGTTATTATCGGCAGATTTTCTAAATTTAAAGAAAGATGTAGAAGCATTTAATGCTTCTAATGCAGAGTGGTTGCACTATGATGTTATGGATGGCAATTTTGTACCAAATATATCTTTTGGACCACAGATATTAAAGCAAGTAAATAAGATCACAGATAAGTTCATTGATGTTCATATCATGGTAGAAAATCCTTTAGATGTGGTAGATTATTTTGATGGCTGCAAGGTGGATATGTTGACTTTCCATTATGAAGCAGTTGATTCTATCCAACAAGCTAAGCAAGTCATTAGTAAGATCAAAGAGAAAGGCATTAAAGCTGCTATCAGTGTTAAACCAAAGACTGAAGTAGAGGCTCTTGTACCTTTATTAGATCAATTAGATATGGTTCTTGTTATGTCAGTAGAGCCAGGTTTTGGTGGTCAAAAGTTCATGAGTGATATGTTAGAAAAGTGTGATAAGTTAGATCAGTATCGTAAAGAACATGGCCTAAATTATCTTATTGAGATTGATGGTGGAATAAATGGCCAAACCGCTAAGTCAGCTATAGAACATCATTGTGATGTTTTGGTTGCAGGTTCTTATTGTTTCAATAATCCAAAAGGATTTGACTATGCAGTTGATAGTCTATTAGCTCAGGCGAAAGATGAATAAAAAGATAACGATATTGTTACTAACTCTTGTCATTATATTAACAGGTTGTAGTGATAAAGAGGATGTTAGTGATTCTTTAAAGTTTAAACAAGAATATGAGAGTTTGAATGGTCAAAAAGATGATGACGGTCTTTCTTATTCGATGGTAGAGATTTCTTCCGATTGTAAAGTCAAATACATGACTAAAGATAAGATCACCGAGGTATTGACTAATGGTACCCATGTTGTTTATTTTGGTTGGCCTACTTGTCCTTATTGTCGATTAGCTGTTCCTATCTTATTAGAAACAATAGAAGAGTATAGTGGCATCAGTATGTATTACTATGACATTAAGGAATTAAGAGATGCTTATGTTAAAGATCCTAGTAGTGAAGATGGCCAACTGTATAGTGAGATAAGCAAGATCATTTCTTTTAGTGAATGTGATCTTAGTTCTATTGATGCTTTTGAAGATGGAACGTTAAAGCTAGCCGCTTCTATCATGTATTTTATTAAAGATGGTGAGATCATTGGATATCATCGGGGAACAGTAGAAAGCCATTTAAATGCTTATGAACCATTAGAAGAAGATCAGAAAGAAGAACTTAAGGATATCTATCGTTCTTATTTAGATGAGATGATAAAGAAAAGCCCAATTGGCTGTGGTGATTGTTAGTCATTAGCCTTGGGCTTTTTATTTAGATGTTAGCATCATCAGGAAATTTTAGACCGGCTGAAGCTCTTGCTTGAGTTAGTATGCTCATTACAGATAAACTATGATCTAATTGTTTCCTGCATTCATCATAGAGATCATTATCGATTATATCAGCGAATTTGATGAATTCTGCTTTCATACGATGATCACAACTGTTGAATGAGAAGTGTTGTACTTCTTGTTTATTTAACTGATAAGAAAATTCACTTAATTTATTGATGGCTGTTTCAAAATAGATGCAGCCTTTATTGCCTTCTATAGTATTTAATAGTGGTGCACCACAATCTTTAGCTGCAATAGAAGTAACTTTGAAATCATCATAATCCATTATCAAGATGCCACTAGTATCAATATCTCTTTCAATATTAGGGTAATAGTAAACATTTTGTGGCTGACCAAATAAACCAGCGACAAAATGAATGTTATAGACATTTAGATCCATTAAAGCACCACCAGAACATGCAATATTGAAGGCTGGTTTGATAATCCCTTGTTTAAATAAGTCATATCTACTAGAGTATTGCGTGTAGTTTAGCGAAACGATCTTGATATCGCCTAAAGTTGGTAATAATTCTTTGATCTTTTGATAATTAGCTGTATGGATATTACTGATCGCCTCGATCAAGAATAAGTGCTTTTCTAAAGCTAAGTCAGCTAAAGCTAAAGCTTGCTTATGATTACTTGTGAAAGGTTTTTCGCAAATGACATTTTTATTAGCAAGTAATGCTTTTTTGCTGTATGAGTAATGCAAGTTATTAGGAATAGCAACATAAACTGTATCATAGCTAGAATCTTTTAAGAAAAGATCATAATCGGTATATCTGTTTTCAATATTATTAGCATCTGCCATTGAGATCATTTTGTCTTTACTATTTATTGTTGAACAAATAGCATTAACTTCGATTTCTTTTATCTCTGAAATAAATTGAAATAGTGTTTCAACGATAAGTCCTGTTCCTACTATACCTAATTTCATACATCCTCCTATTTTTGTAAGAAATCTAAGATCTCTTGTCTTTTATCTTCCATATCTTGATAGCCCAATTGATACATTTCTTCCATTTGTTCAATACTACCAGAAAATCTTCCAACACCACAATCTTTTGACGGCCTGATCAAGATCGTATTGCCGTCTTTTTCTCCATCATAGACTAATTGCATTTCATGATAATAAGTATCAACTCTACCATCTAAAGTGGCTAACATTGTTTTGTATTTGTGATATACAAGTCTTAATAAGTTAGTCAAGAAGAAACCGTTAGGTTTACGCACATAGTTTTTGTCTTTAGTTACGATGACAATATTTTTCTGGTGGCCCTTTTCTCTACTTCTTTCTATAGAGATCATTGTTCTAATGCCTCCATCTAAGAATTTATCACCATTCAATTCTGTCATCTTGCCTGTTAGAGGAAGAACACAACTCGCTCTAACGATATCGCCCTTTTCATCATATTGATCTTTACCAAAGTATTGCAGTTGTTGTTTGCTCATGTTGTATAGACCGATTTCAACATCACTGTCACTATTTTTTAGATCTTGCCATGCTTCATTGAAGTAAGGGGCAAAATATTTATTAAAGAGGAATTTAGAACCTAATAAAGTGCCTTCTTTTAGTAGTGGGACAAGGCCAATTACACTTTTCTCTTTGATCCCTTTAGTAGATATCTCTTTCATCTGTTCCATCCTACCAGTAGCATATAAAAAAGCGTAACAAGAAGCTGCTGAGATAGCCACACTATATTTGATATTTATGCCATTGTCATAGAGCCAATTTAGAGCACCAGCGGTATAACAGCCTCTAAATCCTCCACCTTCTAATACTAATCCGACGTTTTCATCCATAAGAAATCTCCTTTTTATCTAATTAATTTTAAGTTGTAAAAAGGTATTTGTAAATTACAAATCAATGCGATAGATCTTTTTGACCTTTTCACTTTCAAAAAGAGGATGCCAAATTGGTACAGATAAAGTGTTGATATAAGTAGCATTCAATTTCTGGATAGTCTTATCAGAAGCAATATTTTCTGGTGAGCAAGTGATGAAAAGATAATCCATATTTAGTTTTTTAGCTACCTTTAGTAATAATAGTGAAGCTTTATATGCATAACTATGACCACGATATCTTTTATCAATACGATACCCTATATTGCCATAGAAGAGTAATTCATCTTCATGGCTTGTTCTAATATCACAATAGCCAATACGACGGCCGATATCTTTTAAGATGATGGTATAGAAAAATTGTGATCCACTATAATGGGTCAGCCTAAGCAAAAGTTGCTGATCTTCGATGCTCTTTACCTTATCGGTGTCAAATGTTAAACGTATCATTACTTATATTATACGCCTTTTTCAACAAAATAATGGAAGCGTTCGCAAAAAAAGTTTAAAACTTTTTAAAAAATTTTTAAAATAATTCTTGCAATGGGGATTGAGGTGTGGTAATATAAATGAGCACTGATAAATAAGACTTTGGAGAAGTACTCAAGAGGTCGAAGAGGTGCCCCTGCTAAGGGTATAGGTCGGGAAACTGGCGCGAGGGTTCAAATCCCTCCTTCTCCGCCATTTAGTTATTTCAAAAGTTAGTTGTGTATTGGTCCAGTGGTGTAGTGGTTTAACATGCCTCCCTGTCACGGAGGAGATCGCGAGTTCGATCCTCGTCTGGACCGCCATTATTACGCAGGTGTAGTTCAATGGTAGAACGCGACCTTGCCAAGGTCGACACGGGGGTTCAATTCCCCTCACTTGCTCCATTTGTTAAGCGTCCGTTAAACGGATTTAAGATATATGTCGATCGTTTGATCGCTTTTTTTATGTCTTAGCATTATAGTGATATGGAGTTATTAAAATATAGGATTGTCTAGTAGTAAAAAGGACAAGGATGTAAGCTTATTTGTTGTGCATTTATTAATATGAGAAAAAGTGAACTTCTTAAAAAAGAAGAGATGATAGTAATACTTGAAAAACATTAAGGTAGGTTAGTTTTTTTATTATGACAAGGAAAGTGTTGGTTTTGCTTGTTGAGCGAAAAAAAGTTAGCTTATAAGTAAAGTATGTAGTTTTGTATGCTTCTAATGTTCTTGCCTATATTTTAGAATATGTCAGTCCTATAAAAGATGGAAATGTCATCGATGGTATTATGAAAGATCATTTGTCATACCTGATCGAATAGTGATCGATGTCAATATGAACGAATTTGTCTCTGATAAAAGAAGTTAGCGATAAAAATAGATCACTAAAAAGATTTGCAGAATTAAAAATAAAGGATTGAGTATGACAAAAGATAAGTGTTTTGTCTTATGATGAAATAAGTACATGCCTATTAAGGCACCAATGCTACCACCAATAAAAGAGATTAAAAATAATACCTTTTCTGGTATGCGCCATAAAGAATGTTTAGCTTTAAACTTATCAATGCCATAAAGGATAAGAGCTACTAGATTTACTGCAAGTAGATAATAACGAAATTTGATGATGAAATTAATCAGTGTTTCCATTTTGTCCTCCTATATATTTGTTTGCAAGAGTATAGAAATGATCAGTTAAGTCACTAGAAAATTGTTTGTCTGCTGTTAAAGAAGAATCATCATCAAATATAATGGTGATACTGTAAGTCGTTTCATCTGATACTTCATATTCTTGATCTGACTTGCGATATTTTTCCATTGCTTTTAATGTGTCAGTATCTTTAATGACTTGCAATAATGAGTCCCAATCTTGTTGAGTGATCGTAATGTTCTCTTTTTCAATTATGGCTGCTTCCTCATTAGGAAAATAATTAGCTGTTAATAAATATTCATCATTTACTTTTTCTAAAGAGAAACTATAACAATAATAGTAATTCATATGATTACAACTGATGGAAATAGATGCTATATCTTCTTCTGTACGCTTAGAAGAGTTGCAAGCAAATAATGATAGTATAGTCATGATTATCACCAACCTTTTAAGTATAATAATGAAAGTCTTTTTCTTTTTGTTCATAATTGATTTCCTATCTTTACATTTATTTTAACATAGAATGAATATTTGAAAAACTACGGTTAAGTTAGAAAACAGTGGAAATCGTTGGCGATTACAGGTATAATAGCAATTACCAAAGTTGCCGTTTTAGCTCAGTAGGTAGTAGCGCTTTCTTGGTAGGGAAGAGGTCAGCAGTTCGAATCTGCTAATCGGCACCATCGTTAAAGATCATTCCTGGTTGATGACCAGGTTTTCTTTTGGAAAAAGTCATTGAAATTAGGTCACTATTTCATTGAAGTTACATTGAAGTTGACATTGAAATTACGTTGAAGTAAAATGAATGTAGGAGGTAACAATATGCATCTAAGTGATATTTTTGAAGATTATGTAACTGAAGATAGTCAATACGAATGTAAGTCAAGATTAGATAGGGATAATATTATCGGTTGGCTAAAAACTGTTGATGGTTTTTCTAATTCAAAAGGTGGGACCATTTTTGTCGGTGTGGAAGATAAAACAAATAAATTGATCGGATTTGAATCAAGTGAGATTGATAAGGAAAAATTATACTTTTACCATACTTTAAAAGAACATTTTGATACTTTGCCAGAAGTAAGAATTGATGTTATCTCATATGTTATTAATGAAAAGACACGTTATATATTAAAGATCAATGTTAATGAGTCTGATATGAAACCCGTGATTTTAATGTATCAAGGTTTACCTTGTGTGTTTAAAAGAAGGGATGGCTATACTTCTGCCGCAACAGCGGAAGAGCTTGTCTCGATGAGTTTAAACAATAAATTAGCTAAATATGACACTTCTGTAACTGATGTTAAGTTTGATATTAAGGATTTCACTAAATTAAGTGAGTTTTACAGTAAATACACAAGCTCAAAATTAACTGAAAAGAAATTAGCATCAATTAACTTTTTTAATAAAGATAAGTTATTGACTAAAGGAGCTTTATTATTTAAGGATGACTATAATGGCGAGGATTCTACTGTAGTATGCTCAATTTATGAGGGACTTACTAGGGGTGACGATAAGATCTTATCTAGTAATAGATATCAAGGAAATTTGATTGATGTATTGGACTACATGTGGGATTTTATTAATCTTCATATGAACCATGGGTTTGTTAAAAAAGATACTTATAGGGTGAATTTTGATGGCTATCCTAAAAGAAGTGTATTTGAAAGCTTGATCAATGCATTAGCACATAGGGATTATTTAATTAAAGGTAGTGATATTTTTGTTGACCTATTTAAAAATAGACTTGTAATATCTTCACCAAGATCTATATTTAAAGAAAGTGAGCCTTTAACTACATATAAACTAGATAAGCTGATATCCAATAGAAGAAATGAAATTATCTGTAATACTTTTGTTTTATGTAATGTGATGGAAGCAAAGGGTACAGGCTTTGAAAAAATTCTAGAAGACTATAAAGATAGTGATGAAGATCATAAACCATTTATCAGAAGTAAATACAATCAATTTTCTATAACCTTACCCGATCTAACAAGTTCGATTGGCGTTTCAATAGAAGAAGAAGCTATTGAATTAAAGGGCGTTATCGAAAGTTCAAGTAAGTATGATCTTAAAATATTGTCGTTTTGCTTTAGTGGATACAAAAATGTTAAAGAAATAACGACATATTTGAATATTTCTAATTCAACATACATTAGAAAAACAGTACTTGATAATCTTGTGAAACAGAACTACCTGATGTTAAAAGAAACAGGAAAAGAAAAGCAATACATAACTAATCGTGAATTAGTCAATAAGAAATGATCAGTCAAAGGGATTCATTGAAATTAGGTCACTATTTCATTGAAGTTACATTGAAGTAAACATGGAATGGTGTTCCATGTTTTTAAGTTATGTAAGTATATTTAAAACATATTAAGCAAAATATATGAAGATGTGTAAAAAAAACAAGAAAAATCTTTGACAGTTAAAAAGAGGAGAAGGATC
>CAVAAT010000004.1:22309-33014 GCA_963586925.1 Erysipelotrichaceae bacterium
TGTTTTACTTTAGAAGAAGAGGCTTTAACGTTGGCTGCTTTTACTAAAAGATGTGAAGGTATCATGAGTCGTTATCCTTTTATTGTAGCTAAAGATGATAATGATAAAGTTGTTGGCTATGCTTATTTAGATGAGTTCAATTCGCGTAGTGCTTATAGACACACAGCTGACTTATCTATTTATGTGGATAAAGATAGATTACATGATCATATTGGTATGTTCTTATTAGAAAATATTGAAGATATCGCTTTAGAATATGATATAACTACTATCATTTCGTTAGTTACTAGTGATAATAGTAATTCGGCAAAGTTTCACGAGAGAAATGGCTTTTTGTTAGAAGGCAATATTAGAAATTGTGCTAATAAGTTTGGCAAGGATCTTGGAGTTTATTATTATCGGAAAGCGTTAAAGGGGGTAAAGTAGTGGATATTGAAACAATCTGCTGCTCGATGATCGCTGCTAGTGGTACAGCTAGAAGTATGTATATCGAAGCAGTTTATTTGGCTAAGAAGGGGCAATTTGAACAGGCCAGAAAGCATTTTGAAGAGGCAGAACAATATAATAGGCAAGGTCATGATATACATTTTAAATTGTTACAAAAAGAAGCAAATGGTGAAAGCATTCCTTTCAAATTGTTGATTTCCCATACTGAAAGTATTTTGATGTCAGCGGAGGAAATGAAGGTATTAGCTGAAGAATTGATCGATGTTTATGAACGATTAGAAAAGTTAGAAAAGTAATATGGATGAGATAAGACAAGACGATAGTAGTAAACTCATCAAATTATTGTTGCTGATGGGTGAAAATTATATTCAATCGGGTGCTGAAATTTGGCGAGTTGAGGATATGCTAAGTAGAGTTGGCTATGCTTATGGAGCTAAGGAAATAAATGCTTTTGTAATTACTTCTTGCATCTTTTTGACTATCACTTATAGCGATGGTCATATTGAGACACAGACTAAAAGGATCAAAAGAGGTGCTACTGATCTAAGAAAGATGGAAAGCCTTAATTCCTTAAGTAGGAAGATCTGCAAAGATAAGATCTCATTAAGGGATTTTGAAAATGAATTGATGGATATCGTTTCTAAAAAAGAGGATAAGAAGGAATTATTTATTGGCTGTATTCTTATTGGTGGGGCGTTTGCTTTGTTCTTTGGCGGTAATGTGGTAGATATAATCTTATCTGCTCTTGTTGGCGTTATTGTCTGTTTATTACAGATATATGTAGAGCCAATATGCATGAATGCCATCACTTATAAATTTGTTGGGTCGTTTATCACTGGTACGATCATTTCAGCGATAACAAAGGTAGTTAGTGGGGCTCATCAAGATATCATTATGATAGCTGAAATCATGATATTGATACCGGGAATAATGTTTACTAACTCTTTGCGTGATGTTTTATTAGGCGATACTTTATCAGGTATATTAAGATTTGTTGAGGCTGCTTTATTGGCTTGTGCGGTAGTTGTGGGCTTTGTTGCTTCGATGTTCTTATTTGGAGGTAAGTTATGAGTGATGTTTTAACTTGTAAGATCATTGGTGCCGCTTTAGGAAGCTTAGGCTTTGGTATAATGTTTCATGGAAGTAAGAAGCATACTTTGTTAACTATTCCCTCAGCGATACTATCAATTGTTGTTTATTTAGTGTGCTTGGAACACTTTGGCCTTGCCATCTTCCTGAGTGCTTTGATCGCCGGTTTTACTTGTGATCTATATGCCGAGATAATGTGTAGGATCTTAAAAGCTCCTTCAACAGTATTTTTTTTGATTGGCTCTATTCCTTTAGTTCCCGGAGGAGCGTTATATTATTGTATTGATAAGATCGTTGTTAGAGATTTGGAGATGGCTGTTCAATACGGTTTGGAGGCATTTTATACAGCTTTAGGTATTACAGTTGGAATGTGTATTGCTTGGGCGATCTGCGATTTAATAAGAAAGATCAAAAAGAAGATGAAAGATATTAAGTAAATTAATATTATTTACTTATTTCTTTGGTATAATATTTGAGCGTGAGGTGCATTTATGTCATATGTTTGGGAATTAGTTAAGTCTATCATCCTTGGTATTGTTCAAGGTATAACAGAATATCTACCTATATCTTCTACTGGTCACATGTTATTGATCAATGAATTTTTACAACTACAATTTTCAGAAGATTTTATTAATGCTTTCTTAGTTGTCATTCAGTTGGGGTCGATCTTAGCTGTAGTAGTGCTATATTTCAAAAGACTATGGCCTTTTGATTTTAAGAACTGCACTAAAAAACAAAGAATTGATATTTGGATCTTATGGTCAAAGATTTTTGTTGGCTGCATTCCTGCCATCATTGCTGGGGTATTAGTTGATGATATCATCGATCAATATATGCATACACCAGTCGTTATCGCTTTGGCTTTGATCATTTATGGTATCTTATTTATCATTATTGAAAATAGTCATATCAAAGTCAGCATGAAAACAGTTGAAGACATTGATTATATCACAGCTGCTAATATTGGTTTATTTCAAATGTTAGCTTTGATCCCTGGTACAAGTAGAAGTGGTTCTACTGTCATGGGTGGTAGGATACTTGGTGTTTCAAAAGAGGCGGTATCTGAGTTTTCTTTCTTTATGGCTGTTCCTATCATGGCAGGAGCGACTCTATTAAAATTATTAAAAGTTGGATTTAGTTTCAGCTTGTTTGAGTGGATCATCATGGGTGTAGGAACTTTAGTTGCTTTTATTGTTTCGGTATTTTCAATCAAGTTTTTGATGAATTATATTAAGAAACATAGTTTCAAGGTATTTGGTTACTATCGTATAGTATTAGGTATCTTAGTATTGGTTTATTTTTTGGGGGTTAAATAGTATGTTAAAAAAATATGTTAGACAAATGTTTGTTGCTGCACTATATGCAGTTTTGACGATGGTGCTTCCTTCTTTTTCTTTTGGCATCGTACAATTTAGGGTAAGTGAAGCTTTGATGTTACTTGCTTTAGTTGATTTTGATTACGTTTATGGACTTACTTTTGGTTGTATCTTGGCTAATCTAGTAGGTGTTTTGAGTGGTACTAATCCAATTGGTATCATTGATATCATTTTTGGTAGCTGTGCAACTTTTATTGCTGGTGTGTTAGCTCATCGCTTTGCGAATGTAAAGTGGTTTAAATTACCATTACTCAGTATGTTCATGCCAGTTATTGTTAATGGCTTAGTCATTGGCCTGGAGTTAGCTTTGATCTATAACGGTGATGCTATATTAGATTTTTGGTTTGCTTACGGATGGTCAGTTGCTTTAGGAGAATTTGTTGTCATGTATCCTATTGGCATACCTTTGTATTTAGCTTTGAAAGATAGGATCAAGAATGTTGGATAATCCTTATTTTCTCCAAGAGATGAAAACTCTTTTATCTAGCTCAGATTATGATAAATTTGTTGATTGTTTAGATAAGCCGATGTATAAGGCTTTAAGGATCAATACTTCTAAGACTGACTATAGATTTATTAATGAGTATATCTCTTTAAATGAAAAAAGTTCTTTTGATGAAAATACATATTTGATCAATAACGAAGAAAAATTAGGTAAGCATCCTTTTCATATTGCTGGATTGTACTATATTCAAGAGCCATCAGCTACTATGGCTGTCAATGCTCTAGATGTTAAAGAAGATGACTTTGTTTTAGATCTTTGTGCTGCTCCTGGTGGTAAAAGTACTCAAATATTGAATCGTTTATCTAACGATGGCTTTTTAGTCAGTAACGAATATGATAAGAAGAGAGCTAATACCTTATTGAGCAATCTTGAAAGATGGGGCTATGATAATTATTTATTGACTAATAACGATGCTAAAATGATCTGTGAACAATTAGAAGGCTGTTGCGATAAGGTTTTGGTTGATGCTCCTTGCTCTGGTGCTAGTATGTTTAAAAAATATCCAGAGACTGTTAAAGATTACAACTTGAATAGTGAGTTAGCTTGTCAAAAAAGACAATTAGAGATCTTAAATGAAGCTTACAAAGCTTTAAAACAGGATGGCATACTTGTTTATTCAACTTGTACGTATAATTTATACGAAGATGAGCAAGTAGTAGAAAAGTTCATTAATGAGTTTAGTGATATGCAACTAGTGGATACTGGTTTAAGTTGTGGTCAAAAAGGTTATGATCCACAAGGCCTGACTAGAAGATGTTTCCCATTTAATGGGGGTGAAGGTCACTTTGTGGCTAAATTCATCAAAAAAGGTGAACAAGCAAAAAGAAAACTAAAGACTTTTAGTTTTTCTAAAGATAAATTAGTCGATAAATTTATTGAAGATAATTGCATTAGCAAGCTTGATTATACGATCATCAATAATAAAGTTTATTGTTCTAGTAAACCTTTATTGAAATTAAATGCGAATTGTTATCGTAGTGGCATCTTATTGGGGGAGATAATAAAAAACAGGATTGAACCTGATCATCATTTTTTCATTACTTATACAGATTTTAAAAATGTTTATGAGTTATCTGATGAGCAATTAAATATTTATTTGAGTGGTCAATCACTGTATGTTGATAATATTTCTAAAGGTTACGTACAATTACGTTATAAAAATGTTCCTATTGGTTTTGGTAAATCTGATGGTAAGCAGATCAAAAACCATTTGCCTAAAGGATTGCGTTCTCTTTGAGCATTTCTTTTACTTCTAACAGGTCTTTCTTGATGATGACCTGTTTTTTTAGTTCTTCAGTTGGTTCTAGTAAGTCTGGAACCATACAAGCAATAGCATCAGCATTTATTGCGGCTTGTAAGCCATTATATGAGTCTTCAAGTACTAGACAGTTTTTAATATCGATGTTCATTTCTTTGGCAGCTAATAAGAAGATCTCGGGGTTAGGTTTTGAACAAGTCACCATATCGCCAGTGACGATATGAGTAAATGGTACTTCTCTATTATTACCATTAAAAGAGACACCGACTTTTTCCTTTGAACCACTAGTAGCTAAGGCTATGGGAAAGTTAGCTTGATTTAAGCTATCAATTAATTCAATTGCTCCTTTTTTGAAAGGTACTTCCCCTAAAGATAAGGCTTTTAAGATATTGAAAGAAAATTGATCTAACATCTCTTTAGAAATTTTGGTACTATTTGTGATAGTGTTTAGATATTCTATGGCTTGGTTCATGTTGATGCCAAGCAAGGGATTATAGATTTCATCACTATAAGGAAGGCCGTGATCTTTTAATATATCAAACATGATCTGTTTGGCCCATTTTTCGGAATCAGTGATGATCCCATCCATATCAAATATAACTGCTTTAATCTTTCTCATAAAAATCACCGCAGATAATATACCATAAAATCGCTCATTCATGAAAATTTTCCATGATTATTTAACAAGTATTTTTTGTGGCAAGAAATTTTTATTTCGATTATACTATTTGTGTGAGAGGTGGGGAAAAATATGAACAAAACTATCGAAGATATTTTACAAAGACGTTCTGTACGTAAGTACAATGACAAAATGGTAAGTAAAGAAGACCTAGAAACGATCGTAAAGGCAGCAAGCTATGCACCAAGTGCGGTGAATTGTCAACCTTCTATTGTTTTAGTTGTTCAACAACCAGAATTATTAGAGAAATTACGACGCTTGAATGCTACTTCAGTTGGCCGACCTTATGAAAAGGATAATTTCTATGGTGCTAAGACAGTCATGGTAGTTTTAGCTGATAAGAATAATGCACGCAGAGTATATGATGGTACTCTTGTCATGGGCAATATCATGTTAGCTGCTCAGTCTTTAGGTATCTCTTCTTGTTGGATCCATCGTGCTAAGGAAACATTTGAGACAGAAGAAGGAAAACAGATCTTAAAAGACTTAGGTATTGAAGGAGAATACGAAGGAATCGGTAACTGCATCTTAGGCTATAGTGATGAAAAGCCAGATCCAAAACCACGTAAGGAAAACTTCGCTTGGTATGTTCTATGATAAATCTATTTGTTAGTGATATCGATCACACTTTATATAGTAGCGAATTAAAAAAGATACCCGAAGAAAATATCGCTGCTTTAAAAAGACTGATCAATAAAGGGGTAAAGATAGCTCTTGCTTCTTCAAGAGTTTATTCGGGTTGTCTTGAATTAGCTAGAGAGTTAGATTTGAAAGCTAATGATGGTTATATCATTGCTTATGGTGGTGCTTTAGTCAAACGCTGTAAGGATGATAAAGTTTTATTAGATGAACGTTTTGAAGATGAACAAGTTAAAAACTTATATCAACTATCTAAGGAGTTAGAGGTAGGCTTTAATATTGCTCAAGATAAATATAACATTGGTACTAATTATTGTAAGATCTTAGATTATGATTTCTATGATGTTGGTATGGATTATATCGTTAGTCATAATATCTTTAAATATGTTGATGAACCGATCTATAAAGTTTCATTTTCGATTGATAATGGCAGGGAAAGAGAATTGTTAGGGATATTAGATGAAAGATATGGCCAAGAGTTTGCTTTTGCGATACCACAACCTCATACTGTTGATGTAGCTTTAAAAAGGATAAGTAAGCTTACTGGACTAAAAGCTGTCATTGAAGATATGGGTATAACTTTAGAGAATGTTGCTGGTACTGGTGATAATGGTAATGATGTTGATATGTTATCATCAATAGCGATCAGTGGTTGTGTCGCAAATGGTTCAGACGAAGCTAAAGAAGTTGCTGATTATGTAGTTGGTAATTGTAAAGATGCTGGGGTTGCTCAGTTTATTAAGGAGATATTAAAAGTATGATAAAAGCACTATTTTTTGATATAGATGATACGCTCATTAAAAGAGGAAAGTTTGAAGTAGAGACTTCGGCTTATGATGCTATATGTAAAGCAAGAGAAAAAGGGTTAAAGATCATCATATCTACTGGTAGAGCATATTCTTTAATGCATGAAGATATTAAGGATAGAGTCAAAGCTGACTATTATATCACTTCTAATGGTGCTTGCATCAATGATACTGAAGGTAATGCTATTGCTTCTTATCCGATGAAACAAGAAACTACTGAAAAGATAATAGAAGCATTTGTTGAAAAAGATTATCCATTTGCTTTTAAGTTTGTTAATAGCTTTAGAGTCTATAACCGTTTTAAGGATTTTACTGATAAGTATTGTAATAAGGCAATATCGATCAAGAATGTTTACGATGATTCTCTAAAAAGAGATTATCACTTGACTCATAATGAAATGCCACTTGATTGTTTTGTCTTTTCGGACAACTTTGAAGCTGTGAAGGTATTTGAACAACTTGATGATATTCAATATTATTCTAATAAAAAAGAAGGCAGCGAATGTTGGTCAAACCAAGCTAACAAAGGTAAGAGCATCATTAGATTAGTAGAAGAGTTGGGTATTACTCTTGATGAGTGTATGTCCTTTGGTGATGGTACTAATGATATCGAAATGATAGAAAATTGTGGTATTGGAGTAGCTATGGGTAATGGCCAAGATGAATTAAAACAAGTTGCTGATTATATCACTACTGATATCGATAAAGATGGCATTTATAATGCTTTAAAACATTTTGAGATAATTTAGTAAAGAAGAGAAGACGCTTAGAAAAGTGTCTTTTTTTATAAAAAAACATGATCTTTGTGATCATGTCATTTGAATAATGTGGCTAATCTTTTCTTTAAGTAAACGTACAATGGCGTTGCGATGATTATTGTTAATATCGCATTTACTGTTGTTGTGATCCATTTAGCTATTGTTAGATAACTAGCTGCCTTATCTGCATTATTAAGTAGTAATTTGTAGTAAAGGTAAGAGAATGATGGCTCACCGATGATATTACATAGCATAGCTACCGATATTGCGATAAGGGTATAGGCAAATAATTGTTTGCCTTCTTTTTCTTTTAAGTGGAATAACTTTTGACCAACTGTTCCTGCGATATAGCCCATCATGAATTTTAAAATGATAGTTTTTGGAGCTGTTAAGATGTAAGCAGGATCTAACAAATCCCCTATGCCCATACCGAGCGCTCCAGCTATGCCACCACAGATAGGATCGATAAGCAAACCCGCCAAGACACAGAAGACATTTCCTAAGTGGAAAGAAGTATAGCCGGCAGGTGTCGGTATCTTTACTTGCAAGAAAGTGAAACTAACATAGCAGGCTGCAGCTAATAAAGCTGTTAAAGTTAACTTTTTAAGTTTTTCATTCATATTTATCACCGTCAACAAGTATAGCACAATTGTTTGGGATAATTGTTTATTTTACTAACTCTTTACAATCGTAGTTTAGTCTTTCGAAGTTGTAACGCACTTTTCCTTTAGCGTTATTACCATATTCGATGGCTTGTTTAGGACAATAACAGATACAGCTCATGCAATGGGTACAGTTGCTAGACCAAACTGGTTTATCATCTTTTAAAGTGATGTTGTTTAAAGGACATAAATTAGCACATTTGCCACAACCGATACACTCATCAGTAGCGTAAAATGGTTTAGCCTTGATGATAGTTGTGTAGAATAAAGGATTAATGACATCACTTAAAAGATCATCTTTTATGGTAGTAGCAACTTTAGTAAAGTTTTCATCATTAAAGATCACTTTGATGGCTTTATCAATGAGAGGTTCAGCCTTGTCAATGATCTTTATTGCTTCTTCACCTTCTGGTGCGTTAAATAAAGCAATATAGTTTTCAGGCATGATGATCTGCATTGTGCCTTTGTATTCTAAATGTTTTTTATCACTTAATTTTTTATTGTATTTACTAGCATTGCCAATGCCATCACCACAATTTAAGATGAACCATACTTTTTTAGCATTTATAAAATCTGTTTTTGTTATCCAGTCATTGACGATCCTTGGCATACGCCAACCGTATGTTGGACAAACAAAGATTAAATGATCATCTGTGTGAATAGATGAATGATCGTTAGTTTTGATCTTTTCATTGATATTGATCATTTCTTCATTTAACTTCCTTGCTAGGCGAGTAGCGATATATTTACTGTTTCCAGTTCCTGAAAAATACAAAATCATATAGTCTATTCCTTTCGAGTAAGTTCATTCTATCATAAAAAAAACAAAAGTTATTAGCTTTTGTTAATTGGCGTTCTTACTCTTCCAACTATAGTATTCTTCATCTTTTTCTAAATTGACATTTTCATCCTTAGGTAAATAAAGATAAAACTCCTCATTTCTGTAAAGATCGATGAAGTCTTTATAAGGAATAGTTGAATGATAAGATATGGCTTTGATGGTTATCTTATCATCATTAAGATAGTAGTAAGTGATCTTGCCCTTAGTTTTGGTGTAAATGATCTCTTTTTCTTTTAGCAACCGCAACGCTTCAGAAAAAATTAAAATTTCATTCATTTTTTAGCAAAATAAAAAGTTAGAACCAAACTAACTTTTTTAACCTTGTTTCTTTAAAGTTTTTAAAGCACGCGCTGACATCATGACGGTCTGCGGTTTACCATCAACCATAACTTTTACTTTCTGTAAATTAACATTCCATCTACGACGTGTTGCTCTCAAAGAATCAGAACGATTGTTTCCTGATAAAGGTCCTTTGCCTGTAACGGCACATACTCTTGACATTCCGTGACCCCCTTTCAATCATACGCTTTATTATGATATCACTGAGCTAATTAAAAAGCAAGAAATTTTTTTTGATATAATCAAGATAAATAGAAGTAAATAAAAGAAAAAAACTGAGATTTCAAGGATAAATGATCATGAACGATCTATTGTCCCAAAAATGGTACGATAATTTATTTCTTCTGTTTTTTTGTTGGGGAATAGGTTGGTAGTGTGTTATCATTATCAAGCGATACAAAAGAAGAAAAAATTGAAGGGAGAAAAGAATGAAGTTAGCACATTTATCTGATTTACATTTAGGTATCCGTTTAAATGGATACAACTTGATTGAAGATCAAAGATACATCCTTGAACAAATATTTGAAAAACTTGTGGAAGAAAAGACAGAAGTTTTGATCATTGCTGGAGATATTTATGATAATTCTGTACCATCAAGTGAATCTGTCACTTTGTTTGATGATTTTCTTTTTAAGCTAAGTCGGAAAAATATCAAGACTCTTATCATCAGTGGTAATCATGATAGTAATGAGAGATTATCTTTTGGTAATAGGCTGTTTGATGATAGTGGAATCTATATTTCGCCTGTTTTTGATGGAACAGTTAAGAAAGTAGTCTTAAATGATGAATATGGTAATGTTAATTTCTATTTGTTACCTTTTATTAAACCACTTACTGTTAAGCCATTTTATCCTGATAGTGAGATCAAAACTTATAATGATGCTGTTAAAACTGTACTTGATAATATTAGCTTAAATAAAGAAGAAAGAAATATCTTAATAGCTCATCAATTTGTGACAGGGGCAACTACTTCAGAATCTGAAACTTTCTCTGTTGGCGGGCTAGATAATATTTCTTTAGATCTATTTGATGATTATGATTATGTTGCTTTAGGCCATATCCATAAACCACAGGACATGAGTGATAAGGTACGTTACTGTGGTACACCTTTAAAATATTCTTTTTCTGAAACAGATCAACAGAAGTCTATCACTTTTATTGACACAAAGGGTAAAAACAAAATGAACTTTACTTATTCTGATCTAAAGCCATTACATGAAATGGTAAGGATCAAAGAAAGTTATGAGGTACTTATGAGTAAGTCTTATTATGATAAGTTAGATCTTAATGATTACTATGAAATTAC
>CAVAAT010000005.1:0-21767 GCA_963586925.1 Erysipelotrichaceae bacterium
ACAATGTTTCGCTCACTGGCCTTTCCGCCGTGTGCTTATTTATATTACTCCTATCCCAACTCAAAGTCAACAACTTTTTTTCTTTTTTTTAAAGTTTTTTTAAAAAGTTTGTTACTATTCACCGATAAATAGCAGTTAAGGAAAAGCAGGGATCAATATCACAAGCAATTGTGTATAGTTTAATCACTGCTTTTTGCATTTCTCATTACTTTCTCAATAACTTTTATGGCTTTTTCGCCATTTTTCCTTGCTGTCATTATGATTGACATTATCAACGTTGATTTTTTTACTAAATATTTTTTCATAATTCTGTTTGAATCCTCAATTCCGCTCAAAAGAACATGATAAATTATTCTTCTTTAAGCTTTCTCAATATTTTCGCCAATGTTATTCTTTTTTTACAATCCACGCTAAAGCATATCAGAATCATCTTATATTGAATCCTTTAATTATTTATTTGCTTTTTTGATTTTTCGATTTCTTTTCTATTTCCTTAATATTTTTCAAAGCTTCATCCAAGCCTATTTTAATCCGGTCACTTTCTTGTTTTATCTTGTCAATAGCTTCAGTATCACTTTTAATAATCCCTTCTTGTTCTTCTATTTGGTTGTACTTGCAATTGAAAACAAAAGAATGATGGAGATTCGAACAATCTTCAATTATATTTTCATCTTTCAGATTTTTCACTTTAGATTACACATTGTTTCAATAGTTTCCTCATGCTTTTTTCTTAGTAACAATCATATTTTTATTTTAACTCCTATTCTTTACGCTATTTTACTATTGATAAAATCAAAATATAAGAAAGTTAGATAAGTTTAAATCTATCCAACTTTCCGAATTCTTTTGCCCTAAAGTGGCTGAAAGGTTATATGAGAATGGATTTTTTTACGTAGAAATTGATAAAGTCATACTCAAACCGTACCTACTAAAGGGCTAAACTAATTTTATAGAAGCAGTAAGGAAATCTCCTCATTTAAGCGATTTTCTAAGTGGAATTTTGTCTTACACTTAAAAATTAGACAATTTTCCATAGTGTTTTAATGCGGCTTTTCTTACTATCTTTTACGCTTTTATTTTACCAATATACCCATCTATTGCCAATATTGAATTCGATATTTCTTTAAGCGACAGGTGGTTTACATTCTTTAAATTATAGTTATCAATCATATCAAATTAACAATCAATACTTCTTCAAGGGTTTAGATCAACGTTTCTCATTCTTATTCATAAACTTTCTATGGTCATTTAAATAATGCTCATATAAGCTTTTTTATTTTATTTTTTTAAAATCTATGATATATTTTTATTAGTTACTTTTGAACACTTGTTCAAAGCAATTGAAAGGAGTATAACGTTCAATTGCGAACGTTAGAATTAACTATGGAGATTAAAGAATCAGGGGAAATGTATCTTGAAACTATTTTGATACTATCTAAAGAAAAATCAATGGTAAGATCAATCGATATCAGTGAATACATGAACTTTTCTAAGCCATCTGTTTCTAGAGCTATCTCAATTCTTAAGGATAGTGGCTTTTTAATCGTTGATCGTCATAGTGGGGCTATCACTTTGACCGATTCTGGTCTTGAACGAGCTATGAACATCTACGAAAAACATCGCGTTATCTCTGCCTATCTTATTTCATTAGGTGTAGATGAACAGATTGCTACTGAAGATGCTTGTAAAATGGAACACGTCATCTCTGACGAATCATTTGCGGCAATCAAAAAAGAATATCAGTCTAAGAAACAATAAAATTCTTTTTTATCACTTATGGTTAGCTTTCGCTAACTGGATATTTCCCCACGTAAAAAGACGGATTTCTCCGTCTTTTTTTCCTTATTTACTAATCGTTTTCTGAATCTAGATTAATTGTACCATCTTCTTCAAACTCTTCATCTGATGTTTTATTCTCAGATGAGTCGTATGAAATATCGATAGCATTTTCATCCTCATCGTCATCGTTATTAGCGTATTCTCTTAATGCTAGAGATTTCTTTTCGTCCTCTTTTTGTAGACGTAATTCTTTCTCGTGACGCATTTCAGCAGCCATTTCTTCTACTAATCTTGTAGATTCACGATCAGCAGTAGTGCCAGTACCTGCAGGGATCATCTTACCAATGATAACATTCTCTTTTAATCCCTTCAAATAGTCTAATTTACCCTTAACAGCAGCTTCAGTAAGTACTTTTGTTGTCTCCTGGAATGAAGCAGCACTCATCCACGAATCTGTCTCTACAGAAGACTTAGAAATACCTAATAACATAGGCTTAAACTTAGCTGGAATACCGCCTTCGTTTAATACCTTATCATTGATCTCAGTGATCATTGCTTTAGAGATAGTAGAATCCTTAGTTAAACCTGTGTCATTGCCTTCTTCAACAACAACCTTTCTTAACATTTGACAGATCATGATCTCCAAGTGCTTATCAGAGATTTCAATACCTTGTGAGCGGTAAACCTTCATTACTTCTTTCAAAATATAATTTTGAACAGCATTAACGCCACTAACTGCGATAAGTTCCTTAGGATTAACTGTACCTTCAGTGATCTTATCACCAACTTCAACATAAGAGCCAACATTCCACCATGAACGAATAGCTTGTGTAGCATCAACCTTATGTTCAATCTGCTCACCCTGTTCATTAGTTAAGATTACTTTAACAGCACCATTTTCATCTGGATCAGTGATCTCAGTTATAGTGCCTGAAACCTTAGCGATGATAGCTGGGTGTTTAGGACATCTTGCCTCAAACAACTCCTCTACACGTGGTAAACCTTGAGTGATATCTGAGTTACCAGCAACACCACCTGTGTGGAAGTTACGCATTGTTAACTGTGTACCTGGCTCACCAATAGATTGAGCAGCCATGATACCAACAGACTCACCATTTTCAACTAATTTACCTGTTGCCATGTTCTTGCCATAACACTTACGACAAACACCATGTTCACTCTGACATACAAAGGCATTTCTGATATAAACTTCTTTAATACCAGCTTCTACGATAGCTGTAGCAATCTTTTCATCAATATACTCATCATCACCAATGATAAGCTCACCTGTCTTAGGATTGATAACATCTTGTTTAGTAAATCTACCTACCAAACGGTCATGTAATCCCTCAACAATAGTATTGCTCTTACGATCAATGATATCAGATACTAAATAACCATTCTCTGTTCCACAATCGTCCTCAACAACAATGACGTCTTGTGCAACATCAACAAGTCTTCTTGTCAAATATCCACTTGATGCAGTCTTTAAAGCTGTATCTGTTAAACCTTTACGAATACCGTGAGTAGAAATGAAGAATTCACTTACATTCAATCCTTCACGGAAGTTTGAATAAATAGGAACCTCGATGATAGAAGATTGGAATCCCTTAGCACTCTTAGCTTTTGTAGGTTTACCCATTAGTCCACGCATACCAGCTAATTGTGTAAAGTGAGATTTGTTACCACGGGCACCAGAAACGGCCATCATATTGATAGGGTTCTTAGTAGGTAACTCTTTCATCAATTGGTCACCAATCTCATCCTTGATAACGCCCCATAAGTCAAGCAATTGTTTTTCCCATTCTTGCTCAGTCAATAAGCCACGTTTATGTAGTCTCATCAACTTATCTTGTTTCTTTTTACCTTCACTGATCTTCTCTTCCTTATTTGATGCAACTTTAATATCATTTAAGGAGATAGTCATACCAGCAACAGTTGAATACTTAAATCCGTTGTTCTTGATCCTATCAAAATAGATATAAGTATTGCCTTCATTAGCATAACGAGAATAAACTTCTCCAATTACTTTTCCTAAATCTTTCTTCTTTACAGGAGAATGAATAGGCATATTAGCAATATATTCTTTGATATCAGTACCATAATCAACAAAATATTCATTAGGTACTTTCTTATTCCAATCACCTGTTACCTCATTAACATAAGGGAAATCTGATGGGAACATCTGGTTAAAGATGATCTTACCAACAGTAGTGATCAAATATTTTTCGTTTTGTTCCTTTGTGAAGAATGCCTTATTTAAAGCACTAGCTTTAATAGCGATCCTATTGTGTAAATGAGTTTGTTTTAGATCATAAGCCATTAGGACTTCATTAACATCCTTATAAACTCTTCCTTCAGAATCACCATAAGTTTCCCACAATAATGCACTCTGCTCATCACCTAATTGACGTAATTGATTTGCTTCATCATAACAATCCTGTTTAGTTTCTTCCATTGTTAGATAGAAGTTACCAAGAACCATGTCTTGTGATGGAGTAACGATAGGTAAACCATCCTTAGGGCCTAAGATGTTATTAGAGCCCAACATCAAGACTTTAGCTTCAGCACATGCCTCTTCACTTAAAGGTACGTGAACGGCCATCTGGTCACCATCAAAGTCAGCATTGAATGCTGTACATACTAACGGATGCAAACGGATAGCTCTACCTTCAACTACCTTCGGCAAGAAAGCCTGGATACCTAAACGGTGTAATGTAGGAGCACGGTTAAGTAATACTGGATGATTGCTTACTACCTGTTCAACAATATCCCAAATACGTGGATCCATCTTTTCAATAAGCTTTTCAGCTGCTTTTGGATTTGATGCGATCTCTTGGAATACTAACTCATTGATGACAAACGGTTTGAACAATTGCAATGCCATTTCACGAGGGATACCGCATTGATACATCTTTAAATCTGGTCCAACGGCGATAACTGAACGTCCTGAGAAGTCAACACGCTTACCAAGTAAGTTCTGACGGAAACGTCCTTGCTTACCCTTTAAAGCATGAGATAATGACTTTAAGGCACGGTTACCTGCACCAGTGACTGGCTTACTACGACGACCATTATCAATAAGAGCATCTACAGCTTCCTGTAACATACGTTTTTCGTTTTGAACAATGATAGCAGGTGTACCTAAATCTAATAACTTTTGTAAACGATTGTTACGAGTGATGACACGACGATATAGATCGTTCAAGTCACTTGTAGCGAAACGACCACCATCAAGTTGCATCATTGGACGCAAGTCAGGTGGAATAACTGGAAGAACAGTTAAGATCATCCATTCAGGACGTTGATTAGAATCTCTGAAGGCACTGACTGTCTCTAATCTCTTGATGAGTTTTTTACGTTTCTCACCTTGAGCAGTCTCTAAGATCTTTACAAGCTCATTGTAATCTTTCTCAAGATCGACTTTTTCTAACAAGTATTTGATAGCCTCAGCACCGATCATTGCTGTAAAACTATTTGATCCATGTTGTCTTTGATAATTACGATATTCAGCAGTTGTTAAAACTTGTTTGTAAGATAATTCTTTAATATCACCTGGATCAGTAACAATGTAATTTACGAAATAAACTACCTCTTCCAATTGCTTTGGTGGTACATCTAATAGTAAAGAGATCCTACTAGGAGTTCCCTTAAGATACCAGATATGAGCAACTGGAGCAGCTAAGCTGATGTGACCCATTCTCTCTCTTCTTACGGAACTTCTAGTGATTTCAACTCCACACTTATCGCAGACTACACCCTTATAACGGACTTTTTTATACTTTCCACAATAACATTCCCAGTCTTTAGTAGGACCGAAGATCTTTTCACAGAACAAACCATCTCTTTCAGGTTTCTGTGAACGATAATTTATGGTTTCAGGTTTTTTAACTTCACCATGAGACCATTCAAGGATACGCTCTGGAGAAGCTAATCCTATTTGAACGGAAGCAACATTATTAATATTCATCTCTTGTACCTCCCATTAATTATTATATTCGTTGTAATCATCATATCCAGAAACAACTGCTTCAGCGATTTCTTGACCTTGATTATCAACAACACCGTATCCTTCATCTCCCTCAAATACTGAAGGGTTAGACTCGATATTTACTGTATTAGACGACTTATTGTCTTCTTCATTTTGTGAAATGTCTAATTCCTTAAGATCTTTATCATAAACCTTAACATCAAGTGCTAAAGCTTGTAACTCATGAGTCAATACTCTGAATGACTCACCAACGCTACTTTCAGGGATTGGTTTACCCTTGATGATAGCTTCATAAGTCTTAGTTCTACCAGTTACATCATCTGATTTAACAGTCAAGATCTCTGACAAAGTATGAGCAGCGCCATAAGCTTCAAGTGCCCAAACCTCCATTTCACCAAATCTCTGACCACCATTCTGAGCTTTACCACCTAATGGCTGTTGAGTTACTAATGAATAAGGTCCAGTAGCTCTAGCATGCAATTTATCATCAACCATGTGAGCTAGCTTGATCATGTACATGATACCAACTGCAATTCTCTCATCGAATGGTTCTCCTGTCTTACCATCAAACAATTGAACTTTTCCATCTGGAGTACTGCCAGCTTCTTTTAAGATACTCATCAACTCTTCGTTTTTGATACCATCGAATACTGGTGTAGAGAACTTACAGCCTAACTTTTCAGCAGCTAAGCCTAAATGAATCTCTAGTACCTGTCCAATGTTCATACGAGATGGAACACCAAATGGGTTCAACATAACATCGATCTGAGTACCATCTGCCATATATGGCATATCTTCAATTGGCAAGATCTTTGAGATAACACCCTTGTTACCATGACGACCAGCCATCTTATCACCTTCAGAGATCTTACGTTTTTGAACGATGTAAACTTTGATAACTTCATTTACTCCTGGAGCCAATTCATGATCAGCTCTAGTAAATCTTCTTATTGAATGAACGATACCAGCTCCACCATGAGGAACCTTTAGAGAATTATCTCTAACTTCTCTTGATTTTTCACCGAATATCGCAAACAACAATTTCTCCTCTGGAGAGTTCTCACTCTGTCCTTTTGGAGTAACTTTTCCTACTAATATATCGCCTTCTCTTACTACAGCACCAACCATGATGACACCACGAGAATCCAAATTACGAACACTTGCTTCGCTTACATTTGGAATATCACGAGTGATCTCTTCTGGTCCTAGCTTTGTTTCACGGCACTCAATTGAATATTCTTCAATATGTACAGAAGTGAAGACATCATTTCTGACCATCTTTTCTGACATAATGACAGCATCCTCATAGTTATAACCATTCCATGTCATGAAAGCGATCTTAACGTTTTGACCTAATGCCAATTCGCCATTTTCCATACTTAGACCATCTGCGATGATATCACTAGCTTTAACCTTATCACCCTTAGAAACAATAGGTGTTTGGTTGATACAAGTTCCAGCGTTTGAACGACGGAACTTAGCTAAATTATAAGTAGTCTCATGGCCATCATCTTCAGCGATCACGATCTTGCGTGAATCAGCATACATGACAATACCATCTTTCTTAGCTAATACAGCTCCACCAGCATCGTGAGCAATCTTATATTCTAATCCAGTTCCAACATATGGTGAATGAGGTCTTAATAATGGTACAGCTTGTCTCTGCATGTTAGATCCCATTAAGGCTCTTGATGCATCATCGTTTTCAAGGAATGGGATACAACCTGCAGCGATAGAAATGATCTGTTTTGGAGAAACGTCAACCAATTCTACCTCTGATTGATCCATCATCACTGTATCAGTATGATAACGACAAACACATTGGCCACTAGTCAAATAGCCATCTTTAACCTCATTAGCTTGCGCGATGACATATTCCATCTCATCATCAGCAGCTAAATAAACAACATCATCTTCGCTTACACGATATCTACCATCTGCTTCTTTGATGACTTTACGATATGGAGTTTCAATGAAACCATATTGATTGATCTTTGCATAAGAAGTCAAGTAGTTGATAAGTCCAATGTTTGGTCCTTCTGGTGTCTCGATCGGACAGATTCTACCATAACTTGTATTATGGACATCACGTACCTCAAATCCTGCTCTTTCACGAGTAAGTCCACCTGGACCTAAAGCAGAGATACGTCTCTTATTAGTCAATTCAGCAAGAGGGTTTTCCTGATCCATGAATTGTGATAATTGTGAAGATGAGAAGAACTCCTTAACAGCTGAAGTAAGTGAACGGATATTTGTCAATCCCTTAGCAGTGATAGTTGAAAGATCAGAGATAGACATCTTCTCCTTAACATTCTTTTCCATTCTTGAGAAACCGATCCTGTATTGGTTTTGGATAAGTTCACCAACAGTTCTGATTCTACGGTTACCCAATTGGTCAATATCATCAATAACGCCAACTTCTTCTGTCATGTTCAACAGATAAGAGTATTGGCTATACATATCTGAAATAATGATAGTCTTCTTAGCAGTGAATGGATCGATACCTAATACCTTAACAGTATCGCTAGTTTCAGCAGTATTCTTTACATAGATCAATTGGTTAGCAGCACCTACTAAATATAAAGTATATTGTGCACCTTCATTTACTTGATCGATAATGAACTTTCTACTAGCATTATCTAAGATAGGTTGTTCTGTATCAGGAATATAACGAGAAACAACTAATTCCTCATCATCACCAAAAACATCCTTATTCTTTTCTACTAATCTACCATAACAATATAATCTTCCACCATAATTTAATACAGAAGAAACATTACTCTTTGTTAATTCTACAGCCTGTCCAATGATACCACCATAAACACAGATTGATTCAACATCACTCTTAGCTAATTTCTTAACATCATCCAAAGTTAAAACTGTACCAACTTCAAAAGTCTCTTTTGTTGTATCAACATTTCTAGCTAAAATACGTCCAACTAGACCTTTGCCATAAGAAACAGGTACATCAACCTTATCAGGATGTGAAAATTCATATTTTTGAGGTAAAGCGATCATATAAAGACCTTTATCCAAAGTATCTCTGATCGACTTCAACATCTCTTTCGTATTGATCAAAGTATTCTTAGGACAAACAACATTACCGTTTTCATCTTTTAGATCTTCAGCCAAATACTTATCTTTACAACGAGAATAAGCACCTAACTTCTTGTTAGTCTTATATCTTCCAGCTTTATTCAAGTCGTAGCGGCGAGCGTCAAAGAATTTAGCATTCATCAAATTCTTCGCACCTTCGACTGTATGAATATCATCGGAACGTTGGTTCTCATATATTGCCTTTAATGACTCATCTGTAGTCTTGATCTTACTATCAGCCATTAAAGTATTGCTTATTTCTTCATAGTTTCCAAAGATAGCAGTGTATAAAAGAATATAATCATTTAAATATTCTTTTTCTTCCATATCTGTTGGAACATCATAGATAGGTAAGTTCATTGCTTGTAAGAAAGTCTTCATTGCTGCTGTATCGTAGCAATCCTCGCCTTTCTCTCTATTCAATGACAAACCAATTGCTTTAAATAAGATTGTTGATAAGATCTTTCTCTTTCTATCAACACTCATATTGATGATACGACCGATATTGCTCTTTTTAGAATCAGTCATGAACTCTAACCAAGTACCTCTTGATGGAATTAGTTCAGAAGTAAAGATATCTTTACCTGTCTTTTCTTCCTGTTCAATAGCGAAGTATGCTCCTGGTGATCTAACGATCTGAGAAACAATAACTCTCTCTGCACCATTGATTATGAAAGTACCAGTAGGAGTTAATTTAGGGAAATCACCTAAGAATACTTTTTCTGTATCCTTTTGGATCAACTCACCTGTTTCGCTATCTTCGATAGTCAATCTCATAGATGCGCGTAAAGGAGCCGAATATGTCAGCTCTCTTGTTTTACATTCATCTGTGTCGTATTTTGGGGTACCAAACTCATAACCTAAGTATTCCAATTTGATATTCTTATTGGAATTTTCGATTGGGTAGATCTCTTCAAATACTTCTCTAATCCCTTCTTCTTCGAACCATTTGTACGATTGAGTTTGGATCTCTACAAGGTTAGGTAGTTCTAATTTTCCTGAAACCTTGGAATAGTCTCTTCTACTAGCTTTACCGTGAGTAACTATGCGGTATGCCTCTTTGCTCATAACGACGCCCCTTCCTTAATACATAAACTTGGGTAATGTGACGCAAGCTTACCCATTTTATTTTACTATTATGCAATTTTATATTATGACAATTTGAGTAATAATTGTCAACTATTTTTCGCAGATATTATCCAATATCCTTTATCTTTGTTCAAAAGTTCAACTTTTAACCCCAATTCAGTTAAATAATTCATCGCACTTTTAGCACCTTGTTGTTTGCGGATGACTAAATACATCGTGCCACTTTCACTCAGGTGTTCATAAGCTTGAACAAATAAAGAATATAGTTTTTCTTTTCCGATCCGTATGGGAGGATTGGATACGATACAGTCAAATTTATCATTTAAAGCAGTAAATCCATCAGACAAGACAACCTTATTATCTTGTTTATAATTTTGGCTATTTATCTTGGTCAACTCCACTGCTCTTTCATTAACATCGATCATAGTAAGATCGATATCACTCTTGTATTTTTTTAATAAGATTCCGATAACGCCAATACCACAGCCCATATCCAATACTTTCCCAGTGATATCAATTTTTGTGATAGTCTCTAATAAAGCTCTTGAACCATAATCCAAGGTCTCTTTACTGAACACACCATTATCAGAAATAAAGTTTTCAATAACGCCGAAAAACCGAAAGCTTATACTCTTTCGGTTCATTTCTAATTGGGGATCATTGGTAAAATAATAACTCATACCTTCTCCCTCCTTTAGGTTAATAAGGGTCGAGCGATCTCGACCCTTATAATCTGATCAATTTAATGAGTGTAGACTATTTATATTCTACAACTGCGCCTGTAGCATGGATAGCTTCTTTGATCTTGTCAGCTTCTTCAACCTTAACATTTTCCTTGATTGTGCTAGGGTTGCCTGGAGTACAAGCATCAACGATCTTCTTAGCGCCCATTAAGTCTAAGCCACAAGCTTCCTTGATAGCCTTGATAACAGCGATCTTAGTAGGTCCAACTTCTTTTAATACGATAGTAACTTCAGTAGGTCCTGCAGGAGCAGCTTCTTCAGCAGCAGCAGCTGGAGCTGATGCAACAACAGCAGCAGTAACACCAAATTCTTCTTCGATAGCTTTTACTAAATCATTGATTTCTAATATAGTCATTTCTTTTAAGCTAGAAACGATCTCTTCATTTGTTAATTTTGCCATATTCTTTTCCTCCATTTAATTATTCGGCAGTTTGTTCAGTAGCCGGGCTTTCTTCCTTGTCAGCGATAGCCTTAACAGTAGCGGCGAATGAACGGATTGGGCTCTGTAAACAGCCAAGTAACATTGCGATCATACCTTCCTTGTTTGGTAATGTTGACAATGCTTTTAATTCACTTGAATCAACTACTTTTCCGTCTACGATACCAGCTTTAACTACTAATTTTTCATGCTTCTTAGCAAATTTGCATAATACTCTTGCTGGAGCAACAGCATCAGCAGATACTGCTACAGCGTTAGGTCCTTTTAATGATTCTAATAAATCATGGTAGCCTAACTGTTCAGAAGCACGTTGAACCATGGTATTCTTGTAAACTACAAGTTCACAGTTTTCTTCACGTAATTGCTTACGTAATTCTGTAACCTCGCTTACTGTCAAGCCACGGTACTCAACAACTACAGTTGAAGCAGCATTACTGATCTTGTCTGTGATCTCTGATACCAACTGTTTCTTTTGTTCTAGTACGTTTTGGTTCATAATGTTCTTTCCTTTCTTCTGTGTATTTTGCTCAATATACCTAAAAATAAAGTCCGTTTGCTCATAGACAGACGGACTAAAGTTTTAATTCAACTTTGTACCTCGGCAACCTTTTTACACCTCAACGGTCGTTGCTGTCTATGGTATATTGTAAACAACTAATAATTTTGATTAAGCTAAATGATCAACTTTGATTGCTGGTGACATAGATGCAGAAATTACAACATTCTTCATATATGTACCCTTAACTGCAGCTGGTCTAGCCTTTAAGATTACATCGTAAATAGTCTTATAGTTTTCAACTAATTGTTCATTAGTGAATGACTTCTTACCGATGATAACAGCAACGTTACCTTCCTTATCAGTACGGTAAGTAACTTTACCTTTCTTGATCTCTTCAACAGCAGTAGCAACGTTCATTGTAACTGTTCCTGTCTTAGGGTTTGGCATTAAACCTTTAGGTCCTAAGATCTTACCTAATTTACCAAGTTCAGCCATCATATCAGGTGTAGCTACGATAACATCGAAATCGAACCAACCTTTTTTGATGTCTTCCAAGATTTCCTTGCCACCAACGATATCAGCGCCAGCTTGTTGAGCTTCAGCAACTTTAGCACCTTGAGTGATGACTAATACTTTCTTAGACTTACCTGTTCCGTTAGGAAGAACGATAGCTCCACGTAATTGTTGATCAGCATGACGTGGATCTACATTTAAACGGAATACTAATTCGATCGTTGCATCGAACTTTGTATAAGATACTTGTTTAACTAATTCAATAGCTTCTTCGATAGTGTATGACTTGCTCTTGTCAATAAGCTTAGCAGCTTCTACATATTTCTTTCCGTGTTTCATACTACTACTCCCATCCTTCGATCTTGATGCCCATATTCTTAGCTGTACCAGCAACGATTCTCATAGCAGCTTCAACGTCATTAGCGTTAAGATCTGGCATCTTGTATTCAGCAATTTCCTTTAACTGATCAACTGTGATAGTACCAGCGATTGTTGTCTTAGGATTTCCTGAAGCCTTTGTGATTCCAGCAGCCTTCTTTAACATAGCAGCAGCTGGTGTTGTCTTTAAGACGAAATCAAATGACTTGTCTTCATAAGCCGTAATGATTACAGGAACAATATCACCTTTTCTGTCCTTAGTAGCATCATTGAATGCTGAACAGAATTGAGGCATATTGATACCAGCACTTGCTAATGCCGGTCCTGGTCTAGCTCCACCGGCTTGGAATTGGAGCTTGCACACTTTAGCAACTCTTTTCATAAACTTTTTTCCTTTCTTTAAAGTTATGTCGTGGTATGAAGGGTTGCACCTTCTCCCACAAAAAACACATCGCTTTTTTGCGACATGTCTATATTACTATTTTAATAGACTAATGTCAAACATTTTTCACATTATCTAATTAGTTTTCTGTCTTATTTTCTTGCTCCTTTTTTAGATCTCATACTCTTTTAACTGCACAAGATCATATAAATATTACAAAACATAAGAAATGACTAAACCTGCTAAAATCACTTCGCCAGCAACTGCAAGTCACAAAATATTTCCTTCCGCAAAGACGCCAATGACAAAGCACGAAGCAAAACATAACTTACTATTTCAACAACTTTGGCGATTTTTAACTTCCGATAAGGAAAATCAATACCAATAAAATTCTTATAATCGTTCATTTGTAATATCTCTCTTTGTTAAAAGTATACTAACAATTTTTATTTTCCAATGACAATCATCCTAACTTTTGCATTTAAAAGTTCTATAATAATCTATATGGAAAAGAAAAAGTCTTTATGGGAGTTTATTTAATTTAATCTCGTCAGTTTCAGTGTTACTATTGTTCAATTATTATTAGCAAATATCTTGCCAATATTTTTCGACAGTATCACTACAACTCTATCATCATTTTTACAGATCTTCTTTGACCCTAAAATATTATTTACCGGAGAAAGTAAGTATGTCATTAATGGGGTAGTCACTTATGGTTACATCTTACCTTTTCTTTTAAGCAATGCTCTAGCTAATATTTATGGCTACTTTATCAATATGAAAACGACCTTTAAAGGTCAAGGCTCAAAGAAAGGATTTGTCATTTATATTGTCGTTCTCATCATCCTGATATTATTCTCTTGTTACTTGCAAGGATTTATTGTCGGAAAACTCAATAACAGTAGTTATGCTCGTACTATTGCTTCTCTATTAGCCGGCTTTATACAAATGTGTGTGCTATTTCCATTAGAGAAATTTGTACTCTTTAAGCAAAAGTAAGCAAAGATTTGCAAAAGGTACAGATCATGCTATAATGATCTCGAAAGGAGACGTTAGTATGATTGATTGGATCAAAGGAACAACTTACCGCATGATAGTCACTGTTAGCAGTAAATACATCACTTTAAATAACAGTGCAGCTGCAAAATTTTCAGATTATAAATGGTGTATGATCGGTATCGATAAAAATGAGAAAAAGCTATGCATAAAACCTATTTCTAAAAATGACATCGATCTGCATCTATATCCATTAGAGAATCTGCACAAATTGAATTTTGGCAATGGTTATGTCCGTATCTCTTCCAAAGCAATGTTATTAGCTTTACAAGAGGTTGTAGATCAGCCATTAGACAAGAACATTAAATACAAAGCCTACTATAATGACAATGATGATATGCTTATAGTAGAATTAGATCGAAAGGAGGACTAATCTTGCTTACATTATGGATCTTAATAGCCGTTGGTGCATTTCTTATCGAGATATTTACTCTCGGTAATCTAATATGTATTTGGTTTACCATTGGAGCTTGCCTTGCTATTCCACTTGCTATTGCGAATATCTCTCACATTTGGCAATATGTAGTCTTCTTTGCTGGCTCGATCGGAAGTATGTTACTCATTAGACCTCTTGCAGCACAGTATCTCAGAGGCAACACTGTTGCTACTAATACCGATAGGCTCATCGGTCAAACAACTGTATTGACTAAGGATATCACTCCATACAGTTGGGGTGAAACTAAGGTCTCTGGCATGGATTGGAGTTGTATAAGTGCAGACAATTCTGTTATCGCTAAAGATTCTCTAGTAAAGATAATAGCTATTGACGGGGCTAAATTAGTCGTCAAAAAAATAGATTAAAGAAAGGAATTAATTATGAAAGGAATCATTATTTTCGTTGTCATCCTAGTGATCGTCGCTTTAGTACTTGCTTACACTGTTAGAGTCGTTCCCCAATCTGAAGCTTATGTAGTTGAAAGATTAGGCGCTTACTATGCAACTTGGACTACTGGCGTACATTTCGTTATGCCGTTTATTGATCGTATCGCTAACAAAGTAACATTGAAAGAGATCGTTAAGGATTTTGATCCTCAACCAGTTATCACTAAGGATAACGTAACAATGCAGATAGATACAGTAGTATATTTTCAGATCACTGATCCAAAACTATACACTTACGGAGTAGTAGGGCCGATCAATGCTATTGAAAATTTAACAGCTACAACTTTAAGAAATATCATCGGTGATCTTGAATTAGATGACACATTAACAAGTAGAGATATCATCAACACTCAGATGCGTTCAATATTAGATGAAGCAACTGATCCTTGGGGTATCAAAGTTAGAAGAGTTGAAGTTAAAAACATCTTACCACCACGTGACATTCAAGAAGCTATGGAAAAGCAGATGAGAGCTGAGCGTGAAAGACGTGAATCAATCCTAAAAGCTGAAGGTGATAAACGTTCATCAATCTTAGTTGCTGAAGGTGAGAAAGAATCAGCAGTATTAAAAGCTGAAGCTGAAAAAGAATCAGCACTACTAAAAGCTGAAGCCAAGAAGGAAGCCTTGATCAAAGAAGCTGAAGGTCATGCTGAAGCCCTATATAAAGTATATGAGGCACAAGCAAAAGGCATTGCACTTATCAACCAAGCTGCTCCATCAAAAGAGTACTTATCTCTTAAGAGCTTAGAAACCTATGAAAAGATCGCTAATGGTCAAGCTACTAAGATCGTTGTTCCTAGTGAACTTCAAAGTGTTGCTACATTATTAACTAACGCTAAAGAGATTGTTAAAGACTAATAACTAAAGGGTCACGAGCAAGTGATCCTTTTTTATATCTTGGTCGATCAATACTTTCACAAGCAAATATCACAAATTACTACATAGAGACACAAAAAACTGCATCATTCTTATCTATACAAGAAGCATGCAGTTTTTTACTTAGTTATTTAACTTAAAAGTTAAATTTATTTTTCTTCTTTCTTTTTAATAGCAACAGCTGTTAAAGCGATAGTACTAGTAGCAAGTAGAGTTACAAATAGTGAAATATGACTATTATCTCCTGTGCTAGGAACTTTACTTTCAACAACATATGATACTGTTGGCTTTTGGAAATCTTGAGAATTGCCAGCTTTGCCATTAGAATCTACTGGATTCAAAGTAGCTTTGTTATTAGTATATAAATCATACTTAGCTGAACCATCATTGTTCTCACCATAACGATCGTAAACACCATAAGTACCACTAGCAGTCTTAGGGTTAACAAGCTTAACAGTATAAGTAAGTTTTACAGGAATGTCTTTTCTAACAGGAACATTGATATCCCATTGGAAATATTCTTCACCATCATTAGCAGCATAATAAGTTAATTCATATTCATACTTACCATTATCAAGTTTATCACCAAAGCCATAAGAATTATCAGATAACTGAGTAACAGGCTTAGTTTCACCATCTACAGTAAGAACTAAAGTATCAATCTTATTAACGAAATCTAAGTTATAATCACCCTCAACATAACCCATGTAGTCAACAACAGTTGTTCCAGCATCTAAAAGGTAGATAAGTTGATCTTTTACATCAGCAAAAATATCTCCAGATTGTTGATCCTGACTATCATAGCGAGTGACATATTTGTTATCAGCTAACCAATTCTTGAATGAATTAGTATATTCAGCATATGTTCCACTATGGTATGGATAATCTACCCAAATAACATGACATTTCTCAGATGACTCTACGATAGAAGTTGCAGCATAATAAGTAGAAGCTTCTAATGAAGTATAGTAGTCATCAGAATTACAAGCAATCTCTAAAGTTGCTGCGTTCTTATATGCATCCTCTTTCTTACTTTCTTCTTGAGTCATAGCATATTTAGTAAAATCAGCATTAGTATTACCAGCTTGCCATACTTCTTCAAATGTACGTAATTCTCTAGGATTTCTCTGTTCAATATAACGGCTAGCAAAGTCTTGGTTTTGGCCCCACCAAACATCAGTTCCACCATTTACAGTGTAGCCTTGAGACATTGAAAGACCTTCATCATTAACCCACATACGAGCTCCACCATCAGTAAGAAGGATCATATATTTGTCTGAGTTTTCTACTTCTGTATCAGCATCTAACATACTTTGAGCATTTTTTACACCAGCTTGTAGGTTACTACCACTACGGCCGCTTGCACTATCATATGATCTGTCAGTGATTACATCCGTTAATTTAGTTATATTCTCTTCATCAGCAAGAGACATAAGTTCCTCACTAGTATAAAGAATAGGCACACTTCCACCAAAGATGACTACACCAACTTTAACATTTAAGTTCTTATACTCAGTTAATTCCTTGAGTAAATTGGTTGCATCCTTTGCTAAATCACTTGCATCAGTACTTGTAGAACCGTCCATTACAAATACAACATCTAAATTGCCTTTGTAATCATCTGCAGGCAAAGATAAAGTAACGCGAGATTCAAAATTAGAGTCTAAATTAGTAGCTTCTTTAGATTTAGAAAGATCCCATACGCGAGCAGTAGTATCTGTATCTTCTGCACCTACTGTTGTTGGTACAAAACTAAGCAACATAAATACTGCTACTAATAAAGATACTACAGACATTTTTTTCTTTTTTTGCATTTTGATTTGCCTCCTTTTCCCTTCTTTTGAAATCAATCGATTCAGTAAAATTAAGTACACTAACTGTCGCAAATAAATACTGTTTCCCTAGAAATTTCAAAATTTATTTTCCCTTAGTATTTTACACCTTGCCTCACTTTAATGACAATGTTTTTATGAGACAAAATAAAAGCAGTAATTAACTATTTTTAATTAAACTGCCTCATTCATCATTCTTTATTGTTTTAAGCTTCATTAAATACTTCATGTAATCCTTCTTGAGCAAATACTTGACCATATTTTATCTTGTTAAATATTGTCTGCTTATAAGGAACAACAACTTGCACACTATAACCTTCTCGATGTTCAACAGAAACAATGATGGCATCCATATCAACATTTTCTACCTTGACAGATGCATTATAAGCAATAGCACTTGCTTTGATCTGACCCATCAAAGCTTTCTCATGATGTAACTGTGTCAACTGTTCGATGACTTCATTTGACAATGGATGCTCGCTATCCGTTTCAATAGCTGTAAGTTCTACCTTACCATCAAATAGCATCACCGATCCTATTGGATAAAACTCTTTATTCTTATTCATCAAGTAATGCACAGCATTCATCATATCATTAAATAATTCATCACATTCTTCTTTTTGACTCATCTTTTTCTTTCTCCCTACTTGAAAATAATTATACGCTTAGAAGGGGCCTTTATCAAAGAACATGTTATAGAATAACTTGCCTCTTGCTTTAAATGGCCTTACAGTAGAACATTTACCATAAGAGAACAAACGAAGATCATGATCATATCTAGTAATATTTTGCCATTTGACTAATCCTTTCCCATTAGGATCATGCTTATTGACAAAATTAGCCACATAATCGATCATCATCTTACTGATATCTTTATCTTTTTGAGTAAATGCTCTTTTAGACTTGTCCATATTACCAAATAGATACCACAAATCACTACCATGGAAAGCTTTATAATTGTCTCCCGGCAAAGTTATATCAAAATAGTAACAATAAACATTACTTCTTTTAGCTCTTGCATTTCTTACCCCCATCCTTAAAGCCATGTCTAAGATCATATAAGGATACATATCTTGAGAAGTAACACCAATCATTAATGGTATATCAACATCTTCTCCTCTATTGCGAATATTCTGTGGCACATCAGAGATGAATGTACCATCAATAGAGGGTTCTAAAACACTAACTGGTGCTTTTTGATGGTGTGCATTCTTATACCAACTTTCCCATAAGATCTTTCCATCAACTTTTTTAGCTTCCTCTATATTCTCGCATCCTGCATCCCTAACAACCTTTTGCCAGAAATCAGCATTAGTCTTTTGATCTTTAGGTCCAGCAAGACGTGGAATGACTCCTGCACCCGAAATGATGATGGCTGCTTTAACATATTCTTTTAATGGTTTATACAGCAACAAGTCACTGATGCACATAGCTCCAGCTGACTGCCCCATTAAAACAATATTGTCTTTATTACCGCCAAATGCCTCTATATTCTCATAAACCCATTTGATCGCAAAAAATTGATCTTGCAACATATAATTCTGACTATCAAATAAGCCAAATACATTTAAGCGATATCCTACTGAAACAAGAATGATCCCTCTTTTCGCATATTCTTCACAACCTCCAAAAGGCAGATCTTCAATACATCCATTTTCAAAGCTACCACCATGGATATAAACAATGACCGAACAATCTTTTGGCTCAATTGGAGTAGTGATAGTTAAAGTCATTGGACTTTCCGCAAAGTCACTATCTCTTTCAAAATAGAATTCTTTATAATAAAAATCATCAAAACTATCTTTCAAATCTCGATAATTAAAAAATTGAGGACAATTAACTTGTTTTTGCGTACTGTCAAATAAATCCCATTTATCAACAGGCTTAGGCGCTTCAAATCTCTCTGTTATAGCATAAGGGATAGAAGAAAATAGTAAAGAATCTTTCATCTTTCTGCCCTTGATCTTACCACATTTAGTATCAATAATTACTGTTTCCATCTTTATCAACCTCAACTTAATTATAATATTCAAAATACTTATTTGACATGACAATTTATTAATATTGTCATAAACTTTTTGTATAACATTTGTGAAATTGTGAACAACTACGATTTATTATCAATCTAAAAAAAGTACTTGTCAAAAATATAGCAATTATTTATACTCACTATGTGAAAAGTTTAACAAACTTTTGCGTGTATTATATTAAGGAGGAAATTATATGGCACGTTTTACTTTACCAAGAGATGTCTATCATGGAAAAGGCGCATTGGAAAACCTTAAGAATTTTGAAGGCAAGCGCGCTATCATCTGTGTAGGTGGTGGTTCAATGAAGAGATTCGGTTTCTTAGACAGAGCTGAACAATACTTAAAAGAAGCTGGAATGGAAGTTAAGATTTTTGATGGTATCGAATCAGACCCATCAGTAGAAACTGTTATGCGTGGTGCTCAAGCTATGATTGAATTCCAACCAGATTGGATCGTAGCAATCGGAGGTGGCTCACCTATCGATGCTGCAAAAGCAATGTGGATCAAATACGAATATCCTGACACAACATTTGAAGATATGTGTAAAGTATTCGGTTTACCAAAATTACGTACAAAAGCTCATTTCTGTGCTGTAAGTTCTACATCAGGAACTGCAACAGAAGTTACTGCATTCTCAATCATCACAGATTATGCTAAAGGTGTTAAATTCCCAATCGCTGACTTTGAGATCACACCAGATGTTGCTATCGTTGATCCAGAATTAGCAGAAACAATGCCACAAAAGTTAGTTGCTCATACAGGTATGGATGCTTTAACTCATGCTGTAGAAGCTTATGTTTCAACAGCTAACTGCAACTATACAGATCCACTAGCAATCCATGCTATCGAAATGATCCAAAATGATTTAGTACCATCATACAATGGTGATATGTCAGCAAGAGATAGAATGCACGATGCACAATGTTTAGCAGGTATGGCATTCTCTAACGCTTTATTAGGTATCGTTCACTCAATGGCTCATAAGACTGGTGCTGCCTTCGCTGATTATGGTGCTCATATCATCCATGGTGCTGCTAATGCTATGTACTTACCAAAAGTCATTGCTTTCAATGCTAAAGATGAAACAGCTAAGAAGAGATATGGTGTTATCGTTGATTACATGGGCTTAGGCGGAAACAACGATGATGAAAAAGTTGCTAATTTGATCAAGTTTGTTCGTGGTATGAACGATCAATTAAATATCCCTCACGGAATCAAGTTCTATGGTAAGGATTCTTATCCAACAGAAAATGGTTTCGTACCAGAAGAAGTATTCTTAGAGAGATTACCAGAGATCGCAACTCTTGCTATTGGTGATGCTTGCACTGGATCAAACCCACGTATTCCTACTCAGGAAGAAATGGAAAAATTATTAAAGTGCTGCTACTACGACACTGAAGTAGACTTCTAATCATAGTATAATAGTGGTGCATAGTTATCTATGCACCATTTTTACATATTGAAAGGATACACTATGGAATTAATAGATAAAAAAGGCTTAACCCTTCAACAATTCTTAGAAGTTTACAAAACTAAAAACTATAACCATCCCTATCTAACAGCTGATTGCCTTATCATCTCTCAAAAAGAAAATGATCTATACATTTTGCTTGTAAAAAGAAAAGGCCATCCATTCATTCAACAATGGGCAATACCCGGTGGTTTTGCTCAAGAAAATGAAACTCTTGAGCAAAGTGGAAAAAGAGAATTAAAAGAAGAAACAGATCTAGAAACAAATGTCACTTTATTAGGCAATTATAGTCAACCTCAAAGAGACCCAAGAGGTTGGGTCGTGTCAGCTGCCTATTATGGAATAGTAGATAAAGATGAAGTTAGACCGCAAGCAGGTGATGATGCCGCAGAAACTTCTTGGTTTAAGATAATGATTCAAGATGAAGAGATCACTTTAACTAATGATGCAGATACGATCATCTTTGATAAAAACTATCAATACATAACTACAGAACAACTAGCTTTTGATCACCATAAGATGATCATTGACTTACTAAAAAAAATAGATCACTTAAAGTGAACTACCACAGACTGTAAAGGTCTGTGGCTTCTGTTAAATGGTTCACCAGACCAAGTTGCTAGAAATAGTAGCTACCTATCAATATAGTAGCCTAGATCATCAAAAGATGATCTTTTTATTTTTCGTTTTCTAATAGCCAAGCAAAACCTC
>CAVAAT010000006.1:0-19273 GCA_963586925.1 Erysipelotrichaceae bacterium
ATCTAAAAGAACATAAAGTTAATAAGATCTTAGCTTATGGTATAGCATTCTGTGGTAAGAAATGTAAGGCGCTGGTTAAAAAGATAGTTTAGTAGTAAAGTTGTTAAATTGAACAGTGATGTGATCGGCATCACTATTTTCTAAATAATTATTATTGAAAAAAGAAGAAAAATATAGTAATTTATATTTATAGATAGAGAGGTATCTAAAATGAAGCAAAAGAAGAGCAAGAAAAATACTATAGCATTACTAGTATCTGTTGCCGCTTTGACTGTTGCGGTAACTACTGCAGTTGTTGTTATCAAAATGAAAAAAAAGAATGATAAGTTCATTGAAGAGCAAGAAGAAGAGGATATTATCATCTTTTAGTTAAGAAATTTTACAAAAAAATATAGGAATTTTTAATATACCTTCTAATTATATATTAGGAGGTATTTTTGTTATGAAAAAGATATTGATCATATTAGCTATGTATCTTGCTTATGTGAGTTATCGTTTATTGATTTCTTCTAGAGGTAGGATCAAGATCTTTAGCTTCAGTATTGGTTGGCGTTAGAAAGGAGAATGAAGCATGAAAAAAATATTTGAAATATTGACTCTGATCGCTTTTGGGATCGCAGTATTTAAGTTGATGTTTGCTAGTAGTGGTAGTTTCTCATTTAGAAGGCTACGTATCACTTTCCGTTAGAAGATGGCTATCAAACAATGGGATAAGTCAGCTAGACCTCGTGAGAAGGCCTTGACTTATGGTATGAAAGCTTTGAGTGATGCTGAACTATTAGCTTTGATCTTACGTTGTGGTAATAAGGAGTTGGATGCTATTGGACTTGCTTCTTCTATTTTGAAACAAGTTCAGGGTGTCAACTCTTTAGTCAAGATGTCTGTAAAAGAATTGACTAAATTAAAGGGGGTGGGATTAGCTAAGGCTTGTGAGATAGCAGCGGCAATGGAGATCGTAAGGAGAGTAAACTATAATGAGGTTTTAAATGCTGAAGTTTTGAAGAAACCAGAAACGATCGTGCAATGGCTAAGACAATACATTGGCAATGCTGATCAAGAATATTTTGTCATCATCTTTTTGAACAATCGAAATTGTGTATTGGGCTATAGTGAGATATTTAAAGGTTCAGGGAAAGAGGTGAGTTTTTCCGCCAAGAGTATCTTTGAAGAAGCAATAAAGTATTCAGCTGAAAAGATCATCATTGCTCATAATCATCCTTCACAAGATGTGAGTCCTTCTTTAGCTGATAATAATGCGACAAGAAAGATATTTGAGGCAAGTAAATTAATGGATATACCGATGATAGATCATATCATTGTTAGTTATGATGACTATTATAGTTATCGGGAAAAAGGGGTTATTTTATAATTCTATATCGTGTTATAATAATAACTAACGGAGGTGCTATTATGAAGAAAAAAATATTGATGTTCTTAATAATGGCGATGTTAGCAACTACTCTTTGTGGATGTGCTAATGAAAAAGCGACAGTAACTACCACGGTATATGCCGTGAAATATTTGATAGAACAGTTAGCCGGTGATAAAGTCGATGTAGAGTATATCAGTTCTGATGAAATCATTCAGAGAGCAACTATTGTTGAAGATTATGATGAGATCTTACAAAAGACGACGGTATTCTTTTATATTGATGAGTTAGAAACTTATTTAGATATTTATCCTGAGATTTTGCAGGATTATGATATGACTATCGTTAATCTTGCTAGCTTATCTGCTATCTATGATTTTAAAAGATATACCACTATCAAAGTTGGTGATGAGTCAGTCTTAAAAGAAGATGTTTATTATGATTCAACATTATTTGATCATGTTGACACTTATAAGAAGGATCCATTCATTTGGTTAGATCCGATCGCAATGAGTTCAATGGCCGCTACGATCAAAGAATGGTTATGTGAATATTATCCAGAAGATACTTTAACATTTGAAAATCGTTTTAAAGAGTTACAACAGACTTTTGTGAGAATGGATGCAGAATTTCAAAGTTTAAAAGAGATAAGTAATATCAAGTTAGTTACAGTGACAGCGTCATTTGGTAATTGGCAAAAACTTTATGGCATTGAAGTATATCCATTGATATTATCTAAATATGGTGTACTTCCTACTGATGAGCAATTAGCTTTCATCGAACAACAGATCAAGAATAACAATGTCAAATATATTGTTTATGATGATACGATAACTGATGAAGACATGCTCAACTTATATCAAAAAGTAAAAGATGATCTGGGACTTGAAGAGATCGATCTATCATCTTTATCACGTTTGTCAGAAAGTGATATTGAGAAAGATAAGAATTACATTACTATCATGTATGAAAATCTGACTGCATTAGAAAATGCCTTTAAATAGAAGTTTTACGACTTCTATTTTCGTATTGGAGGAACACTTATGAAAAAATTATTGTTGATCGATGGCAACTCGATGTTATTTAGAGCTTATTATGCGACTGTTTATGGACAATCTATGTCGACAAGTGAGGGTATACCTACCAATGCCATATATGGTTTTGCTCTGATGTTAGCAAAGGCTCTTAAGACGATTGAACCTGATTATATCTTGGTGGCTTTTGATCATGGTAAAGATACTTATCGTCATAAAGAGTATCCTGAATATAAAGGTACTAGAAGTGCTACTCCCGAAGATCTAAAGACACAATTTCCAATAATCAGAGAATATATTGATGCTTTACATATTAAAAGACATGAACAAGAAGGATTAGAGGCTGATGATATCATTGGCTGTTTAGCTAAACAGAATGAACAATATGATGTTAATATCTTGACTAGTGATAAAGACTTATTACAGTTAGTAGATGATAATATCAAAGTATGGTTAATGCATAAAGGTATCAGTGATATTGTCATGATGACTCCCCAGGCTGTTTATGATAGATTCCAATTGGAGCCAAAGCAGATCATTGATATGAAAGCTTTAGCTGGAGACCCTAGTGATAATATCCCTGGTGTTAGAAAGATCGGCGATAAGACAGCTATTAAGTTATTAAATCAGTATCAAAGTGTAGAAAATTTATATGATCATATTGATGAGCAAAAGGGTAAGTTAAAAGAAAATCTTATTTTAGATAAAGATAATGCTTATCTTTCTAAAAGACTAGCTACTATCATCACTGATGCTGATACTGGCATCAATATTAATGATTGTAAATACCAAAAAGAAGGTATTGATGTCTACAACTTCTATGTTAGATATCAAATGCGTTCTTTAGCTAATAGGGTAGATCTTTCAAGTAGTAAGCAAGAACAGCAAGAACAAGTTGAAGAAAAGAAGTTTCAAGAAAGTTCATTTGTTAGTGTTAGTGATGTAGATTCAGATAGATTGATTAGTGAAACAGCATTATATATTGAAGAGGATGTTATTGCTTTAAGTAATGAGTCAGTTAATTATGAGATGAGTTTTTCAGATTTCTTAAAGAGCGAAAATATCAAAGATTTTTTAGCATCTGAGAAAACTAAGATCGTATATGATCTTAAAGCTTGGCAACATTTAGCTATCAAATATGACTTTGAGATAAAAGGAAAGATCTATGATCTAATGATCATGGCTTTCTTATGTGATAGCAAGATCAAAAATATAGATGATTTATGTATTAAATATCATTTACCAGTAAGTGAACAACAACAATTAGACTTGTTCTCATTAGAAAATAGTAATGCGACTAAATATGCTAGTAGATTACTCTTCTTAAAAGATAAAATTGAAAATGAATTAAACGAAAAGAAGATGAGCGAGCTTTATTGGAGAGTGGAATTACCACTTGTTGAAGTATTGACATCAATGGAAGAGACAGGAATAGTCTGTGATGAAAAGATCTTAGATAAGATAAGTGTAGAAACGAAAGAAAAGATGGATTTCTATCAAGGACATATTTGGCAATTAGCTGATAAAGAGTTCAATATCAATTCGCCTAAGCAATTAGCAGAGGTCATTTATGATGAACTAAAATTAGCTAAATCTACTAAGAGAAGTACCGATATCAAAGTCTTACAGAAATTAAGTGATAAACATCCGATCATTGATGAGATAATTCAATATCGTAAGTATGCTAAGTTATATTCAACTTATGCTGAAGGATTGAAAAAATATATTCAAAAAGATGGTAAGATCCATACAGTATTTAATCAATGTATCACTGAGACTGGTAGATTATCTTCTAGTGATCCTAACTTACAGAATATATCTGTTCGTAATGAAGAAGCGGCTTTAGTCAGAGAAGCCTTTATTCCAGAAGAAGGATGTGTACTTGTGGGAGCTGATTATTCGCAAGTTGAATTAAGGATGTTAGCTCATTTAGCTGATGAGAAACCTTTGATCGAAGCATTTAAGAATGGCTTAGATGCTCATACTAAGACGGCTATGGATATCTTTGGCGTTAGTAAAGAAGAAGTCACACCATTAATGAGAAGGCAAGCTAAAGCTATCAACTTTGGTATTGACTATGGTATGACTAACTATGGTTTATCAGAAAGGTTAAATATCTCTGTACAACAGGCAGGTGAGTTCATCAAAGCTTACTTTGAAAAATATCCTAATATTAAGAAGTTCATGGATGAATCAATAAGAGAATGTGAATTAAATGGTTATGTCACAACAATGCTCAATAGAAGAAGAGAGATACCTGAAATAAGAAATAGCAATCGTAATTTAAAAGAATTTGGTAAAAGAGCAGCTATGAATGCTCCTGTACAAGGTAGTGCTGCCGACTTAATAAAAGTAGCAATGATCAATGTTTATAATCGTTTAAAGAAACAGAATATGAAATCTAAATTGATCTTACAGATCCATGATGAACTTATCTTAAATGTTCCTCTAGATGAAAAAGAAGAAGCAATGAAGATCGTTACAGAAGAAATGGAAAATGCTATGAAGTTATCCGTACCACTTGTAGCGCAAGCAACCTGTGGTAATACTTGGTTAGAGGTGAAGTAGATGCCTGAATTACCAGAGGTAGAAACTGTCTTAAGAACATTAGAACATCAAATAAAAGATCAACAGATAGAAGATGCTAAAGTCTATTATGAGAAGATGATAGAAACTAGTAAAGATTGTTTTGTTGATGAACTAAAAAGACAGCATTTTAGAAAGTTTGAAAGAAGAGGCAAATATCTTATATTCATCTTAGATGAATATACTTTGATCGTGCATTTAAGGATGGAAGGCAAGTTTTATGTTTATCCCAAAGAAAATAAAGAAAAAGATAAACATACTCATGTCATCTTTTATCTAGAAGATAAGCAACTACACTATAACGATGTAAGAAAGTTTGGTAGGATGTGGTTGTATAAAAAAGATGAAGACTATAGTTGCTTAGATAAATTAGGCTATGAACCTTTTGATGAGAGATTAACGGGAAGTTACTTGAAAAAGTTTAATAAGGACAATAAGACTAAAATAAAAACTCAACTATTAGATCAATCAATGATCACTGGTATTGGTAATATCTATGCTGATGAGATCTTATTTAAGGCCAATGTAAATCCTTTAGTTGAAGCTAGATTTATTAAAGAAATAGATTATGATAAGATCATATCTGCTACTAGAGGGATATTAAAAGAAGCGATAAAGCAAGGTGGAACTACGATCAGAAGTTATACTTCTTCCTTGGGTGTTACTGGTTTATTTCAACAATATCTAATGGTCCATAGTAGAGAAAAACAGGCTTGTTATGATTGTAATAGTGAGATAGTTAGAGTAAAAGTCAATGGTAGAAGTACTTATTATTGTCCTAAATGTCAAAAAGAAAAGCCAATAACTTTAGCTATCACTGGCTCTATTGGTTCAGGTAAAAGTACGGTTACTAAGCTATTAGCTGAAGAGGGTTATAAAACTATAAGTTGTGATGAGATAAATAGAGATTTATTACAAAAAGTTGAAGTCAAAGAAAAACTATCTATGATCTTAGAAGAGCCATTTAGTAAAGAAGCATTATCTAAACATATCTTTACAAGTAGCGAGCAAGGAAAATCCGCTGAAAAATATTTACATGAAACGATCTTTAAAGAAGTAAATAAGTTCATTGAAACTAATAGTAATGAAAAACTATTAGTCATAGAAGTGCCATTACTATTTGAAAGTAAATGGGATAAATATTTTGACTATAATGTAGCAGTATTTACTCCAACCGATAAACTTTACCAGCGATTAGAAAAAGATCGTCATATGAGTAAAGAACAGATAAAAGAAAGATTAGCTAAACAATTACCAGCTGAAGAAAAGAAACAGTTAGCTGATCATTGTATTATTAATGATGCTAATTTAGATAAGCTTAAGAATAATGTGGGAAAACTGCTGAAAAATATATTAGGATGATTTGTTAAAAGAAAAACTCCAAGATGATTGCTTGAAGTTTTTTTGTGGTGGTTAATGTTTGATTTAATCATTTGTTTCTTTTACAAGAACTTTTCTACTACTTTCACAGAAACTAATACCATAAGTCAATATCTTCTTATAGCCATATTGTTGCAGTTTTGCTGTATGATTTTCTTCTTCAATCTGTGCCATAGCTTTTTCACAAGCGTTATTTAGAAGTTCATAATCTTTAACTATGACCATGCCTAGTTTTTTATCTTTACCCATGACTAGGATATCACATCTTCCTTTTCCAGTTTCCGTATTACTGCTTACTTTCCAAGTAGCACATTGACTTAATGTAGCTAAAAGAAATCCATGATAGAAGGACTCTTTTGCATCATAGTAACTAGCCGCCAAGCTTAATTTTTCGTTCAAATAAGTCGAAATAGTGTCTGCATCTCCTTCTTCAAAGGCAGTATATATTATTTCTAGTTAGGAAACGTCTTGGGCAATTTGGTTATTAAACCAATCTAGTACTTGCTGCTTGAAAACCTGGGTGATCTCTTGGTTAGGAATACGCAAAGTATATATTCCTTCAGTTGGCCTTTTAAGCAGTGTTAGATAACCTGTCATATAAAGAAGACTCCATATGTTATTGATGTTGTCATCAATTTCATTGTGTGTAAGTTGCTCATTAATCTGTTTAGCGACAGTTTCCCCAGCAATAAGCTTCTCAACATCGGTCTTTGTTGTACGACTATCAGTTTTGTTGATCAATTTCTGAATGATCTCGTTTCCACTTGTGTGAAGCCAATAAGTTTGAGGCTCAGAAGTTGTTCTTGACAATAGGTCATCACAATAACTGATTACATCCCAGGGACAATATACTTTTTGTTCTCCAAACAGATAGCCATCATACCATTGTTGCATCTCTTTATAATGGTCTTCTAGATTGCAGTCGGCTAATATCTTTTTAACTTCATCATCAGTAAAACCAAAATACTCATCATATTGTGGGTCAGTTATGGAACGGACTTTAAGATTGTTAAGACCAGTAAAGATGCTTTCTTTTGATATCCTTAAACAGCCAGTAAGTACAGCAAAAAATAGACTGTTATTTGACTTAAGGGAAGAACCATATAATGCACGTATTATTTCAATCATTTGTGGATAATAGCCATTAGTATATGCTTTATCCAAAGGTACATCATACTCATCAATTAAAATAATGACTTTTTTACCATAATGTTTTTCTAAAAGCCTACTAAGCATTTTAAGACTGTTTTTTATATCTGTAACATTATCTTCTTCATTTACGATTCTACGATACGAATTTAGTTCGAAATCTTTGATCTTAGGACTATCAATTATAACATCTAGTCGTATTGCCTCTGTACGAATTATTTCACGCAGTTGATCGTAGGCATCTTCGAATGTAGAGCCATCTACATCCTTGAGTGAGATAAATACAACAGGATACTGTGCCATATATTTATCACAAAACTCTTTTTCATTGCTGATATCTAAGCCTTCAAAAATGCTTTTATCTGTCCCAATTTCAAAGAATGATTGCAGCATACTCATGTTTAATGATTTTCCAAAACGGCGTGGACGAGTGAAAAGATTAACTAATCCTCTATTATTAAGGAGATCATTGATCCAATTAGTTTTATCAATATAATAGTAGTTTTCTTTGCGCAATTGACTGAAGTTGTCTACCCCTATTGGTAATAATATATTATTTTCCATAAGAACACCACCTTTCAATTAAATTAGAACACTCTCTTGTTACATTTTAATTTTAAGTCATATTATTTTTTCATTCAAGAGTTTTTGAACGAATTAAACTAGCGGTTTAATCTTGGCGATGATTTGTTACAAACTAGAGAGATAGCTAAGAAATATAGTTAAGAAATGAATTTGAAACTGTAAGTGAGCAAATGTGAATTTTCAAACATTTTTAACTTTTTAATGTTCGTATTTTTTATCTCTTTCTTGATGGATATGCTAAAATAGTTTATAGTGGTGAAAGTTGGTTGACCACTAAAGGAGCAGACATGATTGGTAATGATTATTATATTGCAACATTAGAACAGCCATTGGATCAAGGATATCAAGATGTTATATCCATCTTTTATCTTCCTTTGATCGGTAAGAATGCTTATATGCTTTTTGGCTTGCTTGTTGCGGAAAGTAAAAAACCAATTATGACAGAATTAAAGAGGTTATGCGTTTTGACTTCTTTAGATATCAATGATCTAGAACAAGAGATCATCACTTTAGAGAGATATTCACTCATAACTACTTTTAAGAAGGATAAGACTTACATTTTTAAGATCAATTCTCCTTCCAGTATCAATGAGTTTGTCAATAATGATATCTATTCTAGACTTTATTTACAGAAAGTTGGTAAAGAGCAGAATGATATCTCTTTAAGTAGATATGTTAGAAAGAAGATATCTACTAAGGGTTATGAGAACTTGACTCATAAGTTTGATATGAGCACAATGGAATCTTGGGATGAAGATTCTGAGACTGTCTATCAGAATGGTAAGAAGAAATTATATGATGATGATATCAAGATCACATTTGATTATGAGTTATTCTTAAGGGAATGTGATACGTCTTCTTTGTTATTCCCACATAAATATAGAAATGAAGATAATCTTAAGGCGATAGGTCAGATCGCTACTATCTTTAGTATTCCAGCCGATAAGATGGTAAAGCTGGTTGCTCGCAGTATTGATAATGATAATGACCTATTAGATCTTGAAAAGTTGCGTGTTAAAGCCTTAAATGAAAAGACTGTTTTAACTAGTGAAAAGGAAACTGATCATTCTTTGCCACCAGTTGAATTTTTATATCGTAAACAAAATATCCCTGTTTCTTCAGCTGATAAGAAGCTTTTAGAATATCTTCAAACAGAATTAAAGATGGATAACGAAGTCATCAATATCTTGATTGAATATGTCTTAAAAGTTACTGAAGGTAGACTAACAAGATCTTATGTAGAAAAGATCGCTACTACCTGGGTAAGACAAGGTATTGATACAGCAGAAAAGGCAAAACAGCAGATCGAAAAAGAACCTACTAAAGCGAAGAAGAAAGCTAAGTATGATGTTAAGGATATGGAAGCTGATGATAGTGTTGACTTAGTTCAACTCAGAAAGGAATTATTTGGTGAATAGTTATGGAAAAATTAAATATTTCTTTAGGTAATATGAGTGAACGTAAAAAACAAGCTGTTAATGAGTTATTAGAAGACAAGGATGTTCAACAATTATTGAAACAACGCTCTTTAAAAGAAAATGATGTTAGTAATCACTTTACAGCTTTTAGTAAGTGGCTTGAACAATATAAGTTCTGTAAGAATTGTCATGGTTTATATATGTGCTCACACAAAGATATTGTTGGTTATCATTATGATCTTGATGAGAATTGTGATCTGATCTATTCAGCTTGTGATTATAAGATCCAACAAGATAAATTATTTGCTCATAAAGACAATTATCTTATCTGTGATCTTTCCGATAATAACTTATTGAATGATCTAAAAGATATTGATCTGAGTAATGAGTCACAGAAATATAAGGATGCTTATAGTTTGTGTCAGAAATGGTTAGAGAAGAAAGGTAAAGTTGGCTTTTATTTCCATGGAAATCTTGGGGTTGGTAAGACTTATTTATTATCTTGTTTGACTAATGCGATAGCTAAACAAGGCTATAAAGTGGCCTTTGTCAATGTGCCAAGATTATGTAGTGATATCAAAAATAACATTACAGAAAAAGATTATATAGAAGATAAAGTGGAAAAGATGCGTAGAGCTTATTTACTTGTCTTGGATGATATTGGAGCAGAGAATGCGACAGCCTGGATCAGAGATGACATCTTATTTCCAATATTGGATTATCGTATGGAAAATGGCAGAAGAACGATGTTCTCAAGTAATTGTACTTTAGAAAATTTAAGTAGTAGATTTTCTGATGCTACTTTTGCGGGCGATGATGTAAAAGCTGCCAGGATCATAGAGAGAATAAAAGTACTTTCTGTACAGATTCCCATCAGTGGAACTACACGCAGAAAGTTATTATAGGAGATGATTGTATATGAGTAAGATTATTGGCGTATTAACTAGTGGTGGCGATGCTCCTGGTATGAATGCAGCTATAAGAGCTGTTACTAGAAGTGCCTTAGCTAGAGGATATGAAGTTTATGGCATCAGAGATGGGTTTAAAGGCTTAGTTGATGGTGATTTTGTTAAATTAGATAGAACGAGTGTTTCAGATATTTTAGCAAGAGGTGGAACTTTCTTAGGAACAGCAAGATTACCTGAGTTTATAGATGATGAAGTTCAAAATATTGCGATCAAGCAGATGCAAGCAGTTGGTATGGATTCACTTATCGCTATTGGTGGAGATGGTACTTATAGAGGTATATATTCACTTATCAAAAAGGGAATATCTGTTGTAGGTATGCCTGGTACTATTGATAACGATTGTCCTGGTACTGAATATACTATTGGTTTCCATACTGCATTAAATACTATTGTTGAGGCTGTAGATAAGTTAAGAGATACAAGTGCTTCTCATCATCGTTGTTCAGTAGTTGAAGTCATGGGCAATCATTGTGGTGATTTGGCTTTATATTCAGCGATCTGTACAGGTGCTGAAGTTGCTATCATTCCTGAGGATGACTTTAGGGAAGAAGAGACTTTAGCGAAGATCTTACATCTTGATAAAGTTAAGAAAGGCAGACATGCTATTGTAATAGCTACAGAGAAGTTGATCGATGTGAATGCTTTAGCTGATAAGATCACTAAGATGAGTACTTTTACTGGTAGAGCTACTGTACTAGGCCATATTCAAAGAGGTGGTAGTCCAGTGCCTGAAGATAGGCTATTAGCTACTAGATTAGGTGATAAGGCTGTGGAGTTATTAGCTAATGGCATTAATGGCCATTGTGTTGGTATTGTTAATGATAAGATCGTAAGTGAAGATATCATTGAAGCAATTGATAAGAACAAAGTTTATAAAAGTGATCTGTTGGATGTATTTGAAAGGATTGCTTAGGAGGTTTTATAGATATGTTAAGAAGAACAAAGATTGTATGTACTATTGGTCCAGCTAGTGAAAGCGAAGAAATGATGACAAAGTTAGCTGAAGCTGGAATGAATGTTGTTAGATTAAATTTTTCTCATGGTTCTCATGAAGAGCATTTAAAAAAGATCAAAACTTGTAAGCAGATAAATGCCAAGACAGGTCGTCATATTGGTATCATGTTGGATACAAAGGGACCTGAGATACGTGTTGGCGAAATGGAGAACAACAAGGTTGAATTTGTTAAGGGTGACAAGGTTAAAGTTGTTAGAGCTGATGTTGTTGGTAATAAAGAGAGATTCCATATCAATTGTGATGAGTTATATGATGATGTACAAAAAGGTACAAAAGTACTTATCAATGATGGTAAATTAACACTAACTGTATTGGATAAAGATGATGAAGGCTTCATGTGTGAAGTATTTAACTCTGGACCTATCGCTACTAAGAAGGGTGTAAATGTTCCTAATGTTAAATTATCTATGCCATTTGTTTCAGAGAAAGATGATTCTGATATCCGTTTTGGTTGTCAAAATGGTATTGACTTTGTGGCAGCAAGTTTCGTTAGAAGAGCTGATGATGTCTTAGCTATCAAAAAGATCTTAGAAGAAGAAGGTCATCCTGAGGTTGAGATCATCGCTAAGATTGAAAACCAAGAAGGTTATGATAACTTAGAGGATATCTTAAAGGTTGCTGATGGTGTAATGGTAGCTAGAGGCGACTTAGGTGTTGAAGTATCATTACAATATGTTCCTATCTATCAAAAGAGGATCATCAATGTAGCTAATAAGATGGGTAAACCAGTAATCACTGCTACTCATATGTTAGAGAGCATGGTATCTAATCCTCGTCCTACTAGAGCTGAGGCAAGTGATGTTGCTAATGCGATCTTTGATGGTACAGACTGCATCATGTTAAGTGCTGAAAGTGCTAGTGGTGAATATCCAGTAGAAGCTGTTAAGACTATGGCTACTATTGCTGAAGAATGTGAAAAGAATTATAACTATAAGCGTTATCTAGATAAAGCTATTGATGATACTACAAGAAGTATGTCTGATGCTATCGGTATCTCTGTAGCAGAGAGCTGTTTGACAATGCAAAATGTCAGTGCCATCATGGCCTTTACTGAGACAGGTGGTACTCCTAAGCGTTTGATGAAGTATAAACCATGTGCTCCGATCATTGCTGCTACTAACTCATTATCTACTTGTCGTAAGTTAGCTATCTATTCTAACGTTACACCAGTATATGCACCTAATATCGTTGATAGTGACTTGTATGATATCACAGCTTCTCAAGTAGCTAAGCAGATGAAGTTACCAGTAGGTTCTACTTATATCATCACTGCTGGCTGGCATGCAGGTCATGGTAATACAAATACTATGAGATTTGCTGAGGTTACTGAGGAGTAACATGAATAAGGAAATATTAAGAAAGTATGCTTCTTTAGCTGTCAACATTGGTGTGGCAGTTAAAGAAGATCAAATATTAGTCATCAATGCTGAAGTAAGGGACTATGAGTTTGTAAGATTATGTGTTGAGGAAGCTTATAAAGCTAAAGCTAAGAAAGTCATCATCAATTGGTCAGATAGTGATATCAATCATTTGAATTTTCTTAACTGTTCTACAGAAACATTAAGTGAGATACCGCAATATCTTTATGATGCGAGAAAATATGCTCAAGACAATGGTTGTTGTTTCTTGAGTATCGCTAGTGATATTCCCGGACTGTTTGCTGATGTGGATTCTGATAAGATGAAGGCATATCAAAGAGCAAGAGGTAAGAAGTTTGCTGATCTAATGCATTATACTATGAGTAATCAAGGTCAATGGTGCGTCATTGCTTTACCTAATAAAGCGTGGGCTAAAAAAGTATTCCCAGATTTAAGTGAAGAAGAAGCTTATGATAAGTTGTGGAGTGAGATCTTAAAGACAGTTAAGGTCAATGAAAATGATGATCCAATTAAGTTATGGGAAGAACATGATGAAAAGTTAAAGAAACATTGTGAGATATTAAATGACTATAACTTTAAGAAGTTACATTTCACTAATTCATTAGGCACAGACTTATATGTTGGTCTAGTTAAAGATCATGTATGGGTTGGTGGAAGTAGTGAAACAATAGATGGTACAGTATTTGAACCAAATATGCCTACAGAAGAAGTATTCTGTATGCCTGATAAGTTAGTTACAAGTGGAGTAGTATATGCTAGTAAACCATTAAGCTATAATGGTAAACTCATTGATAAGTTCTCATTTAAGTTTGAAAATGGTAAAGTAGTTGAACATCATGCTGAAGTTGGCGAAGAAGTTTTAACAGGTATACTAGATAGTGATGAAGGAAGTAGGTATTTAGGAGAAGTAGCTCTAATCTCTTATGATTCACCTATTTCATTAAGTAATATCTTATATTATGAGACTTTATTTGATGAGAATGCTTCTTGTCATTTAGCCTTAGGTGATTCTTATCCAGAGAATGTTAAAGGTGGCACTATGATGGATGAAGAACAACTAAAACAAACAGGAGCTAATAGTTCTAATGTGCATGTTGACTTCATGTTTGGTACTAGAGATTTGAATGTCACTGGTATCAAAGAAAATGGTGAAGAGATAGTAGTATTTAAAGAAGGTAATTTTGTATTTTAATTAGTGAAGGGGAGATAGCTTATGGATTTTGAACAATTAGTTAGTAAGTATCATAATGATACAGCAACTGATCAAGAGAAAGAATATGTTGAAGAAACAGTAATGAATGCTAGAAAGATCGCTAAGACTAGATTAAAAGGTGATAAGCATGTTACTTTTGGTATGAAAGTAAAGAAGTTCTTTATAACACTATTTGTCATCTTGTTCTTACTTATTGGTCTATTTGGTTATGGTTACTTTAGGATAAGTAGCTATGCTAAAGAGAACATGGCTTATGGTAGAAATACTGCTGATGAAACAGTCATTAACTACATAACAGAAAACTTAGGCATATCTTCAGCTAAAGCATCAATAAGTGCTTATAAGAGAAAGCTAGTATGGACTATTCCTTTTGAAAGAAGCTATTATCTATATGAATATACTGTAAAGATAGGAACTAGAGAATATTATGTTTGTCTTGATTCCTATACAGGATTTATTGAAAGTGTAAATAACTAGAAAAGAGCCTTGTAGTGAAAGCTACAGGGTTTTTTATGTGGAGGGTTTTGTAATCTTGTGTAGTAATTTGTTCTTGAGGTTTTCTATGATCCATGGTTGATTTGTAAAAAATTAACAAATGAAGGATGAAAACGTTGACAATAAGTGAAAATTGTGGCAATATTTATACAGCGATGTCCAGAATTGTAACTTTCATTTGTTAGGCAAGATCAGCATCAAGTAATTAACTTGTTTGATGCCTTTTTATTGTATTAACAAGTTAAAAATGAAAGGTGATCACGATTAAAATGCATTTATTTAAGAAGAGAAAAGAGAATATTGTTTATTCCCCACTTGATGGGAAAGTTGTGCAACTATCTGCGGTGGCAGATCCTGCTTTTTCTGAAGGGCTTATGGGCAATGGTATTGCCCTTGACCCTAAGTCGAGTCAATTATGTTCTCCAGTTGATGGCGAAGTAATTATGCTTTTTCCGACAAAGCATGCTATTGGAATTAAAGCTAATTGCGGTGCAGAGATTTTAATTCATATAGGTATTGATACCGTGTGTATGAATGGAAAAGGTTTTGAATCATTTGTCAAAAATGGAGATAAAATTAATGTTGGACAAAAAATAATCAGATTTGATAAAGAATTGATTACCAAAGAAGGATATTCTTGTTTGACAATGATATTATTGACTCAGAAGGAAAAATATGATTTTAGATTGTTAAGTGAAAATGTTAAAAAGGGGGAGCCTTTGTTTGAAGTCTATGAAAAAGAAATACGTGATTAAAAAGTCAATCAATAACAATATTTCGTTTTCGGTTGACAGTGAAGGAAATGAGATAGTTATTTGTGGAAAAGGAATATCTTTTGGTAAAAAGCCTGGTGAAGAAGTTGATGAAGATAAAATTGATAAGATGTTTATTTTATCAACTAACAAAGAGATTTCGATGTTTAAAAATATAGCAGATAATATACCTCCCGAATATATTGAATTAGCAACTGAAATAGTTTCTGTGTTTGAAAAAAAATTATCTTTGAGAATTAATTCCTCGATGATCATTACTTTATCGGATCACTTGTATAATGCTGTTGAAAATATGAAGGTAGGAATTGTTACTCCAATAGACATTGAAAGCGGAATAAAAAGATTGTATTCTAAAGAATATGAAATTGCTATTGAATGTTTGAATCTTGTAGAGCAAACTACATCAGTAAGGTTGAAAGATAGTGAAGCTGCTTTTATAGTTCTTCATTATATAAATTCTACTAGTAGTACACCTAGAAGTGATGCTGCAAGAAGAGTTGCTTTGTCAAATAAGATCATTGATATTATTTCTAGTTATTTTAATATCACGCTTGATCAAAAAACGTATAAATATGATAGATTTATTACGCATTTGACATTCTTTGCTGCTAGATTGTTTTCTAATGAAGATTGTTCCAATATGGGAGATACATTTGTATATCGTTTGATCAAAGTTCAATATCCAGAAATATGCAAGTGTGTTGATATTATAGAGCAATTTGTAAAAGAGGATTATAACAAAGAAATATCAGAAGAGGAAAAAGGCTATTTGATAATACATATCAATGGTTTATTAAAATCAAAAAAGGATTGTTAAGATTGTGACTATTAAATTAGGCAAGACTATACGGCTTTTATACTTGTCGTGTGTTCTTGCCTTTAAATTTTAAATGAAAGGAAAATTATGAAATACGAAAAATTATGTAATCAAATTATCGAAAATGTTGGAGGAAAAGAAAATATCACTGACGTTTTCCATTGTGTATCTAGATTAAGACTTACTTTATTAGATGAGAGTAAATTATCAATTGAAAAGTTGGAAAAAGTTGAAGGAGTAGTTAAAGTCAATAAGTTTAAAGATCAAATTCAAGTTATTATTGGAAGCCATGTTGGCGAAGTTTATGATGAATTTATAACATTAGTGAATCCTTCCAAAGAAGAAAGCGATGAGGAAACAAATGAAAAGAAGCAATCTGTCTTTGGTAAGATCACTGGTGCGGTAAGTGGTATTATGATGCCTTTAACAGTTGCTATGATTGGCTTTGGACTTCTTAAGGGATTCTGTATGTTGTTCCAGTTTATTGGAATATTGGATAAGGCAAGTCCTACTTATACATTCTTTTATAATGTAGGAGATACTGTAATTACTTTTATTCCAGTGATCGTTGCTTATAGTGCTTCCAAGTATTTTAAGACTAATACTATTTTGTCTATAATGCTAGCTTGTGTTTTGTTTAATTCAAAGGTATCTGCTCTTGTTGCAGTTGAAGGTGGAGCAAAACTATTTGGTTTTTTGACTTTAGGCAATGTTAGTTATTCATCTACGGTTGTTCCACCATTATTGATGGTTTGGTTTCAAAAATATGTAGAAATTGGCTTAAATAAAGTTATTCCAAGTATTGTAAGGAAAACATTTGCTCCATTATTAACTGTAATAATTACAATTGTAGCAATGTATACAATCATTGGTCCTGTAGGAGCATTTATTGGTGAAGGAATTACTGCTATCTATACAACAGTTTATAATGTTTGTCCTCCTGTTGCTGGAGCTATTATTGGTGGATTATGGTCACTATTAGTTTCTTGGGGCATGCATACTACTCTAGTGCCTATTGTAATGAACAATTTAGCTGTTTTGGGATATGATACGTTAATGGCATTTGCTTCTTGTGGTAACTTTGGTCAGTTAGGTGGTTTGTTTGCTACTTTCTTTAATACTAAAAATAAAGAGACAAAAGAAAATTCTGCTTCTTTGATCATTTCTTCACTATCTTCAGGCTTAGGTTTAACTGAACCTGTTATCTATGGAAACAACTTAGTTTTAAAAGTTCCTTTCTATGCAGGCTTAATTGGTGGAGCTGTTGGTGGTTTGGTTTGTTCATTGTTAGATGTTAGAGCAATTAACATTGGAGCATTTACTGTATATAAGTTTGCTTTATATGCAGGATCATTAACAGGAATCATTGTTTCTGTATTAACATCATTTGCAGTATCATTTATCTTAACTTGCATTAAGGGTGTTGATAAAAAGGAAGGAACTATATAATGGGTAAAGGTTTTCCAAAAAACTTCTTGTGGGGAGGAGCAATTGCAGCAAATCAAGCTGAAGGAGCTTGGAATGAGGACGGAAAAGGATTAAATATTACAGATGTCATTGGTGCAGGCTCACATATAGATAGAAGACAAATTATTTATCCAATACAACAAGATGTGTTTTATCCTAATCATGATGGTGTTGATCACTATCATCGATATAAAGAGGATATTGAATTAATGGCAAAGGCTGGATTTAAATGCTTTAGATTTTCAATTCAGTGGTCTAGAATATATCCTCATGGTGATGATGATTTACCTAATCAAAAAGGAATAGAGCATTATAGAGATGTTATTAAGGAGTGTAAGAAATGGGGAATTGAACCATTAGTTACTTTAATGCACTTTGATACACCTTATGATTTGTTTTTGAGATATGGTGATTGGAGAAATAGGTATTTAATTACTGCTTTTGAAAAGTATGCCAAAACAGTTTTTGATGAATTTCATCAAGATGTTAAATATTGGTTAACTATAAATGAAATTAATGCTTCTAATGCATATGATGGTATATTTCCTGATATGAATATTCCAGGTATGATGGTATTAGGAATTAATCATTCTACTTTAGAACAAAGATTACAAGGAGTTCATAATCAGTATTTGGCTTGTGCTAAGGCAGTGAAATATGCTCATGATAATTATCCAGATATTAAAATTGGATGTATGTGTACTTGTATGGCAGTTTTACCTAAGACATGTGATCCTAATGATGTTTTAAATTATCAACAATGGGTTCAATGGTTAAATCAATTACCTGGTGATGTCATGGCTAAAGGGAAATATCCTTACTTTTTCAAAAGCAGATTGGAAAAAATGGGAATCAGTTTAGATATTACAAAAGAAGATGAAAAAATCTTGAGTGATGGAAAAGTAGATTTTATTTCATTTAGTTATTATAGTTCTGGAGTTATAACTACTCATGAGGAAAATTCTGGAATGACAGGTAAGAAGTTCCCTAATCCTTATTTAGGGGATGCTAATAGATGGGGTAGTACTGGAGATGCTGTTACTCTAAGATGGTATGCTAATTATTGGTATAGTACATATGGACTTCCAGTATTTATAGTAGAGAACGGAAGAAGTTTTATTGAAGAAGTATCAAGTGATGGCGTGGTTCATGATCAAGAAAGGATAAACTTCTTACGCGAAAACATAAAACAAGTTAAAGAGGCAATTAGTGATGGTGTAGAAATACTGGGTTATACAATGTGGAGTCCATTTGACATTGTATCAGCATCAAGTGGAGAAATGCGCAAACGCTATGGCTTGATATATGTTGATAGAGATGATAAAGGTAAAGGTACATTTAACAGAACACCTAAGGATTCATACTATTGGTATAAAAAAGTCATTGAAAGTAATGGCGAGGATTTAGATTAATGTTTATGGAGAGCAGAATGATTTGCTCTCCTTTTTGTACCGAAAAAGGATCGCAATAATTAACTGGCTACTATTAGCACTAGGGCAATCGCATAAAAAATTTGGGTCCTTAAATAATCGCGTGGTTAATCTTTAAACACAAGTGTGGTTAAACTTTGACAATGAGTGTGGTGGGACTTTGAATAAAGTGTGGTTTTCACAAAATAATACTCG
>CAVAAT010000007.1:0-25703 GCA_963586925.1 Erysipelotrichaceae bacterium
TCTTGTTAGTTTTATTATCTTTGGCTTTAGGCTATTTAAGTGCTCAATTCATTTTGGCTATACGATATCAATTGTAAATGCTTACAAAAAAACTGGTTACTTGGAAAAATAAATTCTAGTTTGTAAGAGTAATTTCCAATTTGTAAAAGTAAAATCCAGACCGCCTTGGCGAAGCCAGAAAAATGCTAATATATACTTGTATTAAGGCATTATTAAAGATGTACAGACCAAATATGTGATTTTTTGTAATAGTAATTTCTAGCCTGTATTTTTAAGGATTAGTCGAAATCAGTGCCGATATGATGCAAGTTTATTTCTTATTGAAAATAGACTTGTTTAGAGTTACTTGATTGGGATACCCCCAGCTGTTTAGCTGTATCATTGCCGTAAATGGCTAAGAATCTTTGGGTTGGTACCATAAGATTCTTTTTTTCTCCTCTAGGGTAACTGTTGATATGATTCATCATTAGATCTATATCACTTTGAGTTAATTCAGAGAATGAGTAACCTTTTGGAACAAAGTATCTGATGAATTCATGATTTCTTTCACAGCTCCCTTTTTGATAAGGACTATAAGCATTACAATAAAATACTCTTGTTCTTTTAATCTTGATAAGCTCTCCAGTTTCTTCATCAACAGTAATATAATTTTCTATAGATTCTGGATCCGAGAATTCTGTCCCATTATCCAGCAGAATGACAGGGAACAGTTTGGTGAACATATCATGACCGACTGTTAGATAGATCTTATCAATTGTTTCTTTAACACTTCTTGCATTATTTCGAATTCTCAATCTTCCTAATTGTAACGAACAACTTCTAAAGTAAATAGTGAGTAAGACTGATTGACCTTTCTTACCTTCCACTGTGTCCATTTCAACTACATCTATTCCAGGATTCTCTCGAAGAAGATCAAGAAAGTCTTGGTATGTTCTTCCTTCAGGGCATTTACTGATTGACCTTTGTTCTTAACTAAATCCTCGATTGTCATCGAAAGATACTCTAATTCATCACTTGTAATGTTGTAGCCCTTTCTACTTTCTGAAAGTGTTTTTTCGTACTCAGCTTGAGCTACTGATGCGGTATAGATGTACTTTCTTAATGTGCAAGATAGATTACATAATGAGAAACTATTACAACAGTAAGGTTTCTTGTCTTTCTCCTTACATATCTCTTCCTTATAATGAGAGCAGTAGTCATTACATTTCTTACATCCATTACAACGTTTGATCTTTGATGGGCATCTTTCACAATAACCTCTATATGGGCATTTACTTCGATGAACACAACTGTTGTAATATCTGTAAGGATTAGTTTTGAACGATTCCTTCCTATGAATGATGATTTCCTTTTTGATAGTAGATACATCTCTTGATAGAGTACGAGCAATTTTAGTTAATGTTGCTTTCTGATATAGATTGTTTTCGATAATAATTCTTTCTTGTAGACTTAGATGACCTGCCTTTATTAACATCCTTCTCTTGTTATAACGAATTACTATCGGCACCGATCTCTTCTAAGCTCATAATAACAAATAATTACTTCTATTTCTATAACATGAATAAAAGCTGTTGATGTTTGTAAGACTTACTTCTATTAAAAAAAACTAGAAATTACTTTTACAAGCGAGTCTACATGGAAGCAATGAGAGAATCACGATAAAATGATAGTGACAAAAATGTCACTTTGGTGTATAATGATGTCACTTTGAAGAAAGGAGCATCATTATGAATTTAGGGAAAGAAACAGAAACCCTGGAATTTAAAAAATCAACCGGCGAAATAAAGGAAGCGATGATTTCTATATCGTCGATTTTAAATAAGCATGGGATTGGAACGATTTATTTTGGAGTAAAACCAAATGGAGATATAATCGGTCAGGAGGTGTCGGAATCCTCTTTAAGAGATGTTTCAAGATTGGTCTATGAGAGTATCCGGCCACAAATTTATCCTGCTATTGAAGAAGTAATCTTAGATGGCAGACACTTGATTAAGGTAGAATTCAGTGGAGAAAATGCACCGTATTCTGCCGCTGGAAGATACTATTTAAGGACCGCAGATGAAGACCGTGAGGTTACGCCAGAGGAACTTAGGGAATTTTTTTCAGCTAATAAGTATCGTGAAAAATGGGAAAAAGAGAAATCTGGAACAACTGCAAAACAGATCGATAGAAAAGCCATCAAATCATTTTGGCAGAAAGCTGTTGCCGCTGGAAGATTGCCTGAGGGTAGATATACATGTCCAATTGTATTAAATCGATTTGGTCTTGTGACAGATGAGCATTTGACGAATGCAGGCGAAGTACTATTTGGCAACACGCATCCTGTGACATTAAAAGTTGGAATTTTTGCCACCAATGAGAAGCTTACTATTCTTGATATGAAAATGTATGAGGATAATATTTGTAATCTGCTTGCAATAGCTGAAGAATATATTTTAAAAAATCTTCGATGGAAAAGCGAGATTACAGGTATTGAGCGAGAAGAAATTCCAGAGATACCTGTGGCAGTCATCAGAGAGGTTTTAGCCAATAGCTTTGCTCATGCCATTTATAATGGCAGAACAAATCATGAAATCTGTATTCATCCAGGGATGATTACAATCTATAGCCCTGGTGAATATGCAAGCAAGCATACTCCGGAAGAATATATCAAAGGCAATCTTGAGTCAGAGATTAGAAATGCTACGATATCAAAAATTTTATATTTGAATAAATCAATCGAACAATTTGGAAGCGGATTTAAGCGTGTTCACAGTCTATGCAAAGATGCCGGAGTGAAGTACTCTTATGAAAATACGGTCAATGGATTTAAGTTTATTATCTATCGCTCTCAAATCCAAAGTGACATTCCAAGTGTCACTTTGGATGTCACTTTGAACGGCACAGAGATGTCTGTGCTTGCCTTGTTGAAGCAAAAGCCTGATTCTTCCAGAGATGAAATTGCAGAGAAAATATCAAAGACAGTAAGAACGGTGCAGAGAGCACTTGATTCATTAAAAGACAAAGGGTATATAGAAAGAATGGGTTCTAAGCAAAAGCCTACATGGAAAATCTTAAAATCATAAAAGAGGAAATGCACTTGTCATTAATTTGGCAGGTGCATTTTTTCGTCAGAATTTCAAAAAGGTTACAAGTACCCTTGACAATGCTTAGCTGATGCTCATATTGCTAATGTTTTAAAGAAGAGCTGTTCATTAAAAAGAGAAGAATATACTTTAAAGATGGCTAATAGTTGGTTGTTGCAAGCATTAAGTGTGAATTACTTTGATGAAGTCATAAAGATCATCGATAAGTTGGATGAAGAAACAAAAAGATATTATAAAAGAAAGATGTTAGATTCTTTTAAGATCACTAAGGAAAGAAAGGAGATCGTTAGAAGTTTATGTTTGAAGAATTAGCAAGGATCATCATTCATTTCTTGATGTTTGGTGTAAGTTTTTATGCATTAAGCTCTTTAGATCTAGCAAAAGTATTACTTCCAGTCAAAGATAGAAGTACTAAAGCACAGATCTTGTTAGTTTTATTATCTTTGGCTTTAGGCTATTTAAGTGCTCAATTCATTTTAGCTATACGATATCAATTGTAAATGCTTACAAAAAAATCTTTAAAAATAAGCTAAAAAAAGTAAAAAAATGCTTGCAACTCGATGGGGTCTGTGGTAATATAAATGAGCACTAAGGTTATGGGCCTGTAGCTCAGTTGGTTAGAGCGCACCCCTGATAAGGGTGAGGTCGCTGGTTCAATTCCATTCAGGCCCACCATTCAACTTTTGGTGGCATGACAAAGTGCAATACTTGACTTGGGGCATTAGCTTAGCTGGGAGAGCGCCTGCCTTGCACGCAGGAGGTCAGGGGTTCGATCCCCCTATGCTCCACCAAGAGAAAAGTAAATCGACTGTGATGGTCGATTTTTTTTGCTTTCAGCATAAAATATCTATTTTTTTTAGAAAAACACTTTAAGGGGTAATCTTGATGCTTTATAGAAAAATAGAAAAGAAATTGATCGATTAGTATGAAAATCTAGATGATGCAATCTTGGTCATTACTGGTGCAAGACAAGTTGGTAAGAGCTTTATCATTAGAGAAACTGCCCAAAAATATTTCAAAAATTACATTGAGATCAATATGCAAGAAGATTTCGATGGTGATAAGTCATTTAATGAAGTTAAGACTACTAGAGATTTTTATCTACAAGTCGGTGCACTTTTTGGTGGCGAGTTAAATAGTGTTGAAGATACGATCATTTTTCTTGCTGAGATCCAAGTATATCTTCATTTGTTATCTTTGCTTAAACCATTAAAAAAGAGAATAGATATAGATATATCGCTGGTGGCTCTTTGTTTGGCATTACACTAAGACATCAGTTTATACCAATGGGTAGTATTGAAGAAGTTAAGATGTATCCAATGGATTTTGAAGAATTCTTATTGGCTAATAACGTAGAAACATCAGTTATAGATTATTTAAAAGAATGTTTTGAAAATAAAACTTTAGTAAGGGAAACAATACATAAAACGATCTTGAGAAAATTTAAAGAGTATCTTATCTGTGGTGGGTTGCCTGATGCTGTGAAAGAATTTTTAAGTGATAATATTGCTAAGACTAGAAATGTTCAAAATAGCATTTACAATTACTACAAGGATGATGCATCTAAATAAGATGAGATCCATAATCTTAAGATCAGGATGATCTATGATTTTTTACCATCATATATGGAAAATAAAGTTATAAGGATCCAATATAAGGAGTTAGAAAATGTAAATAATGCAAATCTAAAAAGGTATCAAGGTGAATTTGAATATTTGATAAATTCTGGTATTTCTTTGCCAGTAAAGGCAATATCTAATCCCACGTATCCTTTGGTAGAATCTGCTAGTAAGAATCTTATAAAATTGTATTACAACGATGTTGGTATTCTTTCAAATATTCTTTATAAAAATAATATAAATGCCATTTTGAATAACGATGTTTATGTAAATTTAGGTAGTGTATATGAGACTTCTTGTGCTATGGAATTAGCTAGTCATGGTCATACCTTATATTATTTTGATAGTAAAAAAGTAGGAGAAGTGAATTTTTTTTGATCAATGATTATGATGAATGAAAAAAGGATATGTTTTTGGTAATGATAATAGAATGGATCATGATTCTAATTTAGTAGTTATGCCAATCTATATGATAATGTTTGTTTAATGATTAACTTATTTTGGAAGTATAGAATGGTTTTTTTTAAAATATGATAAATGTGTTGTTAAAAACAGGAGAGACAGCTTTCGTTGTAGAAATATTTGAACAAAATAAATTATTCCTTGCGGATATAGACAGAAAAGATGCTGATATTGAGACAACTGAAGTTTCAATTGAAGAAATAGAGAAGTTACTAGATCTTTGATGAATGGAGGAAAGTTATGGTCATCACACAACAACAAAAAAACTTGCTAAGCAAATATATTAAGAATATGGATAAACTTATCGTTTCTGATGATATTAATGATTTACTTCTTAAATTAGATGAAGTGATCACAGAAATAGGTTTTGATGAGCATTACGAGTTAAATGAAGAAGGCCTTAAACTTCAAAAAGCATATGATGAAATATATGAACAGAATTGATTGGGTATAAAAAATGAAAGAGATTAGAGTAAGTGAATTACAAGACATTGATGAAAAAGTAGAAGTGATTTTGGACACAGGTGAAAAAGTCATTGGCTATTTTGACTGTGCTTTTCCACTTGAGTATACCGATGATGACGACAATCTTATCGATTTTGAAATGTGTATACATTTCATATGCGAGTATCCTGATAAATATGAATTCATGATTAAAGAAAAAGAGACAGCAAGCTATAAGATTTTAGAAGGATGAAAATTAGATTACATTACTTTGTTTAATGGATTAGTTTGCGTGTATAATATAGCCATGGTTAGATATTTTGTGGTATTTAAAGGACAAGTTCAAGGTGTAGGATTTAGGTTTACTTTGTATAACTATGCAAGGCAGAATGGTCTTACTGGTTGGGTAAAAAATCGCTTTGACGGTAGTGTGGAAGCTCAGATCCAAGGTGATGCTAGTAAGATTTTAGATGTAATTGAGGCATTGAAGAATTCTAGTAGGTTCATTGATATTGATGATTACTCGATCAAAGAGATGGATGTTATAAGTGGGGAAAAACGCTTTGATATTGTTTATTAGCATGCTCGAGATTTTCGGGCTTTTTTCTTTATGAATTATTAATTTTTTGTTATGTTTATTTTAAGGAGTTGATTAGTGATGGAAAAACATGATATTGCGATCATTGGTAATGGTCCTGCGGGAGTTTCTGCTGCTCTTACTGCTAAGGTCAGACATTGTGATTTTATATTTATTGGTAGTGAAAAGATGAGCAAGAAATTGTCTTTGACTCAAAAGATTGAAAATTACCCTGGTGAGTTTGAAATCTCTGGTGAAAGATTATTGGAAAAGTATAAAGAACAATTGAAAAAAATGGATATAGAAACTTTATATGCTAGGGTAAATAATGTTTATCCGATGGGACAAAGTTTTATGATCTTAACGGATAAAGGGGATATTGAGACTAAAAGCTTGATCTTAGCTAGCGGGGCTGTTAGTGGAAAACTAATAAAGGGAGAAGATACTTTCTTAGGTAAGGGTGTTAGTTATTGTGCTACTTGTGATGGTAATCTTTACCGTAATAAAAGAATAGCTGTCATCTGTGATGATGATAATCTTGAAGAAGATGTGGATTATCTTGCTGAACTAGTAAGTGAGTTACATTATTTTCCAACATTTACTACTAAATTAAATAAAGAAAATATCAAGATATCTTCTCATAAGGTTAAAGAGATCTGTGGTGATAAGTTAGTTGATTCTATTTTGTTAGATGATGATAGTAAGATCAGGGTAGATGGTGTTTTTGTTTTAAGGACAGTCATTGCAGCTGATAGTTTAGTTTATGGCCTAAAAAGTGAAAATGGAAATGTAGTAGTTGATAGGAATATGGCTACTAACATTGCTGGGCTATTTGCTTGTGGAGATATCACAGGAAGACCGTATCAGATAACTAAGGCTGAGGGAGAAGGAAATGTAGCGATACATAGTGCTATCAGCTATTTAAATAGTAAAAAGTAAGTAAAAGGTGTAGCTACGTAAGTGGCTACATTTTTAATTGTTTTAGCTCTGTGTTATAATGTTGGGGATGGAAAGACAAGAGTTTATCTTGTAAAGGTATTACAAAATGAAGTTAATAGTTAAATTGCCTTCATTTGAGGCGGAAACAATCGAAGTTGAAACAAATATGGAAGCTAGAAAGATCTTAGAACATTTAAAGAATAAACCTCTCTATCCAGTTTATGGTTGCAAAATCGATAATGCTTATCGTGGTTTATTACATATTGTTCATAGAGATTGTACTGTAGAGTTTTTGGATATCAGAAATCAAGCTATGTGGTTAGTTTATCAAAATAGTTTAGTTTTATTGTATCTAAAAGCTGTGCATGATGTTTTAGGTAAAGATGTGCTTGTTTCAATCAATAATTCTTTAAGTAAAGGTTTATTTACAGTCATTAAGGCAAATGTCAATCAACAAACTGTAAACCAGATTGAAGAACACATGAGGGAATTAGTCAAGAAAGACATTCCTATCGTTAAAAGATATTTAAAAAAAGCTGATGCTATTAAGTTGGCCCAGTCTTATAAGCAACAAGAGACTTGTAGACTGCTACAGAGTATTGAATATAATGAAGATGTTGAGATCTATTCATTAGAAGATGAGCTTGAGATCTTCTATAACTTCTTAGTCCCTTCTACAGGTTACTTGGATAAGTTTGAATTAAGACTATATCGTAGTGGTGTCTTATTACGTTACCCTCATCAAAGTGATCCTAATATGATTCCTTACTTTGAAGATCAAAAACAACTTTATGATGCTTTCTCTGAAGCAACTAGATGGGGACAATTGATGCAAGTCAACTATGTTACTGATCTTAATGAGAAGATCAAAAATGGTGAGACTAAAGATCTTTATTTGTTACAAGAAGCTTTGCATGAAAAGAAAATTTCAAATATAGCTGATAGCATCTTTAAAAGAAAGAGCAGAGTTGTTTTGATATGTGGTCCTTCTAGTAGTGGTAAGACAACATTTGCGAAAAGATTATGTATTCAATTAGGTGTTTGTGGTTTAAAAACTTTATACATGGGCACTGATGATTATTTCTTAGAAAGAGAAGAAACACCATTAGATGAAAATGGTGATAAGGATTATGAGAGCATTAGAGCTGTTGATACTAAGTTATTTGTTCATGACTTGCAGCAGTTATTAAATGGTGAAGAAGCTGATCTTCCTACTTATGATTTCATCAATGGTAGGAAAGTGTTTGGCAATAGAAAAGTCAAATTAGAAAAGAATCAGATCATTGTTATTGAAGGCATCCATTCTTTAAATGGTTTATTGACTGAAGGCATTGATGAGAAAGAAAAGTTTAAGATCTATATCTCACCATTTACTCCTATCAGTATTGATAGCCATAATAGGATCCCTACTACTGATTGTCGTTTGTTGAGAAGAATGGTCAGAGACTATCAATTTAGAGGTTGGGGTGTTAAGAAAACTTTAAGTAGTTGGTCTAAAGTCAGAAGTGGTGAGGATGTCAACATTTTCCCATTCAATTCGGAAGCTGATGTCTTCTTTAATTCAAATTGTATCTATGAGTTAGCAGTTTTGAAAAAATATGCTGAACCTTTATTAAAGGAAATTACAAGAGAAGATGAAGAATATGGTGAAGCTCAGAGAATGTTGTCATTTTTGAGATTCTTTGATGAAGTTAAGGATGATGATCTGATCGTGAATAACTCTATCATTAGAGAATTCATTGGAGGATCGATCATCGTGGAGTAAAGATATGAAACAGATCACTATCAAACAGAGAGTGTTTGCTTTTGGAGCAACATATGATGTTTATGATGAAAATGAGACACAGATCTATTGTGCTAAAAGTGAGATACTCACTTTTGGAGATAAGATCCACATCAATGATATGAATGATAATGAGGTGTGTTATTGTGAACAAGAATTGTTCCATCTTATGCCAAAGTATTATCTGAATTTCACTAATGGGGAGGATCTAGAGATCAATGGCAAGTTTTCAATATTCAAAAATAAGTTAGAAGTTGAGCCTATTGGTTGGTTTTTAGAGGGAAGTGATTGGACTCATGCTTTTGAGATCACAGATGGTGGTATACTTATAGCGAGCATCGATAGAGAATGGTTCACTTTTGGTGACAGGTACACTTTAAAAGTGACTAATGATAGTGATGTTTTAAAAGTCATTGCTCTTACGATCGTATTGGATTCGATCAATGATGCTAAAGCAGCAGCTTCTGCCGGTGCTACTGCAAACAATGACTAAAAGTTTATTAAATTGGGAAGGAAGAACCGATGAAAAAGATTATTATAGTTTTATTATCTGTTTTAATGCTTACTTCTTTTGTGGGATGTAAGAATAACGAAAAAGATGATGTTGATGTTAGTGCCGAATTTGATCAATTGATGAGAGATTGGTTTATTGAGGATATGAGTTCTGATTATCTTACAACTCATTTTGGAGTAGTTGATACTGCTAAATATGGTTTAGAAGATATTGAAGTTACTTTAGGTCATGTTGAAGAAGATGAAGAAGTAACTGTCTATAAAGAACGTTTAGAAAAATTAAATAGCATTGATCCTGCTAACTTAACTGATGAGCAACAAGTAAGTTATGATACTTTATTTGATTACTACTCATTACAACAAGAATTAGAAGATTTTGAATATGATTATGGTTTCTTATTTACACCAAATAGTGGTGTAAATAATAACTTGATCACTAACTTTACAGAGTTTGAAGTTAGAAGTGAACAAGATGCTAAAGATTTTGTTACTTTAGTCAATGATAGTGGCAGATATATTGATGAATGCATTGCTTATACAAAAGATCAAGCTGCAGATGGTATCATTCAAAATGATGATGTCATTAGTTCTATCATTGAACAATGCCAACGTTTTATTGGCAATGTTGAAGATAATGAAGTCATCAAAGCTTTTGGAACTTCTATTGATAAATTAGGATTAGATAATGCTGATGATTATAAACAACAAGTATCTGATGCTGTTGTTGATGTTTTGATCCCTGCTTACGAAAGGATCATTGATATGTATCAAGATCTAGTAGGTACTGCTACTAATCAAGATGGTCTTAGTTATTATGAGCATGGTAAAGAATATTATGCCGAATTGTTTAAATATAAATCTAGTAGTTCTAAAGGTGTAGAGAAACTAGAAAAAGAATTAGAAACAGAGATATCTACTACTGTTTCGAGGATCGTTAGATTATCTTATAAGATGACTGATGAAGAAATGGCATTAGTAGATAGTGAGGATTATGGCTTTGATGATCCATATGAGATGATCGAACATATAAAGACTTCGATGAGTGAAGATTTCCCTGAGATACCAGAAGTTGAATATACGATCAATTATCTTGATCCATCAGTAACTAGCGAAAATGTTGTTGCTTATTATTTGATCGCTCCAGCTGATAGATTGACTCAGAATATCATCAAGTGTAATCAATCATATTGTAAGAATGATCCATCATACTTATGTATCACATTAAGTCATGAAGGTTATCCTGGCCATTTATATCAGCATACTTACTATTACTCTAATCATGGTAGTCAACTTGCTCGTTATAATACTAGCTTCAGTGGTTTTGAGGAAGGTTGGGCAATGTATGTAGAAGAATATGGTTACAACTATTTCGGCAGCTCAAATAATGTTAATCAAATGAACATCTATTACAATAGATTAGGTTATTATTTACAAGCTTATTGTGACATCTTGATCAATTATGAAGGGTATCAAAAAGATGACCTAGTTAATTACTTGTCAAATATCTATGTAGAGTCATATGCTACTTTATTAGCTGATAGCTTGTATTCGGTTTTGATTGGTGATCCAGCTATGTATATTCCATATGCTTTAGGTTATTATCAAATGACAGATCTGTATGATGATACTAAGAGCTTGTTAGGTGATAAGTTTGATACTAAAGAGTTTAATACTGTGATACTAGATTGTGGTGCTACTTCTTTTGATGTATTAGAAAAATATATCGATAAGTATATTGATAGTAAAAATAGCAGTAATCAATAAGTGAATTATAAAGATCATTTCTTAGTGAGATGATCTTTTTTATGCAAAAAAAAGTACTAATAATATTTGGAAATAAACTAGTACTTTATAAACCTTGGAAGTGTCAATAATTATTTCCACATGGAGTCGGCAAATGACCATACTTTATTAAAATCATCTGATAACAAAATTGATTCGACTATTGGAAGTAATAATTTTTTGCATTGACTAATTGTATCTTCAAAAGAAACAAATGATAAAATATGCTTACTTTTAATAAATGCTTGCCACCTATTGATATTAACTGGTGAATATATAAAATCATCAGTAAATGCCTCGATTTGTTCAAACGAAGTTTTTCTGTGGTTGAAAGTAAGCTTTATTGCATTAGCTAGTTGATTACTATCTAAATCGAATTTCCTGCTGATACAATAGATATCATAGAAGTCTTTGTATCTGCTGTTAAACATTCCCAGTGATACAATTGCCTCAAATTTTTCAGCAATTACAGAGTATATTGAGTAAGAGTATAAACTTAGATTATTCATATTTAACAAAACAGGGTAGTTCATAAGAACTTTGTTTGGAAATATTATGTCATCAAATCCTATGTCTATAGATATCTGCATTGTTGTCTTATCTAAATAGGCATCAGTAATAACGTTAATTCCATGGTATTGCTTGAATTCTGTGATGGCTTTTACTTTAATAGAAGATAAGTCAAACTTAATAGCATCATCACATTCTATTGAAAAGATATCAATAAATATTTTTTGGATAAAATCCAAATCGTTCGATATGTTTTCTGCAAGTAAGTCAATATCTTTTGTAGATCTAGAATAATTTTGGTCAAACAAAGCATAAAGATATATTCCACCTTTGATGATAAAATGGTCAGAATATGGTGAAATTGATGATCTATAGAGCGTTTTTCTATTGCATAAAGAATTAACTCATTTTGCATAGATGTATTGTTTTTCTTTGATAGGGATTTTAATTGATTTTTAACTGAAATAGCTGTAATCATAGAAGTACCTCCATATACTTAATAATTGTCGTATAACAGTTAAAATTCCTAGAATAGTCTAAAAGTTTTTTGAAATTGCGATCTTTTCTTGATAAGTAGTTTTTCAGAATCTCTTTTGTTTCCTCTATTCCTATTTTTTCACGGTAATAGACAATATCGATCACTGTTTTTTCTAGGTCATATATCTTAAAACTATCTTGTTCATCTTGAATTATAGTTACACCTGTTTCGTGTCGTTTTTTGTTGTAATACTTAATGCATATTGGAGGATGATCTGGTAAAGGTGGGATATAATCATTTTTGTTGATAGAAATATCTATTTGTAGAGGTCTAACATTTGTAAGCCCATAGAAAGAAGCAGCACTTAAAAGACAGATTACACCATTAGGAACATTCGCACAAACATATACTAGTTCTTTAAATGAACCAGTATAGTCAAGGTTTTCGTAGTGAGATCTGTTTAATTTTTTTAGAGAGCCACTTTTGATCATTGCATTTATCTGATAATAGGAAAAGCCCATTTTCTTGAGCTGATCGATTGTATAGATCATTTTGTTATTATCTAACATTTTCTACATCCTCCTTTTGATTAAAATAGGTTGAAATTAAAAACGACCTATATTCATTGAAATAATAATATTTATTTCTCTTTGAGTCAATAAAAAAGAAAGAGTTTCAGTCTTCCTTTTCAATAGTTGTTTTCTTGATGAATTTTGGTTTGTATTTACCACCTGTTATTTCAGTTATCAAGTTAGTGATGTCTTTTTCACTTCTATAAGTGTAAATTGCTTGTTCTTGATAATCCCTTGTGAAATCATGGGTGTTATTTTTTAACAAGAACTCAATCTTGTTGGTAAGAGAATAATCTACTGTTAGTTGATATTCACTTAGCTCTATTGGAGAAGTCAAAATAGCATTTTCTATTGCTTGATTACATGCTCCACTATAGGCTTTGACTAATCCTGCTGTTCCCAATAAAGTTCCACCAAAATAACGTACTACTACAGCTAAGACATTATCAAGGTCATGATTTTTGAGAGTTTCAGCGATTGGTTTTCCAGCAGTTGAGGCAGGCTCACCATCATCATTACTTCTTTGAGTATTGTTGATGATACTGCCATAACAATAATGGGTAGCTTTTGGATATTCCTTTTTGATCTGTTTTATCTCTTCTTTGATCTTAGTTTCATCTTCTATTGGTAGTAAGATACAGATGAATTTGGATTTCTTGACTTCTATTTGAGCTATTGCTCTTTCTTTAATATGATACATAACATCACCTTTAATATTATACAATAGATTTTGTGTGCTATAATTAAAAAGAAATGAGGTCGATATAAATGAGCGTTACAAATGCGAAAAAGAAAAAGAGAAAGATGGTCAAAAAGCTTTCTTTCTACACATATATCATCTATGCGATATTGACTGTCATCCTTTTTTTTGTGATCAAAGGATTAGGTATATTTCCAAGCAAGTATCTTAATTTCATTTTAGTGTTATTTGTTGTTGGATTATTTATTTGGGGTTTTATAGCTTTAATGCCAAAGATCAAGAGTAATCTAAAGAAACTACAGACAGTCATTTGTGTTTTGTTAAGTATCTTGTCTGTGATCTGTTGTATCTTATTCCCGTTATATGGAGGTAAGATAGCTAAGGCTTTTGTTAAGATACCTGATGAGGGTAATATGAACATTGATGTTTATGTCTTAAATGATTCATCTTATTCTTCAATTGAAGATCTTGCTGGTAAAAGAGTAGGCTTACAGACAAAAGTTGATCTTGATTATCAAAATTATGCTGTTAAGGTAGTTAATAAAGAAATTGAAGGAAATGATATCAGTGTTGTGCAATATAGCGATATCTATGAACTAGTAGATAAATTATATAGTGGAGAGGTTGATGCTATTTTACTTAATGAAGATTATGCAAAGATAGTAGCTGACAATCCTGATTACAAAGATTTTACTGAAAAGTGTAAGTCATTGTATGTTTGCACTCAAAAGATCACTTTGACTTCTTCTACTAGTGCTGTTAGTAGCATCACTACTCAACCTTTTGTCATTGCGATAAGTGGTAATGATGAATGGGATTATAGCTCTATTGATCCAACTAATCGCGGTAGGACTGATGTCAATATGGTCGCTGTGGTAAATCCTGTGACAAAGCAAGTACTTATCATTACTATTCCAAGAGATTCATATGTGTATTTGCCTTCAAAAGGTTATGATAAATTGACTCATGCTTCTTTGTATGGTATTGATTGCTGGACTGATGCTTTAAAGACGATCTTAAATCTCAATGAGATCAACTATTACTTTAGAGTCAATTTCCAATCTGTTGTTACTATCGTCGATGCGATCGGTGGGGTTGATGTCGATAATCCTTACTATTTCACTAGCTCTTATTGTTTGCGCTGGAATGAAGAAAAAAAGACTGCTTATGCCGAAACACAAGAATATCAAGAAGGAAAGATTCATTTGGATGGTCCAGGTGCTTTAGGCTATGTTAGAGAAAGATATAGTTTATCTGATGGCGATATTGGTAGAAATAAGCATCAAGCTATCTTCTTAAAGGCTTGTATTGATAAATTGTGTAGTGTTCAAACTATCACTAATATTTCTAAATTATTAGATGCATTACAGGGGACATTCATTACTGATCTTGATTATAACAATGATATCTTGCCATTAGCTCAGATGCAGTTAAATGATATGGCTGATTGGACGATCACTACTTATTCGATCACTGGCTATGGCGATTATCGTCAATGTTATTCTTTAGATTCTTCTGAATATAGTGTTGAGATCTTATATGATGATTCTGTAGCCACAGCTATAAGTTATATTCAAAAAATATTAAAAGGTGAAACTATAACAGAAAATTAGGAATATTATTAAACCACTTCTAATTATATATTAGAGGTGGTTTTTATTAAGTGCATTAGATGTAACAATGAGTTCGAGCCCTATTTCTATAATGGTAATAGAGGTTGGTATTGCCGTAAATGTATCTCCTTTAGTCAAGAAACAGTCAAGGAGGATGAGCTTAAAGAGGTAGATAGCGAATATCATTTATCTTTTGATCTGACTGATAGACAAAAACAGATATCGGACAAATTAGAAGAAATGATAAGTGAGGGAAATAGTGTGCTTCTTGAAGCAGTCTGTGGAGCAGGTAAGACTGAACTTGTTTATAAGACAATAAGTGAAAGCATAAAAAAGGGCAAAAGAGTTGGTTTTGCGATAAGTAGAAGACAAGTAGTATTAGAGATCGCTGAAAGATTAAGAGAAGTATTTACGGGTTTAAAAGTCATAGAGGTCTGTCAAGGCTATACTGATAACTTACAAGGTGATCTAATAGTCTGTACTACTCATCAATTATATCGTTATTATCAATATTTTGATGTTTTGATCATTGATGAACCTGATGCTTTTCCTTTTAAGGGTAATGAAGTTTTGCAAGGCTTTGCTCATAATGCTTGTAAAGGACAAAAGATCTATTTGACTGCAACTCCTGATAAGAGCTTAATGGCTGATGTTTATAATGGGAAATTGAAGTATCTTTATTTATCTCGTAGACCATCAGGTAAGGATTTAATAGTGCCTAAAGTTTATTATGGTAGTAAGTTAGTCTTATTTGTGATGTTGATCTATTGGATAAAACAGATAGAAGATAAACCCATCTTGATATTTGTGCCTACGATAAAATGTGGTAAGGTTTTTTATTTCTTATTTAAGGACTTCTTTTCTTGTATCAATATCAATTCCACTACAACAAATAAAGAGAAATTACTGGCTGATTATCGTAAAGGCAAATATCATATCTGCTTTTCTACTACAGTACTTGAAAGAGGCATAACGATAAAAGGAGTCAATGTCATCATCTTTCAAGCTGATCATAAGGTCTTTGATGAAGCTTCTTTGGTTCAAAGCAGTGGTAGAGTTGGAAGAGGTGTAGTAGATACTAGTGGGATATGTATCTTTTTAGCAGAAAGTAAGAGTAAGAGTATTGATGATTGTATCAAAAGGATAGTGAGTGCTAATGAGTATTGAAATATATTGTTTGAATTGTTTGAAGAGTATTAGAGAACAGTCTTCTTTAAAAGAATTATTTGTAGTGGATGACTTGTTGTGTACTAAGTGTAGATATATGCTCAAATATCAACCTAAAATGATCAAGATAGATGATCTAAAGATCAAGGGTTTATATCGTTATGAGGGGCTTACAAGAAAATTACTTATCCAATATAAAGAAAACAAAGATGAAGCTTTAGCTTATGTCTTTCTTTATCCTTATATCAAACAACTTAGAGAAAAGTGCAAAGGGAAATATATTGTTAGGATACCTTCAAATGAATCTTCTTATCAAAAAAGGGGATTTGATCATGTGTATAAAATGTTTTCTTTATTAGACCTTACCTTTTTAGATGTCTTATACAATGATAGTGAAAAACAACAGAAAGAATTAGGCCACAATGAAAGAAAGAAGATAGTCGAGCATATCCATTTAAAAGATGGACACATCAATATGCAAGATAAAGATATCTTGCTTGTTGATGATATCCTGACTACTGGAGCTAGTATGAAAGCAGCTTATGATCTGTTAAAAGGGAAAAGTAAGAGTATTACAGGACTTGTCATTTCTTATAATGAGATTTATTTAAGTAAGATTGAGAAACTGTTTTATGATTTAAGTCATTGATGGTTTAATATTTGGCGATGTTGGTCAAGGGTTATTATTAGTATTACTAGGAATGGTCTTTTCTAAAGAAGATAGGATTACGACATTTTTTCGTTTAGGTTTATTCTCAACTTTATTTGGTCGGTTTTATGGTTTCATTATTTTATGAGGAGGAAATTATCGTAGTTTGGAGGAAGAAACAACATATTGCTCATAAAAGTTTTGCTTTATTAGATAGATAAAATACCGAAACTTTATTATTAGCAGCTGCTATTGGTATCATCATGCTCATTGGAGAAATATTAATAAATATCATCAGTAAAGTAAAGAATAAACAAGTGAAAGAGATGTGGCACTATTGTTTTATGTGATGATATCTTTACTTAGTGTAAGGGTATTATTTAAGATCAAGGATATTGCTATTGCGATGATCGCTTTAGTGTTGATGATCATGGCAATTGCTACAACAGTAAATGTTATGAATTGATATTGTCGTTATTACAGAGCTTTATCAATGAAAATAATAACGAATAATTTTTAGGAGTTCATTCTTGATCGTTTATTCTCTTCTGTTGTCATAGATGATTCTTTTGTGAATAAATTAATAATATGGTGTTAAGAATTTAAAAAAATAGTATATAATATTAGAGATAGAAATTGAGTACATTTGTGCTTGTGTATTAAAGAAAACAGGAGGAGAGCGTTAGACATGTACAAGATCGTTGAAGTTGAACACTTGTCTGAGAAGAACTGGTTGATGAAGATCGAGGCACCTTTTATCACTCGTAGTTGCCAACCAGGTCAGTTTTTGATTGTCAAAACTGGTGAATTAGGAGAAAGAATTCCATTGACAATCTGTGACTATGACAGAGAGAAAGGTTTGGTTACTATCGTATTCCAGACAGTTGGAGCATCTACTACTAAGATGGCTGAATTAAAGGCTGGAGATAGTTTCACAGATGTTGTTGGACCTTTAGGTAAACCATCTGAATTTATCCACGAGGATTTAGAGGAATTAAAGAAGAAGAGTTATTTATTCGTTTGTGGTGGAGTTGGTATTGCACCTGTTTATCCACAAGTTAAATGGCTATCTCAACATGGCGTAAAAGCTGATGTTATCATGGCTGCTAGAAACAAGGATTTAATTTTCTATGAAAAGGAAATGAGATCAGTTGCTGATAACGTATATATCACTACAGATGATGGTTCATATGGTATGAAGGGTGTTGGAACTGATATGGTTAAACACTTAGTAAATGAGGAAGGCAAACATTATGACCAATGTGTTGCTATTGGACCAGTTGTAATGATGAAATTTACTTCATTATGTACTAAAGAATTAGGTATCCCTACAATCGTATCAATGAACCCAATCATGATCGATGGTACTGGTATGTGTGGAGCTTGCCGTCTAGTTGTAGGTGGCGAAGTTAAGTTCGCCTGTGTTGATGGACCTGAATTCGATGGCCATAAGGTTGATTATGATCTAGCTATGAAACGTGCAAGATTATATAAAGATGAAGAAACAAGAGCAATGCTTGCCTTACAAGAAGGCGAGACACATCATGGTGGATGTGGATTCTGCTCAAGCGAGAAGTAGGAGGCTATTATGGACGTAACTAAGAAAGTACCTGTTAGAGAACAAGATCCAAAAGTAAGAGCAACTAATTTTGAAGAAGTTTGCTTAGGTTATAACGAAGAAGAAGCAACTGCTGAAGCAAGTCGTTGTTTAAATTGTCGTAATCCATTATGTCAAAAGGGTTGTCCAGTTAGTATCAATATTCCTGGATTCATCAATGAATTAAAGAGTGGCAATGTTGCAGCAGCTGCTGATATCATTGCTCAACAATCTGCTTTACCTGCTATCTGTGGTCGTGTATGTCCACAAGAAACTCAATGTGAAGGTAAATGTATCAGAGGCATCAAAGGCGAGTCTGTATCTATCGGTAAGTTAGAGAGATATGTTGCTGACTGGTGTAGAGAACATGGTTACCAAGCTGACAAGGCTGGTACTCCTAACGGAAAGAAAGTTGCTGTTGTAGGTTCTGGTCCTGCTGGTTTAACTTGTGCTGGTGACTTAGCTAAGATGGGTTATGATGTAACTATCTTCGAAGCATTCCATGAGGCTGGTGGAGTTCTTGTTTATGGTATCCCAGAATTCCGTTTACCAAAGGACACTGTTGTTAAATCAACTATTGAAAACGTTAAGAAATTAGGCGTTAAGTTAGATACAAACGTAATCGTTGGTAGATCTATCACTATCGATGAATTATTAAATGAACAAGGCTTCAATGCTGTATTTATCGGCTCAGGTGCTGGTTTACCTAAGTTCATGAACATTCCAGGTGAAGTTGCTAATGGATGTTTCTCAGCTAACGAATTCTTAACAAGAAATAACTTAATGAAGGCATTCAGAAATGATGCTGATACACCTATCAAGTGTGGTAAGAAAGTAGTAGTTGTTGGTGGCGGTAACGTTGCTATGGATGCTGCTAGAACTGCTTTACGTTTAGGTGCAGAAGTACATGTTGTATATCGTCGTGGTGAGGAAGAATTACCAGCTCGTAAAGAAGAAGTACATCATGCTAAAGAAGAAGGAATCATCTTTGACTTATTACAGAACCCTGTTGAAATCTTAGCTGATGAAAACGATTGGGTTAAGGGTATTAAAGTCATTAAGATGGAATTAGGCGAACCTGATGCTTCAGGCAGAAGAAGACCAGTTGAGATCCCAGGATCTGAATATGTAATTGATTGTGATACAGTCATCATGTCATTAGGTACTTCTCCTAACCCATTAATCTCTTCTACAACTTCTGGCTTAGAGACAAACAAACATGGTTGTATCATTGCTAAAGAAGAGAATGGTGAAACAACAAAGACTGGCGTTTATGCTGGTGGTGATGCCGTTACTGGTGCAGCTACAGTTATCTTAGCTATGGGTGCTGGTAAGGCAGCAGCTAAAGGTATCGACGAGTATCTTAATAAATAGTTAAAAATTATTAAATTAAGGGTATCGTTACATAACGGTATCCTTTTTTTGTTTGAAAAAAACTTGTATAATATATAAGTTATTAATAGGAGGATCCTTATATGAATGGAATGAAAAATATCGACAAAAAAACTGTATTAACTTTAAAAGATGAAGTTACTTATCAAAAAGGCCAAGTTGTAAGTAAGACTTTAGCTCAAAATGGTCATGTAAGTATTACCTTATTTGCTTTTGATAAGGGTGAAGAGATCAGTTCTCATAAATCAGATGGTGATGCTTTTGTCACTTGCTTAGATGGTACAGGTCGTATCACTATTGATGATAAACAATATGAATTGACCACAGGTTGTTCTATTGTTATGCCAGCAGGTCATCCTCATGCTGTTTATGGTCAAGAACAGTTTAAGATGTTATTAGTGGTGGTATTTGATTAATATGTATTATGTTGCTTATGGATCAAATACAAATTTAGATCAAATGAAAATTAGATGTCCTGAGGCTAAGGTGGTTGGCACTACTTTCTTAGAAGGTTATCGTTTGCTTTTTCGTGGAAATTTAGGTTTTGCTTATTTGACTGTTGAAAAGCAAGAAGGTCATAAAGTGCCTCTAGTTGTATGGGATGTAAGTGAAAAAGATATTAATAATCTTGATCACTATGAAGGTTATCCAGATTTTTATCGTAAAGAGACAATGAGATTTATGGTTTCTGGTAAAGAAATAGAAGCATTTATCTATATGATGAATGATAGATATGATCTAGCTATTCCTTCATATAGCTATTATCAAGGATGTTTAGAAGGGTATGAAAGCTTTGGAATAGATAAAGATTATCTAAAACAAGCTTATGAATTGAGCAGTAACAAGTGATCTTACCATAGGTGGATTATAAAGCCTATTTATGGTAAAATATTACAAAATGGAGGTCAGTAAATGGCAAATTTTATTACCAATTTATTTAATTCAAATAAAAGAGATATAAACATGTTGACTAAAAAGATTGCTCCTATTGAAGCTTTAAGTGAGACTATGGCTAACTTAAGTGATGAGCAATTGAGAGAAAAGACAACTGAGTTTAAAGAAAGATTAGCAAATGGAGAAACATTAGATGATATCATGGCTGAAGCTTATGCTGTTGTCAGAGAAGCAGCTAAAAGAGTCATTGGTGAATATGCTTATCCTGTTCAATTAATGGGCGCAGTAGTTTTGCATCAAGGCGATATAGCTGAGATGAAGACTGGTGAAGGTAAGACTTTGACTAGTATTTTTCCTGTATATTTAAATGCTTTAACTGGAAAAGGAGTTCATGTCATCACAGTCAATGATTACTTGGCAGAAAGAGACTCACAGTGGATGGGTAAGATCCACCGTTTCTTAGGCTTGAGCGTTGGTTTAAATAGACATGCTTTAAACCCTCAACAAAAGAAGGAAGCATATCTTTGCGATATCACTTATACTACTAATAGTGAAGTTGGTTTTGATTATCTAAGAGATAACATGGTAACTAATGTTAAAGATAGAGTATTAAGAGATTTGAACTATGCTTTAGTCGATGAAGTTGACTCAATCTTGATCGATGAAAGCCGTACACCACTTATCATTTCTGGTGGTAAGAAAGATACAGCTAATCTTTATATTAAGGCAGATAAGTTTGTTAGAAGACTGATTGAAGATGAAGACTATACTATTGATATCCAATCTAAGACGATAATGTTGACAGAAGAAGGTATCGCAAAGGCTGAGTCATATTTTAGTATTGAAAACTTATATCAACCTGAATATACTTCTTTAGTGCATCATATTAATAATGCTTTAAAGGCAAACTATATCATGCACAATGAAGTAGAATATATCGTTCGAGATAGAAAAGTCTATATTGTTGATGAATTTACGGGACGTGTGCTTGAGGGAAGAGTATTCTCTGATGGTTTGCATCAAGCTATTGAGGCAAAGGAAAATGTTCCTATCAAACAAGAAACCTCTACTTTAGCTACGATCACTTATCAGAATTTCTTCCGTTTATATAACAAATTAGCTGGTATGACTGGTACTGCTAAAACTGAAGAAGAAGAATTCTTAGCGATCTATAACATGCGTGTTTATGAGATACCTACTAATAAACAAGTCATTAGGGAAGACTATCCTGATGCTATATATGGAACTAAGAAAGCTAAATATGAAGCTTTGACTAGAGAAGTCATTGAAAGACATGAAAAAGGTCAACCAGTGCTTGTTGGTACGATCTCTGTTGATGTTTCAGAATTCTTAAGTAAAATGTTCTCACAAAGAAAGATCAAACATGAAGTATTGAACGCTAAGAACCATAAGCGTGAAGCAGAAATCATCGCTAAAGCTGGTTTAAAAGGATCTGTCACTATTGCAACTAACATGGCAGGACGTGGTACCGATATTAAGCTAGGCCCTGGTGTTAGAGAATTAGGTGGTCTAGCTGTATTAGGTAGTGAAAGACATGAATCACGTCGTATCGATAACCAATTACGTGGTCGTTCTGGTAGACAAGGTGATCCAGGCTGTTCTAAGTTCTTTGTTTCTCTACAAGATGAATTAATGGTGCGTTTTGGTAGTGATCGTATCAGTGGAATGTTTGATCAATTAGGCGATGTACCTATTGAATCTAAGATGGTAAGCAAGTCTATTGAATCAGCTCAAAAGAGAGTTGAGGGTACTAACTTTGATATCCGTAAGACTTTGCTTGAATATGATGATGTATTAAGACAACAAAGAGAGACTATCTATAAACAACGTGATGAGATCTTGGAAAATGAAGATGTTCATTCAGTTGTTGAGTCAATGTTTGAAAGGGTCAGTGAAGATTTAGTTGATTCTTACTATGATCAAAAGAACAAGATTGTAGATAAATCAGGATTGACTAACGCTTTAGTAAAAATGAATGTTCCACAAAACAAAGTTGAATCTTGTTTGGAAAATGTAAGTAAATTTGAAGATATCAAGAAAGCCACATTTGATTGTATGTGGAACGAATATGAAGAAAAGATCGAAGAAGTAAGAAATGAAATGATCAAGTTAGAGAAGGTCATGGTATTGAAGATCATTGATGCTAAATGGATCGAACATATCGATATGATGAGTAAGTTAAGAGAAGGTATCCATTTACGTTCATATGCTCAAGATAACCCATTAAAAGCTTATACTTCTGAGGGATTTGAGATGTTTGAAACGATGATGAATAACATTTCACAAGAGGTTGTTAATTTCTGTATGAGATGTCGTATTGAGATCAAAAGGAGTGTCTAGTTATGGAACTTTATGAGATCAGACAAGGTTTAAACGAGTATCATCAGAAGTTCAATAAGATAAAGGAGTCTCTTTGACAAGGATACTAAGCAAAAAAGGATTGATGAAGTTAATGGATTAATGCTCAAGGATGACTTTTGGTCAGATAGACATAAAGCTCAATCTTTGATCAATGAAGCTAATTCTTTAAAAGATATCTTAGCTACTGTTGATAAGCTCTCAGATGAGTTTGATCAACTTGAGGCCTTAAATGATTCTTTGAAGGATGATTATGATGAAGAGATGCATCAATTGTTAGAAGAGGAATATCTTACAACTGTTAAGGAATATGAAGATTTTGAAATAAAAATCTTATTATCTCATCCTTATGATCGTCACAATGCGATCATTGAATTACATCCTGGCGCTGGTGGCACAGAAAGTCAAGATTGGGCTGAGATGTTATATAGAATGTATAGTAGATATTGTGCTCTAAAAGGCTTTAAGACAACTTTATTAGATATGCTTGAAGGTGAGGAAGCTGGTATTAAATCTTGTAGTGTTTTAGTACAAGGAGAGCTTGCCTATGGTTATCTTAAAGGTGAAAAGGGAGTCCATAGGTTAGTAAGGATCTCACCATTTGATTCAGGTGGTAGAAGACATACTTCCTTTGCTTCTGTGGATGTCATGCCTGAGTTTGATGATGATATCAATATTGAGATCAAACCTGAGGATATTGAGGTTGAAACTCATAGAGCATCTGGTGCTGGTGGGCAGCATATCAATAAGACTGATTCTGCAGTTAGGATCATCCATAAACCAACTGGTATAGTGACCACTTGTCAATCTGAAAGAAGTCAGATACAGAATAAGGAAAGAGCAATGAATATGCTCAAAAGTAAACTGTATCAGAAGTACTTAGAGGAGCAAGAGGAGAAACTAAGGCAAATAAAAGGGGAACAGAAAGCTATTGAATGGGGCTCACAGATCCGTAGCTATATCTTCTGCCCATATACTTTGGTCAAGGATCACCGAACGGGTTATGAAGAAAACAACATCGAGAAAGTTATGAATGGCGAGATTGATGAATTTGTTTATGCTTATCTGAAAAGTCAGATTGAATAGTGATATAATTTAAGTGAGGAGAATATAGATTATGAGCGAGAAAATAAATAGTAATGAAGATCTTCAAGATATCTTAAATGATATGGATGATGTTACTGAGGAAAAAGAAGTTGATGTTCCTTTGTTTCAAAATATGAAGATTGAAAAACCTTTCAGTGATAATAGTAGCAGTAATGTTGTTTATGAAAAGAAAGCCACAACTGCTGTTAAAAAGAGTGTGAGTAAGAATCAAGACAGCGAATATACTGTCATTGGTAATACTACAACTGTTGATTCTAATATCACTTGTGGTGGTAATATCAGGATCGATGGTCAAGTTAAAGGTAAGTTAACTGTCAGTGGTAGTTGTGATATCTATGGTAGTGTTGAAGGAGATATCGAGGCAAGTGAAGTCATCATCGAAAATGGTGCTAAAGTAACTGGTAATGTTAATAGTAAGACTGATCTAAGTGTTGGTAGTGGTAGTAATCTAACAGGTAATGTTAATGCTAAGAATGCTTACATCAATTCAAATGTTAATGGTAATATTGAAGTAAGTGCAGAGTTAAAGATCACTTCTACTGGAGCTGTTTATGGCGATATCACAGCAGCTAATTTGTCAGTAGCTTCTGGTGCTTTACTAGTTGGAAGAATCAACATCAAACGTTAGGAGGAAAAGATCATGGCAGATAAAATGTTTACAACCGATTTAACTGAAACAAATACTGATAAGACTATCATCGGTACTTCTACGATCATTGAATCTAATAGCGAGAATGCGATCACTTGTGGTGGTGATATTGAGATTCGTGGTAAAGTCAAAGGCAATGTAGTTAGTAGTGGTAATGCTGATATTTATGGAAATGTTGAAGGAAACATCACTTCTAATCGTATGAATGCTTATAATGGCTCTACTATTAAAGGTGACGTTAGTTGCCAAAATAACTTGAAAGCTGAAAGTGGTAGTGCTGTTGAAGGCAATATCAAAGCAAAGAGTGCTTATATCGATGCTGATATTGTTGGTAATATTGAAACAGTCAATGATGTTCAAGTTGCTTCTGATTCAGTGATCAGTGGTAATATCACTACTAGTTCGATCAATGTTGATAGTGGTGCTATCATTAATGGTCAGTTAAGTATCAAACGTCAATAATATATGTTAACGGTGGTCTTGAGTTGACCACCTTTTTTTTATAGTAGGAAATCAGTTTTGCTTACCAATGATAAAAAAATGTGAGATAAAATTCAGGTCCACAAAAAAAGTTCAATATATTAAAAAGAATTCAATAATGATTGTTTAGGTTGTTATTGTAAACTGGTACTAGGAGAAAGGACATTAGCCATTATAAATGTGCTCACATTGTAAAATCCCTTCATCAATTGAAAAAGCCACCTGATTTCTTTAGAAAACCAAGCGGTCGTGATCGTAACTTGTTATTCAATTGGGCATTCCATTAAAATTGTGAAGAACTTGAGGAAATG
>CAVAAT010000008.1:0-7681 GCA_963586925.1 Erysipelotrichaceae bacterium
CTCCAAGCCGTATCATTAATTGTAAAATTAAATTTCATGGGAATTTCATTTAACTCTTCTATGTTAAACAACATCAACAATCTTTCAATATGCTTGCCATTATCTTCATAATTAACAGTTTCTAATGACATCTCTTTAAATGATCTTCTAATATTCTCAATTAGGTAATTAACAAAATCAATCTTAGAACGTTTATTATATTCGCCTTGAAGTTCTATTATTTTTGAAACTCTAGCATTAACATCATTTTTTGATGTAGATGTATAAGTAAGTATATATCCGATATAATTGAATAATTTATAGTCATCATTCCAATCTTGTATCGTTCTAAAACAATCCTTAAGCTGATTAAAAACATCCTCAATATATGATTTTTTATCAGCAGCATCATTTAATTTTTTCTCGAAATAAGAGAAGAATTTATGATCACCTTCGCCTTGATAATCACTATCATTGGCTTTTACTATTAATTGGATCAAAAAATCAATTCTAGTAGGAATATCCAATGAGGCTCCTCCCGTAATAAATGACCACAATCTATCATCAGATAATTCTTTTTGAATTTCATCCCATAGTCTCGCATATCGATCTTGTTCCTGTTTGACCATTTTTTCATTATAATTTGCACTATTGGAAAAATGTTTTGCGTTTAAAAGCATAGCTTTTACTAACTCTGCATCTGTCAATGGGATTTTGCCATTATTGATATTTTTAAAAACCGAATAGCAATCCGCATTAGGTTCTAATTCATACCAAATAACTTTAGTTGAATTACATACGATATCTTCCATATTTGACATCAATGCATTGTTTCCTGTTTTTAATTTTGTATTTTTAAACCACTCTTTAATAATTTCAAAAGTCTGCAAAATATAGTATTCATCTGCACAAGTCGATGATGATTTATCTTTGAAAGTATTAGGCAATCCATATAATAATTTTTTTCTTAAAAAGCCAACGAATTGATCCCTTTCATATTCAATGTCAAATGGATCTGAATCACGCAATATGATTTTTAAGAGGACAAAAAGTGTTGTCATTCTCTGTTGCCCATCTACGATTTCGTAATATAACGAATCACTATTAATTGAATATTTTTCTCCCATTTTTTTTGAAACATCACTAGCAGTTAATTCCTTAACTATTATAGGTTGTAAGCAATAATAAGAATTATTTTGACTTTTCAAAGTATAAAACTCATATAAATCATCCAACAATTTTGTAACTTGAATAGGTTCCCAACGATATCCTCTTTGATATGATGGAACAACAAAACATATTTTTTTATTATTAAATCCATTCATTAATTCATTAATAGAAATACTTCTTAAATTATCCATGATGATCTTCTCCAATTCCTTTTTTACACTATTTTTAAGTTTTTCATTTTATTTCCGAAAAATAGCCATTTCATATTTTCTATTTCTTTGCGATTTAGCAAAAATCATATAGTCATGATGAATTAGGTTAAATTCATCTCTTCTATCCTAATAAGCTTCACTTCCATATTCTCGTTGCCAATTTTAGTATTATGCCACGATTTACCATAAATTGCTACACATTTCATTTTATTTCAAAGATAACTATACGAAGACTATACTTGTATTAAGCAAATCTCTACTCATGTCCAAGACTATTTTTCTTTTTGTTTTTGAAATGCAACACAAAAGCAAATGTAACTTTCATAATTAGTCATTACCATAACACATAGCTACTGATAAAAATTATAGATGACTTGCCATTTCATCAATAATGTTTGATGTTAAAAAGATCTGAGTGTTAAATTTTTCTATATCAGTATCATAGAAATTGATCTAGAAAACAAATTCACTTGCACGACAACATCAAGTCATTTTACTTTTTAAAACAAATGAAAAGCACTTAAAGAGCATAAATAAAACATAGTCAACTTTTTGTTCTTGATCATCGAATCAATTTATTGACTATGTTTTTTTAGTGTACAAAGTATTATCTTTTAATTAAGAAATGGCCTTTTTATTGATCGATCCTAGTTTCCTTTGGATGAGGATTATATGTTGGTGTTTCAGTGTTACGATCAAATACCTTTGTTCCTTCAACATAAGTAGCTAAGGCTTTATAATCATCAGAAATGACAACTATATCAGCATCTTTACCAATCTTGATAGAACCTTTAGTATCGCCATAACCATAGAAAGTACAAGCATTTAAACTAGATAGTTTAATGACTTCTTCAAGTGGCATATGTAATTTTTCTACTAAGTTACTGATACCATATAATACTGATTTAGTAGAACCACATAGTCTACCATCATCATCCTTTGCGAAACCTTCTGGTGTGATATTTAATGGTATTCCATTTTCATGAGTATCATATTTACCTACAGCAGCACCAGCTAAAGAAACCGAATCAGAGATCATCATAAACTTATCATGAGATTTCATCTTTAGCATCAACTTGATCCACTCTAAGCAATTATGCAATCCATCACAGATGATCTCACATTGTACTCTATCATCATCAAGCATAACACCTAAGCCACCAATATCACGGTGATGAATCCCTACCATGACATTAGAAGTATGAGTAGCTACACTATAACCATCATCAACAGCTTTTCTTGCTCCTGTCATCTTTAGATCACTATGAGCGAAAGCTAATCTAACACCTTTTGATAAAAGATATTTAGCTGCTTTATCGCTATCTTCGATCTCTGGAGCCATAGCTACTAGAGACAATAAGCCTTGTGAGTCTTCCCACATGCTTTCCACAAAAGCCATATCAACAGGTGGATGAGGCTCAGGTCGACCATTTTCGCCAACTCTTGACAAGTATGGTCCTTCAGCATGAATACCTAAGATGCTGATACCATTATAGTTACCTTCTTTTGCTACCTCAGCAACTTGTTTGATAGTTTCAACAACTGTAGGGAAACCAGAAGTAACTCCTTCATAAGTCAAGCAATGAAGATAATTGCGAATATTCTCTTTTATCTTTTCTTCATCTCCATCATAAGTTGAATCCAATGAATAACCATAAGTACCATGATTATGAGTATCACAGATACCAGGAATGATCCTATTATCCTTATAATCTTCATAATCTTCTACTTTGGCACTATCATCAAGATAACCTACGATCTTTTTACCATCAATGACTAAATAACCAGATCTAACACCATCTTCAAAATAGATCTTACTAGATTTTAAATATTTCATTTTAGAATAAACCGATAGCTGCACCTAAAATAGATATAACTAAGATGCCAAAGATAATTAAGATAGGTTTAACTTTCTTGCGTACAAGACCAACAATAGCAAATAATAGGACAAGTTTTAACATACCAGGCATGATACCATCAAAGATAGCTTGAACTTCCATTTCTGCACCTGAACCCATAGGGATTACAAGTGGAATTGAAATGCTAACCATTGAAGATACAAGTGAACCAACCATGATCAAACCCATGATACAAGCAGCATCTGATAATGAGCCAATGATACCTGACTTAAATACCCTAGCAATAGCATCAGTACCAACAGTATAACCTAAATTCAACAATAACCACTTAGTAGTCAAGAATGTACCACCATAGATCAAAGTGAACATTAATACACCTAATGGATTACCTTGAGAAGCTAATGAGATACCAACACCTGCAGCGATAACACGGATACAGTTAAAGAAGATAGAATCACCAATAGCTGCCAAAGGGCCCATTAATGAAGTCTTGATATTAGTGATGAACTCACCAGGTAAAGCTTCAGGATCCTTAGATCTTTCTCTCTCTAATGCATAAGACAAGCCAAATACTAATCCTGCAGCTGCAGCATGGGTATTGAAGAATTCCGTATTACGAACAAATGCTTCTTTTTGTAACTCTTCATTACCAGCATAAACTTCATTGATAACTGGTAACATAGCATAAGCATAAGTATTACCTTCCATCTTTACCATTGTGAAGTCGCCCCACATCTGGCCAGATCTCCAGAATATCTTTCTTAAATTTTTCTTTTCAATAGGGGTTAACTCTTTTTTAGTCTTCATTAGAATAAGTCCTCCTCATCATCTTTTTTATTACCAGCATTTTCTGCAACAGTTACGATCTTATGATCCATCATGAAGTAGAACATTGCGATGGCTAAAGCAAATATAGCGATAGCGATAGTTGGCAATTCTAAGAACTCAGCCATAGCGAAACCAACAAAGAAGAAGACACCAAGTTTTGGTGACCATATCATAGAAGTTAAGATACCAAATCCGACAGCACTTAACATTCCACTTGATACGCTTAAGCCATGGATCAACCATTCAGGCATAGAAGCTGTAAAATTATCAAGATTACCAACACCTAAGTAAATAGTTAAGAATAATACGATTGTTCTAGGTAATGGTTGAATGACTAATACATAGATCCAGTGAATGATACTATAAGCTTTTTGATTATTGTCGGCAGCTTGTTTCTCATAAACACCTAATAGACCAATACCGATAGGGCTAGTCAATTGGTTAACATAATCCAATAAAGTTCCTACTGGAACAGCTAATGCTAATGCGGCATCCATATTAGCACCAGTAGTGATTACCCAAGTAACTGGGAATACTGTGCCAAAGCAAGCATCAGATGCTTGAACACCACCGATAGAAGATATACCCATGTATAATGCTTCTAGTTTAGCTCCCATGATAAGTCCTGTAGTAGGATCTCCTAATAATAATCCTGTTAACCATCCAAAGAACAATGGTCTCCAAGTTGCATCCCATGCGAAGAAATTGTCTAACAAACACCATAAGTAGTTAGCGATCGCAAGAGTCAATGCAGTTTGCAGCATACTCATAAATAATTTTCTCCTCCCATATTTTTATTTAAGAACACTTGCTAATGATGTCTTAGCATCAGAAGGCAAGATTCTGCATTCACATTCAATACCAGTAGCCATGATCTTTTTAAGGGTCTCTACCTCTTGATCATTAGCATAAAGACAGCTAGTGTACTCTTTTCTTTGAGCCTTATCGAAACCAACACGTCCGAAATTACCCACATTTACATAAGGAACACCCTTAACATTTTCCACGATCCTCAAGCAATCACTAGGATTATCTACAACTACAAAGATAGACAAGTTGTTAGCACGAGGATCATTCAATGTCTTAATAGCATCCTCAACCTTTTTAATAACAACCTTCTTACCTTGTGGAGCAGCCATCTTTAATGAAGCTTTTACAAGATCATTAGTTGCTGCCGCATCATTAGCGACAACGATCGCATCCACATTCAACTGTCTAGCCCATTGATTAGCTACTTGACCATGGATCAATCTCTCATCAATTCTTAATAATTCGATCATATAATTTATCCTTCCTAAAATAACTCATTATCATTTTCATCTTGTTGAACTAATTCAACATACTTGATAGTATCCTTAGACTGTTCAATGATATCTAAGATCTCCTCTTTAGATAAAACCTCATCGTGAGTCAATATCTCCATGACTAATGCCAAGTTATATCCAGCAATGATATGGATATTCTTGTTCAAAGTAGCAGTCTGTCTAAATACTTCTTGACAAACACTACCACCATAGATATCACAGAAAACGATCAATTGATCAAACTCACCGATCTCTTCAAACTTATTTCTAACAAGCACATCAACACTCTTCTCATCTAAGAAAGCATTTAATGTAAAGACGTTTTCTTTTACACCTACCAATATTTTTAGAAAACTTGCAGTCCCTTTGGCAAACTCACCATGACTGGCAAACAGATATTTTGTCATACATTTCGTACCTCTGTTTTTATTCTAAGACTAATATATTCTTTTTTGGCGTATATTAGCACACCTTAAATCAACTTTTTTTTGCGTTAAAAACAGATATGTCAATAAAATACGGCAATCTATGATATACTTAGTTGTAGAAACCTGTTGATAAACATAAATCTACACAATTAAATTCAAAGGAGAACTTTATGACTAGAAGAATCGGAACTATTTCTCGTGGCTTACGAGCACCAATCATCAAAAGTGGTGATGATCTAGAAAAGATCGTAGTTGATACTCTCATGGATTGTATCAACAATAACGAATTCCAAATAGGAAGCAAAGACGTCCTAGCAATTACTGAATCCATCTTAGCTAGAGCTCAAAACAACTATGCTACTATCGATCAATTAGCTACAGATGTCAAAAACAAACTAGGCGAGGATACCATTGGACTAGTATTTCCAATACTAAGTAGAAATCGCTTTTCGATATGCTTAAAAGGCATTGCTAGAGCTGTAAAGAAAGTTGTATTAATGCTAAGTTATCCAAGTGATGAAGTAGGCAATCACTTACTTGACCTTGACTTACTAGATGAAAAGGGCATCAATCCATATACAGATGTCTTGACACAACAGCAGTTTGAATCCATCTTTGGCAAGCCAAAACATACCTTCACAGGTGTAGATTATGTCAACTACTATAAATCGCTCATTGAACAACAAGGTGCTGAAGCAGAGATAATCTTCGCCAATAACCCAAGAAAGATCGTTGATTATACAGACAAAGTCTTATGCTGTGACATACATTCGCGTGCTAGATCAAAACGTTTGATCAAACAAGCTGGAGCAAGTATTGTCTTAGGATTAGATGACTTACTAACTAGCTCAGTAAATGGTTCTGGTTATAATCCAAACTATGGCATACTAGGCTCAAACAAAGCAACAGAAGATACGATCAAACTCTTCCCGATCCATTGTCAAGAATTTGTCGAAGCAGTACAAAAAGATATTAAAGAGCGTACAGGCAAAACAGTAGAAGTAATGATCTATGGTGATGGAGCCTTCAAAGATCCTGTAGGCAAGATCTGGGAATTAGCTGATCCAGTAGTCTCACCCGGCTATACTTCAGGACTAGTAGGCCAACCAAATGAACTAAAACTAAAATATATAGCTGACAATGAATTTGCTAGCTTGCAAGGCGAAGAACTAAAACAAGCCATAGAAAAAGCCATCAAAGAAAAAGATGCAAACCTAGTAGGTCAAATGAAGACCGAAGGAACAACCCCAAGAAGGCTAACAGACCTCTTAGGCTCACTATGTGACTTAACATCTGGTTCAGGTGATAAAGGTACACCATTCATCTACATACAAGGTTATTTCGATAATTACACAGACTAAACTAAAAGCACTGTTACTTACCATACTAGTATCTAACAGCGCTTTTCATAATCTTACAAAACAACATATATTCTTTTCAATGTTTCATCTTCACTTAAAATTGCTTCTAATGAATTAGGATCTTTTCTATATCGATCAATCATCTCATTAAAAAGATATGAAACATTACCCCATCTTCCTTTTTTATGATAGCAGTCTAATATAGCCATCATTTGCATAGAGATACCATTTGTATTTCTGAAAACATCATCTATATTTTCACCTTGAAGTTGGGCTCTTCTTCTTAATGTTTCCGAAACGAATGCGACTGCCTCTTTTCGCTCAATATCTCCTCTATCAACTTTTAAAGCATATTTTAGTAACAATGCAACTTCATATTTATCCCATAATTTTTGTTTCATCATTGCTCAATATTTCTCTTCTAATCTTTGATTTTCGCTACCAATGGATATGAATACCCATATCTCATATTGGATAATCCAACCTCAAGAGCAGTTGAATACTTATTGATGCAACTATAGATCAACCATTCATTCCACT
>CAVAAT010000009.1:0-24727 GCA_963586925.1 Erysipelotrichaceae bacterium
TTGACTGTACCTGAATCAGCAAGAGAGGCAATCAATGAAACGATAAAGAAGGGCAATAAGGTTTATTTGTGTACTGGTTGCTCTAAAGGGGAAGTAGAACATAGACAATTAGGTGTTAATGTTAATGGCATGATCGGGGCTAATGGTGGCTATATCGAATCAGATGGCAAAGTCATCATGCATAAGTGCTTTAAGTTAGAGGATATCATTCATTTTGTGGATTGGTGTAATAAAAGAGAGATGCCATTTAATTTAGAGTGTAATGATGGTATTTATATCAATAAAGAGCACATGGATAAAAGAAGAGTAGCTATGTATCAGTATGTACATGGTAAGGGTAGTTATCCTAAAGAAGATGATGAGGTGTTTTCTGATCCTTGTTGGAGATTTGGTGAGTTATATAGAAGTGATGTAAACAAAGTTGATTTTGTTTTAAATTCCTATCAAGATCATTTAGATTCTATTAGTGAATTTCCTGATTATTTTGCTTCTACTTGGGGTGGAAAAGGTGAAGATGCTATCTTTGGTGATCTGTCAATTAAGGGTGTAAGTAAAGCTACTTCTATTGAGATCTTATTAAAGCAGCTTAATATAGATAGGTGCGATGCTTATGGCTTTGGCGATGCGAAAGTAGATATACCTATGTTTGAGGTATGTGGCACTTCTGTAGCAATGGCTAATGGCAGTGAAGAATGTAAAAAAGCTGCTACATATGTAACAGATACAGTTAAAAATGATGGCTTATATAAGGCATTTAAACATTTCGGTTTGATCGATTAAGAAAAAAGAAAGGCTAATGTTGGTTAGCCTTTTTGTGTCTTTAATTTTTGTGTTCGAATGGTCCAAGTACTATCTTAGTTTCTTGGAAATATTTGTTTAGTTCATCAATATAGGCTTGTTTGTCTTCTTCTGGCATGAAAGAATATTTGATAGAGTTGATGTTGCATTGTACTAGGTCATTATAAGTGAAGCCACATTCCTTGATCGCATGATCATATTCATCTTCAATGGTGATATTAGCTAAGACCATGTTATCAGTATTTAGTGTAACTATTGCACCAAGATCCATCATCTGTTTTGCTGGATGTTGTTGATATGAAGGCTCTGTCTTACATTGGATGTTACTTGTCAAACAGATCTCTAGAGCTGTTTTAGTCTTGATGACTTTCTTTAATACTGCTGGATGATAGTAAGCGTGATGACCATGACCGATACGTTTTGCTCCATAGTCAATAACTGTTGAACAGTTTTGAGGTATACCATTATCTCCGGCATGGATCGTCATCGGCAAGCCTTTTTCTTTTGGTGAAATAAATAGATCAGCATAGTGACTCATTGGTACAGAATCTTCAAAGCCAGCAAGGTCTAAGCCTACGACATGGCGATGATCATAGTATTGTTCAAATAATTCTACGGTTTCTTTATTTTCCTTGCTATTGTCAAAAGAGGCTTCGATCATACAACAGAAAATGATACCTACTTTGATCTGGGGAAAGTCTTTTTCAGCTTGTTTCTTAGCGGCTAGTACTGCTTCAATAGCATCCTTTTGTGTTAAGCCTTTGAGTGTATGCTTTTGTGGGGCAAATCTTATCTCACAATAACATAAGGTGTCTGAAACATTTTGAATTGTGGTATAAGTTGTCTCGTACAAAGCATCGTAGTCTTGTAGGATTGCTGATGGTATATCAAAACGGGCAAGATATTCACCAACATCACCACAGTCAGCTGTTCTTACTAAGAATTCTTTGAATCCCTCTAAACTATCGGCGGGAAGTTGGACATTTCTTTCTTTAGCTAATTTCCAAGTAGTTTCTGGTACCATAGATCCATCTAAATGGAAGTGAAGGTCTACTTTTGGGAAAGGGTATTTACTCATATATTTATTTCCTCCTGAATGATTGATTGTTAAGAAAATTATAACAAGAAAATTAGTGAAATAGTGATATAACTAGCTAACAAGAGTTTAAAAAGTAGAGAGGACTCTACTTAAGTTAATTCTTTATATATCTTTAATATTTCGTTGACACAGTCATGGTATGGGAAATCAGTAGTATAAACAATACTTGTTTCTCTTACCATGCTGAGATTTTCTATTGGTAAAGCTATTAGCTCACCATTTTTGATATCTTGTTGACAGCTACTTTTTGGTAGTATGGAAACACCGATATCTTTTTTTACTAGATTTTTGATAGTAGAGATATTATCTACTTCTAGGATGATGTTGAAGTTATTGATCGATTCGTTGAGGCTTGTCAAAGAGGCGTTGAATAAAGTTCTTGTGGCACTAGTAGGTAAACGCATGATCATCTTTTGTTTCTTTAAGTCGTTGATAGTGACGCTACTTTTTGTTGCTAGGGGATTATCTTTAGAAAGAATGCAGATCAGATAATCAGTATCTAGCATAAGAAAACGTAGATCACTTCTGTTTAACTTTTCTTCTACGATGATTAAATCTAGTTCATAGTTTTCCAACATTGAATAGAGTTTTTTGGTTACTTCGGTGATAATTGTAATAGTTGTATTAGCGTTTAAAGCACTATATTTACCTAAGGCAGCAGCTATGTTGTTGTTTTCAGATGTGTGAGTGATCCCTATTCTAATGTTTGTGGGGTTTGAATCATTATTTGTTAGGGAATATAGTAGCTTATTTTCTAAGGCCTGCATCCTTTTAGCGTAACTAACGATAAGCTGTCCTTTTTCTGTTAGTTTTACCTCGTTTTTGCCTCGGACAAAGATTACACAACCAAACTCTTCTTCTAATAATTTTATTTGATGTGATACAGCAGGTTGAGTTATAGCTAAACGATTAGATGCTTTAGTAAAATTTTTTTCTTCACTGAGCACAAGTAGGGTATTGATCTTTAAATCTAGCATGGTCCACCTCATTAATTTCTTGAATATTAAGTTATTTAAATATAAATATTCTTTATTACGTTAACAGTTTAGCGATTATTCTTTTTCTAGTCAAGAATGATTCAGATGTTATGGAGGATTGAATTAAAAAAGTATATAATTTTTGTAAAGTACTTTTGAATACGACGGGAGGTACAATGTATGTTTTTTAATTTCTATTCCGATGGTAAAGGAGGCTACAGAGGTTATATTTCTGATATGCCTTATGAAGTGGATTCTTTAGCTTGTTCTTTTGTCTTCCTTTTAATGATATTGATACCTATTGGCTGCATGATCATGCTAGGGGAGTTGTTATTAGTGCCATTTGCTTGTTTGATCTTAGCGGTATTTCTAATATTTACTCCTCAAACTGATGAGATCGGTCAGAGCATCTTACTCATTAAGGTAAAACAAGCTTTAGCTGTTCCTTTAGTATATTATGGACTCACTTGTATCTCTTATGTTCTTGGCTCTTATGTTCATGCAGATGAAAGTTCAATCTTGAATTTGTGTACTTATGTTATCGGCTTTTTACCGGCATTTGCTTTGGCTGCCGTTACAAGTTGGATCGGCTTTCCTGCTGTATTATTGTGGGCTGGTGCCTTCTTTGCAGGGCTAAATGGTGGTTATCCTACAACAACTAACTTTATCTTACATGCTGCTTATCTTGAGGCATTTGGACTTGTTATTTATGGGGTTGTGGTTGCTATTAAGGATAAAGACAAGAATGGTATGCATATCTTATCGAAACTCATTGCTTTTGGTTTAGGTTGTCTTCCGCTTGTGATTTTAGCTATCTTACCAAGTATGAGTGATTGGCTTACTGTATTACTAGCTTGTGTGATGTATGTGGCAATCTATTTTGTTTATGGTTATGTGCTCAAAAAGCCATCTTTATTTGCAGATTATCTGATCCATCCGATCTTATGGTTGTTATTTATTTATGCGATCATTAGAGGCTATTCTATATATTCTCAATATTTGTTTCCGAGTGATGTTTTGCAGGAAGTTGTTTATAGATTTGGTCATTTAATTGATATAGTTGAGCCAGCATTTACATTATGCAATGGCTTTGCTGGAGTATTATCAGATATCATTTATGGTATTACAAAGTTATTCTTTGCGATATTGCCTAATGTTGGCATGGGTGGATTTAATATAACTATCCCTTGGTTTGTTGGAGGCGTTTTTGGAATTATCATCGTCATTAATGTTTGCAATCTTGTTGGTAAGACTTATTCAAAGATAGCAAGTAGGTCATATTAAGTTAGTTATTTCTTAAGGTTGTAAAGATCAGCAAATTAATATAATATTTACTAGGAAATGTGGGGAATTTTTACATGACATTAAAAGAAAACATCGTTGAATATACTATTCAAGATAAAGATTTGTCTTTGACAATATTAAATTATGGAGCAACGATAACTAAACTGATATATAAAGGTGTAGATGTGGCTTTAGGTTATGAAGATCATCAAGATTATTTTGATAATGGTGCTTCTTTAGGTATGACGGTCATGCCTAACGCTAACAGGATTGGCAAAGCTGAGATCGATATTAGAACAGTTAAATATCATTTACAAAAGAATGATGGTAATAACAATCTTCATTCTCATAAGGAGAATGCTTGTCAGAAGAAGATGTATCTAATTAGATCTTATGGGGATAAATTAGTTTGTGAGACTACTTTAAAAGATGGGGAAGATAATTTCCCGGGTAATAGAAAGTTTAAAGTTGTTTACCAATTAAAGGATAATGCTTTACATATCACTTATTCTTGTTTGAGTGATAAAGATACTATTTTTAATCCTACTCAACATACTTATTTCAATCTAAATGGTCATGATAAAGGAACTATCTTGGATCATTATCTAAAGATCAATGCTGATGAATATACTGTAACAGATAAAGAGTTGATATCTACTGGAGAAATAGTTTCAGTAGTTGATACGCCAATGGATTTTAGAGAGTATAAAAAGATCGGTCAAGATATTAGAAAAGATTATCCTGCTTTAAATTATGGTAAGGGTTATGACAATAACTGGTGTATCAATGATTATGATGGCTCTTTGAGATATTGTGCATCTTTAAAAAATGAAGGCATTGAAATGGATGTTTACACGACTCAACCAGGCATACAAGTTTATACAGGTAATTATCTAGCTGGTGAAAATGGCAAGGGAAACTACTCTTACTTAGAAAACTATGGTGTAGCATTGGAAACGCAGTTTTACCCTGATTGTAATCACCATGAAAATTTTGTTAGTAGCATTTTAAATGCTAATGAGATCAAGAACTATGAGACTGTTTATCAGTTTAAAGGTGAATAAATGAAAAGAATATATATTGTATTGACCAAATCGCCAACTCTTTTATCTAGAAGTATCAATAAATTGACTCATGAACAGTATACTCACTCTTCGATCAGTTTTTCTGATACTATCCAACCTATGTATTCATCTGGTAGAAAGTTTGCGTTCTTATATTTTCCTGCTGGATTAAAGGAAGAGCCTTTAGATAAGAGTTTTTATAAGTATTTTAATAAATGTCCAATGGGGGTTTACTGCTTAGATGTGCAAGATGAGGTATATCAAAAAGTATATGATTATGTAATCAGCAATGTTGAAAAGAAATATCGTTTTAATGTCATTGGGCTAATATTATGTGGTCTTAATATCGATCATCCTCGTAAGGATCATTATTTCTGTTCTGAGTTTGTCGCTGATGCTTTACAGGCTGGAGGCATTGATATATTAAAGAAACCTAATTTGTATCATCCATACGATTTTTTAAAGATAAAAGGTATTAAGTGTCTTTATACAGGTATCGTTAAAGATGCTGTAGGTAGACATTTTGAGTAGGCAACTAGATCCATATTGGTATTGCTTTTTTAATGAAGTATTAAAACTTGTGTATTACGCAAATAAAAAAACTTTGAAACATCATATTTCAAAGTTTATAAGTGATTTTGGTCGGAATAGTCGGATTCGAACCGGCGACCTTTCGCTCCCGAAGCGAACGCACTACCAAACTGTGCTATATTCCGTTAGCGAATTATATTATAACAAAATCTGCAAAATAAGTTTATAATAATTAGTGTTATGAAGAGAAAATTTTTATCCCGATATTTTTTAAAAACATTTATTATCTTGGTTTGTAGCTTGATTTGTCTTTTGAATGTCAATTCAGTTGAGGCAAAAGAAGCTTTTACTATTAAATACCATTCTGTTGATGTTGTGGTCAATGAAGATGGCAGTTTGAATATCACTGAGAGGATGGATGTTTCTTTTACTAGTGATAGACATGGCATTTATGTTAATCTACCAACTACTTATACAATGGATCTTGATGGCAGTGGTACTAAGAGTTATGATTTCCCGATCAAAGATATCAAAGTCATTTCGGGTCAAGAATATCATTCTGATTTTGAAAATGGTTATGTAACGATCAAAATAGGTGATGAGGATCGTTATGCACCTAAAAATAGCACTTATATATTTAGATATACCTTGATAACAAGGGATTTAGATTTGAATGGTAAACAGATGCTTTATCTTAATTTGTTTACTAATGGTTGGGATACGACAACTGATAAGTGTGAGTTTACGATCACTTTCCCTAAAGATTTTTCTAATGATAACATTAAAACTATCTATGCTAAAGGTGTAGTTGATGGTTTAGCTAATGAAAATGGTTTGACTTTAACTAGGGAAGCTAATGTATTAAAGGGTAGTTATACAAATGTTCTTCAAGCTGATGAGGGGATCAGTATTCAAGTTGGTTTAGCTGATGATTATTTCAAATTTCCTACTTTAAGGAAAGAAGCTTCCATCATCAATGCTTGCTCTTCGGTATTTGCTTTAGTGATCTTCATCATATTCCTATTTAAAGGTAAGGATGAAAAATTGCATGTTACTTCTCAATATCATTTGCCGATTAATGTTACTAGTAGCGAAGTGGGTCTTATTATTGATGAAGAAGTTAATGATAATGATCTTATATCATTGATACTAGATTGGGGTAGAAGAGGACTTATCACGATCAATGAAAAAGGTGGCGATCTTTACTTAAATAAGATTGCTGAATTAGAAAGTGATAGTCATAGATTTGAAAAGATCATCTTTGAAAAATTATTTAAAAAGAAAGAAGAAGTTTGTGTTGATAAACTTAAGTATAAGTTTCATCCTACTTTGCAAAAAGCTAGGAAAGCTTTAGAAAAGGAATATGAACAAAAGAAGAAAAGGTTAACGACTAAAGAATCCATAACCTTGCAAAGGATCTGTATCTTAATTGGTTTTATTCCGGTGACAGCTTTTATAAGTATCTTATGTTATCTGTATACTTATAATTTTGGTATGACTGTGGCTATATTTTGTGCATTAGTGATATGTATGATATGTATCAATTGGTTAGCTTGTTACACTTATCAGAAAAGATTTATGTTTAAACCTATCTTTAAGTTATTGATCAGCTTGTTGATATGTTTGTTCTATGTTGGTTTATTATCAGGTTGCTTGAAGATCTGTAAACTGACTTCGATCCCATATCGTTATGGTATAAGTGAGTTCTTATTGCAGGTAATGATACTCATTTTTACAGTAGGCATGAGAAAGCGAACTGCTCGTGGTGATGAAATGTTAGAAAGCGTATTGGGGTTAAGAAAGTTCATCTTAGAAAATGATCAAAGAAAGATTGAAGAATTAAATGAGGAAAATCCCTTTTATTTCTACGATATCTTACCATTTGCTTATGCGATGGGATTAACTGATGTGTGGACTGAGCATTTTGAAGGTTTAAAGATCGATCCTTGCGATTGGTTTGGCTTCGGTGGTGATCAAACATATGAAAGTTATTATATTGGGCAGTTGTTATGTGATCGCATGGATTCTATAAGTGAGACAATGAGATCGGTTGATAGTAGTTCATCTGATTATGATGGGGGTGGTTATTCAGGTGGATCCTCTGGAGGCGGCTTTGGAGGAAGTAGTGGCGGAAGCTGGTAGATGTATATTGGATTAAGGTTGGTTGTGTTATGAAGTTTAATTTAAAGAGTGTTGTTGTCATCGTATTGGGAAATTTGATATTTGCTTTGTCAGTTAATTTCTTTGTTCTTCCAAACGATATCTTATCAGGTGGTGTTGCAGGTGTCGCTTTGATATTTAATAAATTGTTTAATTGGGATACAGTCATTGTTATCGATGCTCTTGTAGTGATCACTTTTATCATGAGCTGGGTATTCTTGGGCAAAGAGTTTACTGCTAAGACACTTATCAGTAGTATTGTTTATCCTATATTTATCACAGCTCTAACTAAGGTTGATTATACGATAGAGGCTGATCCGATCTTGATGGCAGCTATTGGTGGTGCTATTGGTGGCGCTGGCTTAAGTATAGTCTTGAAAGAGAATGCTTCTACTGGGGGAATGGATGTACCAGCGATCATCATTCATAATCTTACTAAGATACCTTTAGCGAAAGTCATGTTCGGTTTGGATTGTGTAGTAGTATTGATGGGACTTGTATCTTATAGTCCAGCAGAAGTAATGTTAGGTATTCTATATATTTATACATGTAATGCAGTTATTGATAGGTTGATCGTACCGAAGGCCAATACTGCTGTCAGTTTGTTTATCATTTCAGATCATCAACAAGAGATCTGTGATTATATTCACACTGCTTTAGAAAGAGGTACAACGATCATTGCTGCTAAGGGTGGTTATACTAAAGAGAATAAAGAAGTCATCATGACAGTCATTTCCAAAGCTCAATATGGCCAATTAGAGAAAGAGATCGATAAGATCGATAAATATGCATTTGTCATAATTTCTGATGCTAAGGAGATCAAGGGAGAAGGTTTTACCTACGAATATCGTGTTTAGTCATCATATTGCTTGAAATAGATATTTGTAGTAAGATTTATTTGTAATGAATGGAGGAAGAAAATGATCCATTTAGAGAATGTTTCAAAGATATATAAGAACGGTACTAATGCTTTAAGTAATGTTTCTTTAGATATAAATGATGGGGAATTTGTTTACTTTATAGGCGAGACCGGTTCTGGTAAGAGTACACTTATCAAATTGTTAGATGGTGAAGAAGTACCAACAAAGGGCAAAGTCATTGTCAATGGTACTAATGTAGGGAGATTGCGCTTTTCTAAAGTGCCTTTATATCGACGCAAGATCGGTGTAGTTTTCCAAGATTATCAATTGTTAAAGAATAAAACGGTATTTGATAATATCGCTTTTGCTTTGGAAGTCATTAATAAGCCTAGGAAAGAAGTTGTAAATAGGGTAAGGAAAGTATTAGAGATCATTGACTTATCTAATGAGTTTAAGAATTATCCTACTCAATTATCTGGTGGTCAACAACAGAGAGTAGTCATCGGTAGAGCGATAGCTAATAACCCAGGCCTTTTGATCTGTGATGAGCCAACTGGTAACCTTGATCCACGTCACTCAAAAGAGATCATTGAATTATTGGAGAAGATCAATGCTAGTGGTACGACTGTCATTGTAGTCACTCATGACGAGTATTTAGTCAATTCATATAAGAGAAGGACTATCTTGCTTGATAATGGTAGGATCATCAGTGATAACCTTGAAGGAGGTTATAGTCATGTTTAGAAAAATAGGTAGGACTTTTAAGGAAGCTTTTTGGGGCTTGACTCATCACTTAGCTATGGCTATTTCTACTGCTAATGCGATAACTATCACTCTTGTGTTAGTTTCGGTTTTAACTGTACTTATCGCTAATGTCAGTCAGATCACTTATGATGTGGAAGATGATATTCAATTGTATGTGAAGATCGAAAAGAGTGTTGAAGATAGTGAGATCGAAGCAATGCAAAGTAAAGTCAGCCGTATAGCAGGAGTTGAAAATGTTGAATATTCCGATGCGGATGCTGAATTAGATCGATTTATCGCTGCTTATGGTGAATCAGGTGAGATGTATGAGGTTTACCGTGATGACAATCCATTATCTAGAGTATTTATTGTTAAGATCGCCGATGGTTATTCTTTGGCTGATGTTTCTAAACAGATCAGTACGGTTGATGGTATTGAGTCAGTTGACTTTGGTGGAGCTACAGTTGAAGATTTTGTTAAATTATTGAATGGTACAAGAAAAGTAGGTTTAGTATTTGCTTTAGCTTTAACTTTACTTGCTATATTCTTGATCTATAACACTATTAAGATCACTATCAATTCTCGTAAGGAAGAGATAGGTATCATGCGTTTAGTTGGGGCAACAAATGGTTATATCAGATCACCATTAGTATTAGAAGGTATCTTTATAGGGATACTAGGGGCTTTGATACCAATCTTATTAACGATATTTGGTTATCAATATATCTATACAACGATGGATGGTCAATTAGTTTCTGGTATTTTAAAACTATTACCAGTATTCCCATTTACTTTATATGTCAGTGGTTTTATCTTAGCTATGGGCATACTTGTAGGATTAGTAGGTTCTTATCTGTCAGCTAGTAGATACTTGAGGTGGAAACGATGAAAGTATTCAGAAAGTTATTTGTTGGTATTTTAGTCGTATTAACTGTAGTATTGTTCAGTTTAAATCCGAACGATGTTTTAGTGAGCGTTCAAGCTGATGATGAAGATTTTGAAAATAACTATGATTATTATTGTGAGTTATGTACAACTAAGACTAGCTTAACTGATGCTGAAAAAGAAATCTGTTTAAAGTTTAAAGAATACGAAGAGCAAAGACAAGAAGAGTTAAGGAAACTTCTTGAAGAAGCTCAAAGTAATCTAAATGAAATGAAACAGAATATCTTAAAAGAAGGTCAAAAGATCGAGTCTTATAACAATCAGATCAGTAATTTGAATAAACAGATAGATGCGATCAATGCTTCTATCACTAAGATTGAAGAGAATATTGAACAATTAAATGTTCAGATCACCCAAAGACAAGAAAAGATCGATGAGTTAAATGAGCAGATCAAACTACGTATGGTAGCTAATCAGACCAATGTAGTCACAAATAGTTACATTAAGTTCATCATGGGTGCTAATTCTTTTGTTGACTTGTTAAGAAGAATTAGTGCTGTTAGTGAGATAACTGATTATGACCTAAGTAAGATTGAACAGATGAATGAAGAAAAAGAGCTCTTACAACAGGATGTTGATGAATTACAGACTCAGAAAGATAATCTTGCTGAACAGCAATCGCAATTAGAAGTACAAAAGAGTGGTTTACAATCACTAAAGGCTATAACAGAAGAACTTATTGCTGAATATCAAAAGCAAGAAGCAGCATTCATGGAACAGATGGATGGCATTCAAAAGGATTATACAGAATTAGATAATCGTATTGATGAAATCAATAAAGCCATCAATTCTTTATATGCTTCAAAAGGGTTTGGGCAGTTCTTTAAGTATACTTCCTTCTATGTTTCTACTGGTTGTTACTATTATGCTAGCGGTGGCTTCCACAGCGCAATCGATCTTGCGGTATCTATTGGTACAAATGTCTATGCTGTTGCTAATGGAGTAGTCGTGGACACTGGTACAGGTTGTGCTTATAACGGTGGCTACTATGGTAATACTTGTAACTGGGGTAGAGGTAATTATGTATTCTACTTTGTGCTCATAGGTGATGAATATTATTTCATTCAATGTGATCACTTGAAGGATGTTAATGTATCTATAGGTGATATTATTTATCAAGGTAGTAGTGTAATAGGTACTACAGGAAATAGTGGTAGTTCTTCTGGACCACACTTACACTTAGCTATCACTTATTTAGGTAATACTTCAACAACAAATCCTACGAAGATCTTAAATGATTTCCGTAGGTACGATAATACTTTCGGTTTATCTTATGTTATAGGAAATGCTTGTTATCGTAAAGGTAGTGCACCGTGCTTCTCTAATCCAATGGAGATCTATGGTTACTATTATCCAAATTATTATTACATCGGGGGATGATGATATAGGGACTTCCAGTCTTGAATGATTGGAAGTTTTTTTGATAGAGAAGGGCCATCATGATCAAACAGATGGTTACTAAAGAAATGATCGATGGAATTTCTAAAATAAAGGGCAAGAATTAGTTTCTTCTCAATGTGCAGAAATAGATAAGTGGTCAAGGACGCATGAAGATTTCTGCATAAATATGGAAGATTATGCTATAGAGTTTAGTAACGAGGAAAAAGTGATTGAAGATTGGAATAGTGATGGGGACTATAATGTGAGTATTAAAAGGACAAAAAGATGTGTTTAAATAACAGCAACGATGAAAAAAGTCTTAGACTAGTGATGAGATTTAGTCGTGTAGTTTTTGTCTTGATATTATTAAGATCGTTATTTATTGTTTGTTTTAGCTAGTCTTCGTATGTTCTCTTTTAAAGGCGAGAAAAAATGGTATACAATATTTAAGGTAAGCATTAGTTGTTTACTTTTGAGGGAGATTATATTTATGGATATTATTATTGCTAATATTATTACTGTTATTGCTTCATTATTTTTGCTGTATGCATCAAGTAGAAAAGATCGTAAGCAAACATTGATCTTTCAAATAGCTTTTTTGTTTACTGTAAGTGTGGCTAATATATTTTTGAAGACTTATACTGCTATTGTTGTTAATATGATCGGTATTGTTAGAAACTTATTGGTATTGGCCGATAAAAATAAGCTTTCCTATAATATTATTTTGTTAGTATTATCACTGGTGATTGGAATTATCGTTAATACCAATGGTTTATTAGGATATTTGCCAATAATTGCTAATGGGGAAGAAACAATTGTGATTTTGAATCAACGCTCTAAGGTGGAACATATAAAGATCGCTGGAGCTATTTCTTGTTTCTTGTGGACGATCTTTATGTTTGTTTGTAAGAACTATACTGGGGCTTTCTTTAATCTAGTGACAGCTATTACTTATATCAGTTATCTGTTTAAGAAAAATAAGATATAATAAACATATGGGAATATATTTAGTTGAGTTTTATGATCGTGATTATCTCGATAATATCATATCTTTGTTGCATAGACATTATGATGGGATTTATTTTGTCTTGCGTAAAGATGCGGAAGTCATCAGAAAAGATAACCTAAAAGAATTCATTAAGTCTTATTTTGATATACCTGTCAACTTTATCAAAATAGATGCTACTGATTTAGAAAATATCGTAAGTGATCTAAGTTATATCTTAAATGATGAAGATGAATTTGATTTTGATGTTACTGGTGGGTGTGAACTTTTAGCAGTGGCCTTAGGAGTCATCATCTCGGAGAATAGATATAAGATAAATGTTCATAAGTATTCTGTCATTGATGATCGTTTGTTATTTAATTACAATAAGAATACTACTGGTTATGATAATGAAGATGAGAGAGCTCTTATTAGGGAAGTCATTGGTTTAAATGGTGGTAAGTTAATAAGTGAAGAGGAATATCATTATGATGATAAGAGTTTTCGTAGCGAAGTATTGAGATTATGGGATGCGATCAAAAATCTTTCTAATGAGTGGAATAGGTTTTGCTCTTTATCTAGTGATAAGATAGCAAATAGGACTTATATTAGAAGAATGGAAAAGAAGAGTGATTATTCTTATTGCATGAGGATAATACGCTCTTTACATAAATATAATATTGTGGAAAAGTATGAATTCTACAATATGAATGATAAGCAATATCTTCGTTATACTTTAAGTAATAAAGCGGTAACCAATGAATTGTATTTTAAGGCTGGTTCTGCTTTAGAAACATATGGAGCAGTGGCCGTTTATGAGTGTGGCATCTTTAAAGATGTGCATAATTCTGTTGAGATCGATCTAAATGGCATCATTACGGGTAGACCTGCTGATCCAAGAAATGAGATCGATATCATGATGTTATATAGACATGTACCGGTTTTTGTCAGTTGCAAGAACACTCAGATTACGAAAGAATATCTTTATGAGATCAAGATAATGGCTCAACAATATGGTGGTAAGTATGGCGTAGCTATGATCCTATCTAGTCGTCAAGCTTTAGAACCAGTAGTACAAAGAGCTCAAGAAATGGGTGTTATCTTGATCGATGATGTTGCCCAATATTCTCTAAACGAACTTAAAGAGAAATTGTTGATTTATTTCCCACGATACGAACATGAAAGAAATTAGAAGATTATTACCTTTACTTAGCCTTATCAGTGCTTTGATTGCTTATTTCATTGATAAGCGTATTTGTTATGGGATCTTGTTAGGCAGTGTATGTAATTGGCTTTATCTACTACTATTATCAAAGAGTTTTAGCGACCATATTGATGGTAAAAAGGGACTATTCTCCCCATTTCTAGTGACTTTTATAAGATATGCTCTAATGGTCATACCTTTTTTGATAAGTGTTTTGTATCCTGATACTTTTCACTTTATTGGAGCTTTGATCGGCTTTCTTATGTTTAAAGTTGCTTTAGTTCTTGTGTCTCTTTAAGTTGTAAGTTGATGAAAAATAATGTAAAATAGGCAACGTTAAGGAAAGGGGGATCTGTTTATGAAGTTACAGACGACGGTTATTAGTATAGCTGTGATTACTGCTTTCATATCACTGTTATTAGTGTTTATCAATCGTAAATTACGTCAGTACGATCCATTGTCCGAACCAAAGGGAATTGTTCTTGCGGTCATAATGGGTGTAAAGACTATTGATAACATGGTCAAGACTAATACTAATGAGCGGGTAGCTAAGTTTTTGACGCCGTATATGTTGATGACAATAACTTACATATTCTTGTCGAATATTGCAGGTTTATTCTCACTTGAGTCTCCAACATCTAATTTTAGCGTAACATTGACTTTAGCTTTCTTGACTTGTGTTTTGATAGAGGTATTCTCTTGTCAAGAAAATGGCCCAAAAGCTTATATTCACAGTTATTTTGAACCGTTTTTCCCATTTTTTATCGTTAACATTATGGGAAAGGTCTCAACACTTATCTCATTGTCGATGCGTTTGTTCGGCAATATCCTGTCTGGTGGTATCTTAATGAGCGTTATTTATCAATTGATGTCTTATATTTCCGCATTAGTACCAGTTATCGGACAGTTTAACTTTGCGGCTGTTATCTTTGCTCCAGCATTACATTTCTATTTTGATCTATTTGCCGGGGCTATGCAGGCGTATGTATTTACGATATTGAGTATATCGTTCATTGGTAAGGAATTACCACAGAAAGAAAATTAGGAGGTTTTATACAAATGGAAAGAGCGATCATTGCTTTAGCTGCTGCAATTTGTGTAGTTGCAGGCTGTATTACAGGAAAATATGAAGGAAAAGTTGCCATTGCGGCTGTCGAATCTATAGGTAAGAATCCGGATGCTGCTGATAAGATCAAGAGTATGGCTATCATCGGTGCCGCTATTTCTGAAACCTGTGCTATCTATTGCTTGCTAGTTTCATTATTGTTGATCTTCGCTTTTAAATAAGATCTAGATCATGAATATTGAGATAACAGATGTTGTTGAACAATTGATGCCTAATGTACTTACAGTACTAGCTCAGTTATTAGCAACAACTATCTTGTTTGTTTTGATGTATAAGCTGTTGTGGAAACCAGTACAACAGATCTTAGATACTCGTAGTAAATATGAGCAATCTCGTTTAATCGAAGCAGACAAGTTAAAAAATGAAAATGAAAAGCTAAATCAACAAGCTCATCAATATATTGATGACGCTAAGAAACAAGCACAAGAGACTCTCTTGAAAGCACAGCAAGAGGCTAGTCAGATTAAGAATGATCTTATTGAACAAGGCAAACAACGTTCTGAACAGATCGTTGAAGAAGCTACGAACAATATGAATTTACAAAAAGAAAAGATGTTAGAAGATATGCATCGTCAAATGGTTGACGTTGCTTTAAGTGCAACAGAAAAGATGTTAAAGACTAAGGTTGATAGTCAGACTGATATCGAGCAGATTGATAGCTTTGTGAAGGAAGTTGAAGCAAAATGAGTATTGATACAAGAAGAAATGCCATTGAGCTATATCAGAGTGCTGAAAAGCAAGGAAATCTAGAGAGTTACTTTACAGTCTTAAATAACTTAAATGAAAGATTAAATAGCGATAAAGAACTTTTAGCTTTTGTTGATAGTAGGGAATATGACAAGACTGATAAGACTAAAAAGATCTTGCAGGCATTCAACAATTCTATTGATGAAAACATCTTGAATACCTTCATGCTTTTGTGTGGGGCATTAGATAGAAGTCATATTGAAACAACTTTATTGCATGATTTTCTAACATATTATTATCATTTACGCAACAAGAGTTTTGGTTGTGTATATTCGGCAAGAGCTTTGCCACAATTACAGATTGAAAAGATCCAAAAAGCCATTTCTACGCAATTAGATAGAGAAGTCGTTTTAGAGAACAAGATCGATGAATCACTTATCGCTGGTGTTAAGGTTGTCATCAATAATGTTGTCTGGGATGGTTCATATAAGGCTAAATTAAAGATCTTACGTGCAGATTTATTAAATGAAGAAAGTAATATCGATACTATTGGTCAACAGATCGGTAGTTCGGTAAAACAACAGGTTGAAAAGTTTGAACAACAGAGAGTCTCGATCCAAACTAGTGCTACTAGTGGTTATGTTTCTGTTGTTGCTGATGGCATTGTTACTATCAAAGGCGTTCAAAGTGCTTTAGCTGGTGAATTGTTACAGATCGGTTCAGCTAGTGCTATGGTCATGAACCTACATGAAAATAGTATCGGTGCGGTATTACTTGATGATGCTACTGAAGTTGTTGAAGGATCACAAGTAGTATCTACTGGTAAAGTTGTAGAAGTACCTGTTGGTGATGGACTTTTAGGTAGGGTTGTTGATGCTCTAGGAAGACCTATTGATGATAAAGGTGAGATAGTTGCTGAAGACTACATGCCTATTGAAAAAGAGGCACCTGGAGTCATTGATAGACAATCAGTCAATGAACCTTTGGAGACAGGTCTAAAAGTCATTGATTCGATGATACCTATTGGTAAGGGTCAGCGTGAGCTTATCATTGGTGATAGACAGACTGGTAAAACTGCTATCGCCGTTGATACGATCATCAATCAAAAGGGTAAAAATGTTAAATGTATCTATGTAGCTATTGGCCAAAAGAATTCGACAGTAGCTCAGATAGTTGAAAAGTTAAAACAGCATGATGCTTTATGCTACACGACTATTGTAGTCAGCAGTGCTGGTGATTCAGTTGCTCAACAATATATTGCTCCATATGCTGGTTGCAGTATTGGTGAGTATTGGATGAATAAGGGTGAAGATGTTTTGATCGTTTATGATGATCTAAGTAAGCATGCTGTTGCTTATAGAACATTGTCACTGTTATTAAGAAGACCACCAGGAAGAGAAGCTTATCCAGGTGATGTATTCTACTTGCATTCTAGATTATTGGAAAGAAGTGCAAAATTATCAGATAAGTTAGGTGGAGGATCTTTGACAGCTCTGCCTATTGTAGAGACTTTGGCAGGTGATATTTCAGCTTATATCCCAACAAATGTCATTTCTATTACTGATGGTCAGATATTCTTACAATCAGAACTATTCTATAGTGGTGTAAGACCTGCTGTAGATTCAGGTTTATCTGTAAGCCGTGTTGGTAGTGCTGCTCAATTCAAAGCAATGAAGCAAGTTTCTAAGGCTTTGAAATTGGAATTAGCTCAATACCAAGAAGTATTAGACTTTGCTCAATTTGGTTCAGATCTAGATACTGCTACTAAAAACTTGATCGATCATGGTCAACACTTGATGGAATTATTAAAACAACCACAGTATGCTCCTCTTTCAATGGAAGAAGAAGTTGTAATGTTGTTTGCTAACCAAAAGGGTTATTTAGATAAAGTTCCTGTAAAGAAGATCGCACAGTATGAAAAAGAATTATTGTTGCATCTTCATTCATCTTATCCAGAAGTTTTAAAACAGATCGCTAGTGAAAAACAAATAAGTGATATTGTTAGTGAAAGACTTGGAAAGATCGAGAGTGAATTTACAGAAAGTTTTATTACGGTAGGTTAAGCTTATGGCAGGACAGATCAGTAGTATCAAAAGACAATTGCGTTCAGTCACTTCTACTAAGAAGTTGACAAATGCGATGCAACTTGTCGCAACTGCTAAGTTGCAGAAATTAAAAAAAAGGATGGAACAGAATGATATCTATGCTAAAAAATTCAAGAATGTTCTATCTATGGTCTGTGCAAGTGAAGATTTTGATAGTAAGGATAACATTTATTTTAGTGGTAATAACGCTACTAGTAAGCTATATATCGTTGTAACATCTGATAGTGGTTTATGTGGTAGTTACAATCCTGAACTATTGAAATATGCTCGTAGTGTGATCAATAAAGAAGACAAGATCATTTCTATTGGGATACATGGAGCTAAACAATTGAAATTAGAAGGTTATGATGTCATTAAGGAATTTGATAAATTCGATAATCTTTCTTCTACGGAAGTAAATGAGTTCTTATCATTTGTCTTAGATCTGTATTTAAAAAGTGAAGTTTCTTGCTTACAGATCATTTATACAAGATATATCAATACCTTGACTTATAAACCTACTTTAGAAAAATTATTGCCTATGGCATTAGAAGAAGTGCAAGAAAAAAAGCCTATATTACTAGAGCCAAGTAATGAAAAGATAATCGAGAGAGTTGTACCAATGTATATTACCTCTCAGATCTATTCGTTATTGTTACAGGCTAAATGTAGTGAACAGGCCGCAAGAAGAGCAGCTATGGATAATGCTAATAGGAATGCTGATGAATTGATCAGTGATCTTCGCTTGAATTATAATCAAGCAAGACAAGCAGCTATCACTCAGGAAATGAACGAGATAACTGCAGGAACGATCCGAGATGTACAAGGAGGTGCCGATTAATGATTGAAAATATAGGTGAAGTAGTCCAAGTTATCGGACCGGTCATCGATATCCGTTTTAGTGAAGCTTTACCAAAACTGTATAATGAGATCAGTATTGAAGTTGATCAAGATAGGACAGTTACTTGTGAGGTTGAACAACATATCGGTGATGATAAAGTTAGATGTATAGCATTGAATCAGACTAATGGTTTAATGCGTGGTTTAAAAGCTATAGATTGTCAAAGAGCTATTTCAGTGCCAGTTGGAAAAGAGATCTTGGGCAGAATGTTTAATCTATTGGGAGAGCCTATTGATGGTTTAAGCAAGATTAATAGTAACATTGAAAAAGATGTTATCCATAAAAAAGCTCCAAGCTTTGCCCAACAAGAGACATCAGTTGAAATATTAGAGACTGGTATCAAAGTAATCGATTTATTATGCCCTTATATAAAAGGCGGTAAGATCGGTCTATTTGGTGGTGCTGGTGTTGGTAAGACAGTTTTGATGCAAGAGATGATCCATTCTATCGCCACAGAGCATAATGGATTATCAGTTATTGCAGGAGTTGGTGAAAGAACTCGTGAGGGTAATGATCTATATTATGAGATGAAGGAATCTGGTGTCTTATCTAAGACAGTATTAGTTTATGGCCAGATGAATGAATCACCAGGAGCGAGAATGAGAGTAGCTTTAAGTGCTCTTACAATGGCTGAGCATTTTAGAGATAAAGATAAGCAAGATGTCTTATTGTTCATTGATAACATTTATCGTTTCTCTCAAGCTGGTTCAGAGGTATCAGCGTTGCTTGGAAGAATGCCTTCAGCTGTTGGTTATCAACCAACATTAGCAACAGAGATGGGTGAACTACAAGAGAGGATCACTTCTACTAAGGATGGTTCAATTACTTCAATCCAGGCAATTTATGTGCCTGCTGATGACTTGACTGACCCGGCTCCGGCTACAACATTCGCTCACTTGGATGCAAAGACTGTACTTGATAGAAAGATCGCTTCTTTAGGATTATATCCAGCTGTTGATCCACTTGAATCTTCTTCAAGAGCTCTTGATCCTAATATCGTAGGTCAGAGACATTATGAAGTTGCTCAAGAAGTCTTAAAGATCTTACAGAAATATAAAGAGTTACAAGATATCATTGCTATCTTGGGTATGGATGAATTATCTGATGAAGATAAGATTACAGTCAATAGAGCTAGAAGGATCAGAAACTTCTTATCTCAACCATTTGCGGTAGCAGAGAAGTTTAGTGGTTATCCTGGTAAGTTTGTAAAGATTGAAGATAGCTTACGTTCATTTGAAGCAATATTGGCTGGTAAGTATGATTCTTATCCAGAGGCAGCCTTTACTTTTGCTGGTACCATTGAAGATGTGGAAGAAAAAGCGAAAGGAATGATGTAATGGTATTCGATGTAGATTTCGTTACATTTAGAGGAGTTTATCGTTCTATAAAGACAGAAAAACTCAATGTACCTACAGAAGATGGTCGTAGAGGTATCTTGTCCAATCATATGCCGATAGTTTTACCATTAAGTGTGGGAGTAGTAAATACTTGTTTAGATAAGAAAGAAAGTTATTTTGCGATCAGTGATGGCATCTTGACTTTTGAAGATAACAAGGCCACTATCCTTTCGGATTCTATCCTTGATGTTGAAGAGATAGATACCACAAGGGCTGAAAGACAGCTAAATAGAGCTCAGGATAGACTAGAAAAAGCAACAGATCAAAATGATATAATTTTGGCTAAAGCTTCAATGGCTAAGGCTTTAAACAAGTTAGAAGCTAAAAGTAAATATGGAAGGCGATAGAAATATCTCCTTCTTTTTTTGATCGGGCTCTTGACCTAAAACCAACACCATTTTTTTATTCAGAAGTATTTAGAAATGGAATGTGAAGAGATTCGTGCATATTTATCAGCAAAAACTAAAAGAAGTAGTACAGCTCAACTATTATTTAGATTGAATCATAACGGGTCTTTTTCTTGTGAATATAATTCTTTGTTAAATGAGATATTAGGTGATGGTAGTACTATTGCTTCCAAATTGGATGGGGTAGCAATCAATATGTTAAAGATCGTAATGGAGTTTTATCAATTCTAATTTATTAGTGATGGCTTGTGGTAGCATTACTGTTGGTATTCATGCTATTGTAACTAAGGGTATTCCTGATTATGCTATAACAGTTGGTGATCCTCCAAAAGTCATAAAGATGCTGGATAAAAGTAAGTTTGAAGATAATAAAGATTAGTAATATTAAGGCAAGTTGATATTAAAACTTGTCTTAATTTTTCTTTATAATTGTTGTGAAGATTTTTCTGTCAGTTTAAAATATATGAGCGAAGGGGATAAGGCTATGAGTGGAAAAGAAAGAAGAAAAAGACATATAGTAGTATTAGTTTGCACTATCATATTGAGTGTGTTCTTTGTTATCTTTCTAAATAAAGTTGATGAGAGTGTATCACTTCCTTTGATCAAGCCGAAAGAAGTACTCGATATCGATCAACAACAAGCTAGTGAAGTTGATGACCTTATTTCTACGATCGATTCTCCTATTTCTTTGCAGCAAAAAGAGCAGATCATTTATATAAGGGAAAGTTATGAAAACTTATCAGATGAGGCAAAAGCGAAGGTGACTTTATTAGATAAATTAGTAGATGCTGAAAGTCAATTGCTTGAGTTAGAAGATAAGGAAACCGCTAAAAAAGTCATTGACCTGATAAATAGCTTGACTGATGATTTTGATCTTGCAAGTTTAACTTATGTTAGAAAGGCTTATGATAATTTGACTGAGCAACAAAAAGATTTGGTCACTAATTTGTTCTTGCTAGAGAATGCAGAAAAAGAGATCAATACTATTGTTACTAGGGATAACCTTAATATTGGGGATATTGTTATTTTTGATGGTGGTAGTATTTATCGTAATAGTTATAGTAGCTATGTGGCTAATTCAAAGGGAGAAAGTCGTTGTAAGATAACGGCTGTTTCTCGTAATAGTGATCATCCATATCATTTGGTATCAGTTGATGATGGTGGAGTTTATGGCTGGGTTGATATCAGCAATATGAGTAGGGAGTAAGTATATGGAGTATATCTATTTGAAAAATAGTAAAAGAGCAAAGACTTTGTGTTTTGGTTTATCAGCCGTAGTACTTGTTTTAGCAATCATCAATGTGTTCTTATTACTGACGGGTAGTAAATGGGGATCATTCATCAAATGTACTTTAACATTTGATATTCTAGTGTTAATGGCTTTACTTTTATTTTGCATGCATTACTTATGGATCAATTGTTATGATAAAAAAGTTGAAAAGATATTTTACTTAATGCAGTTGCATTTATTAATGACCATCTTAGGGTTATTTGTTGGAGATCTTGAGAGTTTCTCTTTCACTGTCATTCATGCTTTGTTAGAGATTGTTACGATGATCTTGATAATAGAATTATTTAGTGGGAAGAATGTGTTAGTTAAAGTGGTATTAAGTTTATTGGTAGCTTGTTTAATAATGTTACAACTGAATAAGTATTTATCACTTGTAGAATTAGTTACTAGTATCATTGTGTTAGTGTCTCTCATAGTTAGCCATGATGATAATGGTTGTCTTATCTTTGGCTTATTAGTTTGTTCTGTAATGATCCTTGCTTCAATATTATCTTTGGTTTTTAAGTTTGCTTTGGTACATGTTATAATGCATTATGTGATTGATTTATCAGCTTTAGCTTTAACACTAATAGTTGATAGCAATAGGAAAGAGGAAGTGTTATGAAGAAAGTTTGGATCGCTTTAGGTATAGTTGCTGTTATTGGTATTGGAGCGTTTGTGATAATGAGTGTAAGTGATAAACCTACGACTTTACCTTTGACTGATGAAGATTATGATAATCCTGCAAGACTAGTTAATCCAATAACTGAGTATGCTACTATTGATGAGATAAATGATGTGGTTGGCTGTTCTATGAGAGCCTATCCTAATAGTAGTAGTGAAAAGTTTAGTGTTATCTCTGGTAATGTGGCCCAATATATCATTGATGATATATATACATTTAGAGCTTCTCAAACAACTGATGATATCTCAGGAGTATATGTTAGTGGTGCTACTATCTTCCAAGTGGCTACAGAAGAACAGATATATGCTCAAGATGAGACAACTTACTATGTTTATTGGTTTGTTGGTGAGATGCAATATAGTCTCTATGGTCAAGATACAGATTTAGATAGTTTTACAGAAGTTTATAACGCGTTAAGATAAACGCGTTTTTTTATTTGCGGATTGAGCAGTTTTATTCATTGATCAATAGGCTTGTAACAATGAGGATGTAGAAAGTGATTGACAAATATAAAAGTTATGATGGGATGTTAAAAGATAGAGAGTTATTATTTAGAAGCATTGGATGATAATGTTGTGAGATATATTTTATGCTACGAGTATGAGATCTATTTTTATTTTAAATTTGAATATGATTTTAGAACAATAGAAATAACGATCACTCAACTTCTAAATGACATATTATTTGAGGGCGATCCTCAAAATGCTAATGGAGAGAAGTAGTATTTAAATTCTCTGAGGTTAAAATCATTTGATAGCGAGACAATATTAACACTTTAGCTTAAATAAAGTGATATTTTAGGGTTGTAATTAGAAAAAAATGCTATAATATACGTGCATTGTGTTGAACATGAGATAACTATAATATTTGGAATTTTAGATATGTTCAAAACAAAGTGTTGGTTAGTTATTTTAGGGAGGGTAAATATGAGAAAAAAAGTAATTACGTTCTTGGCTTGCTTAATGATGATTTTATCATTTATTCCAAGCACAAGCATATTGGCTGAAGATGGTACTGAATTAGAAATGGTTTCTCGTTCAAAAACAGCTACTGAACTAGACTCTGACAATGAATCTACTGTTACATTATCTTTACCAAGTGCTGAAGAACAATTAACAAGCGATGTAGTATTTGTACTAGATAAGTCTAGCTGTAAAAAAGAGACTGCTGAAAAAGCATCAGCATTGCTTAATGATTTGTATGATCAAGTAACAAATCACGGTGCTAAGATCAATGTTGGAGTTATCGTTTTTGGTGGAAATTCTAAAATATCTTATGAGATGCAAGAATTTCCTACAACTGATGAAGGACTTCTAGCTCTTACAAATGCATTGACTACTAGACCAAGTGGTCTAATGAGTGGTACAAATATGCATGGTGGTTTATTGGCTGCTAAAGCAATGTTAGAAGAAAGCACTACTGATGATAGTAGAAAACATGTAATCTTAGTTAGTGATGGGTTGACACGTTTATTCACAGGTTCTGATGGTAAGACTAAGGATATTTATTATCAATTCTCTTATTCAGATATGATGGGTCAAAAAGAAGTTGGCACTGGTGAAGATCAGATTCATCCAAAAAATTGTGTTTACTTTGGTATGATCGGTGAATGGGAACAAGTTCGTAATCAAACTACTCAAACTGGAACTTATGCTGTTCCTTATGGTGATTGGGATACATATTTCTCTAAGGTTGAAGCTTGGGTGGCTGCTGATGGTGATACTTATGCACTTGACTTTGAAACATATGGTAATGATCCTACTAATGTTGTAAAAGACTCAGCAACTGGTGATATCGTTGACGAAAACTTTGTTTATATTGGTCATACTGATTATGAAAATCATGCGATGGTTGTTGATCGTGCTGTTTATGAGGCATACCATGCATTTGCTGATTTAGTAGATGCAGGTAACAAATGTTATACTGTTTTAAATGGTCATACAGAATTTGGTGAAGCATTTATGGGTGCTATGAATGAATATGCTGGTAATGGTGAAGTTGATTTCGCTACTATTGGACAAGATATTCTTTATGCTGTAGGTGCAGGTTCTGTTGTAGAAGATAAGATGGGTGCTGATTTTGATTTTGTTGAAGGCTCATTAGAATTGACTGTTGGTGAAGATAAACTTGATTCTAATA
>CAVAAT010000010.1:0-13035 GCA_963586925.1 Erysipelotrichaceae bacterium
ACAACACTCAAATGTTGAGTTTGTTCTATTTCAGAGATCATATCGACCCTTACTTGATGTCTTCCACCTTCATATTCAGCAGCTAACCATTCATCTACTATCATCTTAGCTGTCTCTATACCAATTACCCTAGCTCCAAAAGCTATGATATTAGTATTGTTATGTTGCTTAGATAACTTAGCAGTATATGGATCTGAACATACACATGCCCTTATTCCATGTACTTTATTTGCTGCTAATGAGATTCCTACTCCTGTTCCACAAATAAGTACTCCACAATCCACTTCCTTATTTGCTACCATCTTTCCTACTTTATATCCTGATATTGGATAATTGAATCTCTCAGTCGAATCTGTTCCTACATTGATCACTTCATGTCCCTTTGATTGTAAGTATTCCATGATCTCTTCTTTCATCTGTACTGCTACATGATCATTTCCTATTGCTATCTTCATATTAAATAATCCTCCTATAAAGCTCTTAACTCTTTGATTATCTCGCTATATGGCCTTGCTTTACCAAATAAAGCACTGGTTCCAAGTACAAAGCCATCAGCTCCTATCTCTTTAAGCATCTTTATTCTTTCTGGTGAACATGATCCATCGATCATGATCTTATAACCATATTGCTCTTTCATTTCACTAAGCTTCTTTACCTTTTCAGTACAGAACTCTACATACTTCTGACCAGCAAAACCAGGATTTACTGTCATTACCATGACATAATCACATACGTTCAACATCTCTTTTACCGTTTCAATTGATGTATCTGGATTAATAGCTATTCCTGCTTTTACTCCTCTTTCCTTTATATGATTTAATGTCTTTGTTACATATCTTTCGCTTTCTGGATGGATATAGATGATATCTGCTCCTGCATCTATGAACCAATCTACTTTACTAGATGGATTTTCTATCATCAAATGTACATCACATGGTTTACTAGTACACTTCTTAATAGCCTTAACATCATTGATACCTAATGTGATATTAGGAACAAAGTTTCCATCCATGATGTCATTATGAAAGATATCTATTCCTGCTTCCTCTAATGCTTTTACTTCTTCTGTTAAGTTTAAGAAATCTATACACATTGTACTTGGACATAATAATATCTCACTCATACTCTTACCTCTCTTTACAAGTATAATATATCTTATAAAAAGTTCAAGTAATACTTATCCTTTTTCCTTTTTAATATGGAAACTTCTTATTTTACCCATTATAAAAGATGACATATTTCAGCCATCTTTTCGCCTATTCTTTATTCTATTTATTAGAACTTAACAGTAGCATGGATCAAATCTAATACTTCTGCAGAAGTCTGACATTCTAATGCTTTAGAAGCTAAGACTTTCATTTCTTCATAACTAATGCTAGTAGCAACTTTTCTAGCCTTTAAGATTGAAGTAGCACTCATAGAGAACTCATCCAAACCTAAGCCCATTAGTACGCTCATTGCATCTGGTTCACCAGCCATTTCACCACACATGCCACACCATTTGCCTTGGCTATGTGCACCATCGATAGTCATCTTGATGAGTTTCAAGATTGATGGATTGAATGGTTGATATAAGTAAGAAACTTTCTCACTCATTCTATCTGCTGCCATTGAGTATTGGATCAAGTCGTTAGTACCGATTGAGAAGAAATCAGCATACTTAGCAAATTGATCTGCTAATACTGCAGCTGCTGGGATCTCAACCATCATACCAACTTTGATATCATCACTTACTGCTACACCTTCACTTTGAAGTTTAGCTTTTTCTTCTTCATAAATAGATTTAGCTAATTTGAATTCATTGATAGTAGCGATCATTGGGAACATGATGCATAACTTACCATAAACACTTGCTCTGATCAAAGCTCTTAATTGAGTTCTAAAGATATCAGTTCTATCTAAACATAATCTGATAGCTCTGTAACCTAGGAATGGGTTCATTTCAGGATCGATCGGTAAATAAGGTAATTTTTTATCGCCACCGATATCAAGAGTTCTAACAACTACTTGTCTACCATTCATAGCTGATAAAACTTTCTTATAAGCTTCAAACTGTTGTTCCTCTGTAGGAAGTTCAGTTGAACCCATATATAAGAACTCAGTTCTATATAGACCAACACCTTCACCGCCATTATCGATGACACCATCAACATCATTTGGTGTACCAATGTTACCTAAGATTTCAACTTTATGACCATCAATAGTGATAGATTCTTTGTTCTTTAAGATCTTTAATTCAGCAACTTCTTCAGCATATTGTTCTGCTTTTTTCTCATATTCTTTGATAGTTGCTTCATCAGGATTAACTAATAATTCACCTTTTAAAGCATCTAAAATTAACATATCACCATGCTTAACTTCATTCATGACACCTTTGATACCAACGATAGCTGGAATTTCCAAACTACGAGCCATGATAGCTGAATGTGATGTTCTACCACCAATCTCAGTAGCGAAACCTTTAGTGAACTTCTTATCTAATTGAGATGTATCAGATGGAGTAAGATCATGAGCAACGATGATAACTTCTTCATCGATCAAAGATAGATCAGCAATAGTTACTCCTAAGATATGATTTTTAATTCTTGAAGTAACATCCTTGATATCTGCTGCTCTTTCTTTCATATATTCATCTTCAAGAGCATCAAACATTGCGATGTAGTTATTAGCAACTACATCAAGTGCATATTCAGCATTAACATGATCATTATTGATCATATTGATGACTTCTTCACTTAATGCTGGATCATCAACGACCATTAAATGAGCATCAAAGATCTCTAATTCTTCTTCAGATAACTTACTTGAAGCTTTCTCTTTGATCTTTTCGATGTCTTCTCTAGATTCATTTATTGCTTTCTGAAACTTTTCAACTTCAGCAGCTGAATCCTCAACTTCAGTCTTTACGATTGTTACTTGTGGAACCTCTAACTTATAAGCTTTAGCGATAGTGATACCACTGCTGGCTGCAATGCCTTTTAACATAATACTTTAACCCTCCTATATGGATCCTCTTCAATTATATTAACACTATTTACTTATTAAGACAATCTAAAAAATGTTCCATTGCCCGAACTTTCAATCGATAATATGTTGATTTTGAATAGTATGAACGCCACCAATTTTTATCAACCTTTTCAATAAAATCATTGTCAATGATCCTTCTTTCATCTTTGTCTAATTGCTTCAAAGCATAGTCAACACTAAGCAAAAGGTTATTATCATAGTCCTCATCCATCAAACTATTTTTTCTAAAATCATTCGTTCCATAACGACGCAAGATCTTTTCTATTTCTTTTCGTAATGCTGATGCTTTATACATTTACTTGCGTCCTCCTGAAATATCTAGTCACTCTGTGATTTTGATTTCATTATAAATTATTTTGTAACAATTTCTATATTTTGGGAGAAATCTGAGACAAACTTGAGACTTTTGTGGGACAAATCAAAATCAAGGTAACATCGGTCTCTAAAGTCCTATTTATATATTTATATGTTCAAGAAACATATAAAATTAAGCTAAGCACCATCATTAATGACTTCCTAATGAATACTCAATGGTTAATTTATAATGAATTCAATAAAGATAGTTACCTTTAGTCTGCAATAAACTCTAGTAATCCTACTCCATGCAAGCAATTTATCTGATTATGACTTACTGATATCACTAATGTATCTATCTTTCCTTATTATCTCAACAACCCCTTTATGATGTCAACTAATACACCTCACTAGTATAACTACTCGAAAAAGCGGAAATGAACCCGTTAACCCCCACACATCTTGTCTTTTATAGCTTTAAAGCAAACTATAAGAACAAAAGAACTTCATTTATGTGTGATGATATCAAAGAAGTTGTTGTTAATAAAGGAACTTTTGCAGCTATCGAATAAGTTGAAGAATCAAAACAAAAGCCTAACAAGAAGACTTACAACTCATTCCAAGATATCTTTTAATACTTAGAGGAAAATGATCAACAAATTGACACCACAATCAGCAAATAGTAAAATCTACTTAAGGAGTAATAATGAGATATGGATTTTATAGAGTATGATCAACAATTTAAAGAAAGCAGAAATAGGAATGAACAATTCCCTGACGAATCTAAAGAATGGATAGTTGAAAAATCTCTTTCTAGCAAAACAACAAATGACCACACTAGAAATATCATGATCTTTATTAATGGTTATTTAACTTGTGATGGGATAATCAAGATGGAAGATGGGATCGATGATATTTTTGAATTCTTTGATTACTGGTTCATTCGTAAATGTCTTTTCTCTAGCGTAAGTGCTATGAAAGCAGTTGCTGCTAACTTAAAGAAATTCTATCAATGCATGGGTGAATTAGGGCATGTAGACAAAGATGCTTACAAAAGATTCTGGCAAGAATATAAATTCTACGACGATGATTTCATAGCACTGTTTGAAACCATGAAAATGATGAAAGTTTATTTTAGCGCCTATGAGTAAATCAACTGAAGCCACGATCGTTGAAAAACTAGTAACCTTAGGTACTCTTCCTAGATCTGCGATCATCACAGAAGCCTTACTAGAATATAAGAAATACAAAGGAAATGTTAAGAAATACTCTGCTCCTTTATTTATGAAACTATTTCGTTCATTAAAAGAAGACCATCTTGATCAAATGCAAGTGTTCCATCTAAATCAAGAAGATAGTAGTGACTATACCATCATCTATCTCCATGGTGGAGCTTATGTCAATGAAATGATGGCTTTCCATTGGGCAATGTTAGAAAATATCTCTAACCTCTTTAAATCCTATATCTTGATTCCTGATTATCCATTAGCACCAAGACATAACTATAAGGAAGCTTATGATGATCTTACTAAACTATATAGTCAATATATTCAAGAGAAACCAAATAAAAAAGTCGTACTAATGGGTGATAGTGCTGGTGCAGGCTTAGCCATTGGACTAGCTCAATACTGGTATAAAAATAGCATTAGTCAACCTCATAAGATCATTGCTTTATCACCTTGGTTAGACTTGAGTATGGAAAATGAAGAAATAAAAGATTATCAACCACTAGATCCGATGTTAAAAGTAGAAAAACTAAAGATCGATGCACAATACTGGGCTAATGGTACTGACTTAAAAGATCCATTACTAAGTCCTATGTATGGTGATCTAACAGGGTTAAAAGATATCACACTATTTACAGGTACTCATGAGATCTTTTATCCAGATATAACTAATTTTTATAACAAACTACAAGAAAATAATGTCATTTCTCATTTGTTTGTAGGAGAAGGCTTAAATCATGTTTACCCTGCCTTTCCAATACCAGAAGCAAAGATAGCTTTACAACAGATAGTAGATATGATCCAACAATAAAAGAAAGGAACTAATATGAAAATACTTATCGCTAGAGAAGATTGTGATTACATCAATAATTATCGTAACTTAGTAGAATACTTAAATTATTCTTATCTTACTTGTTCAGATGATTATGATATTGATGAATGTGATTGTTTATTGATACCAGGAGGAGCTGATGTCACAACAGAATTATATGGACAACAGCCAGATAAAACAGTGAAAGATACTGATCTAAAGTTAGATAAGATGCAACTGGAATTGATCGATAGATTTGTCCAAAAGAAAAAGCCTATCTTTGGCATATGTCGAGGCTTACAATTATTAAATGTTTATTTTAAAGGAACACTTATTCAAGATCTAAAAACTGATATCAACCATAAATGGATAGCTTTAGGAAAAGATAGATTCCACCAAATAACTAACAGCGATTATATGGCAGAAGTATTGGGTGAAACTTGCTTAGTAAATTCCAGTCATCATCAAGCTATTGATAAAATAGGAAACGGACTGATTGCCGTTTCCCATAGCAGTGATAATGTCATTGAAGCGATCCGTCACGAGACTCTTCCAATCTACGCTGTGCAATGGCATCCTGAAAGGACGATATTAACTTACGCCAAAGATGGATTAGTCGATGGTTCAAAATTACTACAATATGTTCTAAATAACGACTAACGGATAAAGTTAGTCGTTTTTCTTGACTCTTGCTCAGGTAAAGCCACACCTTTTTCTTTACCGGCTTCAATACATTTTAAGAAATAGACCATATTTCTCGCCAATTTGCGCATAGTGTACATACCTTCCTCGTCTTGACTTGCTTCCTCTGCTTTAGCACCAAAGACATTGTTCCAATAACTAGAAGAGATAACTGGCATCTCAGAGATCGTTGGATATTTCAATAATTGTTCAAAAGCAGCTGAAGTTCCAGCTCTTCTAGCCGCTACTACGCATCCACAAGGTTTATATTTCATTGTGCCTTGATTACTATAGAAAACTCTATCCATAAAAGAAGTCATTGCTCCACTGATAGCAGCATAATGAACAGGACTACCGAATATAAAAGCATCTGCCTCTTTTGCCCTTTCATTAAACTCATTAACAATATCATCTCTAAAACACTTGCCATTCTTATGACAATAGCCACAACCAATACAACCAGCAATCGGTTGAACACCTAACCAAATGATCTCACTTTCAACATTTTCCTTAGTAAATTCATCTTGGATCTCTTTTAGAGCCATATATGTTGTTCCAAATTGATGAGGACTACCATTGACCATTAATACTTTCATTTTCTTTCTCCTTTTTCTTCTCTACAACTATATGATACAATAATTTTGCTGAATAAAGATTTTTATTTTGGAGGAAATTATGCTCAAAGAATTTAATTTATATGAAAAATGCTATCTTACTTTAGGATCACTACTATTAGTAATTATCTCAATAATAAGTAAATCTAGTTTCTTAAGTTTAACTTATAGCTTATTATGTTTATTAAATGCCGTATGTATTGCTAAAGGAAAGATCATTGGTTATATATTTGAAATAATAGCAACAGCAATCTATCTTTATATTTCTTTTACCCAAAAGTTTTATTCTGAAGTCTTCACTTCTGTTTGCTTACTAATGCCTAGCTCTATCTATGGTCTGTACAATTGGAGTAAGAATCAAAGCCAAACTTCTACTGTCATCATTAAAGATATGAACAAAAAGGAATTATACTTTTCTATAATCTCACAAATTATCTTATATCCCTTATATTTACTTATCTTAAAATATTTTGATACTTCATTAGTCTACATCTCAGCACTATCGATCTGTATCACAGCATTAGCCGTTTACCATATGGCTAAAGCTTCTCCTTTAGGCTATTTTTTCTTCATTATCAAAGATTTAGTCGCCATCATTTTATGGATATACCCGATACTACTAGGAGAAGCTGCATCTATACCAGTATTTATTACATTCATACTTTACGCTATCAACGATTGTTATGGATTCTTCAATTGGAAAAAGATCAAGTTAGCTCAACAATACGTCCAATAAACGATGGGATTCTCACTTATATTGAATAATACTTTCGCGATCTGCCAGACTATATCAACCATTTGATACAGTCTGGTTTTTTCTCGGACGACCTCTAGGTCTATTGATTTCTTGCTTATTAGGATCTATTGGTTTAGGTTTACGTCCCCCATTTTCGTATCTACATGACTATTGATGGTATGACTCAAGCTGTTGAAGAATATATTAATTCAAACAATTTAGAAGCAGTAGTTTAGTGAAAAGGAAAATAGATCCATCTGGCAGAATAAGTCATATTTATAAGGATTTTCCAGTTCAACTAGCAATAAAGAAAAAACGTTTTGCTATCTCTGCAGCCACAAGCAAAAGGAAATCAACTAAAGATGATGAACACTTATTTGAATTAATTGATTCTAACTTAGTACAACCTTGTTACAATGTGACTAGTCCTAGTATTTCATTGTCTATTACCAAAGACTATGATGAATATAAACTATATCTTTCCGACGCTGATTTATTTACTACAATGCTATTTAGCGATATCGAAAATGGAAGACTAGACATTTATCGCCAATTACTTCGCGACTCTTTGCCAGCGGATTTAGGCTATCTATATGAAAAGTAGTTGCCCAACTTATTAAGACTTGTGTTAAAGATCTTTACTATCATACTTGGGAAAAAGATATCTACTATCACAAAAGGATGTTGGCAAAAAAAGGCACTTGAATATTGAAACCAATATATGAGCCAATTCCTACTAAAAGACATTTAAAAAGCGGATTGCTCCGCTTTTTTAAAACTGTTCATTATATAAACGAGCATACTGACCATTTAGGTCTATCAACTCTTTGTGCGTTCCCTTTTCTAGTACTTTACCAGCAGAGATGACAGCTATCTCATCAGCATTTTTGATCGTTGATAATCTATGAGCTACAACTATCGTTGTCCTTCCTTTGCATAGTTCATCTAGTGACTTTTGGATCAACATCTCAGTAGTATTATCCAAAGCACTTGTAGCTTCATCAAGGATCAAAATGGCTGGATCTTTTAAGAATACTCTGGCGATACATAATCTCTGTTTTTGACCACCAGATAACTTAATACCTCTTTCACCAATATTGGTTTGATAACCTTCAGGTAAAGACATGATGTAATCATGAATATTAGCTTTTTTAGCAGCTTCGATCATCTGCTCCTCAGTAGCTTTTAGATTACCATATAGGATATTATTAGCGATCGTATCATCAAATAAATAAACATCTTGTTGAACAATACCAATATTTTCCCTTAAAGATTTAGCTGTTACCTTGTTGATATCTTTACCATCAATAAGTATCTGGCCTTCATTTAAATGATAAAATCTTGGGATCAAATGACAGATAGTAGTCTTTCCTCCACCAGAAGGTCCAACTAAAGCAAATGTCTCACCTGCTCTGATCTTTAAAGAAACATCTTTTAAGACATCACTATCTTGTTCATAGCCATAACTAACACCCTTAAACTCGATATCACCTTTAACATTTTCTAATTCACTAGCATCCTTTTCATCAGTCTCTTCTGGTAAATCCATGATCTGACAATATCTTTCAAAACCCGTGATACCACTCTGTAACTGTTCTGTAAAAGCGATAAGTTTATTGATCGGACTCATAAATAAGCTAACAGATAAGATGAATGCCGAATAATCAGCAAAATCAATCTTACCATTGTATAAATAGATACCCCCAGCAATAAGTACGATGACATTAAAGATATCAGTAATGAAAGTAGTAGAAGAATTAAAGCGAGCCATCGTATGATATTGTGCCCTGTTAGCTTGAATGAATTGCTTATTACCAACTTCAAACTTTTCTTGTTCTTTTTCAGCATTAGTGAAAGCCTTAGTAACTCTGATACCTGAGATACTAGTTTGTAAATGACCATTTATCACACTTATCGCTTTACGGCATTTTCTTCTATTCTCTAAATGAATCTTTCTGATCTTATTAGCGACCAATACTAAGATAGGTACCATCGCAAAGATGATAAGACTTAAAGGGATATTGATCGTCATTAGATAAACTAATGAGATCAATAAAGTGATGACTGAAATGATGATATTTTCCGGTCCATGATGAGCTAATTCAGCAATTTCGAATAAATCATCAGTCATACGAGTCATGATCTTACCTGTCTGATTATTATCAAAGAAAGTAAAAGGCATATTCTGTAAATGAGCAAATAAATTACTTCTCATCTTAGCTTGAATATAAACACCCATGACATGTCCATAATATTGAATAAAGAAATTCAAACCATAACGTACACAATATAAAACTAATAAGACAATACCAGAGATTATGATCATCCTATATTGCTTATTAGGAATAAAATTGTTCAGCATCTTTCTTGTCAAGATCGGATAGATCACAGAGATCAAACTAACGAGAAAAGAAGCCAACATATCTAAAGCAAACACTAACTTATGGTCTTTATAATAAGAGATAAATCTTTTTAACATACTATATCCTTCCTAATGTAAATTGATACAATCCAATGCTAACTGCATTAGTCAAATTAAGCGAATCGATCGTATCATGATGTTTAATAAACACTGATTGACCATATGATTGAAATTCAGCAGGTAGTCCTGTAGCCTCATTACCAAAAACTAAAGAGAACTTTTCTGGAATGACAATATCTTGTAAAAGCTTTGCTCCATCTAACATAAAAGGAAAGATGTCTCTTTTACTGACTTCACTAAGATATTGCTCAAAAGAATCATAATAACGGAAATTTAGTTCAAAGAAAGCTCGCATACTTGCCCTAATACATTTAGGATCATAAATATCTACTGCTGGTCTGATGATCGCGATATTATCTATGCCAAATCCTAATGAGGTACGGATGATCGTACCAAGATTACCCATATTACTAGGATTGACTAATACTAAATGACTAGCATTAAGATCGAAACCAGTTTCATATTTATTAAAAACGCCAATGATATAACAATTATCTTTATCTGATAAGATATTAAAGATCTTATCACTACAGATCATCTCAATCTTATTTATCTCACATAATTGTTTTATCTGAAGAAATATCGCATTTTCTTTTTGTTTAGAATGAAAATAGACCCTAATGACCTCCTTAGGATGTCTTTTAAGTAATTCTAAAGTTAATTCAGTTCCAAGTGAATAAGAGATATCTCCATCTTTTTTATATTTCTGCATATATATATCCCCTCCTTAAAAAAGCCCCTAATGGGCTTTCAATTATTAATTCATACGACGGTTAAAGAAATCTGGCATATCGATGTTATCATCGACTTTTTCAGATGTTGTTTGCTTATTGTTATCATAAGTCGATTGAGTAAAGTTATTACCGTTCTCTGACTCAAAACCTGTAGCGATAACTGTAACAATGATTGAATCTTTCAAAGAATCGTTAGTAGCCATACCAAAGATGATATCCATATCCTCTCCAGCTGTTTCTCTAATCTGCTTGATAGCTTCTTCAGCTAAGGAAATAGTTAATGAATCAGCACCACTGATATTAACGATCGCATTCTTAGCACCTTGAATGCCACCTTCAAGTAATGGACAATTGATAGCTCTAGCAGCAGCTTCTTTACCAAGATCATTCTTATTGCCAACTTCATCAGGACTAACTTGACCTACACCGATAAGAGCTGTACCCTGACCAGATAATGTTGCCCTGATATCAGCAAAATCTAGATTGATATAAGCTTTGTAAGAAACTAAGTCAGTGATAGTCTGTACTGCTTGACGTAAGACATTATCAGCTTCTTGGAAGGCTTGCTTGATCGGAACTGAACCTAACATAGCATTGACTTTTTCATTTGGAATGATGATGACCGAATCGACATATTTTTTAAGTTCATCAAGACCATTTAAAGCCTGCATCATTCTTCTCTTTCCTTCGAAATTGAATGGTTTAGTAACAACAGCGATAGTTAAAGCTCCAGCCTCTTTAGCACATTGAGCCACGATCGGAGCAGCACCTGTACCAGTGCCTCCACCAAGACCAGTAGTGACAAAGATCATATCAGCATCTTGAACAGCTGCTTTGATATCTTCAATAGTCTCTAAAGCAGCAGCCTTACCTACTTCAGGAATTCCTCCAGCACCTAAGCCATGAGTAGTATTAAAACCAAGCAGCAGTTTATTTTCAACACTTGATGATGTTAAAACCTGTTGATCAGTATTAACAGCATAGAAATCTACACCAATCATATTAGCTTCAACCATGCGATTTACTGCATTGCATCCGCCACCGCCGACGCCAAATACTTTTATCCTAGTTACAGGAACATAGTCACTATTCATAATTCTTACCTCAATCTTTTTCTACAAATATCTTATCGGTAAAGCTTTTTAGCTTACCGGTCAAATTCTTTTCTTCACCAAGATCACTTTCTCTAATGATCAAGTTCTGCTTATATACATCAGTATTGATGCATTCTTCTTTTTTAAAGCCTAAAGCCATATTGTCTTTATAAATGGCTAAGGTACCTAACAAAGTAGTCCATCGTGGTTCACGACAACCTAATGTATCAGGGCAATAACATTTTACCGTATGACCAAACTTTTGGGAAAGTGTTTCTTGCAAATTCTGCAAATTAGCACCCTGACCAGTGATGAAAGTTGTAACATTTCCTCCAGCGATGATCTGACTACAATATGAATAGATATCATCGACCATCTTACTACATTGTGGATAAATGCTCTCTTGAATGTCTTTATAAGTGATCGTTTTGACTTGATCATTTTCGGTCCAACGATTAATGATACGATCTTCTGCCGTTTCTTGTCCGACAACACCATATCTAAATAGTAGCCTATCTGCATCACGATAAGATAAACCATATCTACTGACTAATGGTTTGATCAATTGATCGTAACCATTATTGTCATTAAATCCTGAAATGATCCTGCCGTTATATAATAATGTGTAAACTGTATGGGAACCTTCCAAATGGATATTGATGACATAACTATTGAAACTTTGTTCAAATAGTGCTGCCTCATAACAGCTCGCATACTCATCTTGATATATATTCAGTACTTTAAGACCAGCTTTCTCAACAATCCTAACTAGATCATAAACTGCACTCTTATCACCGCACAACAGATCGACTTCAGCAGTCAGCAAGCCACTCTTCTCATTTAATGGGATCTTAGGATAAGTTATACCATTGATACGATAACTACCACACAAAGCATTGATTATCTCAAGATCATTTCCAACTTTTACACTATAAGCATTCTGTAAGATTTCCTTAACATCTTCATTTCTTACTTTATTTTCCGCAAGTAAGATTTCAAAAGTTCTTTTTTCTTTTTTAAAACGATAAGCAGGAACACATAATAAGACCGATTCAAGTGGTGTTTTTAATTCGTTTTGAATTAAGGAACACTCTTTTTTAATAGCTTCTATAATGACTTTTTCATTATAGATACCATTGCCCTCATAGCCATGAACAGCTAATGTATGTCGATATAATATATACAAGACATTATTAAAATACTGTCCCACAACGATTCTCAACTGACGATCTTCTATCTGTAAAGCTGCTAATACTGGTTTAGTTTCTGACATATTACTCCTATTCTTAATTATTTTATCACACTATCGGCTTAATTGAATAATAAAGTCTTGATA
>CAVAAT010000011.1:0-32681 GCA_963586925.1 Erysipelotrichaceae bacterium
ATATAAGGATAAAATATTAGATATAGCTACCTTTATGATGATGAGTGGTCAAAATAAACTGGTATGGATGCTGACTTACTTTTGCTAGCTAAAGATGCTGAAATTGGTAGAAAATTACAAGATCTTGATCTTCCAGTAAGAAAAAGAACACCAAAGGATGGTAAAGAATGGTGATAGATAGTTTAAATGGATAGGCTTGTTGACCTGTCCATAATTTGTGTTTTCTAGATTTCTTTTAATACTTCCCATACTTTGACCATGGCATAGGTGTTTAGTCCACAATACTTTAGTAATTGTTTTCTTGCAATATCTAACTCTTTTGAAGACATTTCAGCCATTTTCTCAAATGTGCTTGAGGCTTCTTCTCCATTATGTACACCTACAAGATTATGGTAATTTAAGTTAGGATCATTTGGGAATAAAGCAGGAAGGACATATTTTATCAAATCATTTGTTTGCTTGATCATGTCGTTTAGATCACCATAAGCCACTTCGACATAATCGCCAAATAGGCCCATTGCTAGATTTCCAACTTTTGATTCAGCCTCAAGGATAGATTGATTCAAGACACTGTTGTCAAATTTTTCTGGTTTGTGGTCTCTTAACCATACCATCTTAGGACATTGTACAGCACAACAATAACGTGATTTAGAAAGATAATTACTCATAAGGTATTCTCCATTTCTGTACTTATATTATAACATGGTACGTGTACCAAATATGTCGCGTTGATAAAATTATTGGCAAAGACTGGATTGAAAAGAGAAGGTATTAACGGTAAAATAATTCATTATTTTTCGAATACAAAAAAAGTCCTTTGATAAGCATCAAGGGACTTTGCTGATTTTTAATATAATTTTGCGCCGGCTGGAATGTGGTCATCTACCATTAGCAAGTGTAGTTTTTCCTCTCCGTTTTCACTATGAACAGCACTTAATAACATACCACAAGAATCGATTCCCATCATGTTGCGTGGTGGTAAGTTTGTAATGGCGATAAGTGTTTTACCGATGAGTTGTTCTGGCTCATAGAAAGTGTGGATTCCACTTAGGATAGTCCTATCTGTGCCTGTGCCATCATCTAAAGTGAATTGTAATAGTTTCTTTGACTTCTTTACAGTTACACAATCTTTTACTTTAACGGCTCTAAAATCTGATTTAGAGAATGTATCAAAGTCGACAAAGTCAGTAAATAATGGTTCGATCACTACATTAGAGAAGTCAATCTTTTCTTCAACTTTTTCTACTGTTTTATTCTCTTTTAAGACTTTTCTTTCACTTTCCAATGGTTTCATTGTAGGGAACAAAATGACATCTCTGATAGATTCTGATTCAGTGAATAACATACATAATCTATCGATACCATAACCGATTCCACCTGCAGGTGGCATGCCATATTCTAAAGCTTCAATGAAATCCATATCGATATCGTTGGCTTCATCATTACCAAGATCTCTTTCTTCTAATTGCTTTTTGAATCTTTCTAATTGATCGATAGGATCATTTAATTCAGTATAAGCGTTAGCAAATTCTTTTCCACCAATGAATAACTCGAAACGATCAACGAAACGTGGATCTTCTTGGTTAGCTCTTGTTAATGGTGAGATCTCTACTGGATGACCATATAAGAATGTAGGTTGGATCAATGTTTCTTCAACATATTTTTCAAAGAAAGCGTTGATGATATGACCGATAGTGAAATGCTTTTCCACAATGATATCGTGTTGTTTAGCTAACTCACAAGCTTGTTCAAATGTTAATTGTTGTTTAAAGTCAACACCTGTTTGCTCTTTGATGGCTTCAACCATTGAGATTCTCTTCCAAGGTCTTTGTAAGTTGATGGTATTACCATTAAAGTTATATTCGTATTTGTGCATTACTTTTTCAGCAATGGCTGTATACATGCCTTCTGTTAGATCCATCATGCCTTCTAAGTTAGAATAAGCAAGATAAGCTTCCATCAAAGTGAACTCAGGATTATGCATTGGATCCATTCCTTCGTTACGGAATGTTCTACCGATTTCATAAACTGCTTCCATACCACCAACAAGTAATCTCTTTAATGGCAATTCAAGAGCGATCCTTAGATACATATCAAGATCTTGAGTATTGTGGTGAGTGACAAATGGTCTTGCACTTGCTCCTGTTAGTAAAGTAGTCAAGATAGGTGTCTCTACTTCAGTGAAGTTTTGCTCATCCATATAATTACGGATGCATCTGATGATCTGTGGTCTTAAGAATGATGTCTTTTTAGCGTCTTCGTTCATGAATAAGTCAACATATCTTCTACGATATCTTTCTTCCTTATTTGTTAGACCATGGAATTTTTCAGGCATTGGTGTTAAAGACTTGCATAAATGAGTGTATTTTTCGGCTTTTACTGATAGTTCTCCTGCATCTGTTTTAACAACGTAACCTTCAATGCCAACAATGTCACCAACATCATTGATCTTAAATACTTCATAAGTTTCCTCACCTACAATAGCTTTATTAACTACTACCTGGATCTGACCACTGCGATCTTGTAAATGCATGAAACCTAATTTGCCCATACGACGCTTACTCATGATCCTACCAGCGATCTTTACTTCAACATGTTTTTCTTCTAATTCTTCTTTGCTCATTTCGCCATACTGTTCACGTATTTCGTTAGCTAAATGAGAGCGATCATAAGCATTACCAAATGGATAGATGCCCATCTGTTGTAATTGGTTCATCTTATCACGTCTAGCTTGTTGCTGATCATTTAATACTCTTTCTTCCATCTTTTTTCTCCTTCTTCAATAAAAAAACGCCCTTATCTAAGGACGTAATAACGCGGTACCACCTTAGTTCATATCCTTTACAAAAGATATGCCCTTGAAAGTTTTAACGCTACAAGCGATTCGCTCCAAGTCTTTATTCAACTATTTCCTAGTACTTCTCTTGCACCAAATGAGAAACTCTCTTTAAAAGGAGTGATAGTTTACTCTTCTTTTCTTTGCGACACTATTATTCTAATGTATTTATTTTGATTTTGTAAATAAAAACACGTTTTTTTCACAAAGAAATTTTTAAATGTTGGTATTTCCACTTTGAAAAGGCAAATGGCGATAAGGTTTTGATGATGCTCTTGTTATAACATAATAAAAAGTAAAAGGAGGTTCATTATGTTACACGTATGCTTGTCTATCGCTTTATTGAATAGAAAGGAGTAGAATAAAAAAGGTGATCGTATGTATTTGAAAGTTTTATGTGATAACAACTCTTTGATCGATAGATATTATCTTGCTGAACCTGCTTTATCTTTTTATATAGAAGATGGAGATAGTAAGATTTTATTTGATACAGGTTATAGTGATGTCTTTATTAAGAATGCTTGTAAGATGAATATTGATCTTGATAAGATCGATACTATCGTTTTAAGTCATGGTCATAATGATCATACTGGTGGATTAAGATATCTGAGGGACCTAAAGCAGGATGTTAAGCTTGTCTGTCATCCTAATGCCGATGAAAAAAAGTTTTATCAAGGATTAGATATTTCTTCACCTATTAAATTAGACGAATTGCCTGATAATTATAAAGTAGTTAGAAGTAAAGAGGCTTATAAAGTGAGCGAACATATCACTTTTTTAGGAGAAATAAAAAGAAATGTTCAAAAAGTTTTTCCTTTAGAGGATGATGAGCTATGGGATGACTCAGCTTTGGTTTATGAAGATGATCAAGGCATCTTTATCATCACAGGTTGTTCTCATAGCGGTATTTGTAATATCATAGAGCAAGCTATAAGGATAACTGGCAAGTCTCATATTTCAGGGATCATTGGTGGTTTCCATATGTTGAATAATGAGAAATTAAATAGAGAAGTATGTGAATTTTTCTCTAAATTAGATATTGAAGTATGCTATCCTTGTCATTGTACTGATCTACTAGCAAAGATCGCTTTAAGCAAAGTTGTAAGTGTTAAAGAGGTAGGAGTAGATCTTGATCTTGTGATATAAGGATATTGACAAGTTATTTCCCTAAGAGTAAAATAGTTAACGCGTTAACTATCGGAGGTGAATTATGTATACAGAGATTTCTTACAAGATCCTAAGGATCAATCAGTTGAAGAGATGGCATAATGCTATTAATTTGAAAAAACATGGCGAATTATTTTTTGGTCAGATGCCAATGCTAGAATATATTGGTAGACATCCTGGTTGTAATCAAAAAGAAATTGCGGATAGATTTGCTTTTACTAGGGCAGCTATCAGTAAATCAGTTGTTAAATTAGAAGAGAAGAATCTTGTTTATCGCAAGACTAGCGAAAGTGATGCAAGAGAGAATCAATTGTTTTTAACAGAACAAGGTAAAGAGAGCATTGTGATGTTCAAATCTTGTTTTGATGAAATAAATGAATTAGCTTTTAAAGATTTTTCGGAAGAAGAGATAGCACAGTTGAACAATCTGTTTGATAAGATGTTAAAAAATCTTGAAACAGATTATACTTCTGGAAAAAATCCGGATAGATTGATAAAAGAATTAGAGTGTGAAAGTGAGAAGTAAAGATGAAAAAAATCTTAAGTTGTACTAAGAGGTTCTTACCTTTTATTGTATTGGCACCCTTAGTATTGATCGTAGAGGTAATCTTGGAAGTTAATATACCTAAGGTGATGGCTCAGATCATTGATACAGGTATTTCTTCTGGAGACCCTAATGTTGTCGTTGATCTTGGTATCAAGATGGTGTTGATGGCTGTATGTTCATTCATTGCAGGATCATTTGGTTGCTATTTGAGTTCTGTAGGGTCTATGGGCTTTGGTGCTGAATTAAGAAAAACAGTGTTCAATAAGATCCAAGACTTTTCTTTTGAAAATATTGATGGTTTCCAACAATCGTCATTGTTGACAAGACTTACAACAGATGTAGATTATGTTCAACAAGGTTTGAGAATGTTGACAACAATGTTTATCAGAGCACCATTTATGATGGTAGCTGCCGCTGTTGTTGCTTTCCAATTAAATAAAGATCTGTTTGTGGTATTTGAGGTTGCTGTACCTATCGTTATCATAGCTATTTTGCTTTTAAGCAAGATCGCTATGCCTAAATTCCGTTATATGTTGACTAAATATGATGGATTGAATGATATGGAACAAGAGTATTTTACTAACGTTAGAGTTGTTAAAGCTTATGTTAGGGAATCACATGAAAAAGATAGGTTTGCTAGCGTAAACCATGATCTAATGACTTCTTCTATTGATGTTGAAGGTTTGCTGTGTTTGTTAGGACCAGTCATGCAGTTAGTTGTATATGGTTGTATCTTAGCTGTTTATTATTTAGGTGGTATTGATATTGCTCATGGAACAATGGAGATCGGATCTTTGACTGCCTTTGTAAGTTATATCTCTCAGATACTTATTGGTCTACTTATGATGGGAATGATCTTTATGAACATCATTCGTTTGAAAGGTTCTGTTGATCGTTTATCTGAAGTCATCAATACGGATTCTACTTTGACTGATGGAGATTATGAAGGCAAGGTTGAAAATGGTAGTATTGATTTTGAAAATGTTAGTTTTGCTTATCTAAAAGCAGCAAGAGAAAGTTTGACAGATGCTTCTTTACATATTTCTTCAGGTGAGACAGTTGGCATCATCGGCTCTACTGGTAGTGGTAAGACTACTTTAGTTCAATTAATACCACGTTTATATGATGCTACTAAGGGTAGTGTTAAAGTTGGGGGCAGAGATGTTAAAGAGTATAAGTTAAAAGAGTTACGTGATGATGTAGCTATGGTCTTACAACAGAATGTCTTGTTCTCTGGAACGATCAAAGAGAACTTGAAATGGGGTAATGAGAATGCGACTGATGAAGAGATAGCCAATGCTTGTAAGCAAGCATCTATTGATGATTTCATTGAGTCTTTACCTGATAAATATGACACTGATCTAGGTCAAGGTGGTGTCAATGTTTCTGGTGGACAGAAGCAGCGTTTATGTATTGCTAGAGCTTTATTAAAGAAACCTAAGATCATCATCTTGGATGATTCAACTAGTGCTGTTGATACTCATACTGATAGTTGTATCAGACAAGCATTAAAAGAAGAATTAAAGGGAACTACTACTTTGATCATTGCTCAAAGAGTTGCATCTGTTAAGGATGCTGATAGGATCATTGTATTAGATGATGGTAAGATCGTTGATTTTGATACACCTGAGAACTTGTTGAAGAATAATCAGATCTATCAAGATATTTACTATACACAGATGAAAGGAGTTGAGTAAGATGGCTGAAAAAGATTCTAAAAAATATCAAAAAGCAAGCAATCCTATCCAAACCTTTAAGAGATTATTGGTATTCCTACAAGATAAGATCCCAATGTTAGTGATAATCTTTATCATCATTGGTATCAATAGCTTGTGTTCTGTATATGCTACTCACTTGATCAATCCATTATTTGTCACTATTGGCAATATGATCTCTGATTTTAATAGTAATTATCCCCAATTTGTTCATTATATTGTGATATTGGGTTGTATTTACGTGGCTACTGCTGTTTTACAGTTTGCTTCTGATAGATTGATGACTACGGTAGTCAATAAGACATTAAACAAAGTTCGTAATCAATTGTTCACAAAGATGCAATATCTGCCTTTATCATTCTATGATACAAACACGCATGGTGAACTTATGTCATACTTCACTAATGATGTTGGTGCTATCAGAGATGCTATGGGTGATTCATTAGTTTCAATTGTTTCTGCTATTGTTACTCTTATAAGCACATTTGTGATGATGTTAATGATTTCACCTATCCTTACGATCGTTATCATTGTTCTTATCATTGTCATGAGCGTATTGACTAAGTTCATTGGTTCTCGCTCTATCAAAAACTATCAAGAACAACAAGATTCGGTAGCTAAATTAAATGGTTATATGGAAGAAATGATGGCAGGTCAGAAAGTCGTTAAAGTATTTAATCATGAACCTTTGGTTAAAGATGAATTTGATCAAATAAATGAGAGAGCTAGAAAAGCCTCTAGTAAAGCTAACTTTTACGCTAGTGTATTAGGACCTATATCTAATAACTTGTCACATATTAACTTTGCGGTATGTTCGATCTTGGGTGCTTATTTTGTTATATCAAATACGATCACTGTGGCAGATCTTGTCGAGTTCTTACAACATGCTCGTAATTTCTCTAACCCTTTAAGTCGTATCAGTCAACAATTCAACTCTTTAACAAGAGCTATTGCAGGAGCTGAAAGAATATTCAATATATTAGATATGCCTTCAGAAAATGATGAAGGAGATGTCACATTAGTTTATGCTACTTACAATGAGGATAATCAACTTGTTGAAAGTAGTGAAAGAACAGGATTATGGGCTTGGAAGAGTAACAATGATGGTAAGATAGAGCTTGTGCGTTTACGTGGTGATGTAAGATTTATTGATGTTAATTTTTCTTATGATGGGAAGAAACAAGTCTTAAATGATGTTAGTTTCTATGCTAAACCAGGGCAAAAGATCGCTTTTGTTGGAGCTACTGGTGCTGGTAAGACAACGATCACTAACCTTATCAATCGTTTCTATGAGATCAATAATGGTCAGATCTTATATGATGGCATTGATGTTCGTAGGATCAAGAAGTCTTCACTTCGTATGTCATTGGCTATGGTCTTACAAGATACTCACTTATTTACGGGTTCAGTAAAGGATAACATCCGTTATGGTAGATTAGATGCTACTGATGAAGAAGTCATTGCTGCTGCTAAATTAGCTAATGCTGATGAGTTCATCACTAGATTACCGGAAGGTTATGATACAGTATTGACTGGTGATGGTTCTAACTTGTCGCAAGGTCAAAGACAATTGTTATCTATCGCAAGAGCTGCTGTTGCTGATGCTCCAGTACTTATCTTGGATGAAGCTACAAGCTCAATTGATACAAGAACAGAGAAACTTATCGAAGAAGGTATGGACAACTTAATGGCTGGAAGAACGGTATTTGTTATTGCTCATAGGTTATCAACAGTACGCAATTCTAATGCGATCATGGTATTAGAGCAAGGTAGGATAATTGAAAGAGGAGATCATGATGATCTTATCGCTCAAAAAGGCAAGTATTACATGCTCTATACTGGTCAGTTTGAATTAGATTAGAAATAGTTACTTAAAGGTCGCTGTAATGGCGATCTTTTTAATTTGAACGCTTAAATTGGTTTAATTTCTTTTATTTTTCTTATTTGTTCTAAAAACTGTATTGTTATTTCAAATTGACATGGGGGGAAAATATAGATATTATTATTGAGCAAAAATGGAAGTGGAGGAAGACTCAATGAAAAGATTAGTACTTATTTTGCTTGTTGCTATGATGGTTTTAGTTGGCTGTGAAAGCAAAGAAAAAAACGATCCATCTTCAACAGGCAATTTAACTGACAGTGATACTTATTACTATAAGAATATAGACGACTTTAGTGATAGTACTACTTTTTCAACAACATCAGTTGGAGAATTTGATTTAACTAAATCGCCAAAAGAATGGATAAGCGAAGCTTTTAGCAAGTATGCACTTACTGCCGGACTTGGTGGAAATAATGAAAAGGAATCTGTTACGGATTTGGATACATTATTAAGTACCGAAATAGAATATAGAAAGAATTTTGAAATATACTTTAATAATGATAGCGAAAGCCGTATTACATGTACAAATTTCTATTCTCCATATGATAATGGGAAAAAAGTAACAGTTGAGGATTGCATTAATATCGGATGGTGGAAAGCATACAATATTGTAACGTTAAATGAGACAGCTACCGTTGAAGAAATTATTGCTATATTTGGAAAGCCAACAAGCGCCAGCATGAGAGATGAAGACTCTAATAAAACGATACTATTTGGTTCAGTAAGTGACTTCGTTAGTAATGCTGATAAGGCTTTAAATGAAAAAGAAGAGGTTGAATATAATTTAGTTTGGACAGATGGTGTAAAATACATGGTTTCGCCAGTAATTGAAAACAATTTCAATCATTCTGTTATGACTCCATATTTATTTGGAAAAGATTATTTCACCTATGATATACTTGGCGAGAACGTAGATGTCAGTTCGGTTGATACTACAACTACTGATAGTTCTACAGAACAAAATACAGTAAATAGTGATATTGATCAAGACGTATTTGAAGGAAATAATGGCGATTTCACAACAGTTACAATTAAATCAGAGTATAGAAATAACTACTTTGTGATGAATTTACCTTCTGAGTTTAAATTTAGCTCGATGAGTTCATATCCTGATTACACGATTAAGAAATATGCTGGTGAAAATTTGCAGGATGATATTGTATATTTGGATACAGATAATGATTTTATGGCAAGTTATGATGGCGTTCAAAATGCGGATGATACTAATACAGAAAGATTAGCTAGAAAGCACCCTGATGGTATGTGGGTTGAATCTAATGGTTTAAAAGCTTATGTATTTGAGGATGGTCATATCTTTGTATCAATTGATAATGAAGAAAATACGAATCTTCTTGTGTCATTTTATGGAAACACTAATAAATATACATTAGAAGAATATGCAAAATATATTTTAAGCTTAGTTACACTTGTTAAATAAAGTTTCAAATTTGGTGTAGTTACGTTACGGATAATAAAAAAATTATTTAAGCTCCTGCTAAAAAGTAGGAGTTTTTTTATTAGTGTAAACCGAGATTCCTTTTTATTTTTTAGGGTGAATCTGTTCTCTGAAAATGAAAATAATTAGTAAAGAGACAATTTAAGGACATGTTCATGGGTCTTTTAAATAAGGTCGTTTTTTTTCTTGAGACTTTGAATAATAAATGATAGATTAATGTCCCGACCACATCCTTCCTCTATTTATAGGGAGGGTTCCTCAATGTTAGTGACCGTTATTTGTTGAAATAATTAGTGTTTATAAACGTTTAAAAACGTTTAAGTATATTTAAGTTCAGAAAGTGAGGTAAAAAGAATGAACGCATTTGATAGAGTTATTGGTTATGAATCAATTAAGAGAGAATTATTACAGATCTGTGATATGATCCACAACTATTCTGCTTATGAGAAACTTGGCGCAAAGATGCCAAAAGGTATCTTACTTTATGGTGCTCCTGGTTTAGGTAAGAGTTTACTAGCTGAATGTTTTATTGAAGAAAGTGGTCTACCTGCATTCATTTTAAGAAGAAATGTAGGTGGTGATCAATTTTCAAATAAGATTACTGAAACTTTTGAGTTAGCAAAGCAAAATAAACCATCCATTGTTTTACTTGATGATATGGACAAGTTTTCCGAAGAGGGTAGCAGACTTCGTGATTCAGAAGAGTATGTTACGGTCCAATCATGTATTGACAATGTTAAAAATGAAGATGTCTTTGTTATCGCTACGGCTAATAAAATTGATAAGATGCCACGTTCATTATTACGTTCTGGCAGATTTGATCGTACTTATAGCTTGAAGCCTCCTCATGATAAAGACGCTGAAGATATCATCAGGTATTATCTTTCCCAAAAGAAAGTGGCTGAAGATGTAAATTATAGTGACATTTCTAAGATGGTCAGCTATAGTTCTTGCGCTGATCTTGAAAAGATCGTCAATGAAGCTGCTATCAATGCTGCTTACCAAAATAAAGAAAGTATAGAGATGAATGATATTGTTCGTGCTATCTTACGATTGTGGTATGACCAAGATGATGATCTTCCTAAAAGAGATAAAGATGAACTTAAAAAGACAGCTGTTCATGAAGCAGGTCATGTAGTTGTTAGTGAAGTTCTTAAGTCTGGTAGTGTTGGCTTAGCTTCCATTCAAAGTCAATCTGATAGTGAAATTGGGGGCCTTGTTCATCTTTGTGTGAAACCTAATAGTAGAAGAGAAGATATCTTGATCTCACTAGCTGGTAAAGTAGCAACTGAAATGCATTATTCAGAGACTTGTGCTAGTGGTTGTATTACTGACTTGTCAAAAGCTATCGATCTTATCAAAACAGGTGTGACAGCTAATGGTACTTGTGGTTTAGGTTTTATTGATGTTCGAGGTCGTGATGATTCGGTTAGTGATGTTTATCTTAGCAGTGTTGAAAACATCATCCATAGTGAACTAGAGAAGTATGTGCTTAAGGTACGCCAAATATTGATCGCTAATAGTGAGTTCTTTGAAAAAACCGTTAAAAAGTTATTAGAAAAAGAAGTATTGATCTGCTCCGATATTAGTGAGATCAGAGATAGCGTAAAGATCATTGAAGTAGCTATTTAATAAAAAAAGGGTTAAGTAGTTTACACTACTTTCCTTTTATATGGGTGAGTATTAAAAGAAAGGTTGTGTTAGATGATGAATAAAGATTATGTAAAAGAAGATGATGAATTTTTAAGAAAAGAAAGAAAGTTTTCTTTAGAAGAGGTAGTCTGTTCATATATTGATGAGCTATTTGAAAGAATCGATAGTGATGCTCATCTTAAAATAGTTGACCAGTATTGGTCTGCTTTCATTGGCGATGAAGATAAATATGTCTTTGATACTAAATCATACGATTGTTTAATGAAATGCACAAAAGAAGATATCGTTGAATTTAAAAAGAGATTTTTAAGTTTATTAAGTTCTTTGAAAAGTATTGCAGAATATGAAAACAATAATGAAGAATTGCCTGATGATTTGAAAAAGATAAGCGACAAGTATTTGAAAGACTATGATGTTGATGATTTTGATCTAGATAAGATTGCATCTATTGAGTTGAAAAATTACACACTTTATAAATTAAAGAAGATTCGATCAAATCTGTCAGATGAAGATGAAAAAGAATATTTAGATGATGATGTGACGATTTCTAATGAAGAGACTAGATGTGTTCAAATGTTTTTAGATCGTATTCATCAGCAGACTGTTGAAAGATTGGGCAATGGTTATGATGGTGAAAAAGTGATCTATGTATGTAAAAGAATATGCAAGTTGTTTGAGTTAAAATCTAATCTATTTTTTGATCGCTAATGAGGCAAAGCAGTTGGCAGAGACGATGCTGATGAATGAGTTTGCTGTTTCTAGAGAAGAAATTTAGCTTTTGTTAATAAAGGTATGTTCATTATTTATGCTATTAATATAAATTAGATACTATATATTTAAAATAAAAGACCACGAATGTGATCTTGAGAATAAAAAAATGGCGTCCACGGGGGGACTCGAACCCTCGACCGTCCGCTTAGAAGGCGGATGCTCTATCCAGCTGAGCTACGTGGACAACTTTCAGTAAAGATATGATAACACCATGAAAATTAAAATGCAACAGATATTTTACACATTTTGATAATTAGGATGGTATTCATATCTTTACTGTAATATGTTATCGGTTAGTTAAGATTTTTGATGTTTTCCTCAACAAAGTTCCAGAATTCTTCTAAATTCAAACCCATTCCTATTAAGGCATTTGGCTGTTTCTTAGTTACACCATGGAAGTCACAGACTGTTCTGCCATAACAGATTCCTTTGTCTAAACAAACTTCAACATAAGCTGGTTTAGTTTCAAAGATATCAGGTCTAGTGACATAAGCCATAGCTGTTACATCATGAACTGGTCCTGCTTCCAAACCATATTTTCTTTGAGTTTGGAAAGTGAAACGCATCATGTCTCCAAATAATTTGCCAGCTTTGTTGCCTAATTTCTCCATTCTTTCGATGATAGACATATCAGCAAGTGCTTGGTTTGTTAAATCTAGACCCATCATTACAATTGGCACACCAGATGAGAAGACAACATGAGCTGCTTCTGGATCGACTAAGATATTGAATTCAGCTGATGGTGATTCGTTTCCTAAAGCATATGCTCCACCCATCAAAACGATCCTTTCAATCTTATCGATGATCTTTGGCTGAAGTCTCATAGCCATACCGATATCAGATAATGGTCCGACTGGCACAAGAGTGATCTTTTCTTCAGAGTTCATCAATGTATTGATTATGTAATTGACAGCATGTTCTGGTTGCTCTTTGATCTTTAATTTGCCAAATACTGGGCCATCTAATCCAGTTTCGCCATGAATGTCTGCTGCAACTATTTGATTGCGTACCATTGGACGATCCATTCCAGCATATACTGGTATATCAAGTCCTAAATGTTGAACAACATTTAAAGTGTTTTTTAATACTTTTGGTAAAGTTTGATTACCAGCCACAGAACAAATACCTAATAAGTCGATATCAGGATTTCCTGCTGCTAACATTAGGGCGATAGCATCATCATGTCCGACATCACAATCTAAGATTACTTTTACTTTTTTACTCATGTTTAATTACTCCTTTATTTACAAAGATAGTATAATCTAAGAAAAGAAGGGAGCAATAGGAGAAATATCCTATTTTTGATAAAATGGAGATTGTAGATAATATTAAATTGCTAAATAGATATTTAAATGAGAAACCTTATACTGATTACTTTAGGGAATATTTGCATTCTTATACTAAGATAATTGATTTTGAAAGTGGGGAATATGTTTTAAAAGAAACTGAGAACTTTAAGTATCTTTATTTAATGATCTCGGGTCAATGCAATATCAGAGTGATAATGGCTAATGGAAAATCTGTTATCTTAAGGACACTTAAAGCACCTTGTCTTATTGGCGAAATGGAACTTATTAGAGATATGACTTCTTTTAGTGTTCAAGCTTTAATGGAGTGCCGTATGTTAGCGATCGATTTAGATGAATGCAAAGATCAATTGTTGGAGGACACTTTCTTTTTAAGAAAGCTGTGTTCTGAACTTATCTATAAAGAAAGATCGGAAGCATTATCTTTAGTGAGATCTTTTGCTTATCCATTTGAAGATCGTTTAGCTAAGTTTATTTTAGATAATAGACAAGGGAATAAGTTTTTAGTAAAGAAGGTACAGATTGCGGAAAGCTTAGGAGTTTCTTATCGGCATGTAGAGACAGTCATGAGTGATTTTGTTAAGAAGGGCTATCTTTCTAAAAACAAATTAGTTTATACAATAGAAGATAAAGTTGCATTAAAACTATTGGCAAAACAGCTTTATGATGAAGATCTACTAGGCTAAATGATAGTTCTAGATCATGCAATATGGTAAAAAATAGAAATAGTGAGACTATATTATGATAAAAGATCCTATTGCTGAGTATTATGAACATGGATAACCTGATAAAGTATCTATGCGTATTGTTCAAGTATTATCAGAAAAATCAATTTCTTTTTACTTCTAACAAATACATATCTTTTTCGAAGGCGGCACAAGGACAACTGCAGTATTCTTTATTAAATATTTGCGTGCATTAGGATATGAAGTTGCTAATGATTGTATTGATCTAAATTCGTGGTATTTTAGAAATGCTCTATTAAGAGCTAATTATAATGATCTAAAAAATCTACTTTATGCTGAGAAAAATGAATTAAAGAATAGTGATCTTCACGATAAAATAACAGTAAAATGTGTACTTACTGTTTTTCTTTTTTTGAGGAAATTAGTAAAAAAAAGTGTTGCTATATAGGGTGGTTTATAGTAAAATTATAGGTGCGACCGTATGGATGTGCGAGGTTGCCGGCACACTGAGAAGCGTTGTCATGGTGTGTAGTCGGGGAATTCGCATTGAACGGGTCTATCATGGAAATAGACATGCAAAGGAGGAAATATCCATGGCAAAAAATTCAGTTAGAATTCGTTTGAAAGCCTATGAGCATCGTTCACTTGATGCAGCAACTCAAAAGATCGTTGAGGCTGCTATGAAACATGGTGCTAAGAAGGTTGTAGGACCAGTTCCACTACCAACTGAAAAACAGGTAGTAACAGTTATCAGAGCTACTCACAAGTACAAAGATTCAAGAGAGCAGTTCGAAATTAGAACCCACAAGAGATTGGTTGAGATCATCGGCCCAACAAGCGAGACTATTACAGCTTTAACAAATTTGGAATTACCTTGCGGAGTTGACATCGAGATCAAGCTTTAAAGATTAGGAGGAGACATCATGAAAGGTTTAATGGGACGTAAACTTGGTATGACCCAAGTATTTACGAATGATGGGACACTCATTCCAGTTACAGTCGTTGAAGTTACACCAAATGTTGTAACACAGAAGAAAACAGAAGAAAACGACGGTTATGTAGCACTACAACTTGGAATGGAAGATTTAAAAGAAAACAAAGCTACAAAAGCAAACAAGGGTCATGCTGCTAAAGCTAACACTACTGCTAAAAAGTTCTACCATGAATTCAAGAGCGATGAAATGGCTGACTTAGAAGTTGGCGCAGTTGTTAAGGCTGACTTATTCGCGGCTGGCGACAAGGTTGATGTTCAAGGAACATCTCGTGGTAAAGGTTACATGGGAGCTATTTATCGTAACAATCAGCACATGTTATCTGAAACTCACGGTACTGGACCTGTTCATAGAACTGCAGGTTCTATGGCTACTATCGGACGTAACAATGGTTACATCAACAAGAACAAGGTCATGGCTGGTCAAGAAGGTAATTACACTACTACTAACCAAAACCTTGAGATCGTTAAAGTTGACATGGAAAACAATTGCTTATTGATCAAGGGCAATGTACCAGGACCTAGAAAAGGTTTGGTATTTGTTAAGACAACAGTTAAACCTGTTAAACATGTTGATCCGGTAGAATTGATCAACTATGAGATTAAGGAGGCTTAACAGATGACAACTATTAAAGTAACTGACCAAAAAGGCACAGAATTACATGACATCGAATTAAATGAAGCTGTATTTGGTATCACTCCAAACAAGCAAGCTATGTTTGATGCTGTTGTTATGCAGAGAGCTTCATTACGTCAAGGAACTCATGATACTAAGGGTAGAAGTGAAGTTCATGGCACTGGCAAAAAGTCAATCCGTCAGAAAGGTACAGGCGGAGCTAGACATGCTCAAAAGACTGCTCCTCAATTCGTAGGTGGCGGTATCGTATTTGGACCTACTCCAAGAAGCTATGCTTACAAGATCAATAGAAAAGTTGCTAGATTAGCATTACGCTCTTATTTATCAACTGCTGTTGCAGAAGGCACATTCAAGGTAGTAGACAAGATTGAACTTGAAACATTTAAGACTAAAGAATTCGTTAAAGTCATGAATGACTTAGGCGTTGATCGCAAAGTATTATTCGTATTCGATGTTGACGAAAATTGGGAAAATGTTGAAATAAGCATGAGAAATCTTCCTAATGCATCATTTGAGTTTGCTGATGGAATCAATTGCTTAGAATTAGCTGATGCATATACAGTAGTAGCTACTGAATCAGCAGTTAAGAAGATTGAGGAGGCATTACAGTAATATGGCAGCTAGAGATATTATCATTCGCCCTATCGTAACTGAAAAATCAATGTTAGCTCAAGAAAGAGATAACAAAGTTACATTCGAAGTAGCAAAGGGTGCTAACAAGACAGCTGTTAAGCAAGCTGTTGAAGAAATCTTCAATGTTAAAGTTGAAAAAGTTAACGTTATGAACACTGCAGAAAAGCAGAAGAGAGTTGGACGTTATACTGGTACAGTTCAAGGCTATCATAAAGCTATCGTTAAATTAGCTGAAGGATACAAGATTGATCTGTACAACAAGGATTAATTCCTTGATATATCGGAAGAAAACGCTATTTCCGGATAAATTGCGTAAGGAGGAAAAACAGTGGCAATTAAAAAGTACAAACCTACGACACCTGGTCGTAGAGGAATGACTACTATTGATTACAGTGCTGATATCACTGCAACAAAGCCAGAACGTTCATTATTAGCTCCTATCAAGTCAAATGGCGGACGTAATAACAACGGACGCATCACTACTAGACATCAAGGTGGTGGACATAAGAGAGCATATCGTTTGATTGATTTCAAACGTAATAAAGATGGCGTACCAGCAACGGTAGCTACGATCGAATACGATCCAAATAGAAGTGCATTTATCGCATTATTACATTATGTAGATGGCGAAAAACGTTACATCATCGCACCAGATGGATTAAAAGTTGGTATGCAAGTTGTTTCAGGAGAAACTACAGATATTAAAGTCGGCAACTGTTGCTTATTAAGCAATATGCCAGATGGTACATTCATTCACAACGTTGAGTTAAAACCTGGTAAGGGTGGACAATTAGCAAGAAGTGCTGGTTGTAGTGCTCAGATCTTAGGTTCTGAAGGTAAATATGTATTAGTTAGATTATCTTCAGGTGAAGTTAGAAAAATCTTAGGTGTTTGCCGTGCAACAATCGGTGTTGTTGGTAATGGCGATCATAGCCTAGTAAACGTTGGTAAAGCTGGTAGAACTCGCTGGATGGGCGTAAGACCTACAGTCAGAGGTTCAGTTATGAACCCAGTTGATCACCCACACGGTGGTGGTGAAGGTAAGTGTCCAATTGGACGTAAGTCACCAATGACTCCATGGGGCAAGAAAGCTATGGGTGTTACTACACGTAAACATAAGAACAAGAGCAATCAATATATTGTTCGTAACCGTAAAGGTAAATAGATGAAAGGAGATAGGAAAAATGAGTCGTAGTTTGAAAAAAGGTGCATTCGTTGATGATTATTTGATGAAGAAAGTTGACGCAATGAACAAGAGCGGTAAAAAAGAAGTTATCAAGACTTGGTCTCGTCGCTCTACTATCTATCCGTCATTCTTAGAACATACATTTGCTGTTCATAACGGAAAAGAATTTATCCCAGTTTACGTTACTGAAGATATGGTAGGACACAAGTTAGGTGAATTTGTTCCTACAAGAAAATTCGGTGGACATACCGATGATGACAAAAAGGCTTAATAGGAGGAAAAATTAATCATGGAAGTAAAAGCAGTTGCTAAAAACGTCCGTTTGACTCCGAGAAAAGTCAGACTGGTATTAGACTTAGTTAGAGGTAAGGATGTTAAAGAAGCATTAGCTATATTAAAGTTCACACCTAGAAACACAGCACCGGTCGTTGCGAAAGTCATTAAATCGGCTGCCGCTAACGCTAAAAACAATCATCAGTTAGATGAAGATAAACTTTATGTTAAAGCTTGCTATGCTGATGAAGCTAGAGTGTTAAAACGTTGGATGCCTAGAGCTAAAGGTTCTGCATCACAAATCTTAAAGAGAAGCAGCCACATCACTGTTGTGGTTGATGAAAGAGAATAGGAGGAAGTAATATGGGTCAGAAAGTATCACCTGTCGGAATGCGTGTTGGCGTAATTCGTGATTGGGAATCAAAATGGTATGCTGAAAAAGGATACGGAGATTTATTACAAGAAGATGTTAAGATCCGTAATTACCTATTCGCTGAATTAAAGGATGCTGCAGTAAGCAGAATTGAAATCGAAAGAAGTAAAAACAGTGTTCAAGTCATCATCAAGACTGCTCGTCCAGGTGTTATCATCGGAACAGATGGTGAGAGAGTTGAAAAATTAAAGAAGAAATTAGAAAAGATCACTAGCGGTAAGAAAGTCAACATTAAAGCTGTTGAGATCGCTAATCCAGATCTAGATGCTAAGTTGGTAGCAAGATCTATCGCTGAACAATTGGAAGCAAGAGCATCATTCAGAACTGCTCAAAAGAAAGCTATCCAAAAGACAATGAGAGCTGGCGCTAAAGGTATCAAGACTTCTATTTCTGGAAGACTTGGTGGTGCTGATATCGCTAGAGCTGAAGGATATTCAGAGGGTGTTGTTCCATTACATACTATCAGAGCAGACATTGATTTCGCTAAGGAAAATGCAATGACTACTTACGGTATCTTAGGCGTTAAAGTTTGGATCTGCCGTGGTGAAGTATTAAAGGGCGAAATGGTTAAAGAACCAGAAGCACCTAAGTTTGGCAATGCTCGTAACGATCGTCGTAGAGGCAATCGTAACGATCGTCCAAGAAGAGAAAACAAACAGAATAACGCTACTGTTGAAACAACAGTAAGTGAAAAGAAGGAGGCTGCTGAATAATGTTAACACCAAAGAGAACAAAATACAGAAGACCTCACAGAGTCAGTTATGAAGGCCGTAGTAAGGCTGGAAGAGAAGTTGCTTTCGGTGAGTTCGGATTAGTTGCTGAAGAAGGCGCTTATATTACTAACAACCAGATCGAGGCAGCCCGTGTTGCCATGACTCGTTATATGAAGCGTGGCGGTAAGGTTTGGATCAAGATCTTCCCACATATGGCAAAAACTAAGAAACCATTAGAAGTACGTATGGGTTCTGGTAAAGGTGCTCCAGATGGATGGGTTGCTGTTGTTCAAGCAGGCCGTGTCTTATTTGAAGTTGGAGAAGTTGATGAGCAAGTTGCTAGAGAAGCATTACGTCTTGCATCTCACAAATTGCCAATCAAAACACGTTTCGTAGTTAAAGGACAGGAGGAAAAGTAGTTTATGGAAAAGATGAAAGAAATCCGTCAATTAAGTGATGAGAACTTAAATAAACAGGTAGATGAATTAAAGAATGAACTATTTGATCTTCGTTTCCAACAAGCTACTGGTGTTTTAGAAAATCCAGCACGTATCAAAGAGATCAAAAAGACTATTGCTCGTATTAAAACCGTTTTGACAGAACGTCAAAACAATGCTTAAGGAGGATCTGAAATATGGAAGAAAGATCAACTCGTAAAGTTTATCGTGGCGTTGTTGTCAGCAATAAGATGGACAAGACAATCGTTGTTGAAGTTGCTAGTGCTAAAAGACATAAAATGTACGGTAAACGTGTAAAGAATTCAACTAAATTCTTAGCTCATGATGAGAACAATATTGCTAATGAAGGCGATACAGTTACTATCATGGAGACAAGACCTTTATCAGCTAGAAAACACTTCCGTTTATTAGAAGTTGTTGAGAAGGCACAAGTATTATAGGAGGTAGCAAAATATGATTCGTAATGAAACTCGTTTAAAAGTTGCCGACAATACTGGAGCAAAAGAATTATTAGTTATCCGTTGTTTAGGCGGTTCAAATCGTAAGACTTCATCTGTTGGAGATGTAGTAGTATGTGCTGTTAAGAGTGCTTCTCCTAACGGAACCGTAAAGAAGAGCGATGTTGTTAAAGCAGTTATCGTTAGAACTACTTACCCTGTAAGAAGAGAAAACGGTACATATATTAAATTTGATGACAACGCTGCAGTTATCATTAAAGATGACAAATCACCAGTAGGGACACGTATTTTCGGACCTGTAGCTAGAGAAGTTAGAGATGCTGATTATACTAAAATCGCTTCCCTTGCTGCTGAAGTATTATAGGAGGCAAGGCCATGAAAATTAAAAAAGGTGATAAAGTCCAAGTAATCGCAGGTAAGGATAAAGGAATTACCGGTGAAGTATTGGCAGTATATCCTGATGAACACAAGGTTGTTGTTGAAGGTGTTAATATCTTAACTAAGCATGTTAAACCTTCTCAAGTAAATCCTGAGGGTGGTAAGGTCAGCAAAGAAGGACCTATCGATATTTCTAATGTTATGGTCTATGACACAAAAGAGAAGGTTGCTGGCAGAGTTGGCTACCGTATCGAAGATGGCAAAAAGATCAGATACAATAAGAAGACTAAAGCTCAAAAAGAGATTAAGGTCACTAAGAAATAAGGAGGAGAAATATGAACCGTTTGAATCAAAAATATAACGATGAGATCGTTAAAAAGATGATGGAAAAGTTCAATTACTCTTCTGTCATGGAATGTCCTAAATTAGTTAAGATCGTTGTTAACATGGGTGTTGGTGATGCAATCGCTAATCCTAAGGCTTTGGACGAAGCTGTAAGCGAGTTAACAGCAATCGCTGGTCAAAAACCAGTTATCACTAAAGCAAAGAAATCAATTGCTAACTTCAAATTAAGAGAAGGTATGCAAATCGGCTGTAAAGTTACTTTAAGAGGCGAGAGAATGTATGATTTCTTTGATAAGTTAGTTAATATTGCTTTGCCACGTGTTCGTGACTTCAGAGGTGTCAGCAAGACTGCATTTGATGGAAGAGGTAACTACACATTAGGTGTTAAGGAACAATTGATCTTCCCTGAAATCAACTACGATAAAGTATCAATCACTAGAGGTATGGATATCGTTATCGTTACAACAGCAAAGACAAATGAAGAGGCATATGCTTTATTAGAAGCATTAGGTATGCCTTTCACAAAGTAGGAGGATGAGGAATTATGGCAAGATTATCAATGAAGAATAAAGCACATCAAACACCTAAGTTCTCAACTAGAGCATATACAAGATGTGAACGTTGTGGCAGACCTCATTCTGTTATTAGAAAATATAAGTTATGCCGTATCTGCTTCAGAGAATTAGCTTACAAGGGCGAAATTCCTGGAGTAAGAAAGGCTAGTTGGTAAAAGGAGGAAAGAACACTATGTCAATTACAGATCCAATTGCTGATATGCTTACACGCATTAGAAATGCTGTTTCAGCTAAACATGATAGTGTAACTATTCCTTGCAGCAAAGAAAAATTAGAAATAGCTAAGATCTTAAAGAACGAAGGCTACATCACTGACTATACTGTAGAAGGTGAAACAAAGAAAAATATCGTTATCACATTGAAATATGGTGAAAATGGTAAGAAAGTAATCAGTGGTTTAAAGAGAATCTCTAAACCTGGATTACGTGTATATGCTAAGGCCGATGAATTACCAAGAGTATTAAACGGCTTAGGCACAGCTATCATCTCAACATCTAAAGGTATGTTAACTGAAAAAGATGCTAAGGTGAAAGGTGTTGGCGGCGAAGTCGTTGCTTACATTTGGTAAGATAAAGAGAGGAATAAGACAATATGTCACGTATCGGAAATAAGACGATTACCATTCCTGCAGGAGTTGAAATTTCAGTTTCTGAAGGTAATGAGGTGACTGTTAAAGGTCCTAAGGGAACTTTAACTCGTCAATTTAATGGAATGATCCAAATTGATGTTGACGGTAATATCATTACTGTTAAACGTCCAAATGATGATAAGGTAACTAAACAGTTACATGGAACTACTAGAGCTTTATTACACAACATGGTAGTTGGTGTATCTGAAGGATTCACTAAAGAATTAGTTATCGAAGGTGTTGGTTACAGAGCTGCTGTTAGTGGTAATACATTAACACTTAACATGGGTTACTCTCATCCAGTAGTTATTACTGCTGAAGAGGGATTAACAATCGAATGTCCAAAGAACCAACAGATTATTGTTAAAGGTATCGACAAGCAAAGAGTCGGTGAGTTAGCCGCTAATATCCGTGCAGTTAGAAAACCTGAACCTTATAAAGGTAAAGGTATTGCTTACAAGGGTGAACACATCCGTCGTAAGGAAGGTAAGACTGCTGCTTCAGGTAAGTAGGAAAGGGGAAATGATTTATGATTAATAGAACACATAAAAATGAAGAAAGAATCCGTCGTCATCTCCGCGTTCGTACTAAGATTTCAGGCACAGCAGAGACACCACGTTTGAACGTATTCCGTTCTAATGCTAATATCCATGCACAGATCATTGATGATACTACAGGAACTACATTAGTAAGTGCCAATTCAGTTGAAATGAAACTTGAACATGGCGGAAATATTGATGCAGCTAAGCAAGTCGGTGCAGAAGTTGCTAAGAGAGCTTTAGAAAAGAATATTGAAAAAGTTGTATTTGACCGCGGTGGTTATGTATACACTGGAAGAGTCAAAGCATTAGCAGATGCTGCTAGAGAAGCAGGATTAAAATTCTAATAGGAGGAGAAACAATGACAGAAATGGAAAATAAAGTTGAAGAAGTTACTGAAGTTGCTTCTCAACCAGTAGAAACTGCTGCAAAAGCAGAAAAGAGCGATAGAAAGCCACGCCGTAACAATGATAGAAAGTTCAGAAGAAGCGAACGTCCTGAAAAAGAATTTGAGGAAAGAGTCGTAAAGATCAATCGTATCACTAAAGTTGTTAAGGGTGGTAGAAGAATGAGATTTGCTGCATTAGTAGTTGTTGGTGATAAGAAAGGCCGTATCGGTTTCGGTACTGGTAAGGCTAAGGAAGTACCAGATGCTATTAAGAAGGCAACTGAAATGGCTACTAAGAATGTAGTTAAAGTTTCACTAGTAGGAACTACATTACCTCATGATACTGTTGGTGAATATGGCGCAGCAAAGGTTGTATTACGTCCAGCAGCTAATGGTACTGGAGTTATCGCTGGTGGTCCTGTCAGAGCCGTATTAGAGCTTGCAGGTGTTACAGACGTTATTTCTAAGTGTTTAGGTTCAAGAACTCCAATCAACTTAGTAAGAGCAACTGTTAGCGGATTACAGTCAATGGTAACTATTGAAGAAGTAGCTAAATTAAGAGGCAAGAAGCCTACTGAAATTCGTTACTAGGAGGTACAATATATGAAATTACATGAATTGAAATATACTGAAGGTTCTAGAAAAGACGGTTTCAGACTTGGCCGTGGTCAAGGTAGTGGAAACGGCAAGACTTCAGGCAAAGGTAATAAAGGCCAAAAAGCTAGAAGTGGTGGAATGGGTAAATTAGGCTTTGAAGGTGGACAAACACCTTTAGCTAGACGTTTACCAAAACGTGGTTTCACTAACTATACTAGAAAAGAATATGCCATTGTAAACTTAGATCAGTTAAATAAATTTGCTGATGGAACTGAGGTTACAGTTGAAATGTTAAAAGATTGTGGCATGGTAAAAGATTTGAAAAACGGAGTTAAGATTTTAGGCGAAGGCGAACTTACAAAGAAGTTAGTTGTTAAAGCTAATAAGTTCTCTAAATCTGCTGTCGCTATGATTGAAAAAGTGGGCGGAAAAGCTGAGGTAATCTAACATGTTTAAGACCGTTATCTCCTTATTTAGAAATAAGGAAACACGCTCAAGAATATTGTTCACTTTAGCAATGTTGTTAGTATTCAGGATTGGTGCTTCAATCACCATTCCTGGTATTGATACATCTAAATTGATCTCTGGATTGTCTTCTAATGCGTTAGTAACTATGATGAACATCATGGGTGCTGGTAGTTGGCAGACTTTCTCAATATTCTCAATGGGTGTTGGACCATACATTACAGCAAGTATCGTTATTGAATTGTTAGCGATGGATATTATTCCACCTCTTGCTGAACTACAGAAAAACGGGCAGAAGGGTCGTCAAAAGATGGACCAGATTACTCGTTATACAGCTGTAGTATTGGGATTTGCTCAAGCGTACACTTTAACAATGACGTTTGATAGTGCTTATGGTATTTTGGTAGATAACAGTACTACAACATATTTGTATATCGCAACGATTTTAACAGCTGGTACATTCTTATTAGTTTGGATCGGCGATCGTATAGCTCAATTTGGTATTGGCAATGGTATATCAATGATCATCTTTGCTGGTATCGTAGCAAACCTTCCTTATCAGTTTAGTTCATCATTTGCCCAATTAGTTGACTTCACTGCTGAGGGGTCAGTTGTATTTACAGGTTTGTTAAAATTTATCGTATTGGTAGTAATGTATATTGCGATCATAGTACTTGTAATCTATACATCTACTGCTACTCGTAAGATTCCTATTCAATATACTTCTAACTCTGGTAGAGGTGGAAGTAAGGAAACAAGTTTCTTACCTTTGAAGATAAACAGTGCATCAGTTATGCCAGTAATCTTTGCTTCGACTGTATTAGTTGCTCCAAAGACTATCATGAACTTGATCAGTGGTTTATCATTCTACAAAACAAGTGACTTCACAAAGAAGTTAGTTGAAATCTTTGATTATATCTCTGATTTTACAACAGCAGGTGGCTTGATCATCTATGTTGTATTGATCTTTGCATTTACATTCTTCTATACTAACTTACAAGTTGATCCTGAAAAGATCAGCGAAGACTTAAAGAAGAACGGTTCATATATACCAGGAGTTAGACCTGGTAGTGAGACTACTAATTACGTATCTAAAGTACTTAATAGGATTACAGTATTTGGTGCATTATTCTTATGCTTCATAGCATCATTACCTTACTTATTAAGTATGTTCACTGATATTCCTAGTACGATCACAATGGGTGGTACTTCTATCATCATCGTTGTTGGTGTAGCATTAGAGACTGTAAAAGATCTAGAGGATAAATTGACTAAGCAACGTGAATACAGAGGCTTCGGTAAGAGGTAGTAAGTAATGCTTAAGATGTTGATAATGGGGCCTGCCGGGTCAGGTAAGGGAACAATGTCAGAATTGATCGCTGAAAACTTCTCGGTAGCACACATATCTTCTGGAGATATGTTCAGATATGAAATTAAACATCAAACAGAATTAGGGCAAAAGGCTCAGAGTTATATAACTCAAGGCCTTTTGGTCCCTGACGATGTTACAATTGCGATGGTCAAGAACCGTCTGCAAAAAGATGATTGTCAAAATGGTTACCTGTTAGATGGTTTTCCAAGATCTCTTGCTCAAGCAGAGGCTATTGATGATCTAGGTATCAATGTTGTCATCAATCTAGTTATTGATGAACAGTTATTAGTTGATAGGATCGTTTATAGACGTTTGTGTAAAGATTGTGGTGCGATCTACAACATTAAGTTGCAGAAGCTTGCGGACAATGAAGTTTGCGAAAAATGTGGTGGCAGTTTACATCAAAGAGATGATGATACTTATGAAAAATTGATGGTAAGATTAGATTCTTATCGCGATGAGACTCAACCTGTGGTAGAATATTATCGCAACAAAGGTATCGTCTATGATATTGATGCTGGCCAGTCTAAAGAAGATGTTTATAAGCAGATTTCTAAGGTCCTAAAGGAAATCGGAGGAGAAAACTAGATAATGGCAGATAAGCAAGACGTTATTGAAGTTGAAGGTGTTGTGGAAGATACTCTTCCTAATGCTCAATTTAAAGTGAAATTACCAAATGGACACGTAGTGTTGGCCCACGTTTCTGGTAAAATCCGTATGAACTACATTCGCATTTTACCAGGTGACCGTGTCACCATTGAAATTTCACCATATGATTTAACACGTGGGCGTATTACATTCAGACACAAATAGTCTAGGAGGAAAAACTATGAAAGTTAGACCATCAGTAAAACCAATTTGTGACAAATGCCGTGTAATTAAGCGTAAAGGACGCGTCATGGTTATTTGTGAAAATCCTAAACACAAACAAAGACAAGGTTAATTGGAGGAAAGAGAAATATGGCTCGTATAGCTGGTATTGATATTCCACGCGATAAGTGTGTGGGAATTGCTTTAACTTATATTTATGGTATCGGTGCTACAACTGCTAAAGAAGTTTGTGCTGCAGCAGGTGTTGACACTACTATCAGAGTAAAAGATTTAACTGATGCACAGGAAAATGCTTTACGTACAGAAGTTGATAAGATCAAAGTAGAAGGCGATTTAAGAAGAGAACAAAGTTTGAATATCAAACGTCTTATGGAAATCGGTTGCTACAGAGGTGTTAGACATCGTAAAGGCTTACCTGTTCATGGACAAAGAACTAAAACAAACGCTCGTACACGTAAAGGACCACGTCGTACTGTAGCTAATAAGAAGAAATAGTTGACAGGAGGTAATATTATATGGCAGGAAATAAGAAAACAACTGTAAGAAAACGTAAAGTTAGAAAGAATATTGCCCGTGGTGTCGCTCATATTCATTCTACATTTAACAACACTATCGTTACTATCTGTGACGAAAATGGTAATGCTATTGCTTGGTCAAGTGCCGGAGCATTAGGTTATAAAGGATCACGTAAGTCAACACCATTCGCTGCTCAACAAGCTGCTGAAGCTGCTGCAAAGGCTGCTGTTGATCATGGTATGAAGACAGTTGATGTTAACGTAAAAGGACCTGGACCTGGAAGAGAAGCTGCTGTTAGATCATTACAAGTAGCTGGATTAGAGATCAGTTCTATTAACGATGTTACTCCTATCCCTCATAACGGTTGTCGTCCACCAAAACGTCCACGTGGTTAGAAATTAATAGGAGGAATAGTTGATGCAACAATTTGAAAGAGCAGATTTTAAGATTGAACAGTACGTTGAAGATGAACATTATGGCAAGTTCGTACTATCACCTTTAGAAAGAGGTTTTGGTACTACTATCGGTAATGCCATTCGTAGGGTATTATTAGCCGCTATGCCAGGCGGTGCCGTATATTCAATTAAAATTGATGGTGTATATCATGAATTTACAGCTATTCCAGGAATCGTTGAGGATGTTACAGCTATCATTCTTAATATCAAGAACTTAATTTTAGATATCGATGATGATGAATCTTATACATTAAGGATCAATGCAATCGGTGAACAAACTGTCACTGCTGGTGATATCATTTGTCCAACTGGTGTTAAAGTATTAAATCCTGAGTTAGTGATTTGTCATGTTGCCGAAGGTGGCAAGTTAGAAATGGAATTAAGAGCAAGAAAAGGCAGAGGTTACTTGAGTTCAGACGAGAATAAAGCAATTTTTCAAGGCTCATCTCAAGGAATCGGCACTATCTATACTGATTCTATCTTCACTCCAGTTACAAAAGCTACATTCTCTGTTGAACCAACACGTGTTAAACAGAATGCTAAATATGATAGCTTAACAATTGAAGTTTGGACTAATGGAGCAATCCAACCACAAGAGGCTGTTGCTTTAGCTAGCAAGATCTTGATCGAACATCTACAGTTATTAACTTCTGTTAAGGATGATGTCAATGAAATTAGTGGACTTATCAAAGATGTTACTACTGATGATACTATCAAAGGTAATAATATGCCTATCGAAGATCTTGATTTGACTGTACGTTCATACAATTGCTTAAAGCGTGCGGGAATTGCGACCGTCGATGAATTAACTCAACGTACCGAAGAAGAAATGATGAGAATTAGAAATCTCGGAAAGAAATCTTTCAAAGAGATCAAAGAAAAGCTTCAAGCAATCGGCAAGGGATTTGCTCAAGCTGATTTATAGAATGATTAAGGAGGAAAACCTGAAATGCAAAATCGTAAATTAGGACGCAAGGCCGACCATCGTAAAGCATTATTCCGTAACCTAGCAACCGACATGATTGTTTACGGTAAGATCAATACAACTGAAATGAAAGCAAAAGAATTAAGAACTGTTGTTGATGAGTTAGTTACTTTAGCTAAGAAAGGTGACTTACATGCACGTCGTCAAGCAGCAAGTTTCGTTAAAGATGTAGTTGCTGATAAGGCAACTGGCAAGACTGCTTTACAGAAGTTGTTCGATGAAATTGGACCTAAATTCGCAGATGTTAACGGTGGTTATACAAGAGTTGTAAAGACTGGCGTTAGAAAAGGCGATGCAGCTCCAATGGCATACATTGAATTTACAAAGTAATTTGTTATAAAAAAGCGACTGAGTAAGTCGCTTTTTATATGGGTAAAATATAGTGTATAATTGTATAGAAAGAGGTAGATTTATATGTTATTAGTTATGGACGTTGGAAATACAAACATTTCTTGTGGTATATTTGAAGGAGAAAAGTTGGTTGCGAGATTTCGTTTTATCACCAAACAAGCAAAGACATCTGATGAATTTGCTTTGCAGATGCATGCAATATTAGAAGTCAAGCATTTAAAAGAGGATGATATTGGTGGTATTGTTTTGTCTTCAGTAGTTCCTACTTTAAATGATAATCTTATCAGTGCTATCAAACAATTATTTAACAAAGAACCTTTAATGGTCGCTACTGGAATAAAAACTGGGTTAAAAGTCAATACTGATGACCCTAAGAGCGTGGGAGCTGATCTAATTGTAGATGCAGTTGCTGCTTATCAAAAGTATAAGAGAGATTGTTTAGTAGTCGATTTTGGTACTGCTACAAAGTTTCTTTATATTGGTGATGGTGGTGTGTTTCAATATGCCATAATTGCTCCAGGACTTGAGATCTATGCTAATAGCTTGTGGCAGATGACAGCTCAACTTCCTGCTGTACAATTAAAGAAACCAGAATCAATCTTAGCTAAAAACACTGTTCATTCAATGCAGTCAGGTATCATGTATGGTTATATTGGACTTACCGAAGGAATCATAAATCAAATCAAAGAAGAGATCGGTCATGAGTTTCCTATATTAGCTACAGGAGGCCTTGGTAGATATATTTGTCCTGATACGGATTTAATTGATACTTATGATCCTGATCTAGCATATTATGGTATGAAATATCTATATAATAAAAATATGGGAGAAGATAAATGAAATTTAAGCAATGGATAAAAGATGTTATTAGTAATACGATCAATAAAAATGAAAGATTTGTCATTTCTATTACTTTTTTAGCATTACTTTCTTTATTCTTGATCCATAACGTTCTTTATACTAGTTTTAATAATGAAGAACATTTGATCGCTGGCTTACTAGTAGGTGTTTTGTTTTCTTTATTGATGACTTTATTTACTGAAAAGAAACATATTAAAAATAGCAGTTTAGTAATAGTTGTCTTTAGTGTAATAGCGTCAGTTAGCATGTACTTGTATATGGTATTAACAAGTAACTATCATTACTATCTTTTAACTTATTATGGGGTAGTTATTTGTTTATTAGCACTAATCTTATTTGAATTATATCATCAAAATGAAAACGAAAAGATGTTTGCTTATCTATTTTCTAAGCTGATCTATAGTTGGATATTATCAATGACTTTATTAGTGGGCTTATTCATTTGTGTGGCAGCTTTTGATTTTTTGATCATTCACAATCAAAACGTATATAAGTTATATGGCATAATTGTGATAATCTGTGAAGTATTCATTTTTGGCTGTTTATTCTTTAGTTATATTCCTAATGGTGAGCAATTAATAGTGATCAAATCCTACGAAAATGTTTTTCATAAAGTAGCATTGACTTTGTATTATATCCTTATAGTCATCTTATATATTTACTTACTAAAGGTGATCATCACTTTTAATATGCCAGTAGGAAAGATCAATTGGTTTGCCTCTTTTGCTTTATTGTTCTACTGCACGTTTTATTTAAGTACGCTATATGATGAAAAAGCATTAAGTAAATTTCATAAGAAATATGGTGGAATAGTAATGCTACCGATATTTTTGATGCAGAGTTATGCTATTTATATTAGAGTAAGTGCTTATGGCTTAACTTTCTGGCGTTATACTTCGATCATCTTTAATATAATTGCCTTAGCATTTATCATCTCTTCATTATTAAAATATGAAAGAAGATGGGTATTTATCTTTATCAGTATCATTATATTAGTAGTGACAATAAGCCCATTAAATCTAATCGATGTTCCAGTATATGAGCAAGAGTTGCGAGCAAAGAAAGTATTGATCACTAATAAAATGTATTCAAATGATAAGATAATTAGTAATAGTGCAATTTCCAATGAAGATAAAGAAGTGATTAGAGAAGCATATATTTATGTACGCCATTCGAACAGTGATAAGAGTAAATTATTTAAGGATATTGATAGTGATTCATTTGAAAAGATATTTGGCTTTGCTTTAGAAAAAAATGAAGCAGACAATACTAAAGAGTTCATTTATTGTTATTATTATCGAAATATTGGTGAAAGTTTTGATATTACTGGTTACTCTAAATTAACGGTTGTCAAAGAATATGAGTCAACTGATCAAGGTGTTAATGATTATTGTCGAGATCTTTACAATAAATATGGAAAAGAATTGCCGGAAGATTTATACTATATAACTGAAAACGGAGATCGTTTGATATTTGAAAGCTTGTCGTTTAATTATGATGAATTAAATGATGAGATAGTCGATATTTATTATGAAGGTTTATTATTAGGAAAGTGAGATTGTTATGAAGATTGGTATAAGTAATGACCACTCTGCTGTGGATTTAAAGAACGTGATAAAAGAGTATCTTGAGTCAAAAGGCTATGAAATAGTAAATTATGGTACAGACTCACACGAAAGTTTTGATTATCCTATCGCTGGTAAAAGAATAGGTGAAGCAGTAAGAGATGGAGAAGTTGATTGTGGTATTGCCATTTGTGGAACGGGTGTTGGTATTTCACTGGCAGCCAATAAAGTCAAAGGTATCAGAGCTGCTTGTGTTAGTGAACCAGTAAGTGCAAGATTAACAAAGGAGCATAACAATGCTAATATCATCTGTTTTGGGGCTAGGATCGTTGGAGCTGAGTTAGCAAAAGCCATTGTAGATGCTTGGTTAAATGCAGAGTTTGCTGGTGGAAGACATCAGAGAAGAGTAGATATGATCTCTCAAATAGAACAGGAGAATTAAAAGAAAAGAGCTATCTTTTCTTTTTAATGTGGTGAGAATAGATTATGAATACAACAAATAGTACAAATAGTATGTTAGAGGGATCGATCCCTAAGCAGATATTAAAGTTCTTCTTTCCTGTAATGTTAGGAACTTTATTTCAGCAATTATATAACACTGTTGATGCCATAGTTGTTGGTCAGGTTTGCGGTAAAGCGGCATTAGCAGCAGTTGGAGGTACAACTTCTACATCTTTAAACTTGTTGATAAACTTTATTACAGGACTTACATCAGGAGCTACTGTTATTGTTGCTCAAATGTATGGTAGAAGTGACCAAAAAGGTGTTAAGAAGGCGGTAAACTCGGGAATGTTACTAGCATTTTTTTCTGGCTTAGTAATGATGATTTTAGGCTTATTCTTTGCTGGACCTTTATTGAGATTATTAAATGTAAACGAAGAAGAAGTATACACATTGGCATTACTTTATATGCGAATATATTTTATCGGTTTTATACCTTCCATGATCTACAATGTGGGATCAAGTATTTTAAGAGCCATGGGTAATTCAAGAACCCCATTGCATTGCTTGATCATTGCATGTATTGTGAATATTATTTTAGATATATTATTTATCCAGATAATCGGTTTGGGTGTAGCAGGAGCTGCACTAGCGACAATTACTTCTCAATTTGTTTCTTGTTTATTAGTAGTTTACTTGTTATTCTCAGTTCACTCAGCATATCATTTTAAGATTGAAGCTAAATATATGGATATGCGAATTTTGAAAGATATCTGTGTCATTGGTTTACCAATGGGAATTCAATCTGTAATGTATAGTGTATCCAACTTATTTATTCAAGCAGCAGTTAATAGCTATGGTACAGATACTATGGCTGCATATACTGCTTATGGCAAGATTGATGCCTTATATTGGAATGTATCGGGTGCATTTGGCACGGCAGCCTTGACAATAGTAGGGCAAAATTTTGGCGCTGGGAAATTAGATAGAGTAAAACAAACCATCAGAGATTCCCTTATGTTGTATGTTATCTTTACAGCTATCTTGGGCACAGCTACTTATTTCGGTGGCAGCTATATGACTTTATTGTTCACTAGTGATAAAGCAGTAATAGATATTTGTATGCAATTCATTCATTTCTTAGTTCCTTACTGGATCACATTTGCCTTGGTCGAGATATTATCGGCATCACTTAGAGCATGTGGTGATTCATTCTTTCCAATGTTGGTAACAACGATATTTATCTGTGTACTAAGGGTAATTTGGTTGATGTATTATCCTGCTGAAAATATTATCGAAAGCTTATACTGTTATCCTATCTCTTGGATATTAACTTCTATAGTATTAGCTGTTTATTATTATGGTGGTATTTGGAAGAAACGTTTGAAAATAGAAAAGGTAGATAAGTGATAAATTATCTACCCTTTTTTTTCGCTTGTAATAGTTGACTAGATTGAACGTTTTTTCTTTTCTATAAAATAGATAGTGATAGCAGATGCCAGTGAAAGACAACTAAAGGCTTGTATACAGACATCACCTGTATCAGGGATCTTACCATCATCAATAGTGATAACAGTTATCTCTTCG
>CAVAAT010000012.1:0-48947 GCA_963586925.1 Erysipelotrichaceae bacterium
GTATCATATCAATCTCATCCAACTTTTCCAAATTAGAGAAGTCTTTAACTTTGCGTTAATCCTTAATAAGTATCATATCAATCTATAGCTGAATACGAAGAAATTAGCTACTATGATGGCGTTAATCCTTAATAAGTATCATATCAATCCGATATTTTTCATATCTATGTTACTATTTTAGCATACATTTCCACCCATTTTTCCAAATTTTAGGTTTTTTGAACAGTTTAAGTTCGTTTATTACTGAAATATATTCGACCACCTTAGAAATCTCCAATATAATTTAGCAACTAAATCATCATTATAAACAAGATGGTCGAACTCTACATAACAATATTTATTGGATTCCCTTTGGATACTCCAACACATTTCTTATAAATTGATTTATTATTATAGGAAAAATAAAAGTATATCGAGTCATCATCTGAAATGACTTTGTCTAATTTTTCTTGTAACTCTTGGAATTTTGCTGGTGACAATTCTCCTTCAAACACTGAGTTTTGAACATGAAATAAATATTGTTTTAAAACTGTCATACACTTGTTGCATTTCTTTTCATCAACATCATAGGTACAGATAATATACATGACTACCACCTCATTAAATAAGGATCATATCTTTCCTCATTTTTAATATATTCTGATAGCTGATGAACTTCTCTAGATATTAAACTCTTATATGAATAAAACTTACCATTTACATTGACTGTTTGTTGCAACTGTTTATCTATCTCAGCAACATAAAGTTCAATACCTTTTTTATTTAAATAGCACCTGTCTTCTTTTTGATCAAACATATCCTTACTAATTTGTTTTTTTCTGATCAACCTCAAAACCAGCCTATCAATAATCACTGATTTTGTAACATCAGCCAAATCAAATTGTAAAGAATCACAATTTTTCTCCAAACTGTGAATAAAGCTAATTTGTGGATGCAAACTGCTTCTATCTAAAACAGATAGGTAATGAGAGTATAATATGGCATACCCATAACTTAGCATAGCATTAATTTCATTCTCAGGTGGATTCTTACTTCTTTTTTCAAATTTGTAATCATCACTATGCAATATAATGTCAAATGAACTGTAATAATACTGTTTAGCGTTTGCTTCAACTAACATTAATTCATCAACTGTTTTACATTTGTCCAACCGATCGATATATTCATTCATATGATTGATCATTTCTTCTAAATCTCTTCCTTTTTTTGCATAATATTTCAAAACAGAATTCTCATTATGTAAGGAAGCATTTAGTATCCTTTTCGCAATATACAATCTTTGTTGTTCGCATTGAAATGCATTAACCTGTTTCACTAATACTTTCCCATTTACATATTCTTTAGGAGTATATCTACCTATATAATTACCATAAAAGTTAAAAAAAGTAATAGATACTCGAAACCGATTTAATAACATTAAAACCCTTTTGTTCATTGTTATTTCAGAAAAACAGATAATCTCATCAATTTGTTGTATAGGAATATAGATTGCATCATTTTTAGTCTGTAAAACTAAAGAATAATCTTTCTGAGCTAATGTTCCACTCTTATATAGATAAAGTGTTTTTTTCATAGACAAGATCAATCATACCAAAGCCACAAGATCCCTTAGCTGATACTCCACAATTGTACAAGAAAGCAAAAACCTCGCTGCTCACTTTACATTTCATTTGTAATTGAAAAGCTAAATAACGACAATTTTTATATTCAATCATTTTTTCCCTTACATTTCTGTAATCATCAATTTCAAAAATAATATTTCCAACTGGATAGTCATATGATACAATTTTGTCCTTTATATTTTTTATTATCAACTCACTAAACTGTGGGTCATCTGGCTTATAGTAAATGATATTATCATCTACCTTTCTATAAACTGTGATCGGTGATAAAGTTTTTAACCAAATTTCTTGTCCATTTTTGATATGAGGAGTGTTAATGATCTTTACATTAGTAACTGTGACTATCTGTCTATCAATGACTAAATTTTGATTTTGATTTAAGAAATCAAATATTTCATTCATAAATGTTTCATCCACTGAACTGATAAAGAAATAAAAATCATCATCAAAATATAGTCTTCGTTTATCAAAACGATATTTTCCATATATATCACTAAATACAAATAACTTGTAATTTTTTCTCTCTACTTTAAAGCCTTCGTTATGATAGAAATCACCAGTAGTATCTCTATTCAACATGCTATAAATCAACCCTTGAAGCAAATGTCTATATGCCACGGGAACCGAAAAGTTATTTCCCTTCATTTCAATCTTTAATCTCAATCATACCACCTCCTATATGGCAATATTTTCCTATACCAATAATGGTTAATACTTTACTAATCTTGATGTCTCTATCAAAACATACTTCCCCAATGTAACCACTCAATTCCCTGTTTCCATTTTGAAATGTTCTTTTCACTAAATCACTATTCGTTACTTTAGAACTTTCAAAAATCAATTCTTGACCATAATTATCTTTGTAGTAAGTAAGTTGATTATTTATCACTTTATCTACATCTGTATCTTCGATTATTGAGTTTATCTTTAAATGTTTAGCAAAAGTAATTTCTTTGTCATCGATAACATTTTTTGTAAATTTGACAATATAAAATGGAGAACCACATATTTTTTGTCTAAGATACTCTTTAAAGAAAACTGAAATATATTCAGAATATATAACTGAATTTCCAATTAAATAAAACTTTAATTCTATTTGTTGACCACTCTTATAAAAAGTCTTCTCAATCATTTTTGCATCCACCAATATTGATGGATATATGCCAACAATCTTATGATAAATACAATTATTGCTGAAAGGGCAATCAAAGCACTTTTTTTCATTATTCAAACAACTTATATTTCTGATCATTTGAACTAGTTTTTTATAAAATAATATCTTCGGATTATTGTCAAATCTAACTCCAAGCGGAAACGAAAGCACAACATCAAAACTAATCATTAAAGTCTATCTCCAAAAAACCTGGATAAGCAACATAGTTATCGTTTTCATCTATAAAGAAAGTCCTTGTTGATGGCAAAGTGTTAGGATTGACTTTACCTATCGTTTTAAATTGATTGAAGTTTTTCTTATAATAATCAAAATCTTTTGTTTTAAATAACAAAGCCATTGCACCTTTAAAATTACAATTTGTATCTTTACCAATCCTTAATAGACAGCAATTTGGTGGATAACTTTTTATTTTGCTCAAATATGCGTCTACATCATCCTTTAAATATTGAAGATCAGTATCATAATAGTACTGCAACATTTTTTGTGAAATATCTTGATTTAGAGCATCTCTAGTAAACTCGTTTATGAACTTGGAAATATTTTCTTCTTTGAACATACTTATGAACTCTTTTTCAATAGTGGAACCGTATTTAGATAATCTCTGATCTTGATCATTAAATTTATAAAAAACTTTAGTGACTTCCTGTCCTTCATCAATACATTCTTGAAAGCCAATTGGTATATCTCCCTTTTTTGAAGCTCTAACTGTCTCATATAACCCTAAACTTTTGAAACAAATATCATCACAAGAGAGACTAGCTGCAACACTTTTCAAAATGTCAGTTTTCCCTAAGCCCATTATCTTACCTAATAAGTTTTCAATACTTAATGGTGTTGGATAACCATTTAATCTATTAAAGTACTTTTTAATAAATGAATAACAAACTATACTCTCAATAGCCCCTTTAATTGACGAACCAGGTATAAATGGCTTATTCAACGATTTAAATTGTTCAAATACTGGTTGAGTTTCTAATTTTGAATAAACAGCCAAAGCATATTTAGGCTTAATTTTGTTGTAGTCAACATATCTTCTTATAGAATCTAAAGTTGCTTTACTGTCACTTTTTGTAATCGAGTTTAAAAAATCACCACTAATCAACTTTTCGGGAGAAACAGTAGATAAAAGGTCATCTAATTTATAACAATAAGCAGTATTCCCATTCACCTTATATTGTAATGCCATATTTTCGTTTCCAGTACCAATATGTACTGGTGACAATATTCTTATCTTCATAAAGTCACTCCTATAATACAAAACCTATACCATAGTGATAGATTATCCTATCATCAACTATCATCGGTATCAATCTTCCATAATAATCTTTATCTTCTCTTACCTTCATATAGCTACCTTCAATTAATTTTGTCATGACTCCTAAATATTTATTGCCATAACTCTTTGCTGAAACATAGTTCTGGCTCTCAACACCATACTCAGATTCTTCGAATATAAAATCATCTTCGTTAGGTGTACATTTAGAAAGTAACAATTTTTTGATAGTATTTGTAGAAAAATCAATTCTCTCAATTTTAATAAATTTAAACATATTTTTCCCACTAGAAGACCGATTTCCTAAAGGCAAATGATCAAATTTATCAAATATATTCTCAAGAAAATCTTTATCTTCATTTGATTTCACATATATAACAAATACTTGTCCATTTTCAAAGAAGATATCGTGATCATAATACAACTCACTATCGTTCTCATCAGTATTTGAAAAATGTCTGATCCTTGTCGATAAAACATCTTTATAATTTAAAGTGATAGTTTCATTGCGCATTTTCAATATGTCATCTTCTAAAATAAAGTTATTAGTAGAATTTATTAAATCTGTTTTTAAAAGTTCTATTTTTCCATTTGATATATAGGTAGAAAACACCTTTTCACTTATATATTTTAAATTCTTATACTTTTTAAGTTCACTAAACTTTTCAACTTGCTTTTTACCATCTAGATTGAGAATGTACTTAGAAATAAGTTCATTTGTGATGAGTGGAGTTTTCATAGCAGGATATACCCCTATAGGAAACATCGATGAATGTATCATTAAAGGTGTTTCATCAAAACTTTTTAAATAATCCTTTAATGCCTTTTCACCACTATACAATTTTAAGGAGTTACATATTGCTCCAAATATAGTTTGAGCATCTGGTATCTTGTTTAATCTGGATACACATCGAAAACTTACTTTATATGTTTTCATCTTTCCATTCCTTTTGAAGCACTCTGATCCTACCGTAACCTCTTGTACCACTTCCACCAATATAATTCATTTCTAACAACTTCAAACCATCCTCAATTGCTTGTTTCATTTCGCTTTCTTTGTCACCATCGAATATCTGTAATACTATCTCGCCATTAAAAGTAACACCAGCTGGAACCCGTTCGATAAAACGAGGTGAATTACTTGTACCTTTAAACTTATCAATTGAATTTTCTGCTTTAACTTCAGTGTAAATGCCAATTCCTAAAGTAGAATTCAATAGTTTGACAGATTCCTCGCTTAATGACAGATCACGGAATATAGCTCTTGATATACCAACATTATTATCTTTGGCAACTGGTTCAAATATATTTCTAACTGAGTCATTTGTTATTTCTAAGTTTTTATTTCCATATTTATTGCTATAACTTAATAAAGACCTAATCTTTCCCTTAAATGTACTTCCTGGAATAAATGGAATATTAGTTAATGGATTTTTAATGACTGTTGAATCAGCTCCACCAATATCAAATGCTGAATCATATCCTCCGATATGTAAACCTGACAATAATTCGATTGTGAACTCTAAAGTTGAATTTTTGATTATCATATACCCTTCTCCTTCTACTTACTACTTAATGTTTTATGATATGCAATGATGCAAGTGTACAATTTATCAAAGGCCTTGATATCAGCAAAGCTTTTGATTGTTTCATTGTTTAAATGATTTCTCACAAAATCATAAAGATTCTTATAATTTTTATATCTGCCATATACATAGGCTGTCATTGGAACAATCATAAATAATTTTGATTTAATTTCATCTGTAAGTATATTAGCATTTTGCATAGTGAATAATACACCTTTAACTTCATCCAAAATCTTTCTCATCTGAGAAGATGGAATATCTTTTAATTCCGAAGCAAATTTATATGCTTTACCAGTAGGTAAATATACATCAGCATTAGCATATTCTATTGAAAGTGGTAGTTTCAATTGCTGAGAACAAAGCGTTACTGGATTATTCACAGTAGGCTTTTGACTACCATAATATTGTGAATTTTGATTTTTGTTATAATTACTATTACTATAACCATTATAATTATTTCCCATATTCATACCTCCTTTATGCACGGGTAAACATAATTGCTAATTTCAACATTAATACATAATGATTTAAATCAGTATCACTACCTATAGAGTTAATCTTGACCAAGAACTCTTTTCTCAGCTGTTCATTCTCAATATTTCTATATAGATAATAATAAATAATTGGAACCGAATATTTATATTGCTCGAAATTTTTATCTCTAAGCATTAATAATAAATTATAAACAAGTGTTCTAGACACTTTTGCAGAATCAATCATATCTTTCAACTCATCGACATCATTTAACAAATCACAGAATTGTTCATATTTCAACGATATTCCAATTAAACTAACTGCGTTTTTCTCCTTTTGTGATTTAGATAATTTCAACATCTTTTCTGCTTCTTGAATACCAAAGCGAATAGGTTCTTTATCGTTTTGAATATGTATACCAGCTGAAAATTTAATATTTTCCTTATTCAAGGTATAATTGTTAAATTCATACTCAATAGCATCAGCTAATCTAATGATCCCATAAGCAGGGCCAACGATAACAAGATCATCACCACCAGCATAGTTTATATAAAACATTGTCCCATTGTCAGTATGATTCTCTATATCTTCATTTATACTGAATGACAGATCCTCACAGATTTCTACAAGTTTTTTACCAAAAAACATCTGTAACAATCGACTTAATGTTAAATATTTTGACATAGCTCTTTGTTGGCTTTGAGATTTCTTATTTTTTAATCCAAAAGCAAATATAGCAGATAGATCATCAATATCCATCTTTAATATCCCCATCTTCTTATCACCACAATTATCTGGTATTAGTTTCTGAGTTATATCTTCAAAATTTAATATTTGGCCATCTGCTTTTGGAACTGAATTAGCTAGATACTTAACTTCTCCGATCAAGCAAGAATTTACTGAACTGTAATAGTCATTACTACTCTCATCAAGATCTTCGATCAGGTCAATATAACAATAACCTAAGTCAATAGTTTTATCGTTATGCTTCTTGTTTTTGTTATAATCATATTTGATCAAGAATTCATCATTACAAGTATAAAAATCAGATATATACTCAAACATAGCACAATTAACACAATCTTCATCTTCATCAATCATATTGCCACACATATCACATATCCTTTTTTCATCCCCCGATTGATGATAAAATGTTTGGTCATTGACAAACATTTCATATTTTCTTGTCTTAGCTAAATCAATTTTTGTTTTTAACTCTAAAGCCTTCTCGGCTTTAAAACCTTTTAATTCACTGCCATTTAATTCAACAAATGCTGAAACAAAAGTAATATCAGTTAAGAAATTATCATATAACTTTTTTGTGATCTCTTTTTCTAAATTCTTAACTTTTTCAATCGTATCATCACAATAAGGCAGTAAAATCGTAGCACCACCACCATTGTTAAAAATTATATTTGATGATTGCAAACCAAATAAATTCAGTACAGCATAACTAATGGAATCAGTAAGTATGCTTATAAAAGCAGATCTACCACGCAAAGCTTTTGCTACTTTTTTCTTTTGTCCAGCGCCCTCAATAATCTTGTAAATAAAGTTTTGTATGCCTGAAATATCAAACTCATACATATAAAACATCTCATTACTATTACTTAAAAATAAACATCCTGCAATAGCCGCTGTCAATTTAGAATGATCAAAAAGACTGACATATGTAACATCGCTCTCATAAGTTGAAGCAGGAATAGTTGTTGTATACTTATAAAGCAACGCGTACATCTTATTTAGTAGTTCAAATGAAATACTTTCTGAAACATTCCATTTTGTCTTATCAATCTCTAATACAAACTCATCAAAAAGTTTTTTATATTCTAAACTAGCTTTTTCAACTGTCAGTTCATCCATCTTGTCATCTGGATAATCTAATTCATCAGCTTTACTTAAAGAATATTTACCAATTTTACCAATTATTTTATCAGCAAATGATACTTCTTGAAAGATTGTACTCAATCTTGCTTTTATGAAAGTGGTCCTTTCTGAATCTTTGCCCGTATCTACAATCTCATCACTTCTATCAACAGAAGAAGCTAGCCTATCAGCGACTTTGATGATATTTGCCACATTGTTAGCATCATCTTTGTGGTGAATGCTTGCTACCCAAGATAGTTCATTATCCATTTTAAGCACTTCTTTAAAAAATCTTGCAGTATAACCCGCATGCAAATGTGAATAATGGCCTTTATGATCAGGGCACACCTTTAGTTCATCATCACTTAGTTCTGATTTAGCTGTTGTTCTTTGATAGAACTTGCCAATATCGTGCATTAGCGCAGCGAATTGGCAATCTGTTAAACTAAATGCCATTAGTTTTTTTCCTCCTTTTTTATTGAAATTACCTTTCACTTTGAACTCAAATCTAAAACCAAATATATTGTAACAAATTACTTAGCCCATTTTTGGTACATAGCCATATAATTTCAGATTGCAAAAAATATCTACTTATATTTTAAAACAAAACTACTCTAATTCAACAAGAAAAACAAGTAAATGAATGAACCGTTGAACTAATAAAGCATAATTTGCTTTCTACCACCATCTCTTTATCATTTTTTTACCGAAATATCTCTGTAATGTTATATAATTATCGTATTGATGAGGTTTTTATATGGAAAGTAACATTATACAGATAAATTATCAAGATAAACTTATAACACTGATACCTACTGCTCATGTTTCTAAGAACAGTGTAGAATTAGTCAATGAGACTATTGATGAAGTAAAGCCAGATTGTATCTGCATCGAATTAGATCAAGATAGATACAATACTTTAACTGAACCAGAAAAATATAGACAGACGGACGTTGTCAAGATCATTAAGAATAAACAAGTGGGAATGATGCTTGTTAACTTGATACTTGCTAATTACCAGAGAAAACTAGCTGTCAATCTCAATAACAAGTCAGGTAGTGAAATGTTAGCAGCCATTTCTAAAGCTAAAGAAAATAACATCACTTTAGTCATGGCTGATAGAAAGATCAAAACAACTTTTGCTCGCATTTGGTCTAATCAGAATTTCTTTGACAAGATAAAACTATTGGCTGGCATCATCTCAGCTATCTTTGATGATGAGAAACTAAGTGAAGAAGATATTGCACAACTGCAAGATAAGGATATGTTAAACGCTGCTCTAAATGAGATAAGTCAACAATTCCCTAAGATAAAGGAAGTCTTAGTTGACGAACGTGATAAATATCTTGCTTATAAGATCAAACACGCTCCAGGAAAGAACATTGTCGCTGTATTAGGTGCTGCTCATTGTGTCAATGTGCCTAATTACATCCAGCAAGATTACAGCATTGCCGAATATGATAAAGTTAAAGAAAAGACTAAATTACAAAAAATGAGTGGTTGGATCATCCCTGCTCTTATCGTAATAGCTATCATCATGTGTTTTAGAGTAGATAGTAATGTAGGATTAAAGCAGATAGAATCTTGGATCCTTTTCAATGGTTCACTAAGTGCTATCGGTGTTCTTATTGCTGGTGGCCATTTAGTTAGTGCTCTTGTAGCTTTTATCGCTGCTCCGATCACTTCTTTAAACCCATTGCTAGCTGCTGGTTGGTTTGCTGGACTATTAGAAGCTAAGATATGTAAACCAACAGTTGCTGACTTTGATAGTTTAAGCGAAGATCTAAATACCTTTAAAGGTTTTAGGACAAATAAAGTAACTAAGATACTTCTTGTAGTTGCTCTAGCAAATCTAGGTAGCACTTTGGGTACTTTCGTTGCTGGACTTGATATCATCAAATCAATATTTTCAAACATATAGTAAGGATGCAATATGAAAAAGATACTCAATGACTATATATTAAAGCATCAACAAGAAACATATGATCTAGGTGAAAAACTCTTTACTAATCCCGAATTAGGATTCAAGGAGTTTAAAACAAAAGAAATAATCTTAGATTATCTAAAAAAGCACAACTTAACAGTTGATAAAGAATATTCAATCACAGGCTTATCAGTAACGATCGGTAGTGGCAAACCTCATATCGGGCTTATCGCCGAAATGGATGGCATCCCAACTATAAATCACCCTTATGCTTCTAAAGTAGATAATGCTGCTCACTCTTGTGGACATAGTACCCAAATGGCAATAACTCTAGCTGCCTTAGACAGCTTAAATCAAATAATTGATAAAGTTAATGGAAGCGTAACATTATTCTTTACACCTGCTGAAGAGTTTACCGATATTGATTATCGTAGATCTCTCATTTCTCAAGGCAAGATAAAGTATTTATCAGGTAAAGAAAACATGTTGGCTGATAAGCTATTTGATGATATCGATGTCATCATTCATCTTCATGGTAGTGGTGAATATAAAGATCATCACTTCTCTATTGATAGCATGCTATCTGGATTTACTTACAAAGTAATAACTTTTAAAGGAAAAGCTGCTCATGCTGCTGTTTGTCCAGATCAAGGAGCAAATGCTCTTAATATGTTGACATTATTTTTAGATGCCATAAATATGTATAGAGAAACATTCAAAGAAGAAGATCTTGTAAGATTCCATGGTATGGTAACTAAAGGTGGCACAACAGTCAATTCCATCCCAGAAGAAGTTGTATACCAATGTTATTGTCGTAGTGTTTCACCTACTTATTTATTAGAACTATCTAAACAAGTAAATAAAATGGCTTCTTGTTGTGCTCAAGCCCTAAATGGTTCAGTAGAGATCCAAGAATTTCCAGGTTATTTCCCACTTGTTCCATCTAAAAAATTAGGTCAAGTAGTTTATAAGAATATGCTTAACTTCTATGACGAAACTGAGATATTACATAACGAAAAAAGCTGTGCAGCAGGTGATGTAGGAGATATATCACTATTTAAGCCAATAATCCAATATGGTTACACTGGCTTTACTGGTAGTATGCATGGTAATAACTTACTCATCAATGATCCATATGAGATCTATATGATCCAGGCACAATTAGTAGCTGATAGCATCTATGATCTTCTAAGTGATCACTCATTAGTTGATGATATCGTCAAAGACTTTAAACCAGTAATGACTTATCAACAATATATTGATTACCTTAATCAAAAGTAAAATCCCCTAAAGGGATTTTTATTTATCTTAAAGATAACAAAAAGACAATCCTGATATTAGAATTGCCTTTAACGTGCATAATAAGTTACTTCAACACAGTACCATCAGCCAAGGTGATGCTATGACCATTGTAGTTGATTGTTCCATTACTAGTAAGACTAGTAATAGTACAATCACCAGTTAAATTCCAAGTACACCCACTTTCAATAGTAACAACAACATTATCACTTACAGCTGTACCATTTTGTTCATTGGTTATGATATTGATGCTTCCAGTAAATAAACTGCCATTTTTCAAAGTCATATTCAATGTAGAGATACTATCTACTACTATATCTCCTTCTAGTGTTTGACTATCACAATTAAACTCTACTTGTGCACCATTTGCTCCAGCACTACCCCAACCATGACTTGCTGAATTACCCGATACTTTTAGTAAATAAGCATCACTATCTTCATTAATGATCTCTACATTGGATAAAGTAATGATACAATGAGTATTAGTCACATAAAACATATCACCATTTTTACTTGTTAAACTACCACCTGTCATCGTAAAGATTGAAGTTCCTACTTGGGCATCACCACTCATTGACTGATAGATCATGACATTATGAACATTCTCATCAGAACTTGTACCTTTATCATCACTCATCTTACCGCTAACTTTACAATCATTAAGAGTGATCGAATTATCACCTTCAATGACTAAGGCCTCAGAGTTATTTGCTGTTAGTTCTGCATTACTAACAGTGATATTCGCTGTAGAATAAACAGCAGGAGAATTATAACCATGAGTAGTATAACTACCCTTATCAACATTTACAGTTCCACCACCTCTATCTGAGCGAATAGCTGCCGAAGAACTACCGCTAGTAACAATAGTCAAATCACTAGCATTAGTAGTAGCTCCACCAGTAGTCTGAATACCACCAGAACTATCACCAGTAGTAGTGATAGTACAATCAGAGATATTAACAATAGTGCCACTTCCATAACTAAAAACACCATTACCATTACGTACAGAGGAATTTATCTCGCTACTAGTGATATTGACAGTTGCTCCATTAGTAGCTAATAAAGCAGCATTAACACCATAGAAATCGCCATTTTCTGTATTTGAAGATGACCCTGCACTTTTATTAACTGTAATAGAATCTAAACTTACAGTAGCATTATCTATCCTTAAAGCATTCTCATCATCACCAGTAGACTCATAAGATCCCCCACTATAAGAGCCATCAGAATCTAATGTATTTGCACTAGTTCCCTGATCAGTCTTAGAAGAATCGTTATTTGAATCAGAAGAAACAACTATAACAGTTTTAATTGCTCCCTTACTATCAAAGAATACTTTAATGATATCATCAACACTTAGATCATCAACTTCTTCTAACTCTAAGTCATTCACGATAGTCACATCACTTAAATCTACTATCAAACTTCCTTCAGTTTCTGTGAAATTAATAAAGCTACCACCATTTTTATCATCCATAAAAGGTTGTTGATCCATTGACTCACCAGGCTGTTGTCCATCAGGTTTCTCAGGTTGATTCAAACCATTAGGATCATTATTCATTCCTTCATCATTTGGCTTTTGACCATCATTTTCTTCGCTAGGGTTTTGCCCCATTTCTTGCTTATCGGAATCATCCATATTACCCATTTCAGTTTCTGATAATTCACCAAGTTGTAATGCAACCTTACTACCATTTATCTCGGTTATCTTACCTACAACACTACTTGAAGCATATTCAGTATAAGTAGTTGTAGTTGTTGAACAACCTACTAAAGAAATAAATAGTGCCATTACAATCAAAATAGATATATATTTTTTCATAATATTCACTCCTTTGTTAGATATTCTAACTTCATCTAACATTGATATTGTAAATAGTAAATCTGTAGTTTTATTGAACATTAGTTGAAAGATAGTGAAAATATAAAAAACTATAATTTTCTACAGTTTGCTAAAGCAGCTTCATGTTAGTATCATCTTCTATTAGATCATGACTCATCTATCTTGTATTCCTTTAACATTAGAGTATTATGAATCAAATGAAACATCAAAAAGTATCTTTTTTTGACTACGTGCAGCACATGCATATGCATTTAACACTGAACTAGCAGTTAAACTTGTTCATCGTAAATAGATTCATCTTTTTTTATTTTAAAATCCATATAAACGTTCAATAATACTTTTTCAGTCAAAATATCACCTCATAATACAAAAAGCAGTTATTGTATTTCTTATCAAACTGTTTAGAACTCAATATACAACGTAAAATAAATAACATTCAACAAGCACTTTTTGGGAGTGTAACTAGTTATACATTACTGTGCTATAATTTTGTTAAGTTTAAAATTAGAAACTTTAGAAAAGAGATTTGCTATGAGTAAACTATTGATAGGATGTTGGTCTCGTGAAAAGACTACAAAGGGTTTAAATATTTGTTCTTTTAACGATGAAACAGGTGAAATTGAAGTGTTGAATAATTATTTGAAAGATATCAATATCGCTTGCGATCCTGTGATAAAAGATAATGATATTTATTTATGTGAAGATATGAGTATCACAAGAACAGGTAACATCATTGAAAATGACTACATCTATCATGGTAAGCTATTTAACAATGAAATTACTGATATTTTTCAAAATAGTTCGCTGGGCGTCAATATAACATATTGCGCTTTAGATTGTGCTAACAAATATCTACTAGCTTCCCACCATACTTCATCAAAACATAAAGTTTCAAAATTATATAGGGAAAATGGTAAAGTTATAAGCAAGGTCATAGGCGATGATGCAGCACTAGTTTTATTTAAAATTAATAATGGAAAGCTTACACCTATAGATTATTATATTAGCGAGTGTAGTGATGATAGCTCATCAATCTTGCATTCATTATATCGCATCAAAGATCTAAATTTATATTTTGCTTGTGATAAAGGGTTAGATAGAGTATTTACATTTAAAATTGACCAAGAAAATGAGAAAATAGTTATCTTAGATCAATTACAATTTCCTAAAGGATATGATTGCCGATATGGTTGTGTTCATTCTTATTTAAATTTGATCTATATCAATAACGAGCAAAAGTCGGTAATTGATGTAATCTCCTACAATAATGAAGGAAAACTTAATTTACTCCAAGAAATTGATTCATTGCCTATTGATGATAAACCTCTATCAAAAATGTTACCTTCTGATATCAAGATCACTTCTAACGGTAAATACTTATACAGTGCCATTAGGGGAAAAGATAAGATTGCTTGTTTTAATGTTAATGCTGATGGAATGCTAAATCTTATTGAAAACATTGATTGTCTTGGACAATTTCCTAGAGGACTAGCGATCAGTAATAATGATAAATATCTTTTATGCGCTAATAATGTTTCAGGTAATGTTGTAGTATTTGAAATAAATGAAGGAAAATTAAACAAGAGAAATGAGTTGGCATTATCAAAAGCTTCTTGTTTCAAATTCTTTTAGGGGTAAGTATATGAACAAAAATGAAATAGAAACTTTCAACGCTGTAGTTAAATATAAAAGTTTTGCTTCTGCTGCTAGACACTTGTATATTTCTCAAGCAGCTTGCTCACAAAGAGTACTTAATCTAGAAAATGAATTAGGTTATCAACTTTTTTATCGTCAGAAAGGCGTAAAACAGGTTGAATTAACTAATGAAGGCGAAAGATTCATTCCCATTGCCAATAGATTTCTAAATGTCTTTGAGCAAGCAAGTGAGCTTAAAGAACCACAAAAAAACAAATTATTAAAGATAGGTGGAACAGATACGATAAATACTTTTATGGTCCCTATCTTTGCATCGTTTATCAAAGAGAATAAAGATGTCAACATAAAGATCACAACAAACCATTCTAGCTATTTACATCAATCTGTTGACTCAAATGAAATCGATGTTGCTTTTGTTTCTAACCTTCATAATTATCCGAGTATAAGTTCTTTTCCCTTTATTAAAGAGGGACTATTTATAGTCTGTTCTAAAAAAACGAAATACACTAAAACACTAAATATTAAAGACCTGGCACTAGAAGATGAAATAGTTGCCGACTTTTCAAAAGCTTTTAGAACCTGGCACATTCAAAATATTGGCAATATAGCGGCTCAAAGAGTTATTGCGGGCACCCAATCAATGATCGGATCATTTTTTGATGGAGACAATCGTTGGTCAATAGTCTCTGGTTTTGAAGTAGAACACTTGCTAAAAAATAATAGCGATCTTATCAGAACGCCACTGCAAAATGACCCACCTACAAGGATCATATACCTCATCATCAATAAAGAATTGAGTGTTTGGAAAAAGGAATTGGTTGATCGTTTTATAGAATATTGTTTAAAACATCTCACTTCAACCGATGTAGCTACAATGCTAATGAACGAATGGAAAAAATAAAAAGAGCTCTCGCTCTTTTTATTTATATCGCTATTATCATTGTAGATAAACTATAGATCAAAGGAAGTGTGATCATTGATAATAATGTTGATGATAAAGTGATGCTAGTAGCAAAACCCATATCATAATCATACTGTTTAGCAAGCATTGCCATAGTAGTTGGTGCTGGCATACCACTCATTAAAATACAAACTATCTTAACAACACAATCTATTGGTATAAACCTAAAAATAAATATAAGTAGTAATGGGCAAAGTATTAGACGTACAAAGCAATAATACAAAGTTTTCATCTTCCAAAGATCTTCTATTTTTAAATCAGTGATCGAACTACCTATGACAATCATACATAGCGAAGTTAAGCCTTTAGAAAAATAGTTTAAGACATCACTAATGAGTGTTGGAGTAGTTAATCCAACTGTTCTAAATAACATCAGTATGACTCCAATTAATATTGATATCACGCAAGGATGAAGTAAAGCCTTCTTTATATCAGTCTTTTCTTTAGAAGAAAATAACTTTAAACCATAAGTCCACATCAAAATCCTTTGAGGCAACACAAATATGGACGTATATAATACACCAACACTACCATAGAGAACATTCATTATCGGTAAACCTATAAAACTAGCATTAGTGACCATCGTCCCATACTTACAGATAACTTCTTCTTGTCTGTCTAACTTTTTATAAGCAAATAAGTTTATGAAAAAGTAACCTAAAGAAATCAAACAAGCGCATATTAGTACGATCAATGTATTAGTGATCAATTGTTTATCGATATCCATTTGAAAACTAGTAATAATTGAACATGGCAAGATAACATTTATTGCCAAATTAGTTATCTGCTTTATGCCTTCTTTATTAACTATTTCTTTTTTTGTAATAAGATATCCAGCAAGAAGCATGATCAATAATTCTAACTGAAGTTTAATCATCTTTTTCCTCGAAAAGAATTGCTCCATTAGTACTGATGACTTTCTTATACCAATTAAATGAATCTTTCTTTATTCTTTTTCCTGTTCCATTTCCTTCATCATCATAATCAACGTAAATGAAACCATATCTTTTTGACATTTGTAAACTACTTGCTGAAACAATATCAATACAACCCCAAGTTGTATAACCTAATAGTTCAACACCATCTTCTACTACCGCTAAGATCATCTCTTTAATATGTCCTTTAAAATAATCAATACGATATGGGTCATGAACTTTTCCATCTTCTACTGTATCAATGGCGCCAATTCCATTTTCGGCAATAAATAAAGGTTTTTGATATCTATCATATAACTCTATCATAGATATTCTAAGCCCTATTGGATCGATCTGCCATCCCCATTGGCTTGAAGGTAGATTCGGATTTAATACTCCTCTTGTTGTATTTAAAGCAGCTACTGGTAATTTTTCAGCATGAGCTGCTGAACAAGTTGATGAATAATATGAAAATGCCACAAAATCAGAAGTATTTTCTTTTATTAAATCTAACTCTTGTTGATCCATTGATATATGAATATTCTTTTCTTCAAGCGAATTTAAGAAATGAGCTGGATAAGAACCTCTAGCAAGTACATCAGTAAATACTAAATTATTTCTTAAATCATAAGTTGCTTTAAAAACATCTTCTGGTGCAGAAGTATATGGGTAAAAAGGATGCTTTGTGATCATACAACCTACCATACCATTAGATACAGAATGAATATATTTAGTTGTCTTAGCTGCAGCAACAAATTGGTTGTGAACAGCATCCATGCAGTATTCTTCAAATTTCTCTTTAGGATATTTATCATATATCATTGCTGCTTCATCATAAGGATGGCGCAAAATACTGTCAATTTCATTAAATACTATCCAATATTTAACATCATTTTTATATCTATCAATGATCGTTTTAGCATATAGCATGAATTTATCAATTACCTCTTTACTTGCCCAACCATTATAATCTGTAGCAATATACAAAGGGGTATCATAATGACTAATAGTGATAAGTGGCTCAATATCATACTTTTTTAATTCTTTGATCACATTATCATAAAATTCTAATCCCTTTTGATTAACTATATCATTATCTTCAGGGAATATCCTTGCCCAGCAAATTGAAAAGCGATAAACTTTAAACCCCATTTCAGCAAATAATGCAATGTCTTCTTTGTAATGATGATAAAAGTCAGATCCTCTTCTTTTTGGATAGATCCCTATTCCTTTTTCTTTTTTTGCTTGTTGAACTTCTTCTAATGAGACTTGCATACTTTTAAATATGCTTGCATTATCATCATTGGCTCTTTGCCTTTTCGGTTGACAATCGGTAACTGTTAATCCCTTGTCATCCTCATCCCAAGCACCCTCACATTGATTTGCACTTGTAGCTCCACCCCACAAGAAATCTTTGGGAAATTTATTTATGTCTAACATATTTTTCTCCTTCATGACTACGGATAGGCAACAAACCTATCCGTATATTATTAGTATTGTGTTATCTAGTTTTTGTAATCTTCTTCATTGAATCCTAATAACCAAGTTGCTCCAAAAGATACTACTAAAGTAATAACGATAGCAACTGTGGCTTTAATAACATTGCTTACTCCATCTGCCCCAATATAGATTGCAGGATATGTGAAGATACTAGGACCTGCCATAGTATAAATCTTTACATTTGATATAACTGCCCAAATACCATTTGCTGCACAAGCTAAACATGTTGCTATGAATGGTTTCTTTAATGGTAAGCAGATACCATAAATAGAAGGCTCAGTTATACCAGTAATAGCTGTCAATGCAGTTCCAGTTGCCATCTCTTTTAATTCTTTGTTTTTAGCTTTTAATGCTACTGCTAATGAAACTCCAAATTGTGAGAAGTTCATACCAATAAATGCAACATACATGAAAGTGTCATAACCAATCTCTTGGAAAGTAGCAATTGAAATTGGAATAAATGCTAAGTGAGAGCCAGTCAGGACTAAAAATGGAGCTGCTAAATTGATGATTATCTTTCCAAGTGAAGGATACTTGTTATAAACAAACAATAATGCATTAGCTATCATCTTGCCAATAAATGCTCCTGCAGGACCAGTGATAGTGAAAGTGATGATCACCATAATGAACATAACCAAAATTGGCTTTACAGTATGTTTTAAATTTTTAGGCAAGTGTTTATCAACAAACTTTTCTACTATTGATAATACCCATACACTTAAAATAATAGGGAATAATGTTGAAGTATAGGTTGTCTTATATACCGGTAAACCAAATAGTGTTACTGCATCTTCTCCAGATAAAATAGTAGCAATAGTTGGATGCATTAATAATCCTGAAATGAACAACGCCAAAATTGGACTACAATTAAATCTTTTGGAAGCTGTATAACCACAGAATATAGGCATACAATAGAATGCTATATTTCCTGCAACCTTTAATATCTGATATGTAGTTGAAGTTGTTCCTATTAAATTTGTTTTAGTTAATACAGTTAAAATCGCATTGATCAATCCAGAAGCAATGATTGCTGGAAATAATGGGGAAACACAAGCTGAAATAGTAGCAACTACTTCTTTAAAAACATTAACAATAACTTTTCCATTCTTCTTCTGCTTAACATTTTCATTTACAGTTGGTTTAATATCATTTAATTGCTCTGCCATGATAGTGTCATAAACATCAGAAACTGTATTTCCGATGATCACCTGCAAAGAGCCTGCACCTTCAATTGTTCCAAGAACTCCTTTTGTTGCTTTTAATTGATCTTTATTTACTTTTTCAACATCTACCAAGTTGAATCTTAAACGTGTGGCACAATGAGCTAACTTTTGAACATTTTCTTTGCCACCAATAGCAGTGATAATCTGCTGTGCTAAATCTGAATACTTACTCATAAAATTTTCCTTTCTTTTCTGAATACGATTACATTTTATCAACATTATATATAAGCATTTATCGAAATATAGGATATTAAATATAAATAATAGCGATATTTATTTACTAAGATCAATAGGATTCATTTACTCGAAAATGTTTCAAAATACAAAAAAATTAAGGTTTCCCTTAATTTAATCAGTAACATGGTGCGGGTGGAGGGACTCGAACCCGCATGTCTCTCGACGCTAGATCCTAAGTCTAGTGCGTCTACCAATTTCGCCACACCCGCAACTGTTAATAATTATACTCCAACAATCTTATTGGTGCAAGATATATTTTTAATACATTTACTTGCTGATCTTATTAGCTAATTCTAAGGCAAGTATCCCTACTTTAACTTTAGAATCTAAAGTCGTTTTACCTTCTAAACTTCTTGGTTGCCATTTTTCAGCATCTAAATTATCAGCAGCGTAAAAGAATTGGAAAATATCTTTCTTTCTAAATTGAGCTATGGATTCATTTGCTGAAGCTTCCATTTCCACACAAATGCATCCTTGCTCTTTTCTTAATGCTACTTTTTTCTCTGTTTCCCTATAAAAAGCATCAATAGTCCAAGTCTTACCTACTATATAGCTTATCTCTAGCTCATCCAACAGCTTTTTAAAAATTTCTAGATATTTGCTGTTGATCGCTATCTCTTCACTTGCAGGTAAATAATGATAACTTGTTCCTTCATCCCTAATTGCACTGTCGGGTAAAATGATAGAAAATGTTTTGATCGACTTATCAAGTACACCACAACTGCCAAAAACAATTATCTTCTCTATTCCCATCTGATAAACATCTTCTAAAGTACCTACACTCATTGGTGCACCAACTCTATTCATAAATAATGCAAACTCTTTTTCTTTATACTTTATCCTATAAATAGGACTAGCACCATTAGCTGAAGTAAGTTCAGTGATGATCTCACCACTAAAGAATTTGGCTAATTTATTAAAAGTCTTATACGAGTAGCAACATATAGCTACTTTTGGCATGTTTTCAATTTTTTCAAATACATCACTAGGATTTATGACAGCATTTATTTCAGGATCATATTGTTCTAAGATCATAATTGTTTCTCCTTTAAATCTGTCTACTACGATAAGTAAGTTCATCGATATCGATGATACGATAACCTGTTTCTGTCTTCTCTAACAAGTTATCATCACATAGTTTTTTCATCATCCTATACAAATGGCGATAACTAGTACCGATAGAATAAGCTACATCAGTCATGATATCCCTAAACCAACCATCGTTGGATGCCTCTATTATGTAACGACATAATCTTGTTTCAGCTGAATAAAGTGTATGAACAATAGTTTTTTCAATATCACTTTGTAACTTAAGTGCTAACTCTACTGATACCTTTATTAAAAAATCATTATTATTCATCAAATACTGCTTGTTTTCTTCTATTGGAATACAAATACAACGGAAATTCTCTAAAGCTGTTACTGTAGAAGCGCCTAAATCAGAATTGGCCATCATTTCCATATCACCCATTATGCCTGAAGACATATAAAAACATAAAATGAGATTCTTACCATTTGGAGTCATAGATCCCACTTTTGCTTTTCCATCAGTAACTATAAATATCTTGTCGCACTTAATGCCTTCAGTAATGATTCTTTCAGAAAAATTATAACATCTAATAGAACAATTAAATAATTTTTCATATTCAATACCATATTGTCTAAGTATTTCTTTATCTTGATCATTTAACACGAAACTTTCCTTCACTATTCATCACCGCAAACATTATAATCTGTAATAATGACAAATATCAAGGACATATGTCCTACCGCACAAACAATTAAGATGATATCATCATTTTGGTTGGAGGAAAAAGTTCATGTACGAACTATCTATTAATTAACTGATGTTACTTTAGCTCCAATGATCAAAATCAATGGACTGCAGCTACACTTTCTATTCTGCTAATGACATTAGGTATCATCCTAAACAAATCATTAAGGATTTCTTCCTTAAAAACAAAAAGTATTTAATATATTTTTCTCCAGATATATTAACATAGACCGTTAGCTTCTCATCGTGCCGTTTGATGGAAAGCCACGGTCATTTTTTATTCCGGAATTAATTATTTTAATGCTAATAATTAATATTTTTAATTGCTGAATTAATTTTTTTAATTTTATTATTGACATTATTAATATTAAGTTTAATATAGTTAATGTAAATAACGCGTTATTTAAAGAGGTTTTGAATTATGAAGAAGAAATTATTAGGTAAATGTCCAGTATGTGGTGAGAAATTAGTAGTAAGTGAATTAACTTGTTTAAGTTGTGATAGTAAGTTAGTAGGTCAATTCCCTCTAAGTAAATTTGATTTACTATCACAGGAAGAACAAGACTTTGCCCTAGTATTTCTCAAAAATGCTGGCAATATCAAACAGATAGAAAAAGAATTAAATATATCTTATCCAACAGTTAAAAAAATGTTGGATCAAGTCATCAAAAACTTAGGTTTTAATCAAAAAATCGTCTTTGATAACACACCAAGTAAAGAAGAGATACTGGCTATGTTAAAGAAGAAAGAGATCACTTTTGATGAAGCTGAAGAATTATTAAAACAGATTGGAGAAGAATAAATATGGAAAACTATATCGAACAAATAAAAAAATTATGTGCAGAAAACAACATCGATCCTACAGAGATCGTAAATAAGATCACTAGAAGGTTTAAACTAGGTCAACAAGCTGGCATGAGTGAAGAAGAGATCATTGAAATGTTAGGTGAACCTGAGAGTTATGTTGCTAAAAAGGAGGATGTCAAACAAGAAATAGTCCCAACATTTGAAACAGTTGATGAAGGCTACGATTACGACTTATTAGAGATCGAAGTAGCAGCTGATGTTGACTTGGATATTAAAACTAGTTCAGATGAGCAAGTCAAAGTAGACTTCTTTGATGACGAACAATTAAAAGCGATCTACTCTTTCGCTGTAGAAGACAAAAAGATCAAACTAATTCCAATTAAAAACTATAAGAGAGTACCTGGTTATATCACATTATACTTACCAGAAAAAGCTACCTACAAAGACATAAAACTATCAACGGTCAATGGTGATATAGAGTGTCAAAATTACGGCATGATTTGTCAAGAAATGGAAATCAATTCTGTTTCAGCAGATATCGATATCATCTATGTCAATGCTAAAAACGTTGACCTGTCTAATGTTACTGGTGATATTATCATTTCTAACTTATTTGCTGAAAACGTTGATATGAGCAATGTCAGTGGTGACATATTAGTTAAAGAAGGAAAAGTAGAAAAATTAGATGTTTCTACAATAAGTGGCGATGTTATCTATAATGGAGTAGTCGATACAGTTGATACCTCTACAATAAGCGGCGATGTCAGTATCAACGAAAAAACTGTAAGTAGGACTATCGCCGAAACGATCAAGGATGGGTTAAAAAACTTAAAATTCTAAATAAGATACTAGTCTCAGAAATCCCACTTTCAATAAATAAGAGACTGTTTCTATAAGCATTCGTTATTACGAGTGCTTTTTATTATATAAAAAAGAAGACTATGAAGTCTTCTTGATAATCTGTTCAATATTATTTACGATAGATCCACTATCAAGTTGATATCTCTCATACAATTGATCGACCTGTCCTTGTTTAACTATCCCATTATTTAAATTATACAATTTATAATTAAATAATAACTTACCAGATAAATAAGCTAAGATATCATTACCAATACAACCATCCTCACAGACATCTTCAACGACCACTAATCTACTAGTCTTCTCTACAGATTCATATATTGGTCTTAGATCTAAAGGTTTTATTTTATTGATCTTGATATTTTCTACTTCAATACCCTTTTGTTTTAATATATCAGTAGCTTTTAAAGTTTCATTATAAAGATCACCATAACTTACTAAAGTGATATCTTTTCCTTCAGTCATCACTTCTGTATCTTCTTTACTTAAGCCTTTATAATCCCGTTGTTTTCCCTTAGGATATCTAACAACTACAGCTTTATCTTTAGTATCTATTGCTTTTTTAAGCATATACTCTAATTCAGAATAAGAAGATGGACTATAGATCTCATTATTAGGTATACTACCCAAAAAAGAAATATCAAAACTTCCATTATGTGTCTCACCATCTGGCCCAGACAAGCCACAATGGTCATCACCAATGACAACATGTAAGGATTGTAAAGCCACATCATGAATGAGCATATCATAACTTCTCTGTAAGAAAGAGGAATAAATAGCTACTACAGGTATCAAGCCTTGTTTAGCCATACCTCCAGCCATCGTAACAGCATTAGCTTCAGCAATACCTACATCGTAGAATCTATCAGGATATTCTTTCTTAAAAGTAGTTAACCCTGTTCCATCGCTCATTGCTGCAGTGATAGCTACTACATCTTTATTCTCTTTAGCTATCTCTGTTAAGATCTTACCAAACTGTTCACTGTAACTATTTGTACAAGTTGTACCTTTCCCTTGTTTTATATCAAACTTACCAACACCATGAAAATAACTTGGATCTTCCTCTGCTGGTTTATAACCTTTTCCTTTTTTAGTCAAGATATGGATAAGCACAGGTCTATCTAAAGTCTTAGCATAACTTATCGCATTTTTCAAAGCATTTAAGTCATGACCATCAATAGGTCCAATATAATCAAAACCCATATCAACAAAGATATTGTCATCAAGTAAGAATTTTTTAGTTCTTTCTTTAACATTATGAACAAAATCAGCCACCACTTTATTCTTGCCTAAAGTATTTCTAAATAAGTTTTTGATCAAATGATAAGTGTCTTTAGTCCTAATATGAGATAAAAAGCTAGCAACCCCACCAACATTTTCACTGATCGACATCTCATTATCATTTAAGATGACCATCATCTTTTCTTTTGATTGAGCAGCATTAGTCAAGCCTTCATAAGCTAAGCCACCAGTTAAAGCCCCATCACCAATGATCGCAACAACATCATAGTCTTCATTCTTTAAGGTTCTTGCTCTTGCCATACCTAAAGCAACAGAAATAGAATTGGAAGCATGACCTGCAATAAAAGCATCTGCATCACTTTCCTCTGGCTTAGGAAAACCAGATAAGCCATCTAATTGTCTTAAAGTCTCCAGCTTATCATTACGTCCCGTTAAGATCTTATGGACATAGCATTGATGACCAACATCAAAAACTATCCTATCTTTATCAGGATCAAATAATCTATCTAACACAACAGTGAGTTCAACAATGCCTAAATTGGAAGCTAAATGGCCTCCCGTTTTGCTTATTACCTCAAGAAGTCTTTCCCTTATCTCTTTACAAAGCAAAGAAAGATCTTCTTCTTTTATTTCCTTCAGATCTCTAGCTGATCTAATCTTTTCTAAAATCATTAAAAGGATCCCTTCCTTAACATGCTCTTTAATTTTAACATACTGGTCAACTCATTTACAAATATACTAAACTCTTCACAAATTAATATAACTGCCCAAACAAAAGGACTTAGTGATGAAGATAATCCAATGTATAGGATCAATCATATACATTTCTTGTTAAAAGAGTTTTTGGACAGTCATTCGGGATTTAAGAGAGATGAATTACAGAACTATTTAAATCTATGCTGTTTCATCATGAATCTTGCAAGTGATCCACTTGAGAAAGTAGAGATTATCATGAATTTTGCTTTTCAAAAGAGAAAAAAACTGAAATATAGATTCCCTACCAGTTAGGTCATTTTCAGCCCCACTGTGCAAAATAGTATTTTAAAATAATTCTTATGTGGTTAACAGCTACTTTTCTGATGTACTTCTTTTTCGATAGCATTAAATAGACTATTTCACATTTTCTATCAGTTATTATAAAAGGCATTTTCTTCTGGACATTCATTCGAATTTAATTAATAAGATATATTCACTACCCAAAGAAGTAATGTTCTCAATAGATAAAGCTCTATTGATTATTTGTAACTTATAATCGCTGGATAAGAAGTATAAGATTATTTAATTACTTTATCCCCATGAATTTCATGTTTCTTTAATATGTTATTGATAATGTTTCTACTGACATTTATTTTCTCACACATTTTAGAAACAGTATCACCACTTTCCTCGTAATCTAATAATTTCTTTTTGTTTTTCAATACTTGATTTTGCCATATAAAATGAACCCTCCTGTCTGGCGAGTACAATCTATTAGATAGGCTTAATCCTACCTGATAGATTGCATTTTTATCCAAGCTATCGGGTTCACTTCAAATTTTTGTCTCTTTTCCTGTTAATTCATCAATAACTCACACAGTTTCTTACGGAATAGTTCTGCTTTAATACCAGTATAGACATAACAATCTGCTTTTAAGTCATCACCACATACTTCACCAAATGCTTTCATGATCTTTTTGCGTTGTTCACTATAGAATACTACCTGTCCATAAAGATATTTATCTTCTGTGCAGACATAAGCATTACATGGAACTGCTTCTTCATAGATATCTGACCATAACATACATCCTAATGCTACTGCATCTGGTAAAGAGATAGCTCTGATTCCATATGTGTTAGCGAAATAGTTGACAAGTTCTTTATTACAATCAACTGCGAATTTTGCTATCTTTTTACCTGAATTAACTAACATTTCCATTTCTTGTTCATTGATGTATGTTTCTGGGAAACAAGTATCGATACCAGCAATATAAGTCTTGATACCCGAATTTAACATGATCGCATATGCTTCCGGATCTGCAAACACATTAAACTCTGCTACTGGGGTTGTATTTCCATGACCGAAACCTGCTGTTCCCATAGAATAGATTGCTTTTACTTTACTCATTGTTTCCTTGTCTTTTAATATTGCCTTGGCAATGTTAGTAGCAGGGCCAATGACAGCGATCTCAATCTCATTAGGATATTGTTTTACTAGATCAAGTATTGCTTCAACAGCATTCTTATCATTACAAGCACTTCTTGTAGGATGGATAAGTCCACAATCACCCATGCCATCAGCGCCATGAACATTTTGGGCATGAACAATCTCTCTTTTAAGTGGTACACTTTCACCCATATATACTGGAATATCAAGATCCATTTCATCTAAAATTTGTAAAGCATTTAATGTTGCTTGCTTCATATCAACGTTACCACTGACAGTAGTAATCGCCTTAACATCAAATTGTGGATCCTTTAATGTCATAATAATGGCAACAGCATCATCTGATCCAACATCAGTATCTAATATCAGTTTTCTCATCTATAATTCCTACTTTCTATGCATGAATTATAGCACAAGAATACTACTTTACATTTGCTTGATTAGCGACTGAATTCACTTTTTGAGCAATCTTTTCTTGATCACCCAAGTAATAATCTTTTAACACTTTTAGGTTTTCATCTAGTTCTAATACTAAAGGTATACCTGTAGGTATATTTAAGCTAATAATATCTTCATCAGATATATTCTTTAAGAATTTAACTAAGGCTCTTAAAGAATTTCCATGAGCTACTATTAAAACACTCTTATCTTCTAAAATCAACGGCTTTATCTTTTCTTCAAAATAAGGAACAACCCTACTAACGCAATCCTTTAAGCTTTCACATAAAGGCAATTCGCTTTTATCAATTGACTTATACATCTTTTGATTTGCAGGATTTCTTTCATCATCACTAGTCAACTCTGGAGGTCTAACATCATAAGATCTTCGCCATAACTTTACCTGCTCTTGTCCATATTTTTGAGCTGTCTCAGCTTTATTTAAGCCCTGTAATGCCCCATAATGTCTCTCATTTAAATGATAATCCTTAATCATTGGGATATATTCTTCACCTAATTGTTCTAAAACATTATTAGCGGTATGAATCGCTCTTTTCAAATAAGAAGTAAAACAAATATCAAAGCTATAACCTGCTTGCTTTAAAAGTTCACCACCTTGTTTTGCCTCATTAATGCCATTTTCTGTCAAATCTACATCAGTCCAGCCAGTAAATAAATTTAATTTATTCCACTCACTTTCACCATGTCTAATTAAAACTAACTTATACATTCAATTAACTCCCTTCTTTAATGACAACTTGATCATTTTTTTGATCTCATATAAGACCACTACAATTAATGCAATTGATAATACTGCGATCATACTAACACCTCCCATTTTTTGAGTTAGCCTCTGCTAACTGAATATATTATAACACTGCTTTCTCATATTTACAGTTTTTTGCCCTTTTTTTTACAATAAAAAAAGCAGTCATAAGACTGCTCAAGATCAACTATGTTTAAAAACTACATTGCACACCAGCCACCGTCAACAGGTAGAATAACACCATTGACATATGATGACTCATCACTTGCTAAAAATAATGCAGCTGCAGCAATTTGTTCAGGGCTACCAGGTTTTGGTGAACAACTCAAAACATTTTTAACTCTACCGTAACCTGTCATATTAGGCATACCCATTGAAGAAGAGATTTCAGTATTAATTCCACCTGGAGCAATTGCGTTACAACGAATATTATCATTTTGATACATAAATGAAGTATTGCGAGTAACTGAATTCATTGCAGCCTTAGAAGCACAATAAATTACACCTGCACATGAATGTGTACCACCTTCAGAAGTAACATTAATGATATTTCCTTGGCGATTATTTTCTTTAAAGTAATTAACTGCCTTACGAATTGCACACATTGGTCCATAAACATTAACTTTCATTACTTGCTCATATTTCTCATCAGTAGCATCGCCAATTGGAGACATATCATCCATGATACCAGCATTATTTACTAATACATCTAAGCCACCAAATTTCTCAACAGCAAAATCGATCATGCCTTCATTAACATCGCGATCAGAAATGTCACCAACATAAATTGCTACCTCTCCTGCAGCCTCACTTAATGAACTAGCTAACTGTTCCAAACGCTCACGACGACGAGCAACAGCTACAACTTTAGCGCCTTCATTAACAAATCTTTCAACAATTGCTTTTCCCATACCAGAAGAAGCACCAGTAACAACAACAACTTTGTTTTCTAATTTCATAAAACAACCCTTTCCCTATCTTGTTTTAAGAATTATACAATTACAATAGGGTGTAATCAACATGCTTGTGATTTTTTTGACATTTTGTTCAGCAAATAAAAAAAGTTAAGCACTACACTTAACCTCTAAAATCAAACTGGTAGTCTGTACGGGATTTGAACCCGTGTGTGTCGCCTTGAGAGGGCGATGTGTTAGACCGCTTCACCAACAGACCGATTGCCTATTTATAATAACACAGGCTAAGAAAAAATGAAAGAAAATTATTACTTATTGAAATATTTTTCTCCATTTTCGCGATAAGACAAGTCATTGAACTTCTCCAACTGATACTTTCCATCAACAAAATCAATGACACTCACTGCACAGTTATCAGGCAAGCTCCTTTTTCCACTTGGAAACATATATTCTAATAGATCATTGATAGAGCAACCTGATGATACAAGTAAGATCGTATCCCCATCACTTGCTTTAGAACAAATGTCATTTAACCCTTCATACATTCTTAAAGCAACTTGTTCCATCTTTTCTACAGTCTCGCTAGAATCTTCAACGCACTTAGAAAACTCGTAATCCGTGATCTTAGTCCATAAATTGTCATAATCTCCTTCTTTTACCCCAGCATAAGCAAATAAAGGTTTCGTCATGATCGTAATAGATTTACCATCATACTCGCCAAAATAAGTCTCTCTAAATCTTTCATCAATATTAACAGTTAAATCTTTAGAATGTTCAGTTTCTTGTAAAATGACTTTCGCTGTATCTATTTGTCTAGAAAGATCACCACTATATGCTTTATTGAAATTAATATCTTTTAGACCATAACCGGTATACTTTGCTTGAGACAGACCTTTTTCTGTCAATTTTGAATCACACCACCCTTGAGCGATATGCTGAGTATTAAACAGAGTTTCCCCATGTCTTACAATATAAATTTTTACTTTCTTCATAAATTAAACCACCTGTAATATATAAAATTTCAAATAATTAGTTTCACTGACATTCATTAAGATCGGATGATCCTTACTCTGTTGAGTAAAAGACAAGATCTTTAGTTGCACATTAGCTAATTGAGAAGCTTGCTTTAGCATCTCTTCAAACTGCTGTTGATCCATAAAATGAGAACAAGAACAAGTGATCAAAAAACCACCACGAGGCAATAATTTCATTGCCCGCATATTGATGTTCTTATAACCATTAAAAGCATTCTTTTGTGTATCTTTGCTTTTAGTAAAGGCTGGTGGATCTAAGATGATGACATCATATTCTTTCTTATTTACCTTATCTAAATAATCAAAGGTATCTCCTACTTCAAAATCAATCTTATCTTCAAGTCCATTTAATCTAGCATTTCTTTTTGCCATCTCAATAGCTTTCTCTGAAATATCCATAGCTGTTACTTTACAAGCATTAGCTTTAGCCGCATTTAAGGCAAATGAGCCCGTATGAGTAAAACAATCTAATACTCTTTTATTTTTTACTATATCTCTGATAAGATAACGATTATACTTTTGATCTAAGAAGAAACCAGTCTTTTGCCCTTCCTTATAATCCACATAGAATTTAATGCCATTTTCATCAATGATGACTTCTTCCTCTTTAAAATCATCACATTTATAGCCATAGCCTTTGTTTTCTTCTAATCCTTCTAATTTTCTCAAATTCAAGTCATTACGTTGATATATAGCTTTTATTATAATGCCATTCTCTTTGAACACCTCTACAAGTAACTCAAATATCATATCTTTATTCTTTTCCATACCATAAGAAACGATCTGTGTTACCAAGATATCATTATACCTATCTACTGTTAGACCTGGAAGTTGATCAGATTCCCCAAAGATAAGTCTATAAGCTGTAGAATCCCCCATAATTGAATTTCGATATTGGAAAGCATAGCTTATCCTTCTTTTGAAAAAATCACGATCAAAAACCTCATTAGCATTATTAGATAATAATCTAACTCTGATCTTAGATTTTTCACTGATAAAACCACTACCCAAATACTTGCCTTTTAAAGATAATACGTCAACAATATCACCATTAGAATATTCACCATTAGTTTCTACGATATCTGAATCATATAACCAAGGATGGCCATTTTCCAACCAGCGACAACCTTTATTACTAACAACTATCTGAGCATATTCTCTAAACTTCTTCATACTTGATCACCGTAAAGATTATACCACGAAAAAAGCGGACTTTTAATCCGCTTATGAACTACTTATTAGCTTCTTGCATCAATTTACAGATCTTATTGGAATATTCAACAGGATCATCAATTGTAAATCCTTCGATCAACAAAGCTTGTTGATATAAGATATCAGCATAATCATTAACAGCGTCATTGTTATTCTCATAAACTTTCTGTAATACTTTGAATATCTCATGATCTGGATTAACCTCTAAGATCTTAGTTGCCTTAGGATTTTGATCAGAAGGTAATTGAGCTAAATACTTTTCCATTTCCATAGAAATGCCATTATCCTCTGCTACCAAGCATACTGGATGACTCTTTAATCTTGAAGAGATCCTGACTTCCTTAACTTTGCCATCTAATGCACTAGTCATAGCATCTAACAAAGATTTATTGTCTTTTTCAATCTTCTCTTTGTTTTCTTTTTCTTCTTCTGAGTCAAAGTCACTGCTTGCTTTTTGAGCACTCTTGAAACTCTTACCATCATATTGATTTAACATCATTACAACAAACTCATCGATATCATCAACAAAGTATAATACTTCATAGCCTTTAGATAATAACTGCTCGATCTGTGGTAATTTCTTGATCTGTTCGATTGACTTACCACAAGCATAATAGATATCCTTTTGCTCTTCACTCATTCTCTCTTTATATTCTTTTAAAGTAACATATTTTTCTTCTTTAGAAGAATAGAATAATAACAAGTCAACAAGCTCATCTTTATGCATGCCATAATCTTCATAACAGCCATATTTCAAAGAATAACCAAAGTTCTTGTAGAACTGTTCATATTTTTCTCTGTCTTTAGTCAACATATTGACTAATGTCGATTTGATCTTCTTACTGATAGATTTATTCAAAGCTTGTAATTGCGAATTCTGTTGTAAGATCTCACGTGAGATATTCAAACTAACATCATCAGTATCGATAAGTCCTTTAACAAAGTAGTAGTAATCTGGCAACAGATCCTTAGCATCATTCATGATGAATACACCTTTAGAATACAATTGCAAGCCTGGTTGATAATCCTTTGAATAATAGTTATAAGGTGCTTTAGAAGGTATGTATAACAATGCCTTATAACTGATATTACCCTCTAATGAATAATGGATGACTTCTTGTGGATCATTCCAATCATTAAATTGCGATTTATAGAAAGAATTGTACTCCTCATCTTTGATATCTTTCTTATCTCTTCTCCATAAAGGGATCATCGTATTTAAAGTTTTCAACTCTTCTACTGTTTCATATTCATCTTCTTTTCCTTCTACAGGAACTGATTTTTCTACCATCATCGTGATAGGATAACGAACATAATCCGAATATTTCTTGACCAATGTTTCAATCTGATATTTATCTAAATAATCAGAATATTTAACTTCATCAGTATCATCTCTTAAGAACAAAATAATATCTGTTCCTTCACTTTCCTTTTCAGTCTCGCCAATAGAATAGCCATCTTCGCCAGTAGATTCCCACTTATAAGCAGAACAATTTGGCTTTTTAGAAACAACTACGATCTTTTTAGCTACCATGAATGCTGAATAGAAACCAACACCAAATTGACCAATGATATCGATCTCATCCTTCTTTTCCATCTGTTCCTTGAAATTTAAGGAACCACTATGAGCGATAGTACCTAAGTTGTTCTCTAGCTCTTCTTTATCCATACCGATACCATTATCGCTGATAGTCAATGTCCTATTTTCTTTATCAACGCTTAGATTGATAGTTAATGGTTGCTGATAAGCATAACTATTATCTGTTAAAGAAAGATAATGTCTCTTATCCAGAGCATCAGAAGCATTAGAGATCAATTCTCTTAAGAATATCTCCTTATTTGTGTATATCGAGTTGATCATTAGATCCAATAATCTCTTTGACTCGGTTTTAAACTGTTTTTTACTCATTTAAACTCACTCCTTTTAGCACTCTTTTATGCTGACTGCTAATATTTTAACACATCCCCTAAAAATATCAATATCATTTGTGAAGTTCTATGGCTTTTTTGCACATATCCACAAATTCTTCTTTCATCTCTTTCGGTGAGATGATCGTTATCTTACCATTATAAGCAAATAACCAGCCATAAAATGGTTCAGAAGCGGAAATATCTACATTGAAATAATAATCATTTCCATCAATATCTGTAATGATGATATTTTCACCAAAACGTGCGTATATTTCATCGATCAAACTTCGATCACATTTTAACTCTACATTTCTCTTTTCTGTTGAAAACATGCCAAAAGTCTGTTGCATATATTCATTGACATCAAAATCAACTTTATCAATATATTTCTCTAAAGTTTCAACTTTTTCCATCTTATCAACACGATAGTTGCTTAAACTATCATATTTTTCAGAGTAACAGACCATGTAATATCTGCCATGATTGACTAATAGATCCAAAGGGAAAACATTATAATCATGATCTCTAAATATCTTTTCTTTATCAATGCCTATGTCAAAATAACTAAATGTGATAGCTTGCTTACCATTTATAGCTTTTAGAATAGTATAGATATTGTATAATACTTGCTCATTGTCAGTTTTAACATTTAAATATGAACCTTCTTTAACTAATTGCCTATCATACTTATTACAAAGATCACCAATCTTATCGATCATCATTTGAGTTTTTTTCAAAGATAAAAATCCAGCTGATCTTATCGCATCAGTAAGTATCCTAAGTTCCGTAACATCAAAGATATTATCATCCCAGAAGAAACCATGATATCCTTTTTCAATATTAAAGCCCAATGATATCAGTGATTGGATATCACTATAGATCGTCTTACGATTTGAAGTGATACCATATTCCTTATTTAGATAATTCATTATTTCCTCACTATTTACTTTATGTTGTTCATTACTATTTTCTTTCAAATAGTTCATTATGATGACTAATCTTTTTTTATTCTCCATTTTTTACACCCTACTAATTTTTACACAATCATTATAGCACTGTCCAAATATTTACCCAATGTTTTTTAAAATATCCTCTATAATAAGGTTGTGTTGAGGAGGAAAACCTATGAAAAAATCTTACTTATGTCTTGTATCCTACAGTTTCTCACTTATTGCTCTAAGTGAAGTCATCAATCAGCATCTTATATTAGCCTTTATCTGTTATATGATAGCTTTTGTCTTATTATATCCAGTTAAAAGAAAATGTAACATAAAATCACTTATGTTATATATCATCATAACAGTATCTTCTGGTTTAGTTTCAATAACCTTAAAGTTAGAAGTCAATATATTAGCTATCATCATCCACATCTTCTATAATTTCATCTTATTAAGTGTCATAAGCTCACTTAAAAGAGATAGTTATTTCTATTGTTTAAAAATGATCTCTATCAGCCTAATTGTATTATTCTCATTATTATTAATAACTTCTTTGGCAAGTTATATCATCACTCAAACTAGTTCAACAAGTTTATCTTACACTCTTATCTGCATCTTCATTTTTACACCCTTTCTATTATCCTATCTGTCAAAGAAAAAAAACATCTATCAAAAAGCATTGAATTAAGTATATTTCTTATGTTTTAATTATTAAGCAAAGAGGTAATTTATGAAGATATTAGTGAGTAACGATGACGGCATCTATGCTGATGGTTTAAAATCCTTAGTCAATTCAATGAAAAAGTTAGGAGAAGTTGTAGTGGTCGCTCCAGCAGAGCATCAATCTGGTGCCGGTCATTCCATAACTTTTAATGGCATTGTAAAAGTAGAGAAGATCCAATATGACCAAGATACTATCGGTTATAAAGTATTTGGCAGGCCTAGAGATTGTGTTGAAATAGGACTAGCTGATATCGTTAAAGATGTTGATCTAGTAGTCACAGGTATAAATGACGGTTGTAATCTTTCAAGTGATTGTGTTTGTAGTGGCACCTGTGGTGCTGCTTGTGGTGCTTTAGCCTTCCATGTTCCTGCTATCGCATTCTCTTTAGAATTTGGTGATAAACTAGATCTTAGCTATTGTGGTCAAGTTGCATACAAAATAGCTGATTGGTTCATAAAACAATCTTTCAACAAAGATTTCATCTTAAATGTCAACATACCTAACACAGAAGAAGAAAACATCAAAGGTACTACCGTAGCAGGCTTTGGTGGTTATCCAACTTACCATAATGACCTAACTCCTACTTTTGATGGTAAGTATTATTATTACAACACAAGAAGTACGGATGTAACATTCAATTATACTGACGAAAGCATCAATGGTGATCTTTATGCTATTGATCATGATTACATCACTTTAACACCTTTGCACCTTAATATGGTCAAAGAAGATAGCTTGCCACTATTAAGAAAAATGTGGAAAAACCAAAATTAATGGTCTATAATAAGGCCATAAGCGCATATGTAGTTCAGTGGTAGAACACCGGCTTCCCAAGCCGGATATGCGGGTTCAATTCCCGTCATATGCTCCAAGATTTAATCAAAGTTAACTATATGTTAACTTTTTCTATGTTTAAGGGTTAAAATAACCCGTTTTTGTTTAGTATTTGTAAATTTTTTGTAATTTTAAAATATAGCTAGGTACGAATTAGGTACAAAAAAAGTAGAGCAATTACGCTCTACTCTACTAATGCTTTAATCGATTGTATTTTACTTTGACATGTTGCCAGATTGAACACTTTCAAGTTCATCTTGCATTGTGTTGATCTGAACTTTTAATTTCTGTATTTCATCTTCCTGCTGCCATTTGTTCCGAAGCTGGATTCAAATGTATTGGAGTTTTAAGAAGATCGCTAGGTATTACTCACACCTATTAAAAAAGAGCGGAAGATTTTATGTTCTTCCGCTTATTTTAATTCCTTTTGTTCCAATACTGTAATTCTATGTTCATGATCTTCTAATTTTGTAGCACTGTCTTCAACAGTTTTATTTAAAATATCAATCGTAACATTTAATTTGGTTATTGTTGTATTGAGTTTTATAATTGGAGTAATTACTGATACTCCAAATCCAAATAAAGTGATGATCACTGCTAATACTTGCCATTCAGTCATGTTTCCCTTCTTTCTAGCTTGCTCTAAAGCAAATTCCTGATAATGATAGCCATCCAGCATTTGCCCCAGCCCTAATGGTTACATTACCTGATGCATATATATCAACAACGCATATTGCATTTAATGATACTGTAATAAATTTTTCCGACGCTCTCGGTCTATATCCTTCTGGAAGTGTGAATATAACAGTTCCATCTACAATAGTCCCTGACTTAACCAATCCACCAAGATGAACAACATTACATTTATCTTTCCAATATGATGCAGATTCATATCCTGCTCCATAATTCACCCAACTATTCAATAATGTTGGTGTTTGTCTATCTTCCTGGATAAGCTCACCTGTCAATTCCAAATCAAGTGCTACTTCCATTGCATCTTTAGCGGATACCTTGCCAAAAGCAATCCCTTTTCCTGTGTTTCTGCAATCAAATAACGTGAAGGCAGTTGGAATATTGATTGTTGCATTTATACCATTTTCGGATGAAATAAAGTAATCCCAGATTCTTATAGTAACTTCGTATGCATTATCTGCATTAAATACTGATGATGTAACAAAGCTATCATTTCTGCTATAAACATTGCCTGATGCCAATGTTCCTTCCCAAGAAGTAGCGCCTTTTACCCTATAAAGTATTTCATAATACTTATCATTCAAATTATTAACTGTTGAAATATTAAAATTAACAGCCACATTTATTCTCGTTCCTTCATCATCTGCATTGCCACTGCTATCACATCTAAATGCTGTGAATGTACTGATTGTAGGTGAAGCATATTCAAGAACAGTCACACTGTTAGTTGCTTGTGCTGTTCTGCCCCTTGAATCAGTGATTATAGTCAATACACCGATAGCTCCACTTGCAGTTATCAGATTGGATGTAAATGAGCTTCCTAGATAACTGACTGATTGGATGTATGTTTCATATCTGGTGATTGTACTGCTATATACACCCGCAGCGGTAATAGTGACATTCAGCATTGACCTATTTTGAACAAAACCACTAAACTTATCAGCAATACCATCAACCGCTTCCTTGATTGCAACTGCTGAAATTTTTGGAATAACTGATGAAGGAACTGATGCAGTGAATGTTACCGATTTAGTTCCAATCAATGTTGATCCATTGTAAGTTTGACAGGTGATAGTTCCTACACCTGATATCGCATTTGGAATAGCATTGGCTAATGTCAATGGAACAGTCCATGTTGTTGATGTCCCAATACCAGAACCAATAGGTCCACTTAAATTACCAAATGTATAACTTAAAGTATGTGTGAAGCTTGTAGATGCTCTTGGTGTACTGATGGTGATTGATGTACCCATGTCAAATGTAGAAGCAGATAATGTTGGTGTTGTTGCTCTTGGTATTGTATCAAGAGTAAAACTTCCACTTCCTGTACAGTTAACTGCAACATAGTAAATACCAGCTTCAGCACTGGCAGTAAATGATTTAGTTCCGTCTGCATTATGGTTTATTGTAGTAGTACCTGAAGCAACCGTTGTTCCGTTCCATAGTTCAATTCTAGTGCTAGATGAATAAACTGTAGCTCCATTTATTACTACTTTAAAATTGCCTGAAATATAATATCCTGAAGCACTACCTGCACCTTTCAATGCCCATTTGATTGTACTGGTATTGTTATCAATGCTTTGTGATGTTGTTTCCCAACTTAATGTCAGATATCTATTGTTGTAAGCACTCGTGTTAAATGAACCACTGCTTGCCACACTAATCACCTACCTTCTTAAATGATAAATTCCCATTCGCTCTTGGAAGAAATGCATACTTTCCCAATTTAAGCGAACTGATAAATTCACCATCAACCGCATAGAACTTTCTGTTCTGCCAATAAGCTATCTCGTAACCATTCTCTAAGAACGATATCTTATCATTCTCAATTCGAAGTGTTAACGGATTATTCTCTTCACCTAAAATGATATTGCCATCAACAAAACGGATATACTTGCTGATGTTTTGAAATTGAGCATCAGTATTATTCTGGACATCTTGAAGATTCTGGCTAAATGTATTGAATTTCATTTCAAACGATTCATTGGTTTGGCTGAATTGTGTATTGATTGATTGAATCAATGTATTGGCATCATCTTTTAGATAATAATCTTCCGACACTTGTGACAAGATCTGTTGCGATGTTTGTGTTATCGCTGATGATGTCTGCTGTCTTACTTCTTCAATAGTATCTTTAAGCTGATCAGTAGCACCAGATATTTCTTGAACAATCAAATTACCGACTTTTTTATTTGAAGCTGATGCCTTTTCAGTGAAAGATGAATAAGTAGTCCCAAGCGTCAATTTATTGCTTTTTGGTGAAGTCAAATTCAAAGATAATTTAGTAATCAAAAACAAGGTGTTCAGATCATGTGGTGTTGTCTTCACCTTAAGAAATGAACCTAACTTGAATGATCCTACATCCGTTTCGATCGCTGATAAATCAACAGCTGACAAGTCAATTGATACTGCCAGGTTAATAGAACTAGCTAAATATTCCTGACCTTTTCTCAATAGGTTGCTTGCTACCGTTACATCATCCCAAATAAGAGTTTTAAATATCCACCCATATTGATTGACAGCTTCCTGATTGTACACATAGTCAACATCATCATTTACACTTTTAATTGTTAATCTCGATGAATCATCACTATCATCAGTTTTTGCGCCTAAAGGAATAATTGCAGTAGCAATATCTTCCCCTTTAATTGTTTTTGATAAGTCTATTAAATTCTTACCAAATTCAATTGTTTGGCTGCTAATTGTGTCAAAGTCAGCAAGATAGTCAATGTAGTTACCATCTTCTTCGTGTCTAACCCACAGATAACCACCGAAGGAATCTATCAGTTTGTTATTGATTGAATCCCATGTGTTTGTATAGTTTGAATCTGCTCGAACTATATAGTCATTAGGATCTGTAACTGTAATCTTGCCAACAATGAATTGATGATCAGCATCAACCTGTGAATTATGATTGGTAATAAAATAAGTGAACAAGTCAGTAATTGTTGTGCTTTTATCACCACTTTGGAAGTCATATGGTCTTTGAATCGAATCAAGCAAATATGCTAACTCACCTTCACAAGTGACTTTCTTTTCGTTATGCCATCCTTGAACATCATTCAGGATTCTGCCCCTAAATACAAGATAATCATCCTGATAAACTTTAATAATAGATTTCAATTTTTGAAGCTTATCATAGTATGGATGGGATGGATAAATTGTAAAAGTGAATGAACCAGTCTTATTTAATTCAAGGTTCAATGTTGGATTAATGATTGTTAATTCTGTCAGTCTTGTATCAAATATCAGATAACTATCACAATAAACTTTATACATCATAAGCTTGCTTCCTGATATTTAATTTGTATGTTTCCAGCACCACTGACAGTCAAGGTATTTGTGCCTTCAACAAACTCAATCTCTGGAACTTGGAATGTTCCTGAACTCAATGTGTATGTATTTCCGTTAAATGTGATCTGCATTTCTGCACTTAGAACAAATGTTGGAACTACATTTCTTTTCAGGTTTTCACATTCAATGGTAACAGCACTGCTACCAATAGATTGTGATACTACTGTTTCGTTCAACTTGTACTTGTAAGTATCACAATCAGCTTCTATTGTGATTGTTCCTATTCTTTTGTTAGCTTTCCAACTGCTGCACGACAATCTTCCCATGTAATAATAATTAGGATCATCATCTAGTATGATTTTCATTCTTTTGCCATGCAAAGAGTTCTGAATTGTAGTAAACAATGAAAGAAACTCACTTCTTGGAACGATAGTAGAAAATTCAAAAGTAAGTTTTCTGTTTTTGTACTTTATCGAACCAAAGTATTCAGTAAAATCGAGTATTCCATCCATTCCATCAACTTCTAAAGTATCTGTCTTTGTTGAAGGTGCTTCGATTGTCTTTGAATTTAAAATAAGGGATAAATCATCATAAGAATGAAGTTCCCCAAATTGAATACCATTCATGATCATCCACCCCTTTCATTCCTTGTATAAATAACACCCAACTCATCATTCATTGCTCTAGCTGTTGAACCAACCAAAACACCTGTATCTAAAACAAGTTGATTATTCTTGTTGAGTAGTTGTGGCAAATAGTCAGCTAACATCATTATTAGTCTATCAATAGCACTAACAACATCGCCATTTTGCTCTGCAACAGCTGTTCTGATATATCCAAGCAATGTATCAATCGGAGCTACTGCTTCTGCACCTGCTTCACCACCGATTTTGGCATTGCCTGTTCTTGGATCATAATCAAATATTGTTGGCTTATTCAAAATACCACCTTTTGCATACCAACTAATGCCAAGTTTAGGAATAGAACCCTTTAACAAGTCTCCTATCTTCCATCCACTTGGTGTAACTCTGAAATGTGGCAACTTAATAGATGGGAATGATAATTTCATTCCACTGAAGAAGCCTTTAATGGTATCAACAATGCTTTTGATCTTATCTTTTGCAGATTCAATTGGTGTTGTAATTGCTGTTTTAATGCCATTCCAAATGTTTGTTGTAATCGTCTTAATGCCGTTGAAGACATTGGAAATCTTTTCTTTAACCGAGTCAAACACATTTGAGACTGTTGTTCTAATGTTGTTAACTGTATCGCTAATAGTGTTCTTAATGCCATCCCAAACTGTATCAATCACAGTTTTAATGCCATCCCAAATTGTAGTGATACTATTCCAAAGCTCAGTAAAGAAGTTAACTACTGGATCAACTACATTGGTCTTAAACCACTCTGCAACCGTTGACCATATTTCCTTTACTTTTTCCCAAACATTAGTTGCAACTTCTTTTACCTTATCCCAATTCTTAACTAAAAGAACTATTACCGCAATCAGAGCAGCAATAGCTGCAGCAATCAATAAGTATGGTGCTAATGCTGCCATTGTAGCGGCTGCATCTGCCCATTTTGCTGCAATCAATGCACCTAAAGTAGTAACTTCTTTAGCATTCATAGCAGCTTTTGTCGCTTGCACAACTGCTTGCATTGTAAGTGCAGTAGTCACAATACCAATTGCAGTACCAAGTGTTATCAATACTGCTTTAACTGCTTTGCTATGTTCACTTAAAAACTGCATTGCGGCACTTGCTTTATCAACTAAATCAGATAACTTTTGCATTGCTGGAAGAACTATGTTTTGCAGTATTGGTTCTCCAATTTGTCCTTTGAATTGTCTCCATTTTTCAGTTAGATTTCCTTGAACATTTGCATATTGTTCTGCTTCTTTTGCTGCTTGTCCAGTTGCTCCAGATTGTTCATACATTTGTTTAGCATATTCAAGTCTAGTTGCTTGTTTTGTCGCTTCATCTAAACTAGACCATGCTGAAGTAGATTCAACAATTCCTTGCTTGATTGCAAATTGCGCCATCTGTGTATCATTAGCAAATAATCCAATGGCTTCACCACCTTCATATGATCCATTAATAAATGAATTAAGGTGTGACATTGAATCATCTAATGTTGTATCCCAAAATGCTGCCGCATCTGATGCAAGTGTTAATCCATCTGCTGCTAAGGTAGTTGCATCATCAATATCATATCCAAGACCTTTGAATTTAGCTGTCATTGATGTCATGTATGATGTTAATCTGGTATCAACTACTCCTGTTGCATCTGCGACTGCTTTCATTTTTTCTTGTGCAGTATTTGAGTAATCACCCATTATTTGTTCAAAGGCACTAGCTTCAGCACTAACTGTTGCAGCAGCATCTACCACTGCTTTACCAAAATTAATAATACTTTGAACAGTTAAATATGTTGCAATAGCTGCGCCAATCTTTTTGAACGATTCAATTATTTTGTTTGATGAAGACTCAGTCTGCCCTTCACTTTGTTGGACATCTGCTTGAAATTCATCCATGCCTTCAAGGGCAAGAGTATAAAATAATCTTCCTAATTCCATTTACTCACCCCCTTCATCAATTGGGCTGAAATTAATTAAGATATTATGTGATTCTTTAACGGTTGTTTCAATTTGTTCGTTTGTTATTTCTTTGCTTTCTTGTATTCCATTTATAGAGTTTTTGAAGTCTTCATATGACTGATCATATACCTTATGAAGCCATACATCCCATGTCATTTCATCATTTCTAATGTTGAAGAATTCAATAATAAAATCAAATAACCTACCTTGCTCTATATAGGTATCAAGTAACAAAAAAGGACTTGCATATCTTCTAAATAGCAAGTCCATGAATCTTATATCACCTACTTGAACAATTTTGAAACAACCCCAATAAAATCCTTGAATTCTTCTTTCTGCACCAAATCAACAATTAATTGTGTAAAATCAGCTATAGATAGTTCTTCCAATTCTTTAGAAGATGAACCAGTTAAACTTGCTAGGAAGTTGTATATTTCATCTTTGCATTTTGGCAGATTGCCAACAATGATTGATACGATATCAAACATGATACTAATGCCAATTTGATTAGCAACTTTACCAGTTCCACCATCTTCGCTCACCATTTTTAACACTTCAGGTGTGCTAAAACATTGTTTGAATTCATCAATGCCAATCTTCTTTATGATCTGACACATTGGGAAGATATCTTTAGATGTTAGTTGTCTCATTTCCATTTTCTTTCGATTCCTTTTCTTTTTTAGTAATCTTTTCTACAAATTTACCTACCTTGATGATTTCGTTATATCTTTTTTCTGAGCATTCAATAACATCATCAATGTTGTAAACTTCATCGGTATATTTATCAATAAATGACTTAATAACTTTAACTTTCATCATCTATCACCTTATGCAGTTGCTTTCGGATAATAAATATGCCAAGGCAAAGTATCCAAATCACTAGTTAAATCAGCATAAGATTCAAATGTGTATTTCCCGATACCAGCTTCTTTGTTCTTGCCTTCAAGTTCCAAACCGCTTGTGCAAAGTGCATTATCTAAGATAACAATTATGTTCTTACCTTCGAGCGTTTTGCCAACAAAAGCAATATTGTCCCAGTAATCCCCTTCTTCAATAGAAGCTTTCGATTCAATCAAATCATATGTTGTATCTGTTGATGTCCCGTCTTTTCCAACTACTGCTGCTTTGATAATATCTGTGGTTAATTCCAAGAAGTTAATTTCCATGCTTGCTGTTTCACCTGTCTTAACATCTAATCCTTTAACCTTAACCAATGCTCCATCTGCTTCAACTGTAGTGATCTCTGGTGTAATAGTGAATTTAGATCCACCTGATGTAGCACCCACAAGAGAAGCTTCAAAGTTCCAAGTATTTGTTGTGTATTTCAAATTCTTGTGGATTGTGCCAGCACCAAAAACAATGTTTTTTGGAGTATTAGTTGATACGCCTGTTTTTCCTGCTTTACTCATATTTATTAGTTCACCTTCCATTCTTTAATTAATAGATTAATTTGCATTCTTTTCATTTTCTCGTTCCCTGTAGGAACTACTAAACTACCAGAATAAAAAACAGCCAACCCATTTCCGTTTGGAAGGATGACTGTCTGATTACATAATTCCCTTTCAATTGTTGCTTTTGCTTCTTCTAAACTAAGCCATGATCCATCTGTTGTTCCAGTGATCATAAAGGTTGATTCCTGCATACCATCTTCATTCATTGGTTCGGATTCAGTGTATTCACCAACCCAATATGGATAAACAACATCAGAAGTCCATTCCATGAATTCATAGTTGATATCTGCTTTGGTCAAGTTATCATTAATAAATGCTAATGATTCTGTTGTCATTCTTCATCACCTATTTCTTTCAATACCTGAATTAGTCTTCGTTGTAATTTAGCCTTTTGTGTTTCAACAGCATTATGAAGTGGTCTTTGTGGCTTCATACCTTTCGTGTAAGCAAAATCAATATCGTTGCCATGTACTACTTTAAACCCATAAGCATCAACCACTTCTTGCGATATCTGTCCTTTGCCTTCTCCAATTGGAATGTACCAACCACCTTTTCTGCCATCACCATTAAGCGCATAATTACCAGTTCCAAATTCTAACCATATAGATGTTTCCAACATATTGCCAACTACTGCTTCATGCTCTTCATCATCAACTTTATGTTTCCAATTCTGCTTTGTATTACCACCAGCAACTTTTCCAACTGATGTGTTCCTTTTAGCTTGTGATTCAAGTTCACCCGATGCTTCTTCCAACCAAATGTTTACTGCATCACTGATTTTGCCAATCACTTCAATAGCATTACTCTCGAATCTTACTTCTGTACTCATGTTTGTCCACCTGTGTAATTCAGATAGATCTCATAATGTTGATTCAACCCCATTGGATTATCAATTAATTTAACATCATAAGTTTCATTGTTCACTATCATTCTTGAATTCTCTGATTTTATCCTTGAATCCAACGCTACATAATCACAGATAAAGATATGACTGCTTTCTTGAATCTTAGCATTGAAGTTAGTGTACTTGGAATCACCTGATGAATAGTCAAGCCAACCATGAAGTGTTTGAACATCTGTCCAGGACTTGACCGCTTCACCAATTGTATTCTTGGTTGCAGTGCTTACTTGGATTACTCCATCAACATTTCCACCTACCATACTTAAAACCTAGCTTTCTTATATGGCTCTAAAAAGCCAAGTAAAGACTTAGGATATCCCATTAAGGAATTATCCCCATCCATGTTGAAATAAGTCACTGAGTGTCTTGATATGCTCTCAGATTGAATTCCTACTTTGTCTCTATTCTCAATATCCCATTTGATCATATTGGCAACACCCCTTTGAACATCGAATGGATACTCAATTTTAGTTACCAATACTTCTTGCTCATCATATAAAGTCCTATCAAGAGCAATTGATCCATCACTATTTGATTTAACTACATATAATCCATCATTGAATTGAGATTGAGATATCTGGATAGTATCAGAAATATTTAAATATTCCGTTGAAAAATCAAGACCGTTTGAAGAAGCATTGCACTTAAATCTTATATTTTTGTTTTGAAAGTTGTTATTTGTGTATTTACGTATCAGAAGTTCAAGTGCCTGAAGTCTTGCTTCAAGCACTGTATCACTCTGATCTGTAGTTATGAATTTTCTTAATTCAATAACCGAGATAATCATGGGATATCATCCCCTTTTACTTAGTAAATGTTGCCAATACAACCTTTGAAGCATTGCTCAATGCTACTGCATACATTTCGTCTACTGAAACAGCAGTTGTTCTAGAAAGTGTGTCTCTTTCTGTTTCAACATTAACATCACGTTTTAAGTAGATAGTTAATGCTGAAGTTTCATCCTCTGTTTCATCATCTCTAGTTAGCTTAACGATTGGGCAAGTATATGTATCTGTTTTTAAAGCAACTTTCTTTGATGGAACAACTAAGCAGTTAGCAATCTTACCAATAGCACCAGTGATTAATACTTCATCCTTAATTTTTTCAGATGCAATATAGTTAGGATCTTTTCTCAATGCACCAACTTGAGCTGGATTAATGAAGATAACTTTTTCCGTATTGAATTCTTCTTCAAACACATCAATTGCTTCAACAATAGTGTTGTATGAGATTTTAGCACTCGCTGTATATTTCAAAGATGCAGTTAATAATGCATCCATGCAATCAGCATCAACCTTGCTTGCAATAGCTTTAGCAAGTTGGTTATTTGCTTCACCAATTGGATTGCCATAGCCACTTAATACTGCTTCATCAGTTAAATCAACTGCTTTCATTGCTTTCTTAATTGTTGCTGTAGTAGATGTTACACCCATTTTTGCTGGTGTTACTGCTACACCTTCTGCAACATCATCAGCATCACCGATGTAGTTGAATGATGGAACAGTAATTGTGTTACCTGGAATGCCCTGTAATGTTGTATCTACCTTTGCGAATGGTGATACCACAATTTTCTTTGGAAGTTTAGCGCTGATCATATCAGCCATTACTTGTGGATTAATTAAATCTGCTATTTTTGTTTGTGCCATATTTTTTCACTCTCTTTCTATTAATTAGATTTTTGCAATTCAGCATAAACATCTGGTTGTTCTCTGAATAATTTATTCTTTTCCATATAGCCCATCTTACTGAATTGTTCTTTCGTGATGACTTCCTTTGAACCTTCACCTTTTTCAAGCTTGTGTTCTTCAATAACCTTGTTATTGGATGTTTCAAACTGATTAGGGAATTGTGTTTTAAGCCCAGCTATCATGTCATCAATTCCTTTAATTTTACCATCCTTATCAAGTTTAAGTTCACCTTTTCCCTTCAACTTAAAGGTTAGGTAATCAATGTCCATTGCTTTATTTTCTAGTAAAGCTACCTTAACCGCTGATTGAATTTGTGTTTCTTCTAATTTAGCATTTAGGTTAGCAATTGTAGATTCATATTCATTAATCTTTGATTGCAAGTCTTCATTCCCTTTGTTAGATTTCTTTAATTCATCAATAAGTTGATTAGCTTTGGTAAGTTCTTCAATCTTAGAATCATGTTCACCTTTCAGCTTGTTATACCTAATATCTAAATTTTCTTCACCAGAAGTGAATATTTTGTTCTGTTTCATTTCACCAACAACGGATTTGATTTGTTCATCGCTTAAACCTTGTGATTTCAATATTTCCTGTAATGTCATTTTTTTAATTCCTTCCTTTACAATTTTTACGTGTTACGTCACGTCAAGTTAAATTGACATAGATGTTTTACATCATCCCTGATGCATGAAAAATAAGCCTTTTATAATGTCATGCTTAGGACATTAATCTTCTATTAATTTCTTAATGCTGCCAATCTTACTCTCAGCACTTTCAAGTGATACCTTTGTATTCTCTAATGTGTCCTTAAGAGTAGCAATCTCTGCATTCAATTTTTCCACTTCTTCTTCAAGAAGCTGTTCTTTGCTCTTATCAGGTAGCAAGTCTCTTGTCCTTGTTCCACCAGAGGCGATCCAAAAGCTATCTGCTATCTTATACCAGTTATATGAACCACTAACTTTTTCTTCCAACACATCATATATACCTTTAGTAGCAAACTTACTGTACGCTTTGCCATTAGGTTCATCACGAAGATAGAGATAACTGATCAATACTTCTACTTGTTTAACATCAGTATTTCTTTCGACTGGTGATGGATACTTAACTTGGTAATCTTCGATGTAAGGGATATTCTCGTACCATTGCCCCATATACTCTACGTGTTTCCATTTATAGAAATGTCCTTCTGGATCAAAGTTACACAACGACTTCATGCGATTCCATGTATATACTGAAGTAGTTGTATCACTTATACCGATATGAAGATGATAGCCATTTGAATTACCTGTATTGCCTTTTACACCAATCTTTTCACCTTGCAGCACTGATGTTCCAATTGACCTATTGCTTCTACTATTTAGGTGGATATATGCACTCCATCTATGACTTCCATCATCGTATTCATGTTGAAGAACAACAGAGTAGCCACACGAATTTGAATAGAAATTATCAACAACTTTGCCATCTTGCACCGCTAAGATATCGCAATTTTTGTCTTCAGTCCATCCGAAATCTACTCCCCAATGACTTCCCTTGCTGTACTTTTTTGTTGCACTGCCATCTCGACATGGGCAAAGGAAAATCATCTTTTCACTAGTGTCGATCATTAGCCTTCTCCTTCAACAGTTTCAACAGCTTCCTTATCCTTAGTGGTATTTTGTTCTTTGTAGTAATTTGTTGAAGAGATCTGTAAACAAGTATTCAACAGTGTTACTACAATCAAAATCGTACTTGGGATTTCATCAGGATAAGGTAATACCCACACATCTGCTAATGATTGATAAGCTACTGCTAATGCAGGTAATCCAATCATTCCTAAGTACTTAAGTACATCATAAACCTTGTCATTTAGTTTCATATTTCTTATTCCTTTCTTGGCTTCATATTAGCCATTTTAAACACTTTTTTAGGTCAGATGACCTATTTATCATTCTCAACAAAAACGCCCTAATTTGAGTGAATTTGCATAGAAAAAAGCACCTTTTCAAGTGCTTTATTAATAGATCATATTAGCTGATCAAATCAATCTTTTGAATTTCTTTTTCAAAGAATTCAATCAAATCATTATTTTTTGTTCTCAAAACAATGCTTTCAATTTGCGGTTCATTGTCTTCAGGAAAAATGTAGTCAGTGACTATTCCTTCCCACAAAATGCCACTAATATCAGTTATATTGACTTTCTTATTGTAGTACTCTTTTAATTTCATTTTATTCACCCTTTCTTGGTACAATGTGTGTTCCTGTATTAGAATAATGAATCATTGCACTATTAGTGGTTGTTTCTTCACCAGTAGAAGGATCTATAACAACACCAATCATTTTATCTGCCATAACTCTTTCTTTCTTTGTCCAATTACCTTTTGTGTCTTTCACAAATTCTCCAGTTCCTTGAAGTTCTGCTATCAACTTTCGGATATCTTCCAAACTACCATACATATAACTACGACCAACAATATACTCCTTGGAATCTTTAATGTGCCTATTCTGTTTATCTTTATTCATTTCCAATTTAACAGAGCCATTAGCAACACCAATTTGGACAGTTTCATTATAAGTTAATTTTTTTACTTCTTCAATACTATTTGAACTATTAGTATCATTACTTATAACATCAGTATTTATCGCATTATCCTTATTAGTATTTTGTTCTAATTCTAGTTTTGTTCCACTAATTTTCTTTTCTTTATTCTGCCCATCCGAAACAGTATTCGTATCTGCAAAAACATTAAATACAATTTCATTGGAGGCTTTGCGACTCATACTATTTAGTTCTTCATAGTATTTGTCCTTAAAATCTTGATAATTTTTGCTATCAATGGTTACTAATTTTCTGTTTTCATTATCCCATTTTGTATTGCCTGTTTCATCATCTATCGCCCATCTTGCTCTTTGTAATAAAACACATCGGCAATTGATTACTTCTCCAGCTGAGCCTTCAGGATCACCAGGAAACATTAATCCATTTGAAAAACGTTCATCAATCTCTCTGATCTCACCATCAACTCTCTGATGACTTGGTCTTGTCTTTTTATCCATTGTGGCATCCCTGAGGTGAACCCAAAAGTTTGGACAAAAATGCAATCTATTAGATAGGCTTAAGCCTAACTGACAGATTGTCCTCGCCAGACAGGAGGGTTCATTTTATATGGCAAAATTAAGTGTTGAAAACAAAAAAGA
>CAVAAT010000013.1:0-44677 GCA_963586925.1 Erysipelotrichaceae bacterium
TTGATGTCATCTTACCATTTATGATCTTTGCTGGTTATTTTATGATGCAAGGTTTCCGTAAGAAAAAAGATGCTGGTCTTAATGAGAATGTTTCTGCTTCAAAACAAGCTTGGGCTTATCTTACAAGTAGAGTAAAAGCTTTGATGCCTTTATTACTTATTGGATTGTTCTTAGGCTGGTTAGCTAATGGTTTATGGAGAGGATACTCTTTAGCTCAATATCCTGAATACTTCTTATCATGTATCGGTGAGTTCTTAGGTTTACAATTAACTGGTATTGGTATGGGTAATGGATTTGTTGGTGCTTGGGGCTCTACTAGTGCTGCTGTTAAATTATTATGTAATACTCCAATGTGGTTTATCTCTGGTATCTTCGTTTGTGGTTACTTTGTATATTATGGCTTAGCTAAAGATGAAGAGAAGTTCTTAGGCTACATTGTACCAATCGTATCTATCTTATTCTTAGGTAGTTGTTGGGCTACAGATACATTACCACTATGGAACGTATTTATGACTATTGGCGATTTCTCAATCAATACTGATCTTATCTTGATGTTTGTTGGCTTATCTTTAGGTTGTGAGATCTGGTTAGCAGTTAATAAACTAAAGGATGTTAAATGGACTAATGGTGCTAAGATATTCTTTACAGTATGTCAAGTTATCTGTACTGTTGTTGTTCTTATCCGTACTTGGGTATCAACAAATAGTGATTTTATGACTAACTATTTCAATATTGGTTGGGGTCCAACAATGATCTTCTCAATATTATTCTGCTTCTTCATTTTATTAAATGTTGATTATTGCACAAGATGTCCTATCATCAGCAATAAGATCTGGAAAGTTCCTGGTCAATTATCTTTGTACATTTATGTCATTCACTTCCCAATCTTGATTTTTACAGCTATGGCTTTAGGATTAAAGGGTGCTGCTGCTAGATCAATGGCTAATGGTGTTACATTAGAGAGTGGTGTTACTTTAGGAGTCATTACTTCTGGCGATGTTAAGACTTTATTTATCGCTATCGCTATCACGATCGTATTATCTATTGTTTTAGGATATGGTTTGATGCAATTAAATACAAAAGTCATTCAACCTTGGATCAATAGTAATCCACTTGTTAAAAAGGAAGAGGAAAATGCCTAATAATTCAGTATTAGCTTTAAACTTAGGTTCTACTTCTAGTAAAGTTGCTTACTTTGAAAATAATGAACTTATCATTAGAGAGACTATTACTCATGATCCTAATGAACTTATCAAATTTAATGATTTCTTTGATCAACAACAATACCGCTTAGATACTATAAAAGAATTCTTGAATAAGAATAACATTGATAAAACAGAAATTGATGCTATAGTCTGCTGGGGTGGTCATTGTAGTATCAAAGATGGTGGTATTTATCATATAAATGATAAGATGCTAGAAGAGATCAAAAGTTGTAAGTATGGTCATCATCCCTGTGATCTAGGACCATTCATTGTTAAGGAGTTAAGTAATGAACATTGCTTGTCATTAAGTATTGATCCTCCTACAATAGATGAGTTTTCTTCTCTTGCTCGTTATTGTGGAATCAAACAGATACAACGAAAAAGTAGGATGCAGACATTAAATCAAAAGGCTGTAGCTAAATATCACGCTAAAAATGTTGGCAAAGATTATGAAATGTTGAACTTGATCGTTTGTAATTTAGGTGGAGGCTTTTCAATAGTCGTACATCAAAAAGGAAAAATGGTTGATGCTAATAATGGTCTTGATGGTGATGGACCTTTCTCTTCAAATAGAGCAGGTACAATTCCAGCAGGAGATCTTGTAGATTTATGCTTCAGCAACAATTATAGCAAGCAAGAGGTCAGATCTTTATTGACTGGTAAAGGTGGCTTAGTATCTTTACTTGAAAATGGTGATACTATTTCAATTGAAAAACAGATCAATAATGGTAATAAACATTACCAAGAAGTTTATGAGGCGATGATCTATAACATTGCTAAACAGATTGGTGCAAGTGCTGCTGTCTTAAAAGGTGATGTTGATGCTATCATAGTTACTGGTGGACTTGCTAACTCAGAGTATGTTATTTCACATTTAAAAGAATATGTGGGATTTATATCTGAAATGTATGTTTATCCGGGTGAACTAGAGATGCTGTCATTAGGTGAGAGTGGCTATAGGGCATTGATAGGAAAAGAAAAGATTAAGGAGATTTAGTAAGATGTTAAAAAGTTTTAAAGATATAGAACAATATGTTTTACAATCTGGTATAAAAAAGACTATCGTTTTATCAGGTGCTCATGATAGTTATGCTCTTGAAGCTGTTATTGATGCTAAAAGAAAAGGATTAGTCAATGCCATTTTGATCGGTAAGAAAAAAGAGATCGAAGAGATACTTACTAGTTTAAATGAAGATAAATCTAAGTATGAGATCATTGATTGTCAAGATGATAAAGAATGCACTAAGATCGCTGTTAAACTGATCAAGAATGGCAAAGCTGATATACCTATGAAAGGTTTATTACAGACATCTGATTACTTAAAACCTATCTTAAATAAACAGGATGGACTATTGGAAACTGGTAATGTTTTATCACAAGCTACCGTAGTAGAGTATAGTAAAGAAGAACGTTTCTTTTTGATCACAGATTGTGCTATAAATATTGATCCTGATCTAGAAAGAAAGAAACAGCTTATCATCAATAGTGCTAAATTAGCTAATCAATTAGGAATTGAAAATGTCAAAGTAGCTGCTATTTCAGCTCTTGAGATCGTTAATCCTAAAATGAGTAGTACTGTTGATGCAGATTTGTTAAGACAAGCTAATGAGAATGGTGAAATGTCAGGATGTATAGTTTATGGACCTTTAGCTTTCGATAATGCTATCTCAAAAGAAGCAGCAAAGCATAAGCATATTGAAAGTATAGTTGCTGGTAATGCTGATGTTATATTAGTACCTGAGATCTGTGTAGGCAATGCTTTAACAAAGAGTCTTATCTTCTTTACTGATCTAAAATTAGCGGGTGCAGTACTTGGAACAACTGCTCCAATAATCATGACTAGTAGAACTGATACTCCAGAAAATAAATACAATGCTATTTTGATTGCTTTATTACAAGCATTAAAGAATTAGATAATTGTTAATTGCGATGATAGTGATGTCATCGCTTTTTTATTGAAAATGAATATAACATTTATATAATGATTTTGTAAGGAATGTTATATTTTATGAAGATAAAAGAGATCAGAAATTATCTAAATAAAAGTCAAAGTGAATTTACTGAAATGATCAATGTAAGTTATGCAACTATAAACCGCTGGGAAAATGGTCACGATTTTCCTAGTAAAATAGCTCAATCTAAAGTTTATGATATATGTAAGTAATATGCTGTACCTGCATTTGAAATGATCATTAAAAAAATCAATGATCTTATTAAACAAATTAATATAGATTCCAATAGAAATATTCTTTATCATGGCTCAAAGTCAAAAATTATTGGTAATATTAAACCGATTAGTCGTAAATTGTGTGACTTTGGACAAGGTTTTTATATGGGGACTGATCCAAGACAACCTTTATCATTGATCAGTGACTATAAAGATAGTACATTTTATATAGTTTCTATTGATTTAAATGATCTATCAGTTTTAGAAATTCCTAATAATATGGATTGGGCAATGTTTGTTGCTTACAATAGAGGTAAATTACAAGATGTAGCCGAAACTTCATTTTACGAAAAATATCAAATAATGGCAGATAGTAAAGATTTAATTATAGGTTGTATCGTAGATGAACGTATTTTTTTGTCTTAGATAACTTCTTTTTAAGTTATATTACTGATAAAGCTCTGATAAATAGTTTATCTGCTTTAAATCTAGATTATCAATAAGTTGCTGTAACTAGAACTAAAGGTGTATCTTTCGCTAAATCAATTTGTAGAAATAATCGTAAAGTTTGTGATATTCAAGGTAGATTGTTTGAATTGTCTGTTAAAAAAAGTTTAGACAGTAAGCAATTTATTAAAGAATTCATGAATTCTGAAACAGTAAAACAATTAGATTCAGATTATGATTTCTTGCAATGGGCTGGTGAAGAGTATATTTTAGAACAACTTACGGAAGAAAAAAATATTATACAGAATGGTGATACTTATGATATAGAAGCTATCTATTGGATTGGATACATTTATAGATATTGGCATTATCAATGCAATGAAACTAGTAAAGAGATATATCAAGAGAGAAAGAAGAAATGATTACTCTTTGACTTTGATTTTTGTATGTGTTAATATACAACACGTGCTCGGAGGGCGAGTTGTTCAAGGAAATGATAGCCGGACAAGAGACAGATTGAGATATCTGTTTCTGTCCGGTTTTTATGTTAAGGAGGAATTTGAACATGGACTTATTGATTGGCAATATTAAGAAGATCTATTTTAAGTATCTTTTAGCAGCGTTTGGAAGTGCGCTGATCACTTCGATCTATTCAATTGTTGATATGGCTATGGTTGGTCAATATCATGGACCTGATGGTACAGCAGCTTTAGCTGTTGTTGCACCGGTGTGGAATATCATTTACAGTTTAGGTTTATTAATGGGCATTGGTGGTAGTGTCATCTTAGTTACAAAAAAAGCTAGTGATAATGATGGTAAAGAGAATCAATATTTTACTATCTCTGTAATAGGAGCTATCATCTTGGCAATATTATCTTGGCTAGCATTTATTCTTTTTGAAGAAGAGATATTGTCATTCTTTGGCGCTGATAGTTCATTATTAAGATATGCCTCGACTTATTTAAAACCGATAATGTTTGTTTTACCTTTATTTTTATTTAATCAGATGTTAGCTGCTTTCTTAAGAAATGATAACGATCCATTACTTGCTACTATTGGTGTTTTATCAGGTGGTATTTTCAATATGTTTGGTGATTATTTCTTTGTCTTTGTTTGTGATCTTGGAATACTTGGAGCTGGTATTGCTACAGCAACAGGAGCTGTAATCTCTTTTGTAGTTATGCTCACTCATTTCTTTAAGAAGAAAAATAGCTTGAAGTTCATTAAATGTGAGCATTTCTTAAGTAAGATGAAAGAGATACTCATTACGGGTTTTCCTACTTTCTTCATTGATGTAGCTATGGGAATTATCACTGTTTTATTTAATAGACAGATCATGAACTATCTTGATTCTAATGCTTTATCAGTATATGGGCCGATCATTAATGTTAGTACATTTGTTCAATGCTGTGCTTATAGTGTTGGACAAGCTGCTCAACCGATCATTTCACCAAACTTTGGTGCTAATAAGTGGGATAGGATCAAAGAAGCATTACATTATGGATTATTAACGGCGTTTTTCTTTGGCATCTTTTGGACTGTACTAAGCATGGTTGCTCCTAATATGTATATCTATTTATTCATGACACCTAATAGTGAGATATTACAGATCGCTGCTAATATCATCAGGACTTATGCTATTTCATTTTTGTTACTACCATTTAATATTTTCTCTACTTACTATTTCCAAGCGATAATGAGACCAAAACAAGCTTTTATTGTTTCTTTTGCTAGGGGATTACTAATAAGTGGATTATTGATAACTTTACTTCCTAAATTCTTTGGTGGTGATAGTATTTGGCTAGCTATGCCTATCACAGAATTAGTTGTTATGTTTTATGGAGCAATCTGTATCAAAAAGTTTACTTTAACTAATGGAGAAAGAAATAATAACTTAAAAGTAAAGCATGTTCATTGATCATAAAGAACATTACTAGTTTTTTGTTAGGTGAGATGAAAAGCTTTACGATAAACTCTTGAAAATCACATAATTTTCTTTTATTATAATTATAGGCAGGGAAGTGAATATATGGAACAAAAGATCAATTTAGATATTGACACCATTTTAAACAAAGAGTTTAACGTTGAGTTTAAGGGTTTTTCTCCGATCGAAGTAGATACTTTTTTAGATCAAGTAGTACAAGACTATGATACTTATCAAAAGACGATAGCGGATCTTAAAGAACAAGCTGATATGTATCGTAATGCTACTGATAAATTAAAAGCAAGAGTCATTGAACTTGAAAATAAGATAGATACTTTAGAGAAGAGTAAAGCTGATAGTGAAGTAACTCCTGCTGTTAATAACTTGTCACAAGTAGACATCTTACGTAGATTGGCTCGCTTGGAACAAGAAGTTTTCAATCGTAAATAACCAATGAGGCGATCGCTGCCGAAAGGTAGAGGAAAGTCCACGCTCGCACTATCTGCGATGATAGTAGTGATTATGCTGGTTTAACAAATAAGGCCAGGCACTGACGGCGATGACTACTCCTAAACAGCAATGCATGGACGAGCATCTTAAGGTGCAACAGTGACGAAGTCTTAGTAGAAATATTAAGAGTGGAACGATGTAAACCCCATAAGCGAGAAACCCAAATTTGGTAGGGGAACCCAAAGTCAACTAAATGAAGAAGACAGGGAAGCTATGCTTAGATAAATGGTCGCCACCGGTAACGGGACAGAACGTGGCTTACAATTGGTTTATTATAAAGAGCGTTGACACGCTTTTTTTGTGCTATAATTAATTTCAAGGAGAATTAGTTTATGAATTTACCGAATAGAATATCTGTATTTAGACTTGTATTGATACCCTTGATAGTTCTTATCTGGGTATTCCCTTATGCACAATTTGATATTGAGCTTCCTACTTATTATGTTGGAAGTGTATCTCTTTCATTTAAGAATGTATTATCGCTTATTATCTTTGTCATTGCTTCTGCTAGTGACTGGTTAGATGGCATGATCGCTAGAAGGACCAATCAAATAACTACCTTTGGTAAGTTTATTGATCCGATCGCTGATAAGTGTTTGACTACAACAATGTTTGTGATCTTTGCTGCAAACAATACTATTTCTTTTATTCCTGTCATCATCATGATCTGGCGTGATACGATCGTTGATGGCATAAGACAGATCGCTGCTAGTCAGAACTTTGTCATGGCTGCTGGTAAATTAGGAAAATTAAAGACTGTTACACAAATGCTATGCATCGTCTTTATCTTATTGAACAACATTCCATTTGAACTTATCAGTATTCCAGTTGCTGATATCTTGTTATGGTTATCAGCTTGTATCTCTCTGATCAGTGGAATCGACTATTTTATGCAAGCAAAAGATATTATTTTGAAAGATAAATAGGAATTATTGATTTTCGCACATAATATATATTAGAAGGAGAATTATTTATGGCAGAAAAAACTGATGCTGAGATCTTAGCTCAAACGATAAAAGAGATCGAAAAAACATATGGTAAAGGTTCAATAATGCGTTTAGGAGATAGTGTCAAAGTCGAAGAAGACGCTATATCATCAGGATCATTATTGATCGATAGAGCCTTAGGTATTGGAGGATATCCAAGAGGTAGGATCATTGAAATTTATGGTCCTGAATCAAGTGGTAAGACTACTTTAGCTTTACAAGCAATTGCTGAAGTTCAAAAGACTGGTGGTAGAGCTGCTTTTATCGATGCAGAAAATGCGATCGATCCAACTTATGCGAAAAACTTAGGAGTTCAGATTGATGAACTCATCTTATCTCAACCAGATTCTGGTGAACAGGCTTTAGAGATTGCTGAACTACTTATCAAATCAGCTGCTATTGACTTACTTGTAGTAGATAGTGTTGCAGCTTTAGTACCACAAGCGGAACTTGATGGAGTTATGTCAGATTCATCAATGGGATTACAAGCTAGATTAATGAGTAAAGCAATGCGTAAATTATCTGGAGTAATGAACAGAAGCAAATGTACCGTTATCTTCATCAACCAATTACGTGAAAAGATTGGTGTAGTTTATGGTAATCCAGAAACTACTACAGGTGGTAGAGCCTTAAAATTCTATGCTTCGATCAGAATAGAAGTTAGAAAAGGTGAGGCTATCAAACAAGGAACAGATATCATTGGCAATAAAGTCAATGTTAAAGTTGTTAAGAATAAAGTTGCTCCACCATTTAAGACAGCAACTATCGAGATTAGATATGGTGAAGGTGTATCTAGGATTGGCGAGATCATTGATCTTGCAGTAGAGTATGGCATCATTGATAAATCAGGTGCATGGTTCTCTTACAAAGATGATAAGATCGGTCAAGGAAGAGAAAATGTTCGCTTATTCTTACAAGCTAATCCAGATATCTATACTTCTATTGAAGAAGAACTAAAAGAAAAGCTCAAAAATAACGATTCACAAGAGTCTAAAGATTAAGATTTCATTAAGAATCACATCAATTATTATTGATGTGATTTTTTTAAGTACACTAATAATTTTATTTATGTTAAGATATAAATAATAGATAGAGATATTCATATAGAATTATCATAACTTTTTTAAGTTAATATGGGGATAAAAGAAGGGGGATAATATGAAAAAGGTATTAATGATAATCTGTATACTACTACTTATTGTAGGTTGTGGGCAAAATCAAGAAGAGCCTTCAATTGTTGACTCTCATCCAGAGAAGATTATTTTAGATCTAACTTACGGGAAAGTTTATGTCTTAGAGCAAGGGCTTGTTGTTGAATCAGAAAATATGCTTACGGAAGAAGAGATAGCGACTTTACAGAAGAGGATAACTGTCATCAACTTTTCATTTTATCATTTAAGTTATGATGATTATAAAGTTGAAAGTTATGAGCATATTGAATTAATGAGTGAAGATAAGTCTGCTATGGTCATATTGTGTGCACCTTATATTAAATATGGAGATAAATTATATAAATTGGGTTATGACCATGAGATATTTACTTATACAGATAAGATGATCAAAGAAAGGCGTTAGTTCTAATGAATGCCTTCTTTTTTTTGAAATCAAGGACATTTGTTTTCAATTTGTCGTGATTTTGGTAGAAATATGTGAAAAGTGTGTTAAAATATAGATGTTATAACGAAAAGGAAAGATGGAGGAGTTTTTAAATGGATAAAACAACTGCCCTCATCTTGGGAATTATAGCAGGATTTGGCATTGGTATTATCGTAATGATGGTAATATCAAAGATCGGTTTGAATAAAAATCAACAGAAAGCTGAATTAGTCATAAAAGAAGCAAATATCGAAGCAGACGCTGTTAAGAGACAGGCTATTTTGGATGGTAAAAATTCAGCATATGAATTAAAATTAAATGCGGAAAAAGAAATCAAAAAACAACGTGAAGAAGTAACAGCTTTAGAAAATAAGCTTTTACGACGTGATGACGCTCTTAATTTCAGAGAAGAAAAACTAAATAGTAAAGAAAAACAAGTTGATAACAAGTTAAACGATCTTAATAAGAAATCTGCTGATTTGGACAAGATGCAGGAAGAATTACAACAAAAGATCGATGTACAGACAAGTGTACTTGAACAAGTTGCCGGACTTACAGTCAATGAAGCAAAAGATGAATTGTTTGAGATAGTCAAGAATTCTACAGCTAATGAAATGGCAGCTTATATCAAAGAAAAACAAGAAGAGACTGAAGCTAATGCTGCTGATATTGCTCGTAATATCATTGGTTTAGCAATTCAAAGATATTCTCAAGAAGAGACTATCGATCGTACTGTTTCAGTAGTAGGCTTGCCTTCAGAAGAAATGAAAGGTAGGATCATTGGTAGAGAAGGAAGAAATATCAGAGCTATTGAACAAGCTACTGGTGTTGACTTGATCATTGATGATACTCCTGAAACTATCACTATTTCTTGTTTTGATCCTATTAGAAGAGAGATCGCAAGATTAACTTTGGAGCACCTTATCAAAGACGGAAGAATTCAACCAGGTCGTATTGAAGAAGTTGTCAACAAGAAGACTAATGAGTTAAATGAAACCATTCAAAAAGCTGGTGAAGAAGCTGTCTTCCAATTAGGCATTGGTAGGATCGATAGAGAAATGATCGGCTTGATCGGTAGATTAAAGTATCGTTATTCTTATGGACAAAATGTTTTGCAACATTCACTTGAAGTTGCCCATCTTGCTGGTATGATGGCTGCTGAATTAGGTTTAAAACAGTCATTAGCAAAGCGTGCTGGTTTATTACATGATATTGGTAAAGCTGTAGACTTCGAGCAAGAAGGAAGCCACGTTGAATTAGGTGTTAAGATCTGTAAGAAACATGGTGAAAATGAAACAGTCATTAATGCTATCGCATCACACCATGGTGATGAAGAAGCAAAGACGATCTACGCTAACTTAGTAGCTGCAGCTGATGCATTAAGTGCTGCTAGACCTGGTGCTAGATATGAATCTTTAGAGAACTATGTTAATAGACTTGAAGATCTTGAAAAGATCGCTAATAGCTTTGAAGGTGTTGAGAAATCTTATGCTATCCAAGCTGGTAGAGAAGTTAGAGTCATGGTTCAACCAGAAAAGGTTGATGATGTTAATTGTTTCAGAATTGCTCGTGAGATCAAAGAAAAGATTGAAAATGAGCTTACTTATCCAGGACAGATCAAAGTTACTGTTATTAGAGAGACAAGAGCTAGCGAAACAGCTAAATAGTAGGTTAAAGCTTGATGAGAGATCATCGAGCTTTTTTGTATGTCGTTTATTTTTTATTTATTGTGATATAATATATATAACACATAGCAAATGTGAATAAAAAGTATAGACAAGGAGAAATATATGACTATGAAAGTTGGCGTTAATGTTAAAATTGATAAAAACTTAAAAGATCAATTCTTTGCTTTATGTTCAAATCTTGGCTTAACAGCTAGTTCAGTAATGAATATGTATGCTAATACTGTAGTAAAGAGAAAATGTATACCTTTTGATGTTTCTATTGATCCTTTTTATTGCGAAAGTAATATGAGATATCTTCAAAAATTATTTAAAGATGCTAAAGATGGTAAGGTTCACTTTTCCCAACATGATATGATAGAAACTGATGAATAGTAGAAAGAAATTGTTATGAACAAAGAAATAGTAAATATCAACATTAGAATGGATGAAGATTTAAAAAAGAATTTTGAAGAGATCTGCGATGAGTTAGGGATAAGTGTAAGTGCAGCTTTTACTATATTGATAAAAAAGATGGTTAGAGAAAAACGTGTTCCTTTTCCAATAACTAATAATCCTTTCTATGCTGAAAGTGATTTTTCAACAATTGAGTATAGAGATGATATAGATCCACATATTGTTGAGAATATAGTTGTTGAAAAATAGTTTATATATAGTTAATGTTTATCGTTTGCATATTAGTTTAAGTATCTACTAATTATATATATTTGCTTACTTGGAAAGGAAGATTGTGATGAATAAAACGATAAACTTTAATTTAAAACTTAATCAAAATGATAAAAGAAATGTTGAAAAGGCATGTTCTGAGGTTAATCTTTCAATAAGAGATTTATTTACAGCTGTAATAAAAAAGGTCAGTTTCGAAAAACATATTAATATAGATTTAGATATCGCCCCATTTTATTCTGATAGTAATATTAAATATCTTGAAAATTTGGATAAAGATGTTAAACAAGGTAAAGCTCATTTTTCACAACATGATCTTATTGAAAATAACAAATGAGGATCAGTTGGGAAGATAGAGCTTGGGATGATTATCTTTATTGGCAACGTTATGATAAACAGATGATTAATAAGATAAATCAATTGATCAAAGATATTTGTAGAAATCCTTATGATGGTTTAGGTAAATCTGAAGCACTAAAATGAAATCTTTCAAGTTATTGGAACAGACGTATTTCTCAAGGACATCGTTTAATTTATAAAATTGAAAATGATGTACTAGTGATATATGCGTGTAGAGGTCATTATGATTTTTAAATAGTTATCTAATAGCAAACAAATATAGAGTCCATCTTATTTTAATTAAGAATGGTTCTTATTACTTAGGTGAGTTTCAATAACTCACCTTTTTTAGATGGTCATATTTTCTTTGTGTAAAATTTGATCACAATTCTTAAACATACTATTAAGATATAGAATTTTGTTTCGTTTTTACTTAATAACATAATTTGAATAGACTGATTGTAGTATTCTAATAATTAAAATAATTCTTGTAATTAGTTCATTTTAATGATATAAAGATTACTACAGTAGGAGAAATTGATATGAATGTTATTTGTTTTCACAACCCTGATGAGATCAATGGGTATCTCAGCAATTGGTATCTTTCACATTTTGAATGTGATGGTGTTACTTTTTCTTCAATGGAACAGTATATGATGTATCAAAAAGCCATCTGCTTCAATGATCAAGAAAGAGCTAAAAAGATCCTAGAAACTGATGATGTTAAATCCATCAAAGCTTTAGGAAGGCAAGTTACACCATTTAATTCAGTTATATGGAATGGAGTTAGACAGATAGCTGTCTATGAGGGTTTGCTTTGTAAGTTTTCTCAAAATCCATCTTTGAAGGAAAAATTATTAGCTACAGGTGAAGATCTGATAGCTGAATGTGCCCAAAAAGATAAGATCTGGGGAATTGGTAAAAGAATGAATGATTCTTCTCGAGTTGACATCAATAAATGGGAAGGTCAAAATTTATTAGGTTTTGCTCTTATGAAAACAAGAGATAAATTAAGAAAAAGTGCTTAATAATCACTGATTAGAAATAGACACAATAGTAATTTACTTGTCAAAAGTGATCACTATTGTGCTATAATAAATTAGTAAAGGAGATTTGATAGTTTTATGCCAGTAGTTGTAAATAAAGACTTATGTCTTGGTTGCGGTGCTTGCGTTTCTGTTTGCCCAGTTGGAGCATTAGAATTAGATGCAGATGGACATGCTGAAAGCAATAAGGATGTTTGTGTTGATTGTGGTGCATGCGTCGACACTTGCCCTGTTCAAGCAATCAGTCAAGAATAGTTACCAAGCAACAAATGCTTGGTTTTTTGTGAGATGAAAGAAGAGTATTAATATGAATGAAATTAATTTACCAAACATAAAAGAAGCTCGTTTTAGAGATATTAAATATAAAGCTGATATTATTAGAGAATCTGTCAAATTAACTCCTGAACAGAAGATTTTAGGAAACGGCTTATGTTATCATGTCATAACTTATGGTTGTCAAGCAAATGTCCGTGATGGTGAAGTAATTAGTGGTATCTTAGAAAGTATGGGATATACTTTTACTGAGGCTTTTTCTGAAGCAGATATCATTATTTTAAATACATGTGCTATTAGAGAAAATGCGGAAAATAAAGTATTAGGAGAGATTGGCTTTTTACAATCTTATAAGAGAAAGAAACCTGAGATGATCATTGGTTTATGTGGCTGCATGGCCCAAGAAGAAAAAGTTGTTGATACTTTGATGAAGAAATATTCTCAAGTAGAGCTTATCTTTGGTACACATAACATCAATAGACTTCCTCAACTCATAGAAAATATCATCACTAATAAAAAGAGAAGTATTGAAGTTTATTCTAAACAAGGTGATATCTATGAAGATCTACCTTCGGTTAGACAATTTAAGCATAAAGCTTTCGTTAATATTATGGATGGTTGTGATAAGTTCTGTACTTATTGCATCGTTCCTTATACAAGAGGTCAACAAAGAAGTCGTTTGAGTAAAGATATCTTAGCTGAAGTAAAAGATTTATATGAAAAAGGATATAAAGAAGTTACTTTATTAGGTCAAAATGTCAATGCCTATGGCAAAGATTTAGACGATGACTTATCGTTCGCTCAATTATTAGGTGAAGTCAGTGATATTGGTATTGATAGGATAAGATTTACTACTTCTCACCCTTGGGATTTCAGTGATGATATGATCGAAATGATCGGTAATAGAAAAAATATCATGCCTTTCATTCATCTTCCATTACAATCCGGTAATAATGAGATATTACGTTTGATGGGAAGAAGATATACGGCAGAAACTTATCTTGAATTATTTGATAAGATCAAAAATAAAGTAGAAGATGTTGCAGTTTCTACTGATATCATTGTTGGTTTCCCTAATGAGACATTAGAACAATTTGAAGATACAATGAAAGTAGTCAATTATTGTCAATATGACAATGCTTATTCATTTATCTATTCTCCTAGAGAAGGAACACCTGCTGCTAAGATGGCAGATAATGTTGATCTTGAAACTAAAAAAGAAAGATTATATCGCTTAAATGAAAAACTTGGTGAGTATTCTAAGATGCACAATGTCGCTTATGAAGGAAGAATTGAAAAAGTATTGGTAGATGGATATTCTAAAACAGATATAAATATCATGAGCGGTTATACAGAAAGTCAGAAATTGGTCAATTTTCAATGTCATAATGCCCATGTGGGTGATATAATTGATGTAAAGATTACACAAGGAATGAAGAATTCTTTAAATGGTATTGCCATTGAAGAATAACGAGAGAGGAGAACAATGAGTCAATTGAGAGTTTTCGCCTTAGGCGGATTAGATGAAAACGGGAAAAATATGTATTGTATCGAGATTGACGATCAGATATTTATCGTCAATTGCGGATTGAAGATACCTGAAGATAAGCAGTTTGGAGTTGAATGCATCATTCCAGACTTCACTTATGTTTTAGAAAATAAAGATAAAGTAAAAGCAGTCATTCTTACTCACTTCCATGATGATATGATGGATGCTTTACCTTATTTGTTGAAGCAATTTAATGTAGATGTTTATGCTCCTAATCTCTGTTGTTTAGTTTTAAAAGAGAAGTTGCATAAAGAAAAGATCAGTCATGTTAAAATACATTCTTTACCTCGTTATGGTGAAGTAACCATCAGTGGTGTTAAAGTCAACACATTTGGCTTATCACATGCTGCACCTGATGCAATTGGTGTTGCGATCAATACTGATAAAGGCAGCATTGTTGTTGCTGAACAATATGTTGTAGATTTTGATATGAATGAGACTGCTTATCAGTCAGATATTGGTGAGATAGCTGCTATTGGTAAAAAAGGCGTGTTCATGGCCCTCATTGAGTCTTCTTATGCTGAAAAAGAAGGATTTACTAGTCCAAAACACCGTGTTAGTAATTTAGTTCGACCTGCTTTTGAAGATGCTAGAGGAAGAATATTTGTCACTCTCTATGAGCAGAACTATTTTAGATTAAGAGAAATCATCGTATTAGCTAATGAATACAAGAAGAAGATGTATTTCTATGATCCTAATATGAGGTATATGGTCAAATTATTTGCGGAAAATGGGTACTATAAGGTATCAGATGCTAACATGATCAAAGATTTCAGTAATGATATAGAAGATTGTGTTATCTTTGTTACTGGTGGCGGATCTAGTTGCTTCGAAAAAATGCATCGAATCGCCATTAATGAAGATGATCAAATTGAATTAAGAGAGACAGATACAGTCATCATTGCTTCACCAGTAGTTTCTGGTACTGAAAGTGAAGCGAGTGATATGGAAAATGAATTATATAAAGATAACGTTAAGATCTTTAAGTTAGATAAGAAGCAAGTATTATCAATGCACCCTTCAAGTGAGGATCTAAAGATGTTCTTGTTCTTATTAAAACCAAAGTATTTCTTGCCTGTCATGGGTTCGTATAAAGATTTCATCAGTGCAGCTGACCTTTCATTGTCAGTAGGATTTACTCCTGATAGAGTCATCATCTTAGACAATGGACAAGTTGCTAAATTCGTTGATGGTAAATTAGTATCTTGTTCTGAAGTCATAGATCATATTGGTGATGTAATGATCGGCACTCAAGATAACAAGAACATTGCTTCTTTTGTCTTGAAAGACAGAGAATTATTATCAACTGATGGAGTCATCATCGTAGGTATCGCTTTAAGTTATAAGACAAAAGAAGTCATTGGTGGACCTGATATCCAATCAAGAGGTGTTATCTATGTTAAAGATTCCGAATATGTCATTAAGAATATCGGAAAGATAACTGTTGAAATGATCCAAGATGCTGTTGATAATGGTGTCTATGACAATATGACAGTTAGAGCTGATCTAAAAGAGAGGATCAGTCGTTATGTATTAAGAGAAACTGGTAAACATCCAATGATCTTACCAGCCATCATTGAAATTAATATTTAGTAAGGTAATAAAATGAGTAAGAAAACGACAAAAAAAAGTAGTAAAGATGAATTGTTGGTAAGATATCTGTACAGTATCATGTTTTTGATCATCGGTCTTATCGCCTTTTTACACAATCATACAGGTATTTTAGGACAGTTATTATATAACTTGACTAAGTACTTCTTTGGCATACTTTGGTTTGTCGTTTTTATCTTCTTGATCATTCTTGGCATCATGAATGTATTACAAAAGAAGATTGAAAAACGTCATCTTATTTCAGCAAGCCTATTATTCATTGCTGCACTTATCATCTGTGGTATCATCAACTGGGGCATAGACCTTTCAGATAAGGATATCATCAAAGAGTTCTTTACTAACTCAAAATTGATATTTGATCAAACAATTGATAATTCTGCTGGATTATTTGGAACATTATTATATGGTGTCATCTACATGGGTATCTCTTTTGTAGGAACTATCATTATCATAGTTGTATTCATTGTTTCTGCTGCTCTTATTTCTACTGATCTAGAAAAGATCCAAAAAGATAAAGAATTGTTAAATAAAGCTAATACTTCTATTGGTAATAATAATTCTCAAAGTCCTTTTTTGAACTTTGCTAGTAAGAAGAAAGAGAAAGAAAAGATCAAAGTAAAGCAAGTTATCAAGCCTGCTATGAAAAAAGATGAAGAGCCTTTTAAAGAAAATGTTAAGAAAAACGAAAATAGTACTCCCAAATCAACATCTACTACAACAATTTCATCTGCTTCTAGTGAATTAAAAGCTCAGGCAGGTATTTATGATAGTAGTAATTACAATCTTCCTCAACTTACTTTATTGGACAACAATACTGTAAATAAGAAGAATACTAATTTAAAGAATGCTGCAGAGAAGTGGAAGATATTAGAACAAACATTAGAATCATTCCAGTTACCTTCAAAGTTAGATAAATATAACATTGGTCCATCTGTTACTCAGTATGAGATCGTTCCTGATGGTAATTTCAACATTAAGAAATATTCTTCGATCGCAGAAAACATAAAAATGGGATTAGCTGTAAAAGATGTTAGAATTCAAGCTCCGATCCCTGGAAAGAGTGCAGTCGGTATTGAAATTCCGAATGAAGAAAGAGTTCCTGTTCGTTTAAAGGAATTATTAGACAATGTACCTGATAAATATCGTAGTAATCCATTGACTATGGCCTTAGGAAAAGATTTATCGGGTAAAGGGGTATATGCTTCAATTGATAAAATGCCCCACTTATTGATCGCTGGTGCTACAGGTAGTGGTAAATCTGTTTGCATCAATAGTATCATCTTGACATTATTATTTAGATCAAGACCTGATGAAGTAAAGATCATTTTGATAGATCCAAAGAAAGTTGAGTTTACTCCTTATGAGAATATACCACATCTTGCTTGTCCGATCATCAATGATACCTCTAAAGCAGCTGATACTTTAAAGAAATTAGTCATGTTGATGGATGCTAGATATGATAAGTTCTCTCATCATCAATCAAGAAATATCACGGAATATAACCAAAAGAATCCTAGTGATCGTTTATGTAATATCGTTTGTATCATTGATGAGATGGCAGATCTAATGTTCACTCATGGTAAAGATGTTGAAGGATATATTCAAAGACTAGCTTCTATGGCTCGTGCTGCAGGTATCTATCTTATCTTAGCAACCCAAAGACCTTCTACTGATGTCATCACAGGTATCATTAAAGCCAATATACCTTCAAGGATCGCCTTTGCGGTAGCTTCCTCTTATGATTCACGTACTATCTTAGATGCTACGGGAGCTGAAAGTTTATTAGGCAATGGTGATATGTTATACGCACCTCAATCAGAGAGTACAAATACAAGAATTCAAGGTGTTTATGTTTCAGATACGGAAATACAAAGAGTTGTTGACTACTTTGGTAAGAGTAATTATCTTCCAAGATATGAAGATATCTTCATGTTAGATGATGAAGAAGATAGTGAAACACAAGATGGTGTTGGCAAATGTAATGATCCTTTATATGAGAATATTAAAAAGTTTGTCATGACTCAAGAAACTATTTCAGTAAGTGGTTTACAGAGAAGATTCTCTTTAGGTTTCCCAAGAGCTGCTAAATTGATCGATGCTTTACAACAAGATGGCATCATCTCAGCTCAAAACGGTTCTAAACCAAGAGATGTCTTAGTTAGAAGTGAAGAGCAAAAGTGATATTGACGGCTGAATAGTCGTTTGATAGATTATTAGTGAGGAAGTATTTATGTACAAAAGAGTTCTATTGAAATTATCTGGTGAAGCTATCTCAAGTGATACAGCCACATTTGATAGCCAATACTTAAAAGCGTTAGCTGAACAATTAGTTAAAGTTCAACAATTAGGAGTTCAGGTCGCTATCGTTGTTGGTGGTGGTAATATCATGCGTGGTAAGTTTGCTAGTGAATTTGGTTTACCAAGAGTAGAAGCTGATAAGATGGGAATGTTAGGCACTGTCATCAATGCCTTAGCAATTCAAGCAGCATGTAAATCTAATGGCGTAAAAGCCTATGTTCAGAGTGCTGTTGAAATGGACAGGATTTGTGATCTTGTAGATTATCAAAAAGCTGATGAAAAACTTAATGATGGTTATATTGTCATCTATGGTGGAGGAACAGGTAATCCTTATTTCTCAACGGATTCTTGTGCAGCTTTAAGAGCTTGTGAGATCGGTTGTCAAGCTATTTTGATGGCTAAAAATGGTGTTGATGGTGTATATAACGCTGATCCTAAAAAAGATCCTAATGCTAAAAAATATCAACAACTCACTTATATGGAGATGATCGAGAAGCAATTACAAGTAATGGATCTTACTGCTACTAGTATGTGCAAAGAAAATAATATCCATACAGTTGTATTTAATGGCAATGAATTGGATAATATATGTAAAGTACTGACTGATGAAAGCATCGGTACAGTTATTAAATAGGAAAAATTAAGGAGGAAATTTTATGACACAAGTTGATGATGTTAAAGCTAAAATGAGCGCATCTATTAATTCATTTGAAAATTCATTAGGTCAGATCAAGACTAGTGGAGCTAATCCAAGTCTTATCGCTAATGTTACAGTTGATTATTATGGTATGGATACACCAATTAATCAGATTTCCGCTATCTCTGTTGTTGAAGGTAAGCAATTATTAGTAAAGCCTTATGAGATGAATTATGTTAAAGCTATTGAAAAAGCTATTTTTGCTGCTAATCTTGGCTTAACTCCTCAAAACGAAGGAACTCAATTAAGGATCACTGTTCCACCTTTAACAGAAGATAGACGTAAAGAATATGCTGCTAAAGTTGTTAAGATGGCTGAAGAAGCTAAAGTAGCTATTAGAAATATCCGTCGTGAAGGTAACGATATCGTTAAGAAAGATAAATCTATCCCTGAAGATACAAGTAAAGATCTTGTTGAAAAGATTCAAAAAGCAACTGATGAATCTATCAAGAAGATTGATGAGATCTCAAATGCTAAACAGAAAGAGATAATGAAAGTATAGTAAGATGTCATCAGTTCCACAGCATGTAGCGATCATTATGGACGGCAATGGACGTTGGGCTAAGGCTAAAGGAAAACCTAGAAGCTACGGTCATTATTGCGGTACCGATAATGTGAGAAATATAGCGATAGCAGCCAATAGTTTAGGCGTAAAGGTCTTAACACTTTACGCGTTTTCTACTGAAAATTGGAAGAGACCTCAACAGGAAGTTGATTATCTAATGTCATTACCTGCCATTTTTATTGATAAATTTCTTAAAGAATTAATGGAAAAAGACATTAAGATAGAAACGATAGGGGATATCGAAGTATTACCAACTTCTACACTTAATGTATTAAAAAAAGCTATAGAAACAACTAAAGACAATAAGTCTATGACTTTAGTCTTTGCTTTGAACTATGGGGGAAGAGATGATATAGTTCAAGCAGTCAATAAAGTTTTAAAACAAAAGGATGTCAATGAGATAACTGAACAAGATATCAATGAAAATATCTCTACTAGTAAATATCCTGATGTAGATCTAATGATCAGGACAAGTTTAGATTATCGTTTATCTAATTTCCTTTTATGGCAATTATCTTATGCCGAATTATATTTTGTTGATTGTTATTGGCCTGAATTTGATGAAAAACAATTTGAAATAGCTATTATGGAATATAGTAAGAGACAAAGAAGATTTGGAGGCTTAAAATGAAACAAAGAGTAATCACAGCAGCGTTTTTGATCGCTGTAGTAGTACCTATCGTTTATTTTGGTGGGATCGCTTTTAAGATCATGGCTCCTTTATTTGTGGCTGTGGGAACTTATGAGTTATTGAGATTATTTGATAAGAAATGGTCAATGATTGATAAAGGTATAGTTTATATTTTCTTTATTGGATCATTACTTTTAGGTTATATAGATGAGAAGTATGTGGCAGTAGGAGCTATTGCTTTTATCATCGTATTGTTCTTTTTACTTGTTAACAATAAAGAGATCAATATTGAACAGATCGGTCTAGTTTATCTTGTATATATGATTGTAGAGATAACGATCATCATGATCCAATATTTACAGAATAGCGATAAGATGTTCTTGATACTTATGTTAGCTGGAACATATTTAACTGATACTTTTGCTTTGTTTTGTGGCAAAGCCTTTGGTAAGCATAAGTTAAATGAAAGGATCTCACCTAATAAGACAATAGAAGGAACAGTTGGTGGTTATATCATAGCTTCTATTGCTTGTTTGATCTTTGGCTTATTGTGTGTAAAAAATACTGATAAGACTATGATGATCGTAGCATGTTTTACTTATTCATTCATAGGTCAGATTGGAGATCTTGCTTTTAGTGCTATTAAAAGACACTATGGTGTAAAGGACTTTGGAAATATCTTTCCAGGTCATGGAGGAGTATTAGATAGGATTGATTCATTGACATTTAATTGTCTTTGGACATTATGTTTAGTACTATTGTTCATATGAGAAAAAAAATAACAGTTTTAGGTGCTTCAGGTTCGATAGGAAGTCAGACATTAGATATACTTTTACAACATCAAGATGAGTTTGAGATAATTGCTATCTCTGTAGGCAAAAGAGTTCAAATATTAAAAGATTATTTAGATAAATATCCTTTAAGTTATGCATGTGTCCAAGAACAAAAAGATTTTGATGAATTAAGTAAGCAATATCCTGATACGACTTTTTACTATGGTGATCTAGGATTAGAAAAGTTAGCTTCTTTAGATAACATTGATGTAGTATGTAATGCATTACAAGGCATTGTAGGGTTAATACCAACTATTAGAGCTATGGAACATCATGCTGATGTCGCTATCGCTAATAAAGAGTCATTAGTTGCTGCTGGTGATATTGTTAATGAGCTAAGTAGAAAATATAATGCTACATTGATTCCTGTTGATTCAGAGCATTCAGCAATATTTCAGACTTTAAATGGTTATGATAAGAAAGATATCAAGAAACTTATCATCACTGCCTCTGGTGGATCTTTTAGAGAATTAAACAGAGAACAGTTAAAAAATGTCACTTTACAACAAGCATTAAAGCATCCTCGTTGGCATATGGGGGCTAAGATCACTATAGATAGTGCTACGATGATGAATAAAGGATTTGAAGTCATTGAAGCTCATGTTTTATTTGGTTTACCATATGAGCAAATAGATGTTATATTACATCCTCAAAGCATTATTCATTCCATGACTGAATTCGTCGATCATTCTATAATAGCTCAGCTTGCAGTAGCTGATATGAGAGTGCCTATTCAATATGCTCTTACTTATCCTAAAAGGATCATTAATACAACTGAATCATTATCATTAGCAGAGATTGGTAGTTTAACATTCTCTAATATGGATTACGAAAGATTCCCACTATTAGATCTGGCTTATGCTGTTGGTCTAAAGGGTGGTAATATGACAGCTATATTAAATGGAGCTAATGAAATGGCTGTTGACATGTTTTTAAACAATGAAATATCATTTATTGATATTGAAAGGATAAATTTTGAAACGATACGGCAAGCAAAAGATGTCTTTATCGAAAAGCCTACTTTAGAAGAAATACTAGAATCAAATAAGTGGGCAACTGAAAAAGCAAAAGAACTAGCGGAGGTTAAGTAAAATATGAAGACATTTATTTTATTTATCATTATGATCGGCGTTCTTATAGCCTTTCATGAATTAGGCCATATGTTGGCAGCAAAGCTTTTTAATGTTTATGTAAGAGAATATGCTATTGGTTTTGGACCAAAGATCTTTTCTAAACAAGGAAAAGAAACATTATATACTTTAAGACTAATTCCTTTAGGCGGCTTTACTGGAATGATCGAAAGTGAAGAGGAAGAGAAGCAATTAGAAGAATCTGAAGATGAATCATTAAGGTTAAATATACCAAAGGAAAGAACATTCTATGGTGTTGCTCCTATCAAAAGGATCGCAATATTAATTGCTGGACCATTATTTAATCTTATCTTAGCTTCCCTTATTTTTGTAGGTATTTATGAAGCTTATCCTCAAAAGGTTGTTTATCCTAAACCTGTTATTGGAACTGTTATTGAAAATTCTGCAGCAGAGCAAGCAGGCTTACAAGTTGGAGATACGATCATTGCGATTGAATATTCTAATGGAGATAAAGTAGAAGTTAATGATACATATGATGTATCTGTTAATAACCAATTACATAATGGTGCTTATACATTAACTGTATTAAGAGATACACAAGAATTATCTATAAAAGTAACTCCTGTTTATGATGAAGATAGTGGTAGCTATAAGATCGGTATTGTTTTTGCTGGCGAAGCTACTATAGAAAAGATGGGAGTGTTAGAAGCATTTAAACAAGGAATGAGTGTAACCTTTGAAACAGCATATTTAACTATTAAATCAGTTATCATGCTTTTTACTGGTAATCTTGGTCTAGAGAGTGTATCTGGTACAATTGGTATGTATACTTATACTCAAGAAGCTGTTTCTTATGGATTCTTATCTTATTTATCTCTTGTGGGTTCTATTTCTATTTCATTGTGTATCATGAATCTTATCCCAATTCCGGTATTTGATGGAGGAAGGATTTTATTGACTTTGATCGAAGTAGTCATTGGTCATAGATTGAATAAGAAAGTCGAAGAGACTTTACTTTATATTGGTATGATCTTGATCTTTGGACTATTTATCTTAGTCACTATTTCTGATGTAGGTAAATTAATTAAATAAGTATGAATAAAGAAAAATTTGATAAGTTAAAAAAATTATTATTAAATGAAAAACATAAAAGAAACATCTTGGATTTTCTTTTTAGCATGAGTGGATTCGTCTTCTTGATCGTTCTTGCTGAGATCATCATATTAATACAAGTATATCGTAACTTTTTAAATTATATCATTCCTATCTATGGAGTTATCCTTGTAATTGATATCGTAGTCTTACTTATTATGTTACAAAGAGAAAAAGTTAATTTTGAGATTAGGACTACTTGGGCAACATTGATCTTATTATTGCCTCTTTTTGGTAGTTTTATTTATTTCTATGTATCTTTTGACTTATTTAATAAAACTTACAAAAGTAGATTTTTTAATATCGAAGATGAATCTTTAAGTTATCTTAAACAAGATGAGAAATGCTTGAAAAAAATAGAAAATGATCCAGAGATCTTACAGATGCATAACTATTTGATGAATACTGGCAATACTAATATCTATGATGATTGTAAAGTAGAATATTTTGATTGTGGAGAAAAAGTCTTTCCGGTAATGCTAGAAGAATTAAAGAAAGCGACTAAGTTTATATTCATTGAATATTTTATCATTGATAGAGGTAAGATGTGGGATGAAATACTAGAGATCTTACTTCAAAAAGTTCAGGATGGCGTAGATGTTAGGGTTTTATATGATGGAACTTGTGATTTTAAGAAATTACCTTCTAATTACTATAAAAGATTAAGATTATTAGGAATAAAGTGTTACAAATTTTCACCACTTTTACCGTTCATTTCACCTTATTACAACTTTAGGGATCATAGAAAGTTTATGATCATTGATGGTAATACTGCCTTTACTGGTGGTATCAATTTATCTGATGAGTATATAAATGAAATCAATCTTTATGGCTATTGGAAAGATACCGTTGTAATGTTAAAAGGCAAAGCAGTTAGATCATATACCCTGATGTTCTTACAATTATATTCATTAGTTTCTAATACTAATGATTTCTCATTAATAAGTGAGGATCAGAAAGAATATGAAGAAGATGGTTATGTTATCCCATATGGTGATGTTCCATTTGATAAATATGTCACAGGAAAAAATGTCTATATGTTCTTACTAAACAATGCGAAAAAATATGTTTATATCATGACTCCTTATTTCATTGTTGATTCAGAAATACTAAATGCGATATATAATGCTGCCTTAAGAGGAATAGATGTTAGACTTATCTTACCGGGAATACCAGATAAAGTTTCTGTTAATGAGATAGCTAAAAGCAAGTATAAAGATCTACTAGCAAATAAAGTTAAGGTCTATGAATATAGTGATGGATTTGTCCATGCTAAACAGATGATCTGTGATGATGATAAGGCCGTAGTTGGAACTATTAATTTTGATTATAGAAGCTTCTATCATCACTATGAAGATGGTTTATTCTTATATCAAAATTCTGCGATCAAAGATATCAAAGAGGATTTCATCGTCACAATGTCTAAGTGTAGACAAGTAGATGAAAATTATAAATTAAATAAGTTTAAACAACTGATCGCTAAAATACTTAAACCATTTGAACCATTAATGTAAAGAGTCAAATAACTCTTTTTGGCTAACCGAAATATTTAGGGAGTAAAATTAATCCCTCAAAGTAAGTAAATAAAGGTCATGTGGAACATAGGTTCTTCATGGCCTTTTAATATATCGGTATCTTATAATTTTGTTGTTTTATTTGTTAGGAGTCTAACTAGTTGCTTTTTCTTGTGTTTACTGTGTATCTGTGCTGGTGTTTTAGGTGTAGATAGTATTGACTTATTCTTTCTTGTGACATACAAGATTCTATTACGCATAATCAAAGTTTGCGATTTTTCTGATTAAGTGTTTAAAGCTATTTGATCATTAGTAAATTAAAAGATCCTGACTTGGATCTTTTAATAGTTTAACTTGTTTTCTTTTCCTGTAATTAATCTTACGATGTTATCTTTATGTCTATAAGTCACAAATACAAATAATAGTAATAACACTGCTGCTTTAGAGGCATCATTAATTATGAATTTAGTAGTTATTACACTTGCTAATAGCGAAAGTATTGAGGCAAGTGAGACATATTTTGTCAATTTAGATATTGCTACCCAAAGTAGTCCAGGAATTAAGAAGATTAATAGGAATGATTTAAGAGAACCTAATGATAAAGCTAACATGATACCAAAAGTGGTTGCTACAGCTTTTCCTCCTTTAAATCCGGCAAATATTGGATAACAATGACCGATTGCTACAAATATGACTGTAAATAAGGCTACTTGATAAGAGAACTTACTTTCAATCAAGAACATGATAAATCCCTTAGAACCGTCTAATATTGCTACTAGGATTCCTACTTTCTTACCTAAAGTCCTACCAACGTTGGTAGCTCCTAAGTTTCCTGAGCCATATTGACGAACATCAGTTTTATAGAAAACTTTACCTATAACTAGTGCCCAAGGGATAGATCCTACTAGATAATTTAACAGGGCAAAAAATACATACTTCATAAAATCACCTTGTCTATTATATAACAAAATGGGGCATTTATGGTATAATTAACTGTGAATTGAGGTGTTTTAATAGTGGCTGAGAAATCAAAAAAATACAATGAGGACAGCATTCAAATATTAAAAGGTTTAGAGGCGGTCAGAAAAAGACCTGGTATGTATATCGGTTCTACTGATCATTATGGTTTGCATCATTTGGTATGGGAAATACTAGATAATGCTATCGATGAGGCTTTAAATGGCTATGGTAAGTGTATCAAGGTTACCATTGAAAAAAATAACGTCATCTGTGTAGAAGATGAAGGTAGAGGTATGCCTACTGGTAAACATGAAAGTGGTGTTTCTACTTTACAAGTCATCTTCACTGAACTTCACGCAGGAGGAAAATTCTCTAATGAGAATGGTTATAAAGTTGCTGGTGGATTACATGGTGTTGGTGCATCAGTTGTTAATGCTTTAAGCAGTTGGTTAGAAGTAACGACTAACTATAATGGCAAATCTTATCGTATGCGTTTTGAAGATGGTGGTAGCAAGATCGGTAAATTAGAAGTATTAGGAAATACTAATAAGACTGGTTCAAAAGTCCGTTTTTTAGCTGATAAGAAGATCTTTAAACAGATTGATTATAACTATGCGACTATCGTTGAAAGGTTAAGAGAAAGTGCCTTCTTGATGGATGGCTTAAAGATCATCTTAACTGATGAGAGAAGTGATTCAAAAGAAGAGTTTTGTTTTGAGCATGGCTTAGAAGCTTTTGTCAACTACTTACATGAAGATAAGAATACTATCTCTCCGATCATTGTATTTAAGGGTGGTAATGATAAGATCTCTGTTGATTGCGCTTTTCAATATATTGATGGATATGAAGAAAATTCTTATTCTTTTGTTAATCATGTTAGGACAGTCAATGGTGGTACCCATGAAGTAGGTTTTAAAAGTGCTTTTACAAAATGCTTTAACGATTATGCTCGTACTTATGGATTTATCAAAGAAAAGGATAAAAACTTAAGTGGTGATGATATCAGAGAAGGTTTAACTTGTGTTATTTCATGTAATATATCTGAAGATTTATTACAGTTTGAAGGTCAGACTAAAGGTAAATTAGGAACACCTGAAGCAAGAGTTGTTGTAGATGGTCTAGTTTCAGAAAAGTTGGCTTATTATTTAGAAGAGAATAAAGAGCTTACTAATACATTAGTAAGAAAAATGATCAAAGCTTCTCAAGTAAGAGAAGCTGCTAGAAAAGCTAGAGAAGATGCTCGTAATGGAAAAAAGAAGACTAAGGATGAAAGAGCACTAAGTGGTAAATTAACTGTTGCTCAATCCAAAGATTCTTCTAAAAAAGAATTGTTTTTAGTCGAGGGTGATTCTGCCGGCGGTTCAGCTAAACAAGGTAGAGATTCATTCTATCAAGCTATATTACCTTTAAGAGGTAAAGTTTTAAATACTGAAAAGGCTACGATGAATGATATCATGAAAAATGAAGAGTTATATACTCTTATTCATACGATCGGAGCAGGTGTTGGAGATAACTTTGATGTAGAGGAGAGTAATTATAATAAAGTCATCATCATGACCGATGCTGATACAGATGGTGCTCATATTCAAGTATTATTACTGACGTTCTTCTATCGTTATATGAAACCATTAATCGATGCTGGTAAGGTTTATGTAGCTTTACCACCTTTATATAAAGTAAGCAAAGGTAAACAAGTCATTTATTGTTACAACGACGAACAATTACAACAAGCCAAAGATCAATTGGGTAAAGTAGAGATCCAAAGATATAAAGGTTTAGGTGAGATGAATGCTGACCAATTATGGGAAACAACCATGGATCCTGCTACTCGTACTTTAATTCAAGTAAAGATCGATGATAACTTATTGACTGATAAGAAATTTAATATCCTAATGGGAGATAATGCGACAGTAAGAAGAGATTGGATCGAATCTTATGTTACATTCACTTTAGAAGATGGTTATGTATTGGAGGGTAAGTAATGAAAAAGAATCAAGTTATAGTAGAAAATATCCAAACATCACCATTAGAAGATCTGATCTCAGATAGATATGGTGATTATGCTAAATACATCATTCAAGAAAGAGCCTTACCTGATGCTAGAGATGGTTTAAAGCCTGTTCAAAGACGTATACTGTATGCGATGTATAAAGATGGCAATACTAATGATAAGCCTTATCGTAAAAGTGCAAAGACAGTAGGACTTGTCATTGGTAATTATCACCCACATGGTGATTCCTCTGTTTATGAAGCCATGGTCAGATTATCACAACAATGGAAGATCAATTATCCATTGATCCAGATGCATGGTAATAATGGTTCTATAGATGATGATCCAGCAGCTGCTATGCGTTATACTGAAGCAAGACTTGCGGCTATTTCAACAGAATTATTAACTGATATTGATAAAGATACAGTTACTTGGGCACCTAACTTTGATGATACAGAGAATGAACCAACTGTCTTACCTGCTAAATACCCTAACTTATTAGTTAATGGTTGTACAGGTATTGCGGCTGGTTATGCTACTAACATCCCACCTCATAACTTAAATGAGATCATTGATGGAACGATCTATCGTATCAATAATGAGAACTGTTCTTTAGATGAATTGATGCAATTTGTTAAAGGACCAGATTTCCCAACTGGTGGTATCATTCAAGGCTTGCAAGGCATTAAAGATGCTTTTACTACAGGAAAAGGTAGAGTAGTTGTCAGAAGTAAGACTAGCATTGAAACTGATAAAAATGGAACTAAACATATCATTGTCACTGAAATACCTTATGAAGTCATCAAATGCAACATTGTTAAAAAGATCGATGATATCAGATTTAGTAAGACGATCGATGGCATAACTGATGTAAGAGATGCTAGTGATAGAAATGGACTAAAGATCATCATTGATATCAATAAAGATGCTGATGCTAATAACATCTTGAATTATCTATTTAAGAATACTGATCTACAGATCTATTATAACTATAATATGGTCGCTATCGTTAACAACCGACCAATGTATTTAGGTTTAGCACAAGCACTTGATTCTTATATTGAATATTACAAAGACTTTGTTTTGAAAAGAACAAAGTTTGAACTAGCAAAAAGAGAAAAGAGATGTCATATATTAGAAGGACTCATCAAAGCTGTTTCAGTACTTGATGAAGTAATACAAATAATCCGTACTAGTTTCAATAAAGAAAATGCTAAGGAAAACCTTATCAAAAGATTTGCTTTCACTGATGAACAAGCTGAAGCTATCGTTATCTTAAGATTATATCGTTTGACTAACACGGATGTCTTAGAACTTCAAGATGAATATGATCAATTACTAAAAGAGTTAAAAGAATTAAAACTCATCATTGATGATCCTAAAGAATTAGATAGAGTATTAGTAAATGAACTTACAGAAGTTAAAAATAAATATGGTCATGAACGTTTGTCAGTCATTGAAAATGAGATACAAGAGATCAAGATCGATAAAGTAAGGATGATCGCTAGTGAAAGAGTTGTCTTAACTTTATCTAGAGATGGTTATATCAAACGTGTATCATTACGTTCATATAATTCATCTGAAGGAACTGTCACTGGTTTAAAGCAATCAGATCAACTTATAGGCTATATTCAAGCTGATACAGAAGATACACTTATCGCATTTACTGAAAGTGGTGAATATGTTTGCTTACCGATCTATCAGATCGAAGAGGGCAAATGGAAAGATATCGGCACTCATATTTCTAAGTATGTCAAAGTCAATAACTCAGAAAAGTTCATTAGTGGCTTTGTTGTTAAAGACTTTAATACTTATTGCTGGTTCATCACTTTATCAGATAGTGGTATGATAAAAAAGACTGATGTATCTCAATGGCAATTACAGAGGACTGCTAAGAGTTCCGTTGCGATGAATATCTCAGATAAAGAAAAGATAGTAGCTGCTTTACTTGCTTATGATAATAGTGAAGTTAATATCGTTACAAGAAATGGTTATAACTTACGTTATTCGATCAATGAAATACCTAATGTTTCACCAAAAGCAAAAGGAGTTAAAGCTGTTAAACTATATGAAGATGATAAAGCTGTATCAATGAGCATCATTGATGATACTAAATCTGAAATGGTTTATATCACGGAAAAAGGTAACTATAAACGTATTAAGGTCAGCGATATCTCAGTTACTACAAGAGCTACTAAAGGGTTACTCATCGCTAAACGTAACAAGAGTAATCCAGCTAACTTAAAATTATGTTTATCAGCAAGTTTAAATGATGATCTAAACTTAATGAGTGATGATAAAGTTGTTGAGATGAAAGCAAAAGAAATAAACTTATTAAATGCTGATGCTCGCTTCTCATTAGCTTCATTAGGTGAAGGATGGTATCATTTTAATGGATTACAGGAAGTCAAGATCATTGATATTCCTGAAGAAAGTGCTAAGAGTTATGAAGAGTTAACTTTGGAGGTATGATATGAAAAGTTTTATTAAAGTCATATTGATGGTATTACTTTATCTATTTATCGGTGTAGCTGTTTTTGCTTTGATAACTTATTTTAAAGATATCCAGATCTTAAGTGATATTAATAAGCAATTATACTTTGGTGCTGGCTCAGTTGCTTTAGCTATCATCGATCTTATCTTACTTTGGGGAAAAGAAGAAAAAGATGAAGAAGATGTTGATGAAGAAGAAACTGAAGATGAGAAAAATACTTTTGAAGAAGCAAATATCGATGATCAACAGTTAAAACAAGAGTTTGAACAATTAAAACAAGAAGTGACTCAACTAAAACAAGAGCAACAACCTGTTGAACAAAATACAGAAGATGTAGTTGATGAATCAAATGAAGAGCAAGTTGATCAACTACAGGATCAACAAGAACAGACAAATGAAGAAGTTGTAGAAGATGATCAAGAAGTACTCTTACAAAAAGCTAATAATGATACTCTTTATGAAGTTAGTACTGACTCACTAGACCAACAACAAGAAGAAATGAGTCAAACTCAACAAGAGATAGCTCAAGAAGTTGAAAAATTGACTGATTCTGAAGATGATGAAAATGAATATTATCAAGATGATATTGATCAACCAGAAGAATTAAGTGAAGATCAAGAAGAGATAAACCCTTTACCTCAAAAGATCAATGCTGATCTAACTGATACTCAGATCATGTTCATCAATAAATCGGATAATTCTTATATCAATGATCAAGGTTTGCCACAACTAAATGTAACTAAAGAATTATCACAGGATAAGATCAAAATTTATGAAAAGATCTATCAAAAGCAACAAGAGATCGATGAGGAAACACAAAGACAACTTGATGAAGAAGAAAAACAATATTTGTTAGAAGAGAAGTATGAAAATACTATTCATATCTTAACAGTTGTCATCATTTTGCTTGTTTTAGCAAATCTAGTATTTGGAGCATATTATGCTTATCTGAGGTTATTCTAATGGAAAAGAAATGTATAGGTTGTGGAGCTATTTTACAAGATAGTGATCCAAATGTTATTGGTTATGTTGTTAATCTAGAAATGGAATATTGCCAACGTTGCTTTAAGATGATCCATTATGATCAACATAAAGAAAATGATTTTAAACCAGATAATCAAACGATAATTGATAAATTATCTAAGTTAGAAGGTCAATTTGTCTGGATCATTGATATCTTTGATCTTGATAGTTCTTTAAATTCTGTTTTAGCAGATTTCTATAAAGAACATTCTTGTCATATCATCTTAAATAAATGTGACTTATTACCAGAAACGATAAATTATCAAAAACTAGCAAAATATGTCTTAAAAAGATTACATGCGATAGGTGTTAACTCACAAGCTATCTTAACAAGGGGAGTCAATAAAGATTTTATTGATAACTTTAAAAAGTATATTGTTTCTAATGAGAATATCATTGTTACAGGTCTTGCTAATGTTGGGAAAAGTACCATCATCAATGAACTATTAGGAAAGGATGTTTTAACAACAAATAGATATCCCGCAACTACTATTGAGATGAATGAAGTTAGCTTAAATGAACTAAATATCACTGATACTGTTGGTATCGTTAATGATAGTTCTATGCAATTATATTTAGATAATAAGCAATTAAAAAAGACGATACCATTAAAAACAATTAAGCCAGTGATCTATCAGATCTATAGTGATCAATCATTTGCGATCAGTGGTCTTGTTAGGATCGATATCAAAACAGATAGAAAAGGAACTGTTGTGACCTATTTCTCTGATCAATTAAAGATCCATCGTAGTAAGCAAGCCAATGCGGATAACTTGTGGCAAAACCATTATGGTAGAGATTTAACGCCAATCATCAAAAAAGCCACATTAAAAGATTTTAAGAAAGTGCATTTTACTCATAAGGGTAAAAGAGAGTACTTTATCTCTGGACTAGGCTTTATAACTGTTGTCTGTCCAAAAGCTGAAATAGACATCTATGTCTATGAACCAATCATGATCAAAGAAAGAGAGGCTATGATCTAATATGTTAACTAAAAGTCAAAAAACTTATTTAAAATCCTTAACAAATACCTTAAAACCAATCGTTATGGTCGGTAAAAATGGTCTGACTGATACAGTCATCAATTCTTTAGATGAAAACTTAACAGCTAATGAACTTGTTAAGGTTTCAATTTCTGACACTTGTCCACAAGATGTAGATGAGATTTCTATCGAACTTGCTAGAGAAACCTCTAGTGAGATCATCTATAAGATTGGTCGTAAAGTAACTTTTTATAGACGTAATCTTAAAAAGAATATCATTAATTTGCCAAGATGAATGGTCTATTTAAATCTAGCTTTGATCCTATAACTAGAGATCATCTTAATTTAGCTAGTAAGATAAGAAAACAAAAACAATTAGATCATATTTATTTCTATGTTGAAGATAAAGAAGAAGCAACTTATCTAAATCGCAAAGAAATGGTAAAAATAATGATCGATTCTTATCGCAAGTTCTCTTTAATTGAAGATATCAGTGATTCAGATGAATATTATTTGATAACTGATAGTTGTGAAAACTCTTCAATAGAAGCCAAAAATGGCAACTTTGAAAAGATACCTAAGTATCTTCGCAGTTATATTTTAGATAAGGGTTTATATTGTGAAGACATCATTAAGGCTAAGCTAAAAGAGAAGAGATATTTACATTGTTTATCAGTTGCTCAACTATCAAAAGAGATTGCGGAAAGTAATCATCTTGATAGCAATAAAGCATATAGGATTGGTATCTTTCATGATATAGCGAAGAACTTATCAAAAGAAGAAAATGAGTTCTATATATCTATTAATGATGTTTATGAAAATGATTATCCATTAGCTGTATGGCATCAATATATAGGTTATTATCTATTAAAACATTATTATTGTTGGAAGGATAAAGAAGCTTTAAAAGCAATAAGACATCATTGCTTAGGCGATGATAATAGTGTTTATAGTAAGATCATCTTTATAGCAGATAAATTAGATCCTTCTAGAGGTTATGATTCATCTAAAGAGATAGCATTAGCTAAGAAAGATCTAAATAAAGGATTTGAAAAAGTTAAACAACAAAACGCTGAATATTTAGAAAATAAAGGAGTAAATAAATGATAGCAGTAATCGCCGCTTTGGAATGTGAAAAGCAAGCATTAGTCGATCTTTTAGAAAATAAACAAGAGATTGAAACAAAATTAGGTAAATACACAAAAGGTTTTATCAAAGATCAAGAGATCTTAGTAGCTTTGTGTGGTGTAGGTAAAGTAGCAGCAGCCATCACTGCTTGCTCGATCATTGAAAACTATGATGTTGAAGCACTTATCAATATTGGTACAGCTGGTGGCATTAAAGAAGAAGAAAATGTTGGTGATGTCCTTATCGCTAATAAATTAACTTATCATGATTGGGACTTATCATCATTTGATGGTAGTATCCCTTCATTTGCTAGTAATCAATATGTTTTTTATTCAGATAAAACATTAGTTGAGAAAGCTAAAAGCATCTTAGAAGATGTTGACCATAATGTATTTATTGCGCCATTAGTATCTGGTGATAGTTTTGTATGTTCACAAGATAAAGTTGAATATATTCAAAAGTATTTCCCTGAGACTTATGGTTGTGAAATGGAGGCAACTTCTATTGCCCATGTTTGCGATAGTTACAAAGTGCCTTGTCTGATCATTCGTTCATTCTCAGATATCGTCATCAAGAAAGATAACAATTTAGACTTTGAAAAGTATAAAGTCCTAGCAAGTCAGAGAGCTGCACAATTCTTGAAAAGATATTGTGAGAAATAATTTTCAGAAATGATAATATGATAAAATTAGATTGAATAAAGGAAGTAAGTAAAATGAGTGAAGTAAGGATCATAGAGATCAAAGAGAGTGTATTTGCCGATAATGATAAACAAGCTGATAAATTACGTGCTGATCTAAAAGAAAAGAAAGTATATTTGATGAATCTAATGTCTTCTCCAGGAGCTGGTAAGACAACTACTTTGATCAAAACGATAAATTTATTAAAAGATAAATTAAATATTGGGGTAATGGAAGCAGATATTGATTCAGATGTAGATGCCAAAAAGATCGCTACGACATCTGTTAAAAGCATTCAACTTCATACAGGTGGCATGTGTCATTTGGATGCTGAAATGACAAAACAAGGTATTGAAGCATTAGGAGTTGAAGATTTAGATCTAGCAATACTTGAAAATGTTGGTAACCTAGTTTGTCCTGCTGAATTTGATACAGGTGCTTCTAAAAATGTCATGATCTTATCTGTGCCTGAAGGTCATGATAAACCACTAAAGTATCCATTGATGTTTCAGGTTTGTGATGTCGTGTTGATCAATAAGGTCGATGTTTTAGATTATTTTGACTTTGATATGGATAAAGTAAAAGAATTTATCTTGATGCGTAATCCAAACGCTAAGATATTTCCAATCTGTGCTAAGACTGGTGAAGGTATAGATAAGTTTGCGGATTGGTTATATCAACAAGTAAAAGATTGGCAAAAATAAATTTAAAATATAAGGAGATAGTTTATGAGTAAAAGAGAACTAGATAAGGAGTTATATCCTGATTATGTTTACCCTAGTTATAGCCCTGATCCAAACGAACCATTTCGTGAACCGATCGCTAAATTGGGTAAAAAGATAACTGATCGTATCCCACAAAAATTAGGTTTAAAAAAGATCACTAGAGAAGATCCAGAATATTGGGGCTTAGCTGGTATTCTTTCTGATGAGGAAGCTAATCTAGCACTAAAAATGGATGTTAGAAAACCTAAGACACTAGATGAGATGGTAAAGATCTCAGGACTTGAAAAAGATAAGTGCGAAGCATTATTAGAGGAAATGGCTCGCAAGGGTCTTTTAGAATACAATTGGGAAAACGAAAGTCATACTAAACAATATGTACTACCTATGTATGTTCCAGGATGTGCAGAATTCTTTAATATGAGTTCTAGTGTATTAAAAAGTAATCCTGAAATGGGTACTTTCTTTGAACATATGTCTAGATTACCACTTGAAAAGATCACAGCATTTGTACCAGAAGGTGGAGCAGGCATTGGTATGCATGTTATTCCTGTAGAAAAAGCTATCGAGATGAATAATGAATCTATCGATCTTGAGCATATTTCTTATTGGTTAAATAAGTATGATGGTAAATATGCTGCTAGTCCATGTTCTTGTAGAAGATCTCGTTTAACTCATAATGAAGGCTGTGGAGATGATCCTGAAGGTTGGTGTATCGCTGTAGGAGATATGGCTGATTATGTTGTAGAAACTCAAAAAGATGGTCGTTATATCACTAAAGAAGAAGCATTAGAAATATTTAAGAAAGCTGAAGATAATGGTTTCGTTCATCAGATCACTAATATTGATGGACAAAATAAGATCTTTGCGATCTGTAATTGTAATGTCAATGTTTGTTATGCTTTAAGAACATCTCAATTATTCAATACTCCTAATATGTCTCGTAGTGCTTATGTAGCTAAAGTAGATCCTAGTAAGTGTGTTGCTTGTGGTAAATGTGTTGAATATTGTCCTGCAGGTGCGGTTAAATTAGGTCAAAAATTATGTGATAAGCAAGGTTGTCAAATAACTTATCCAAGAATGCCATTACCATCTGAACAACCATGGGGCGAACATATGTGGTCACATAATTATCGTGATATCAATAGGATCAATTGTTATGATACTGGTACAGCTCCATGTAAAACTGCTTGTCCTGCTCATATCGCCATTCAAGGTTATCTTCAACTAGCAAAAGAAGGCAAGTATGAAGAAGCTTTAAAGCTTATAAAGAAAGACAATCCATTACCTGCAGTCTGTGGTAGGATCTGTAACCGTAGATGTGAGGATGCTTGTACAAGAGCTTCTATCGATAAAGCTATCGCTATTGATGAAGTTAAGAGATTTATCGCAGAAAGAGATCTAAAAGCTGAAACAAGATATATCCCAACTCCAATTGTTCCTTCATTAAAAGGTCATTTTGATCAGAAAGTTGCGATCATTGGATCTGGTCCTGCTGGTTTAAGTTGCGCTTATTTCTTAGCAATGACAGGCTATAAACCTACTATTTTTGAAAAGAATGAACAACCTGGTGGTATGTTACGATATGGTATACCTTCATTTAAATTAGAAAAAGACTTATTGGCTGCTGAAATTGATGTCATCAAACAATTAGGTGTAGAGATCAAATGTAATGTTGAAATAGGTAAAGATATCACTATTCAACAATTAAGAGAAGAAGGCTATAAAGGTTTCTATGCAGCTATTGGTTGTCAAAAAGGTAGGAAACCTGGTATAAAAGGTCAAGATGCACTTGGAGCTATCACAGCTTTAGAATTCCTAAAGGAAGTTAAAGATAAAGAATCTTATCCATTAGATGGTGATGTAGTTGTTGTAGGTGGTGGAAATGTCGCTATTGATGCAGCAAGAAGTGCTACTCGTTGTTCAAATAACAGAGTAAGTATGTATTGTTTAGAATCTAGAGATATCATGCCAGCAAGTGATCAAGAAGTTGAAGAAGCTTTATCTGAAAAAGTTGAACTTAACTGTGGCTGGGGTCCTAAAGAGATCTTAGAAGAAGATGGTAAAGTTACTGGCATCATCTTAAAAAGATGTACAAGAGTTTACGATGAAAATGGTAAGTTCAGTCCAATTTATGATGAAGAGGATACAGTTAAAGTTGAGTGTAAACATGTCATCTTTGCGATCGGTCAAGCAATCGATTGGGGACATATTTTAGATGGTATCGATATGAACTTGAGAGCTAATGGAGGAGCTATTGCTAATAGATTAACTTATCAAACTAATGTTAGTGATATCTTTGTTGGTGGTGATGTTTATACTGGCCCTAAATTTGCAATCGATGCTATTGCTGCTGGAAGGGAAGCTGCAATTTCGCTACATAGATATGTTCAAGAAAATTGCACATTGACTATTGGTAGAAATCGTCGCGATTTCATTGCTTTAGATAAAGATAATATCAAAGTAGATAATTATGATGTTACTAATAGACAAAAAGCTTCAGAAGTTGAAGTTGAAAAGCAAGCTAGTACATTTAGAGATTTGTCTAATACATTGTTAGAAGAACAGATCAAGAAAGAAACTTCTAGATGCTTATCATGTGGTGCTTCAATCGTTGATCCTAATAAGTGTATTGGTTGTGGTATCTGTACTACTAAGTGTATGTTTGATGCGATCCATTTAAATAGGGATTTACCAAATGCTTCTATAATGCGTGCTTCCGAAGATAAACTTAAATATATCTTACCTAACATGGTTAAACAATCAATCAAAGTTAAGTTTAAGAAAGCAAAATAAATAGTATGCATGAATTAAGTGTTACATTTTATATAATGGACCATTTGGAGAATGTAGCTAAAGAAAATAATGCTACTAAGATCAATAAGGTCACATTAGAATTAGGAGAAGTATCAACAGTAATAGAGTCGTATCTACAAAATTGTTGGAAATGGGCTTCACAGAAAAGAGAATTGTTCATTGATTCGCAACTTGTTTGTGAGAAGTTAGAAGCAATAACTTATTGTGAAGATTGTCAAAAAACCTATCCTACCGTGCAGTATGGTAAGATATGCCCATATTGTCATAGTGAGCATACTTACTTGATACAAGGTAATGAGTTTAATATTAAAGAAATAGAGGTTGAATAAATGCAAAATGTTAATTTTACAGAAATAAAAGAATTAATTGAGAAATATGATAGTATCGTTATCTATCGTCATAAAAATCCTGATTATGATGCTTTTGGCTCTCAGTTAGGTTTAAAACATCTTATCTTAGATAACTATCCAAATAAGAAAGTTTATACTTATGGTGATGAGATGATGAATAATCCTGATTTCTTAGAAGAGATGGATTTTAATGAAGAAAATGTTGATCAAGATATCATCAAAGATTCTTTGACTATCTTAGTAGATACTTCAACTGATGAAAGAGCTGATGATAAAGCAGCTTGTTATAAAGATGGCAAATGTTCTTTAAAGATCGATCATCATGAAAAAAGTGTAGAGACACCTGATTATGGCTATCTTGCTCCAAAAGCAAGCAGTTGTTGTTATATTATCACTAATATCGCCTTTGACAACAATTGGCATATCAATAAAAAAGCTGCAGAGTATCTTTATGGTGGTATGAATACTGATACTGTTGGTTTTACAGTTGATTCAGTAAATAGTGATACTTTTAAAACATTAAGCCGATTACTTGATAGCTGTAAAGATCTTAAGATTAATACTGTTTGTCGTCATGTTCTTGATGTGAGAAAAGAAGAATTTGAGGCTGAATCATTTTATCGTCAAAAAGCTATTTTTAAAGAAAATATTGCTTATTTCTATTCGATGATCGATGAAAGAAAGAAGTTCAATATCACAGAGGGAGAAGCAAAAGATTTTGTCAATGTTTTATCAAAGATCAGAAATGTAGATGATTATGCTTGTTTTATTGAAAGAGATGATGAACCTAACTGGTATTCAGTAAGCTTAAGAAGTCATAAACACGATATAAGAGTAATTGCTACTAATTATGGTAGACCAGCTAAAGGTGGCGGACATGAGAAAGCAAGCGGTATTGGTAGAGTATCTTATGAAGATACAGAAAGTATTATCAAAGATTTAATGGAGTTAAAATAAAAAATGACTGTTTCTATTTATAATCGGAGTTGTTATTCTTTGTTACGATCAGTAACTAAGGTAAGCGACTTGATAAATTATGCTATAAAAAATAAACATACCGCTATAGGTATCTGTGAAAAGAATAACCTATTTTCAGCGATGTATTTTTATAGCGAGTGTAAGAAACATAATATCAAGCCTTTAATAGGAATGGAAGTAGAGATCAGTTTTATGGAAAAAGTATTTCCTATCCTATTATATCCAAGAAACAACTCTGGTTATTTAGAACTCATTAAATTTACAAATAATAAAGATCTCTTTACTTTAAAAGAGATCGCTGAATTATCAAGTGATATATTAGTGATAATACCACCTGATTCTTTCCTTTTGTATTTATTGCAGAAGGATGATAATAAATCAGTTGATAATATCATTAGTAGATTACCTTCTAATTTTTATATTTCTATTGCCAGTAATAATAAGAGTAATTATTTAAAGTATAACGAAAAATTGGCTTATTATATTGAACGATATTCAAAAAAGGCATTAGCTATCGATCTAACTTTATATCCTAGTGAAGCTGATATGACTGCTTATAAATGTCTACTTGCTATTGATAGATCTGTTGATATATCTGATCCTACCTTATTTGTTCGTACATTAGCCTATCTAAAAGATGAAAAAGAGCTGAATGATCTGTATGAAAAGAAGTATTTAGATAATACTGATCATTTTGCTAGTTTGATCGATCTCAAGATAGATGAGTTAAAAAGTGAATTACCTTCTTATCAATTAGAAGATAAGAATATTGGCTCTAAAGAATATCTGTATAAATTATGCTTAGCTGGTTTGAATAAACGTTTAAATGGTAAACTAGTTGATGCTTATTTAACAAGATTAAAATATGAATTAGATATTATCTTTAAGATGAACTTTCAAGATTATTTCTTGATAATTTATGATGTCGTTTTATATTGTGTTAGAAATGATATCTTAGTAGGTCCTGGCAGAGGTTCGGCAGTAGGTTGTTTAGTTGCTTATTGTTTAGGTATCACTCATATAGATCCAGTTAAAAATGATCTTTATTTTGAAAGATTCTTAAATCCTGAGAGAATCTCTTTGCCTGATATTGATATTGATATTCCTGATGATAAAAGAGAAGATGTCATTAAGTATGTTACTGATAAATATGGGCAAGATAAGGTAGCTCATATCATTACATATAGTACTTTTCAATCTAAAGCAGCTATTAAAGAAATAAGTAAAGTTTTAAAAAGCGATCAACATTATGTTGATATGTTACTATCTTGTATCAGTGATCCAAAAGAAAGTCTTAAAGATATCTATGATAAAAATAAGAAATTTAGATCATTAGTTGATGCTACAGATAGGAATAAACTTTTGTATGATACTGCTTTAAGAGTAGAAAATTTGCCACGATACTTATCCTTACATGCTGCTGGTATTGTAATAAGTAAGAAACCATTAATAGAAGTAGTACCAACTGTAGATATTAGTGGAGTAAATACTATTTGTTATACAAAGAATTATCTTGAAGCATTAGGACTTATCAAGATCGATTTTCTAGCCTTAAGGAATCTAACTATCATTAAAACGATCAAAGATAGTATTAGTACTAAACTTGATCTATATAAATTACCATTAGATGATGAAGTAACTTATGCTTTATTAAGAAAAGGTTATAGTTTAGCTTTATTCCAATTGGAATCAAAAGGTATGGTAAAACTATTAAAAGATATCCAAGTTAAAAATTTTAGCGAATTAGCTACACTGATCGCTCTATATCGACCTGGACCAATGCAAAATATTGATCAATACCTTTCTAATAGAAAAAAGAAAGAGATTAGTTATATCCATGATGATCTTCAAGATATCTTAAAAGATACTTATGGCATCATCGTTTATCAAGAGCAGATCATGTCTATTTCGCGAAAGTTTGCTTCTTTTACATTAGGTAAAGCTGACATATTAAGAAAAGCTATATCAGATAAGAATATTGAATTAATGAATGATTTAAAGAATGATTTTGTTAGTGGATGTTTAAAAAATGGTTATAGTAAAGAAATAGCTGAATCAATCTATCTATTGATTGAAAGATTTGCTGCTTATGGTTTTAATAAAGCTCATAGTTATGGTTATGCTTTCATATCTTATATTATGGCTTATCTTAAAGCTCATTATCCTAGTCATTTTTATTGTGCTACTTTAAATTCAATTAGTGGAGATCGTAGTAAGATCATTTCATTGATAAATGAAGCTAAGCAAACTGGTATATCTTTTAAAAAAGCTCATGTTAATTATTCTGATAGTAATTTTACGACCGAAGATAACATTATCATATTCGGATTAGCATGTTTAAGAGATATTTCTAAAAATATATCTGAAAAGATCATTAAAGATCGAAAAGAAAAAGGCATTTATCAAAATTACTTTCAATTCATTGGTCGAGCTACTTTATTAGAATTATCTGATAAAGTAATCATCTCCTTGATCGAAGCAGGTTGTCTAGATGATCTAGGCTATAATCGAGCTACGATGATCAATAATTTAGAAGAAACAAAAAGATATACTAGATTGATCTATAAAGCAGATGGTAGTTTTGATGAGTCTTTAGCCGAAAAACCTTTACTAGATCTTTATCCTACCAATAAATTAAATGAGTTAGAAAAAGAGATTTCTTATTATGGTTTAAGCTTTGATAATTCATATTTAAATATTATCAGAAAGAAATATCCACGATGTGTTTTGACTACAAGTAATATTCGTGTTGATCAATCTTGTTGTTTGATCATAAAGATTGAAAATGTCGATGTTAAGAAAACTAAAACAGGGGATAAGGTTGCTTTTGTCTCTGCAAGTGATGAATTTGGAGCAATAGAGTTAGTAGTATTCGCAAAAGAATATGCTCAATTTGCTTATTTGTTAGTAAAAGATATTATAATATACGTAGAAGCAAAGAAATCCAAAAAAGGTAATTTTATTGTTTCTAATATAAAACGTCCGGAGGTGTGATATGGCAACTATATTAGTAGTAGATGATGAAGTGATGATCAGAGAAGTCATCAAAGAATATGGAACCTTGTATAACTATAAAGTCTTAGAAGCTCAAGATGGTTTAGAAGCTCTTGATGTCATTAGAAAAAATGAAATTGATTGTGTGATATTAGATATCATGTTACCTAATATGGATGGTTTTACTACTTGTAAAAGATTAAAAGAGATTGCTGATATACCTGTCATCATGTTATCTGCTCGTGTAAGTGAAGAAGATAAACTATTAGGTTTTAATATGGGCATAGATGATTATGTCGAAAAACCTTTTTCTCCAAAAGTATTGATGGCAAGAGTTAAAGTTGTCATTGAGCGTAATAACAGTTTAAGCAGTAGTGGTAGTAACATCATTAAGTATGAAGGTATTGAGATCGATACTGTTGGTCATACATTAAAAATAGATGGTCAAGAAATACATGTTACTAATAAAGAGTTTGATCTACTAATCTATTTTTTACGTAATCCTAATATGGCTATTAGTAGAGAAGTATTATTAGAAAAGATCTGGGGTAATGATTCTGATGTCTTTGATCGCACGATTGATACTCATATCAAGATGTTAAGAAAAAGTTTGGGCAATTATGGTGATAAGATCACCACGGTAAGAGGAGTTGGCTATAAATTTGAAAGATAAATTTTTTAATTCGATAAAGTTTCGTAGTTGGTCATATTTTGTGCTGTTTGCTCTCAGCATCCTTTTATTGTTGGAATTTTTCCAGATCATTTTGATCGAACCTTCTTATCTCAATACATTAAAGAAAGAGATAAAGTCATATACAAAAAATATTTCTGAGCTATATTTTAAGCCTACTGAAGATGAAGAAGCATTAAAATTAAAAAATTCTGATATGTATTCTTTGACTGTCAGTAATAATGCTTGTGTCATCATTTATGATAAGACAAAAGGTACTACTTCATTAGCTTATGATGCTTTAGGGGAGAGTGGATGCGCTATTTATCGTGATTCTACAGTCAATCAAAAATTTATTGAAGATATGGATAATAGTGAAAATGAAGAGATCTTAGAACAAGGACAATTCATTGAATTATCAAGTCAAGATGTCATGGTTTATGGTAAGAAATTCACAAATGAAGAAAATGAATATTATATAATCGCTAATATAACTTTACAATCACTCAATACATTATCTAAAACGATCCAAGGACAATTTGTTTATATATCTTTATTAGTACTAGGATTGTCTTTGATAATATCTGTTCTATTTAGCAATTTCATTACAGTACCTATTGTACAAGTAAAGCAAGAAGCAAAAAAGTTATCTTATGGTAATTATGATATCCATTTTGAAAACTTAGAGATCAATGAAGTCAAAGAATTAGCTGAAACGATTGAAGTAGCAGCTCATGAGATTCAAAAAGTAGAACTAGCTCGTAATGAACTATTAGCCAATGTTTCTCATGATCTAAAAACTCCATTAACGATGATCAAAGCTTATGCAGAAATGATCAAAGATATCTCTGGAGATAATAAAATTAAAAGAAATGAGCATCTTGATGTCATCATTTCCGAAACAGATTCTTTAAATAACTTGGTCAAAGATTTATTGAATCTATCAAGATTACAAGCAGGAGCGATGTCGATAAATGTTGCACCATTTGATCTAACTGGATTGATCAATGATATCGCCAATCACTTTAGACCTTTATGTTCATCAGAGAATGTCAAATTGATCGTTGAATGTGAGCCTGAATTAGTGGCTTGTGCTGATATCAGTAGGATAACAGAAGTAATGAACAACTTTTTATCCAATGCATTAAAGCATTATGGTGATGATAAACAGATCATTGTCAAAGCTTTTAGAGTAAATAAAGAGAAACTAAAGATTGAAGTCATAGATCATGGCACAGGCATCAGTAAAGAAGATCTTCCTAATATCTGGGATAGGTATTTTAAAATCGATAAATCTTATCAACGATCTAAAACTGGTACAGGTTTAGGATTAGCGATAAATAAAGCTATATTTGAAGCTCATCAAGTCGATTATGGAGTTGAATCACAAAAGGGCAAAGGATCAACCTTCTACTTTGAATTAGCTAACGCAGAAAATACCGATCAGCAATAGATAGGAGCTATTTATATGAATATTACAGTATATTTAGGAGCATCATTTGGTAATGATGATTCTTTTAAAGAATCAATTATAGAATTAGGTAATTGGATTGGTGAAAGTGGCAACAGACTAATTTATGGTGGTTCAAAAGTTGGTTTAATGGGATTACTTGCAGAAAGTGTATTGAATTCTGGTGGTGAAGTAATAGGAGTAGAACCTCAATTCTTTGTTGATGCTGTTGTTCAGCATGAAGGATTGACACAACTTATCGTAACTAAAGATATGTCAGATAGAAAAGCTAAGATGATAGAGTTAGGTGATGCTTTTATTGCTTTTCCTGGAGGAACAGGAACACTGGAAGAGATAAGTGAAGTAATGTCAAAAGTTTCCCTTAAACAATTAGATGCACCATGTATCATTTATAACTTAAATGGTTATTATGATGATCTAAAAGCCTTACTTGATCATATGATCGAGATGGGATTATCTACTAAAGAAAGACTACAAGGAATATATTTTGTAAGTAACCTAAAGCAAATACAAGAGATTCTTAAATGATTTTATTGAAAACGCTTAATTTGATTATTTCTAAATATAAAAAAAAGAGTATAATTTACCTGTAAGAAAACAAAAGGGAGAATATATGAAGTATTTAGGAAGCT
>CAVAAT010000014.1:0-45043 GCA_963586925.1 Erysipelotrichaceae bacterium
GTTTTATTTTCCAGCCTAGTCTAACCTCTCTATTTCCTATAGTATATCTTATTATTTCCTTTGACAAGCAATGATTCAAGGACTAACATAATTCAAGAAACAAAAAGGAGGGATTTTTATGAGATATGGTTTTATCGGTTGTGGTAACATGGGTAGTGCTTTAGCTCAAGCTGTATGTAAAAGCGTTGATAGTAAAGATGTTATGTTATCTAATCGCACTATGGAAAAAGCCCAAAATCTAGCTATAAAACTCAATTGTGCTTATGGTACAAATCAACAAGTTGCAGAAAACTGTGATTTTATTTTTTTAGGAGTTAAGCCACAAATGTTAGCTGAATTACTAGAAGAATTAGTCCCCACTTTCCAAAAACGTTACGCTCATCGCCCCTTTACTTTAGTAAGTATGGTTTCAGGAATATCAATTGAACAGATCCAAAAGATGTTAGGATACGATTGTCCTACAATTAGGATCATGCCAAATACACCTGTTGCTGTTGAAGAAGGAATGATCCAATACTGTTATAAGAACGTAAATAAAGATTCATTAGATGCTTGGCTTAATGCTATGAATAAAGCAGGACACTTAGACGAAATAGATGAATCACTAATAGATGCTGCTAGTGCCCTATCTGGTTGTGGGCCAGCTTGGGCTTACCAATTCATTGAAGCTTTGGCTGATGGTGGTGTAGCTTTAGGTTTACCAAGAGCTAAAGCTATAGAATATGCTAGCCAAATGTTAGTGGGCGCTGGAAAGATGGTCTTAGAGACTAAAAAACATCCTGGCCAATTAAAAGATGAAGTATGCAGTCCAAAAGGTTCAACCATTCAAGGCGTTAGAGTATTAGAAGAAAAAGGTTTTAGAGGAACAGTAATGGATGCTGTCATCGCTGCTTATGAAAAAACAAAAAAGTTAGGAGAAAAATAAATAAATACTATGCGAATATTAGTAGATGAAAGAATAACTAATGGTCTTACGCACTTAGATGAGAGATCATTACAAATCATTGATGGCATAAAAGCTAATCCAATAGATTTTGATACCGAATATCTTGATCATAAATTAAGTGTAGCTATAGTTAATAATGTAAATGAATCAATTCAACATATAACTAAACACTCTAGCCATCATAGTGAAGTGATCATCACAGAAAATAAAGAAAATGTTGATAAGTTTACTAAAGAAGTAGATAGCGCTGCTTTATGTATCAATGCTAGTACCCGTTTTACTGATGGAGGTAAATTTGATCTAAGTAGCGATATGGGTATAAGTACCCAAAATCTCCATGTTCGTAGTCCTAAGGGGTTAGAAGAATCATGTAGTTACAAATACATCATTGATGGTAATGGTCAGATAAGAGGCAATGATCAAAAAGAATTAGCTAAGACAAAATCAATTTTAATAACTGGTTTTGAACCATTTGATAATGAAAGCATCAATCCTTCTTGGCAAGCAGTCAAAGCATTACCAGAGCAGATAGATGCATATAAGATCTATAAATTAGAATTACCAACCGAATTTAAAGGCTCAACTAAAATACTAAAAGATAAAGTTCAAGAATTAAAACCTGAAATAGTCATATGTGTTGGTCAAGCAGGTGGTAGAAAACCTATCACAATAGAAAGAGTTGCGATCAATGTATTAGATTACTCTATTAAAGATAATAGTGGTTACCAACCTATTGATGAACTCATAAGTGAAACTGGACCAGCTGCTTATTTCTCCACATTGCCGATAAAAAAGATCGTAGAAAAAGTAAAAGAAGCTAATATAAGTTGTGCGATATCCAATTCAGCAGGAACATTTGTCTGCAACAGTGTAATGTATACTTTATTAGATATCACAAATAACTATTATCCCAATACCAAAGCAGGCTTTATCCATGTACCATTTAGTGATGAACAAGTCAAAGATAAAGAAAACACACCTTCAATGAAAATTGAAGATATGTCTAAAGCCTTAAAGATCGCTATCAAAACAACCATAGAAAACTAAAGGACAGCCAAAACTGTCCTTTAATATTTTCCTACCTATATAGTAGCCTTTTAACCTCACAGATAGTTCAAATAAAACTAATAAATATAGAACACTTAATATCATCGCAGAAGTGGTCAAGCCATAAGCAAAATCAACAAAATCATGCCTATGACTTTTTAGACAACAACCAGTCTAAATATGCTTTCTTACTTCCATCAAAATGAATACATGTTAGACATGCATCAATCCTACCAACAGCCTTATCATCTTTATAGGCAAGTAGTAAAAAAAGCATTATCAAACTCTTTTGTCTAAAAGCTTTTTTTACAGAAGCAATATGATCATCATCAATCTTCCAATAATAAAAGTCTTCTTCTTTACGAAGATCTTTTTCAAACTATAAGACATCTTCTATCTTATCTTTGTTCTATCTTTCTACTCTCATTAAAAACACCTATTTTAAGTATTCATCGATATTTACTATCTTTCGATAAAACTCATCTTTCATTACCTGTCTTTTTTTAAAATAATTTTTTTCGATTTCCTTTAGTAAAGAGCTGACTGTCTCAAAAGAATCATCCATTTTTATCAAATGATTGATACCATCAGCTATTGAAGAATAACGTCCTCTACCTGTTTCATATGTTGATCTTTGTAAAAGATAATTCTTATAGATTTCTTGTAATTCTTTATTATATTTAGGTAAAAAATATTTTTCATAGTGAACAACCTTATTGATATCATCTTTAACATTATCAAGTAAGTCATCTATCATATTTTCTTCTATATAGATCTTATTTAATTGTTCACCAATACCTTTTTCTTTCTTAACTGCTGAAATAAGTTTTACTTTTTCTTCATCCCACTTGTCAATAGGATACAATTGTTTGATCTTTATATAAACTTCAAAATCATAGTCATTGTATAACAAGAACATATTGATCAAGATATTCTTATATTCTTCATTCATGCCATTATCTTTATAGATCGTTGCTAATTTAGAAGCATAATATCTATTATCGTAGTTTCTTTCTTTTTCTAAGATCTTTTTCTTTAAAACCTCAATTGCTTTGGTAACTTGTTTTTCATTGATCAACTCATCAATATATTCAAGACAGACATCTTTATCAAATGAGTACTCTTCTAACAAAGGCAAAATCTTATCTTTTCTACCAGTACTACTATATAGTTTACACAAATGATCAACATATTTTTTTAAATTATAAAATATTTCATTCTCTTTACTTGACTTTAATATTCCATTTATTATTTCTTCTATCTCATCTAAAAATAAACCTTTATCTATAAAGTTGTACAGTAGAACACTCAGATCAACATAAACATTATCATATAACCTATCTGTCAATAATTCATCCTTCAAATAATCAAATAATTCCTGTAATAATTTTTGATCATCACAGCCACTAACAATATCACAAAGGATATCAACAGCATCTTCAACAGTATATGTAACAGCATCATAATAGCTATCAGTTTCAAGAGAGATCATTGATTCTATTAAAGTGGTTGCTATAACATAGGATGTAACATAATCTTCTCTTTCCAAATAAGCTGATGCCTCACAAATATATTTATCCATTAATTCTTCAAATCTATAAACATCGCTATCATCTATATATCCATAATGATCACAACAAGATTCAATATCCTTCTCAATCCTATATTCATAATCCTTTTTATTCAACTTTGAAAAGCATTCGGAATACTTTATCCTAAAATCGTTATATAAATCTATATTTTTTGATAAAACATCATATAAAAATTCATTGATCTTATCACGATCAACCTTTTTAATGATTTCTAATAAATCATCTATATCTTCATCTACAATGTTCACATCATCTTTTTGCTTATCATTTATCGCATATAGTAATGCTGCCATATGTTCACAATCTTGACCACTACTTGCATATAGGCAATCACATTCTCCACTGATATATTTTCCATTATGAATAACTACATACACATCATGATCATCACTATCAGAAACAATTGCACTATATATGTCTTTATCGACACTTATATCATCTACAAGAAAATTGTCATATAATTCTTTTCCATTAAGCAAAACTCTCTTAGAAAAATGATCTTCAAAATTCACAAACATTTATCTTACCTCCACTTTTTTAATACTCTTTCACCAAATAACCAACACCCACACATTGCTTGTCCAAGATAGCCCCACTCACCATACTCTTTTCTACTATTATTATACACATAAAAAAATGTGACAGAACACTATCACAATTCATTTCCTTTATTTCATTAGTTCATCAGTAAGCCTAATAATTTCAGGAGCAATCTTTTCTTTTTCTTTTTTAAAGGTATAAATATACATTGGATAAGCAAGACAAGCTGAGATCATACCAATGATTCCAACAATAATCCCGATGATCATTCTAGTATTACCATTAATACCCATAGCTTCGCCTAAATCAGTCATAACTAAACTCATGCCTAGCCCCATGACTAATGCTCCAATAATTCCTAAAACTAATGCGACTACTGTAGCCTTAGATGTTACATTTTTGTCCAATAAGCGTAATTGTTCAAGCTTATCTTCCCTTTCACTTTTTGTTTCATATTTTCTACGAATACTTTCTATTTCGCTCTGTTCTTTAGCTGAATAAGTATAGCTAAAATTTTCTTCATCATTAATATTCATTCAAACTCTCCTTATTTTCTTTAAAGCATTTTATTTTCTTTGTACTACTTACAATCATATATACAGCCACAACTATAACATATACACATATCACAACTCCTGTTATACCAAGAAATATTCTCTTAGATGCTTGTGAGAATGAACTACCCCCAAAAGTATTTAACATCGTTGATTCTAAAGTTAACATTGATACACAAGCAGCTGTCAAACTAATTATTTTACTTGCTGATAAAATAGGACTATTATATTTACTATATTTGATATAAGCAATAATAGCCAATGTGAAAGTCACAAATGTATATGTTGCCATTGCGATGGTTATTATCATATGGTGTTGAAATGTCCTATTCCAATAAATCATGAAAAAGATGATACTAGCTAAAGCTAAGTTCATGACCAAAAACATTTCTCCACAAAAGCGATACCTCTTTAATTCCAAATCCATTCTTTCACCAATCTTATATTTTCGAAAATAGCTATTTAAATAAAATCGCATTACTGATAAACAAATGTAATAACAACCAAAAGAATAATACCAAAAAGTCTTATGATAAAACCCTAGCCATAATTGAAATATAGCGTATATCCCATTCCACAGAGAAGAACCAAATAATGATATATTTGAACGTAAGTTTAAATCCTCATTCCACTTTCTAATATACTTATTTTCTTTCTTTACTTTTTTAATAAACTTTATCAGCTCAGGTATTCTCAAACAATAAATTGTTAAGGTATAAAATGCCAGAGCATAGGAAATATAAGCTTGCATTGATCGATCCGATACATAAAACAAGGAATAAATAAGAATACTAGTTGATATAGGCAATAGTATGATCACAATTACTATGTGAGGATAAAGAATTGATTTAAAAAATTTTTTCCAATTCATATTACACTCTCTCAATCTTTACTGTAAAGCTACTACCTTTTCCAACAGTACTTTCAACACTTATTTCTGCTTGCATGATATCTACTATTCTTTTTACTAGAGCAAGTCCTAAGCCATTTCCCAAAGTAGCACGAGAACTATCAGCTTGATAAAACTTTTCAAATATATGAGCCCCAACTTCTTTACTCATGCCACAACCTGTATCTTTAACCATCACAATAGCATATTGTTCATCGGTAGTTAATGTAACTGAAACACTTCCTCCTGGATCAGTAAATTTAAAAGCATTAGAAAATAAATTATTCCAAACAAGTGACAACAATTCCTTGTCAGCTTGCACTTTAACATCTTCAGCAATATCGGTATTTATCTCTATATTAGCATTCTCCCAAACCGTTTCATATTGTAATAAACACTCACATAACTGTTCACCTAGATCAAATGTTTCTGTTTGAGAAAATATCTTTTGATTTTCTAATTTGTTGAGTTTAAGAATATTAGTTATCATATCAGCTAATTTTCTTGATGCTTCAGTAATGGCTTTAGCATACTCAATACGTGCCTCACTAGAAATATCAGAAGCTTGTAAAAGCGTACCATAGTTTTGCATAATTGCAAGTGGCGTTTTCATTTCATGAGATACATTAGATATAAAATCAGTTTTTAATGTTTCTATACTAGATAATTCTTGACTCATTGAATTGATAGCAGTAGCTATTTGATTAAAACCCTCACCACTAATATTTTGTAATGGCTTTATTCTTACAGAAAAATCTCCTTGCATTATTTTTTCAGTAGCATCAGTAATGATTTTAACAGGACGATCAACCGTTATTTTTTTACGAACATGATCAATTAATGTAAATAATATTGTAATGAGCAAGACATTTGCCATTGTAATTCTAGCCGCACTAGTCATATTTTCAGCAGTAAAAGTCAAATCCATAGCTCTTGCTAGTGAGTTTAAGAAAAGTATCATACAGCAAGATAAAACAAAAGCTATAGATAAAAAGAAGATAAAGAAGCTATTGATCAAACTCAACAAAGCTTGAAAATCCACTTTTTTCATTTGATCACCGCCTTATAACCTAAGCCATGAACTGTCTTAATTTCAAATTCATCACAATTAGTTAACTTTTGACGTAACTTTGTCATATACACATCAACAGCTCTAGGAGCAGTATCACTATCTACATCCCAAAACTCATCCATAAGTTGACTTCTTGTAAAAGTCCTTTTAGGATAAGACAAAAGCTTATACAATAAGTTAAATTCTCTACTAGTTAAATTTATTTCTTCATCAGCAAGATAAACAGTATGCTCATCTTCATCCATTACAAACTTGCCAATCTCTATTTTTCGACTAGAAACAATTTTTGCTCTTCTTAACAATGCCCCAATACGTAATAAAAGTTCATCCAGATCAATAGGTTTAACCATATAATCATCTACACCAATACTAAATCCTTTTTGCTTAGAAAACATGTCATCACGTGCTGTCATAAATAATATAGGAATATCTTTGTTTGTCTCGCGAACATTTTTCACAAATTCAAAACCATCAACATTGGGCATCATAACATCTGATACTATAAGGTCTATTGTATTTTCATATAAAACATCATATGCTTCATTACCATCTAAACAACTAATGGCATTATAGCCATTATTATTCAAATAAGTACATACTGTTTTATTAAGTTGCTTATCATCTTCCAAAACTAGTATCTTAAACATACTTTACCTCCTAAATGAACTCAATCAATAATATATCATGCAATTGTTAAAGTTTTGTTTAAATTTAGCCAATAATTCAAATAGATAAATAAAAATGGAGCAATAATTCTATCACTCCAAATTCATATAACTACTCTAATTACTTATTCATGATCTTATCACTTAAAGCGAAGATCTCAGCAGCAAATTGTTGACGACGAGAATTCCAAATAGCTTTATAAATTGGATAAGTAGCAATAGTTCCTGCTAATCCAATAAGTCCAATGATAATTCCTACGCTCATTGTTTCTTCAATACCAACAACTTCACCTAAATCAGTCATGATCAAACTCATTCCAAAGCCTAATACAACTGCACTGATACTACCGAAAACATAAGCAAATACTTTTGCTGGTAATTTTACCTTACTGTCTAACTCTTTTAGAGAATCTAATTCAGTATGCTCTTTTTCTGTATATTCTGCTCTAATCTTTTGTACTAAAAATTCTTTATCATTCTTATTCATTTTAACATCCTCCTAATTTTTAATAATAAATATGAATTCTTTGATTACTTTTCTTCTTTTGAAAGTCTTTTTTTAGCGTCTTCAACACTTTCGCCTTCTTTTGCGAACAATACTTCAACGCATTTATCAGTGACTTTATTAAAACCGTCAACTACGTCTGTTTCGATTTTTTTATAACCACCTACAACACCATCCTCAATCTTCTTGTAGCCTTTAACAACACTGTCGGCTATCTTTTCATTTACATCTGCAAGCTTTGCCATCTTTAAGTCCTCCTCACTTGTCTTTACGTGCAATATGATACCGGCCAAATATTAATGATTTTTTTGAGAAATGTTTATATTTTGTTAAAACAATCTTTTTTTACTTACTTTAAAGGCATAAAAAAAGCGACAATTTAATGTCGCAATTCTTTTTAACAAAATCAATCATCACTCAGAGAACAATGATTCATAATATTCGTTATTATTTTTCTTCTTATTGAAATGAACTATAGCTACAACCAATATAATGATCGCAACAATAGCCAAGATCAAAGATACATAAGCAAAGCTTCCACTTATCTTAGCTAATTCATCGCTTAAACAAAGATCGTATGTTCCATGTAATAATAATGGAAGTAAAAAAGCAATTACAGAATAACCCTTTTTCTTTGTTTTCATAGCCTTACCAATGAAATGACCCATAATGAAGCCATAGCCACAATGCATTGCGGTTAATCCTCTAACGATCATCATACCAGCATTAGACCCAACAGCGTATAGCAATGACTCACTTAGACCAAAACCTAAACCAACGATCATCATCAGCGAAGTGATATCTAGCCAAGAATAAGGATAACTATACTTTTTGATCAATCCTTTTAACATAGTATATTTAACAAGTTCTTCCGCAAAAGCAAGTACGATAAAGTTATGAAATACCTCAGCGATGACAACTCCTAACTTAGCAACAAATAATCTTTCAACAAGATAAAGAATTGCTGAAGTTAAGATAACAAATAAAACAGTCCAAAGTATTCCTCTTACAAATGCCTTAGAACAGATAGAACAATATGTTTCATCATCTTTCTTTCTATTCTTTAAACCTGCATAAATTAGAACATTAGGAAGTGAGCTTATAATAAATACCAAAACCAAATACATAAAAATCCCCTTTTCATAGCTTAATAATCATACACCACAAAATTAAAAACTACATATAAATCTTACCTATAAGTCTAAGATTTTACAAACAAATTAACATATACCATTCATCAATCCTAAAAATGGATCGACTCAACAACATTGAAATGATAAACAGCCTTTTGCTTTTGTTTCACTCAATTTGGTCTACTCTGCAATCTTAACAATGTCCTCAGTATCTTTTGACAATTCATTTATGATTTATAAGCAACTCCATATTCTAACATTTCTTTTTTGCATACATTTCAAAATAGTTTTCAATGATTTCTGTCAGTGTTACAAAATACTGATAATCTTCTCGACTTCATATATAAATCCACATAATATGGAAGATGTAATCGTACTCTATGGATTTCATTGTTTTTTACTCTAGCAACTTATTCATAATTGAACCATTATTTTTATTTTGCCTATTTTTGCCGAATATTCTCTAAAATCCAAACTATACTTCAGTTTACTTGCCTCCACATATTGTTGATTCATGCAATCTTTAGACCTCTTGATTGGTTTTATTTTAATACAAGTTCTTAGAAAATAAGTAGCACATCAAGAAAATTGACTTTCACATTAAAATGAAAAGTGAGATGCATAACGATAAATGGCTAAAGCATATAATAATATTCTAACACAGCATACTTTTTATTATATTTTGACATTGACAACATCATTGCGTAAGCAGTTATTGAATGGAGGTGTTGTATATGGCAACGACTAATTTAAACATTAGGATAGACAAAGACGTTAAAGATCAGGCAGAGGATATTTTCAATGAACAAGGTAGATTCTATCCAAAACCCAATATTTATTCACGAAGCATCTGTTAGAATTACAGCTGCTTTTTGTCATAAACTCAGCGAAATAGGTGGCTTATGGTTGACATAATCAAATAAATTTTCTTTGGCTTGTTTAGGATCGTTGTACACCAATGATAGAAAAGTTTTTGCAAAACTGTGTGATATTCGAATCATTTGGAAGCATATTTAACATCGGAGGATAGAAAAACCATGAAACGCAAAGAAAAACTAATTAATATATTTTTATTGCCATTCAACAATTTTAACTTTAAATAACTTCCAATCACTTTCTAAACAATCCATATTTTCTCCTTCTTATCTTTATTTATGTTTTATTATCATTTTTTTAAAAGAAAAAGTCTTAGATAACTAAGATCCAAGACTTTAATAATAAGTTCAAATTAATCGATCAAGCCACTATTACGTAACAATTCTTCTACATCCGTACCCTCAATCTTCTTTAATGCACTGTGTAATATTTTACGTTCCATAAATGAGAGGTTGACTTCGTTAACTGTCTTTTTATCAAGAGCATAATAGCAAGCACGCAATAATTCTCTTACATCATACTTACTTCCCCATACCTCTGGTACAGCTCTATCGATATTCAACAGAGCATAAACTGCTTCCATACCAGTACGCATTGAATATTCAGTAGTAAAGATCGTATCACGTGGTGTCTCTGCAAATTGACCAATGAAAGCAAAGTTAACAGCCCCAGCAACTACAACCTTTGGTCTATCTGATTCTTTACGAGGTTGGAAGAAAGCATTGATATAAGGCATAAAACAAGTTGTAGTATTGCATTCGTTTTGAGCTAATGTTTCAATCTTTTCAGTTGGTACCCCAATATGATATAACCATTCCTTACATACTTCTTCACCTGTACAATCACGCATTGCCTTCTTTACATAATTACCCTCTTTATTAGTATTCAAGCAATACAACCAAACAAGTATCATATTTTTATCTTGTGATTTGAATTGTGGTTGACGATTGATCGTCCAAGAAAGATACCAATTATCAGTACTATCCTTAACAGTGACAATACCTCCAGTAGTTACCTTGCCACTTCTAGGATCACGTTTACAGATCTTCATGATGTGATCAATGATCTCATCATTAGAAGTAGCTACTGTTGCACTCATCCAGTTAGTAGCATCAACATCACTACAGAATTTATCAGGATTACCATATTCGCCATTTTTAGCTTGTGCAGCAATTGCCTTCCACATATTCCAAGACTCACCTTGACCATTCTTTATATCAGATAGATCTGGAGCATGGTTTTGATCACCATAACAAGAAGTATCAGTACAACAACCATTAGTGATGAATACTAGATCATCTTCGATCAGATCGATCGTTTGTTGTTTACCATCTTTAACATAAATGATCTGTTTAGCGATCTTTTTATCACCATTAGTTTCAATGATGACGTTCTTTACATCAATACCATATTCAATCTTTACACCGTGATTTTCCAAATATTTAACAAGTGGCAAGATCATACTCTCGTATTGGTTATACTTAGTAAAACGTAAGGCACTAAAATCAGGTAAACCATCAATATGATGCACATAACGACACAAATATCTCTTCATTTCCAAAGCACTAGAGTAACGCTGGAAAGCAAACATTGTTTGCCAATATAACCAGAAATTAGTCTTCCAGAAAGAGTCAGGCAATACATCAGAGATCTTTTTATCTTCAAGATCTTTTTCAGGAGTCATAAATAGCTTAGATAATGCTAATGCCGACTCTCTATCAAGAGTAAACTTCTTATCAGTATGAGCATCTTGACCTCTATTTACAGTTGCACGACACAATGAATAATTGGGATCATGCTTGTTCAACCAATAATATTCATCTAACACTGAAACATTTTCTGTTTCAATGGAAGGAACATCACGAAAAGTATCCCACATGACTTCAAAATGGTTATCCATTTCACGACCACCACGCATGAAGAAACCTTTAGTGATATCCTTACGGCCATCACAACTACCTCCAGCTAGTTCCAACTTTTCTAACAAGTGAATACTTTCACCTTTCATTTGTCCATCTCTAACAAGATAGAAAGCAGCAGTAAGACCTGCAAGGCCAGTACCTATGATATAAGCCGATTTTTTATCTACGTCCTTCGGCTTTTCAGGACGAGCAAATGCTTCATAATTTCCAGCAGAATAATACATAAACATAACCTCCTTTAAGATTACAAGTAAATTATAACGATAAAGATTAGCTCAACAATAAGCAGAAAAAACTTAGTGATAAAAGTCTTACCACTAAGTTCATTATTGTATTAATTTTTATCAAACAACTCAATATGATAAATTCTATAAAGCAAATCGATCTATCGCCTCTGATATAGATCCTTTGATAAGTTTAGCTAAACGTTCAACGATCTGTTGCGGATCTTGTTTCATATCATCACCGATCCAATCTAACATGATACCTATAAAAATATAAGAATAAACTTGGGAAATGAATTTCTTATCTTCTTCCCTTATCGTTTTATTTTCAGATTCTTTTTCAATGATATTAAGCAAAAGGTTATCAACAAGTGGAGAAAGATAAAGTTCAACCTTTTCTCGATGCACACAATGATAAACATTCATGACAAAAGGTTTATTAGCAAGAACTGCTTCAAATATCTGTAAAAAACCTTGTTGCCAACTATCATAAGTTTTCTTTTCCTCTAATGCCTTTTTAGCATCTTCTAAGCAAGACCATTCAACAAGATCATAGATATCCTTAAAGTGATAATAGAAAGTCATACGATTGATGCCACAATCTTCCGCAATATCACTAACAGTGATCTTAGTAAGTGGTTTTTTCAATAATAAATTCTTTAATGATTGTTCTAATGCTCTTTTTGTTATCTGTGACATTACTAAATTCTCCTTCTTTGGTTAAATCTATACTATTACCTTATTTCTTAATAATCCACATCATGTTCATCGCTTAAGTCAGTCGGCTTATTGTCATCTAAACATTTTTTTATCAATTTAATAATTTCTTCTTCCCCCAAATGTCGAACGCAAAGCGTTGGGAAATTAACATTAAATCTTTCAAAATATTCATCTTGCACTCTGTAAAACTCTTCTTGTGTGTTGTTGTTTTTCATACTATGGGTTAACCGCCTTTCTTATCATTTCATAGTAAAAGTTAAGTGTTTTGGGCAAATACTTATTAAATGTTCTTAAACAGTCATTATCCGATCAGAAGATTCGATATTCGAAGAAATATGCACTACCCTTGATGCAACGGGACAGACAAAACAGACATTTTAAATTCTTTACTAGAACCGTGTTCAGAAAGAAGCATTGCTTTCAATAGTAAGACTTCACTACTAGATTCATAAAAAAACAAATAATCAATATACAAATAGATATACTCCATTGTTTGAACACCTTGAAGGCTATCTATGTTGATATCCCTCAATTATATCCAACTTTACATTCACCTAATGTTTTACTTAGTGAATTTTAGACAAAAGACATACCGTTTCTACGTGGTAAGTCTGTGGGAACATATCAACTGGTTGGATCATTTCAATGTTGTAATACTCTTTTAATACTGCTAGATCTCTTGCTAAGGTTGATGGTTGACAAGAAATATAAACGATCTTTTCACTATTTAATTCAATAAGAGTCTGTATTGTTTGAGTTGAACATCCTTTTCTTGGTGGATCAACAAAGATACAATCAAAATGTATTCCTTTTTCTTCGAATTCTTTTACTAGTTTTTGGGCATCACCACAAATAAACTCAATGTTATCAATATTATTGATCTTAGCATTTTCCTTAGCATTTTCTATAGCTTGGCTAACTATCTCAACACCTGTGACCTTCTTAACAAACTTACTTGCTATTAGTCCAATGGTACCAACACCACAATAAAGATCTAAGATGTTGTCATCTTTGCTTAGATCAGCAGATTTTATTGCTTGCATATATAATCTTTCTGTCTGATAAGTGTTTACCTGATAGAAGGAATGAGAAGATATCTTAAAATTCAAGCCACATAACTGATCGATTATATGATCTTGACCATATAGTAAGATATCTTGTTTGCCTAAGACCACATTAGTATCTTCATCGTTGATATTCAATATGATACTTTTGATATTAGACTCATATTCAACTATTTCTTTACAGAACTCTTTTAATCTATCCTTTTCATTTTTATAACAGACTAAGACTAACATCATTTGATCAGTCTTTAACATATCCCTGATCATCACATGTCGCACTAGATCAGCTAATTGATATTTATCTAATAGCTCATGGATCTTTTTGATCAATCTATTTGATCTTTCTGATTGTAAACTACACTCATTGATCTGTATGATGTCATGGGAATTATAACGATAAAAGCCCATTATGCTCTTACCGTTTTTATCTTTACCTACTGGTAACATTACTTTATTACGATAGCCATAAGGATGATCCATACCAACAACCGGTAAAACTTCATTAGTGATCTTAGCGATCTTTCGCATATCATTTTCGACTATACTGTTTTTAAATTCTTTTTGGTGATCATAGCTAAAATGTTGCAATTGACAACCACCACATTGTTTAGCATTATCGCAATTACTTTTAACCCTCTCACTAGAAGCACTGATCAATTTCAATAATCTACCATAAGCAAAATTCTTTTTCACTAAAGTTATAACTATCTCGCCCTGTTCATCTTTCAACATTCCCTTAACAAATATGCAAAAAGTGTCGTATTTAACGACACCTAAGCCATCATAAGTATAGTCGACACATGTACCATTGATGATCTGATTCTTGATCATTCTGTTGCAGCTCCTGAATTATCTGATTCTTCTTCATCAGTTTCTGGGTGAGTAAGATTATAAGCAACATCAGGATTTTTAGCATCACTTAATACTTGTACTGTATAACTTTCCATATTGCCATTCTTATAAAGAGTTACCATTCTTACATCCTCATTAGAAATGTTATCATAAACTGTGATCTCTAGATCATATTGTTTATAATCACCATCTCTTGTAAAGTAAGTAGCTACTGGTATCCTTCCATCAATGATGTTATAAACATCGATGCACATCTGTTTGTATTCATCATCAGTTAGTTCATCATTAGCATCGATAGTTATCCTTAAAGTTTCAACATTTAGATTAACTTCACAATTTTCGATATTTGCTAGGGCTTTAACTTCTGATTCAATATATGATACATCTTCATCATTGATAGTATAGATCACACTATTCTTTATCCTATCACCTACAATTGGCGTACTAGTTTGTATACCTGCTTGGTATAGTAGATATAGGAAATAACCACAAGGTATCAATATGATGATAAAACTGATCCAAAAAAACCAGTTAAAACCTAAACGTTCTTCCTTTTTTCTTTTGACTTTCCTGACTTTATTTTCTTTTTTAGCTTCTGTTTTTGTTTTTGTATTTACTTCTTCTGTCATTGAAATCATCCTTTACACAAGTATATTTTACACTTTTTTAATTTTCTTGCAACAAACCGACTCTTAATAATTCCTTAAGAAAAGCCTCTTCATCAACTAACTGCACATTTAATTTGACAGCTTTATCATACTTACTACCTGGATCAGTGCCATAAATGACAAAGTCTGTTTTACTGCTTACCGAAGAAGAAACCTTAGCTTGTAATTGCTCAAGATAAGCTGATGCTTGACTTCTAGTGATACCTTGAAGTGAACCAGTAAGTACTACTGTTCTATTAGTGAAGATTGAAGTATAAGTCTTACCACTATCATAGACCATATTGACCCCTAAACTCTTTAAGTTTTCAATAAGCTCAATATTCTTCTCATCTTTAAAGAATGATACGATATTATCACCCATGATCGGTCCGATATCACTTATCTCTGTCAATTGTTCAATAGTAGCTTGTCTTAGTTTATCCATACTCAGGAAGTTCTTAGCTAAGATCGTAGCCGCTTTAGCACCGATCTGTCTAATGCCTAGGCCAAATAATAATTTATCAAGATTGCTCTTCTTACTTTCTTCGATCGCATTAAATAAGTTTTCACAAGATTTTGATCCCATCTTATCAATGCTCATAAGCTCTTGCTGATGCTCTTTTAAACGATAGATATCTTCTACTCCATTTAACAGGCCTGCTTCATGGAAAGTCTCAACCTTCTTTTCGCCTAGTCCATCTATATTCATTGCATCCCTACTAGCAAAGTGGGCAATACTTTCGATCACTCTAGCTTGACATTCAATATTAGGACAATAATAATCAGCTTCATCTAAATAACGATGTAATTTCTCTCCACAGACTGGACAAGTATCTGGAAAAACATATTCTTTTAAATTTTCTTCTCTTTTATCTAATACGACTTTTACTACTTCTGGAATGATATCGCCAGCTTTATGAACAACAACATAATCTCCTATTCGGATATCTCTATCTTTAATGAAGTCTTCATTATGTAAAGTAGCATAAGTAACTGATGTCTGAGCGATCGTCACTGGAATAAAACGAGCATTAGGTGTGACCTTACCAGTTCTTCCTACAGTACAAAATATATCTTCTACTTTGGTAGTCACTTCTTCAGCAGGAAACTTATAAGCGATTGCCCACTTAGGATATTTGATCGTATAACCAAGTTTATTTTGCATAGCAAGATCATTTACCTTAATGACCATACCATCAATATCATAAGCAAGTTCATCCCTTTGAGCTGCTGTTTCATTAATAAAGTTCCAAACTTCATCAATATTCTTACATACTTTTCTTTGAGGATTTACTCTAAAGCCTTGTTCAGTCAAAAATTGTAAAGCTTCTTGATGGGTCTTTATGCCCATTTCACTAGCTTGAGGTAAATGATACCAATAAGCTTGCAAACCTCTACTTGCTGCAATACGGGAATCAAGTTGTCTGATCGAACCGGCCGCAGCATTACGAGGATTAGCAAAAACAGCCTCACCATTCTCTTCTCTTATAGAGTTTAACTTTTTAAAAGAAGCTCTTGGCATATAGACTTCTCCTCTAACATCTAATTCACCTTTATAAGCTATCTCCATAGGAATAGACTTGATCGTACGGACATTAGCACTGACATCCTCCCCAACAACTCCATCACCTCTAGTGACAGCTCTGACAAACTTACCATTGTTATATAAGATGCTCATAGCTAAGCCATCGATCTTTAGCTCTACAACATATTCCACTTGTCCTACTTCATTGTAGATCTTTCTATCAAAATCAATGATATCTTCCTTATTGTAACTATTACCTAAAGATAACATATTACGAGTGTGCACTACTTTTTCAAATCCTTCGGAAACACTACCACCAACCCGATTTGTTGGGGAATTCTCATCATAATATTCAGGATGAGCATCCTCTAATTCTTTTAATTCTTTGATCAGCATATCATATTGATAATCGCTGACACTTGGAGCATCATTAACATAATACTCATAATTATATCTATTGATCTCTTGACGTAAACTTTCAATCTTTTCCTTAACTGACTCAGTCATTTTTAACATCCTCCCACTTGTGTAACTTAGGGAAAGTCAAACTGATTTTTTTTACTCCGGCAGGATAGCTAAAAGCTATCTCACCATAACCATCAGTTATCTTAGTTATGACTCCTTTTCCTAAAATATCGTGATAGACCATATCACCAACTTTATATTTACTCTTTTTACTACTTACAGCCTCATTAGATAAGCTTATCGGGCTAACATAATCAGCATTAATAGGCTTTCTTTGGAAACTACTACCATATTCATTAATGTATTCACTATCGATCTCTTTAACAAATCTACTAGTCTGTTTATCCGAAGCTGTAGAATAAGAAAAAGCTCTATTATCAGTGATAAATAGATTTTCTTTAGCTCTAGTATAAGCGACATAAGCAAGTCTTCTCTCTTCTTCTAAGCCATAAATACCATCTTGATCTAATGATTTCATGGCTGGGAATATACCTTCTGACATACCAATGACAAAGACATTCTTAAACTCTAATCCTTTAGCCGAATGAACAGTCATCAAAGTTATATGATCTTCATCAGTGTTATTTTGAATATCCGAATATAAAGCTACATTAGCAAGATAATCATCTAAAGTAGCTTCAGGTAATTCTTGCTCATATTGAGTTATATCATTTAATAATTCCTTAACGTTCTCTTGTCTATCTTCATCAGCAGGATCATTACTATTCTCTAATTGGTTTCTTAATCCTGATTCGCTAAATAACATTTCAAAAGTCTTACTGATCGCTTGAGTCTTACTTCTTTCGATCCAATCTAAGATCTGAGCTTTAAACTTTAACATCTTAGTCTTAGCTGATCCTTCATAAATATCAATAGCATCAAAACAACTAATCCTATTATTTCTTGCTACGACAAATAAGTCATCCACACTTTTTTGACCAATGCCTCTTTTAGGAGTATTTATGATCCTTTTTAATGACAAATCATCTTTAACTGTCATCATCCTAAGATATGACAACATATCTTTGATCTCAGCACGATCATAGAATCTAACTGCTCCATAGATGATATAAGGCATACCAAAAGCGATCAACTCTTTTTCAACCGAACGTGACAAGTAGTTAGAACGATATAATATCGCTATATCTTGATACTTATACCCTTTTTTGACCAATGAAGCAATCTTTTCTGCCACAAATAATGACTCTAATTCATCATTAGCGGCACAACAATGCAAGATCTTACTTCCTTCTTCATTTTCAGTGACAAGATCTTTCTTGACTCTATGCTTGTTATAACTGATCAAACTATTAGCACCATTTAAGATATTCTGCGTAGAACGATAGTTCTTATTTAAGATGATCGTTTCTGTACCCTTAAACTCTTTTTCAAATTGCATGATGATATTGATATTAGCCCCACGCCAAGAATAGATCGTCTGATCGGGATCTCCTACAACATAGATATATGTGTTAGGATTAGCTAATAAAGTTATCAACTCATATTGCACATTATCGATATCTTGAAACTCATCAACCAAGATGAATTGATATTTATCTTGCCATTTTTTCCTAACATTAGGATATTTTTTTAAGATCTTATTTGTCCACAACAAAAGATCATCAAAATCTAAAGCATATAATTCATGACATCTATTATCATAATATTCATAAATATGAGCTATCTTATCATAATAATAGTTATTAGCCTTACTCTCTAATACGTCCTTTGGCGATAATCCAGCACATTTGTCATTAGAGATATGGCTTAAGATAGTTGGTATCTTTAGATCCTTATCATCTGTATAATCCAATACCTTTATAGCTTCTTTGATGATGCTCTTTTGATCATCACCATCTAGTATCGTAAAGTTACTTGGATAGCCTTCTCTTCTGATCTCTTGACGCAAGACCCTTACACAAAAAGAGTGGATAGTTGAAACTTGGGCTTTACTCTTATCGGCTCCAAGTTGAGCTTCCAACCTTTTTTTCATCTCACTAGCTGCCTTATTAGTAAAAGTTATCGCTAAGATGTTTTCAGCAGAGACACCCCAATTTTCCACTAAATAGACAACACGAGTAGTCAACACTCTTGTCTTACCACTACCTGCACCTGCAACGACTCTAACATACTGACTTTTAGTTGTAACAGCTTGATATTGCTGCTTATTTAAACCTAACAAATAATCACTCATAAATACCTCGTTAATTATTATATCATCTTTAGCTTGCTTAACTATTTACCACCTTAAAAAAGACTTAATATTTTTCACAAAGATTTTCAACTATCATATTGATATAGGAGGGCAAGACGATGCATGACATTTTATCCTATACAGCCTGGCCAATGAAAAAATTTGAATCCTATGGCCTAATTCATCTATCACTATTTTTTATAGGATTGACTATAAGCATATATATGTCTTATCGCTTAAGAAATAGTGATGAAGCAAAAGTTGATAAGATCTTATTTAAATGTGGCTTATTTTTACTAGCAACTGAGATCTATAAACAACTTTTCTACTTTTTTTATATTGAAAATGGTAGTTATCCTTATTGGATCTTTCCTTTTCAATTATGTAGTGTACCAATGTATCTTTGTTTACTATTGCCTTTTATCAAACAACAAAAGATCAAAGATATGATCTATAATTTCATAGCTTCCTACAATCTAATGGGAGGATTCATTTCCTTTTTAGAACCATCAGGTTTGATCCACGAATATATTTCTTTGACTGTTCATGCCTTCATTTGGCATATGATGTTAGTCTTTATTGGACTACTTATCATCGCTACTAAATTAGCGGCCAAAAACTTTGATGATTTTCCAAAAGCAATACTTACTTATCTTTGCTTATGTCTAATAGCTTTTATCATCAATCTGATCTTTTATGACAAGTCTAATGGCACGATCAATATGTTCTTTATCGGTCCAGCCAACTCTTCAATAGTAGTTTTCAAAGATATCTGTCAAGATCATTCTGTACTACTAAGCTCGATCTTATTTATGATCAGTAGTAGCTTTGCTTCATCATTAATCTTTCTAACTGCTTGTAAATACAACAAGTTAACTCATTAGATGAGAAACAAGTCTCATCTTTTTTATTAGCTTATTCGTGATATAATTTACTAGGTGATTTACAATGATAGTATTAGCAGATAAATGGCAAGATTATCAACTTATCGATGCCGGAAACAAAGACAAATTAGAAAAATGGAAAGATGTGACCTTAGTTCGTCCTGATCCCCAGGCAATCTGGTCAAAAAGTAATGATAAAAGATGGAATCAATACGATGCCATCTATTATCGTAGTGAAAAAGGTGGCGGACATTGGGAAAACAAAAGAGCTCTTCCTGAACATTGGACAGTAAACTATAAAGATCTAACTTTTAAAGTTTCTCCAACTAATTTCAAACATACAGGACTTTTCCCAGAGCAAGCAGCTAATTGGGATTGGTTAACTGACATTATCAAGTCTAGTGATAAAGAAGTAAAAGTACTTAATCTATTTGCTTACACTGGTGGAGCAACTATGGCTTGTGCTAAAGCTGGAGCAAGTGAAGTCATACATCTAGATGCCGCTAAAGGTATGGTCAACTGGGCTAAGGAAAATATGGTATTGAATCATTTAGAAGATCATACCATCAGATTTATCGTTGATGATGCTCTAAAGTTCGTTAATAGAGAGATCAAACGGGGACACTCGTATCAGATCATCATCATGGATCCCCCTTCTTATGGTAGAGGGCCTAACAATGAACTTTGGAAAATCGAAGATAAACTAGAAGAACTGATAAGTCAAACAACTAAATTATTAGCTGATGATTGCTTAGCTTATCTAGTCAATAGTTACACTACTGGTTTTAGTGCCATTGCCTTAGATAACATCATGAAAAAATATCTTCTTAAAGCTTTCCCAGATGGCAAAGTCAATACCGTTGAACTTGCTATCCCAATTCAAGATTCTAACATGATCTTACCATGTGGCATATCAGGAAGGTTTGAAAGATAATGCAGATATTATATGAAGATAACCACTTATTAGTAGTCAATAAGCCTGTAAATATGCCTGTACAAGAAGATTCTTCTCAAGACAAAGACTTACTAACTGCTCTAAAAGAATATCTGAAAGAAAAATATGCTAAGCCAGGTAATGTCTATTTAGGACTTGTTCATCGACTAGATCGACCAGTAGGTGGAGTCATGGTCTTTGCGAAGACTAGTAAAGCTGCTTCTAGACTTGCTAGCGAAATGAACAAAGGCAATTTTCAAAAGATCTATCTAGCTGTTGTCTGTGGCAAAGCCAAAGACAATGCAACTTTAGTAAACTACCTAAAAAAAGATAGTAAGACTAACATGGTGAGCATCTGTAAAGAAAATGAAGGCAAAAAAGCCATTCTAGATTATCATACGATAAAAAGAAAAGATGATCTTTCTTTAGTCGAGGTAAGACTTCACACAGGAAGATCTCATCAGATAAGAGTTCAAATGGCTAATGCTGGTTTACCTTTATGGGGAGATCAAAGATATAATCCCCAAGCAAAAAAAGGTCAACAGATCGCTTTATTTGCTCATAAATTATCTTTCCCTCATCCAATAACTAAAGAAATGATGAGCTTTAGCTGTGATACGGGTAACATTAAACCATTTAACCTATTTAACGAAAGGAATTGATCATATGAAAGAGAAAAAAAAGATCACGATAATGTCCATAGTCATTGCACTATTGAGTATCTCATTATCAGTTCTCATCTACCTATGCTTCTTTGCGGATAAATATCTAACTGATCTTGGTTACAGCAAGCAACAAGTAAAACTTATCCACCAATATCAATTAGAGGATGAGATCAAAGAATACAACCAATCATTGATCTATGCTCTAAACTCAGAAGACTTTAACGAGAAGAATATTCATTATTACTTGTTATTTAATAGTCAGATCGATTATACCGATAGCATCAACAAACTTTCAGAAATGTATTCTATTTCTGAACTAAAAGAAGTATTGACGATCTTAGATTATGATCAAGCAATAGAACTAGTTGATTACGATAAGATCAGTAATATAGCTAATTTCAAAAAGCTCAAAGAAAAAGAATATTCCATCAAAGATAGCGTATCATTAACAAATACTTTATCTGATGATACTTTAGAAAAGTTCTTAACCTTACCTACTTTAGAAGATCCAACTGTATTTACTAACTTACTTGATAAAGGCTATGATGTTGATACGATCATCTCTCTTTATAACAATGTAGGAACAGAAACTTTTAGTAAACTTTCTGATCTCAAATATTTTGCTTCACTAAGTGAAATGTTAGAAGATAGTAGTTTTAACTTCTCACTACTAGCAAGATATCTAATGTATATGGATGATCAGGGTGTATCTGTCGGTAGTGCGATCTATCATGTAAGTAGTAATGATGATTACATTGAAGATCCTGACTTCTCTTCTTTCTATGATAACATCAGTGAAGTGAGCGATACTTCCTTGACTATGTTAGTCAATAAATCAAATAAGCTATCTGAAACTTATGTTCCTGATAACTTAGAAGAAGTAAGTGCTGATTATCGTAACTCAACACAATCCCTACAAAAAGAAGCGATCGATGCTTTCATCAAGATGAGCGATGATTGTTATGCTGCTGTTGATAGACGTATCTTAGTCTATAGTGGCTATCGTTCTTATGAAGCTGAAGATAGTTTATATAATGACTACATTGTGGCAAGTGGTGATGGTGATAGTAGTAAAGTTGATAGCTTTGCTGATAAGGCTGGTCATAGCGAACATCAAACAGGTTTGGCTATCGATGTCTGTCAAAAAGGATATAGTTACAATGAATTTAATGAATGCATATCATCTGATTGGCTGTATGAACATTGTTATGAATATGGTTATATCTTAAGATATCCTTCAAGTAAAGCTTTCTTGACTGGTCATTACTTCACTAGTTATCACTACAGATATGTAGGAGTTGAAGTTGCTAAATTGATCCAACAATATAATTGGACCCTTGAAGAATATGATTATTTATTTGATTAGAAATAGTGTTATAATCTTTAAACATGAGGTATATATATGAAGCTTAAAAACAGTTATTTTTACACATTAAGAGAATCACCAAAAGATGAAGAATCAACTAGTGGCATATTACTATGTCGTGGTGGATTCATCAAAAAGACATCAGCTGGTGACTATATGTTCTTGCCATTAGGCTATAAAGTTAAATGCAACATCGAAAACATCATCCGCCAAGAAATGAATGCGATCGATTGCCAAGAATTAACAATGCCTTGCTTATTACCAGAAGATGTCTATGTTGCTAGTGGTAGAAGAGCTAACTTCGGTAATGATATGTTCTCTTTAAAAGATCGTTCAGGTAAACCAATGGTCTTAGGTCCAACTCATGAAGAGTTATTCGCTATCGCTAGTGGTATGAAGATCAAATCATACAAAGATATGCCATTCTCTCTATACCAGATTCAAACTAAATTCCGTGATGAAGCAAGACCTCGTTTTGGTCTTATCAGAGTAAAAGAGTTCACGATGAAAGATGCATATTCTTTTGATAAAGATGAAGCAGGACTTGATGTGGCTTATGATAAGATGTTTAAAGCTTATCATAATATCTTTACAAGATTACATTTAAATTACAAAGTAGTAAGAGCTAATACAGGAGTAATGGGTGGCTTATTATCTGAAGAATTCCAAGCAATCTCGCCAATTGGTGAAGATACATTAGTCTTATGTGATAAATGTGACTTTTCAAGCAATATCGAAGTAGCAAAACACATATGCTTAGAAGAACCAGAAGAAGAAGAAAAGCCAATGGAAGAAGTATATACTCCACATGCTAAAACAATTGAAGAAGTGTGTGATTATCTTCATACACCAATAACTAAATCCGTAAAAGCCTTATTAATGGATGTTGATTCTAAATTAGTCATCATGTTCATCAGAGGTGATAGAGAACTTAATGAATCAAAAGTATTAAAGCTTTTAGGTGGTAAAGAATTGAACTTTGCTAACGATGAGCTTATCGCCACAAGTAATGCTGTTCCAGGATTCACTGGTCCAGTAGGCTTAAAGGCCACCATTGTTGTTGATAATGAAGTATTAAAGATGCATAACTTCTGTGCTGGTGCTAATAAAGAAAATTATCACTATATAAATGTCAATCCAAAAGATTTCACATATGATTATGTAGGCGATATCGTTAACGTAAAAGAGGGCGACCGTTGTCCAAATTGTGACGGCAAACTATATTTCCAAAAAGGCATTGAAGTTGGTAATACCTTCAAGTTAGGAACTAAATATTCAAAAGCCATGAACCTTTATTTCCAAGATGAAAAAGGTCAGTTAAATCCAGTTCTTATGGGTTGTTATGGAATTGGCGTAGGAAGAGTTATGGCTGCTATCATTGAACAGAGCCATGATGATAATGGTATGATCTGGCCAATGAACATTGCTCCATACAAAGTATGTATCGTTGTTGTTAAAACTAATGATGAACAACAGATGAAATTAGCTAATGAGATCTATGACAAGTTATCAAAGGCTGGCATTGAACCATTATTAGATGATAGAGATGAAAGAGTTGGTGTTAAGTTCAAAGATATGGAGCTTATCGGTATACCAATGCGCATAACTGTTGGTAGAGATGCAGTCAATGATCAAGTTGAATTCATCTTAAGAACAGAGACTGAAAAACAAGTCATTTCTTCAGAAGAAGCTATTAACAAAGTAATTGAATTAGCAAGTCAAGAATAAAAGATTGAGCATTATCCAAAAAAGGGTAATGCTTTTTTTATAAAATAGTGAATTTTTCTTGAAGTTAATCTGAAAAGGTATTGAACTGACCACTTTTGATTTTATCTTTCATTGAATAAATGTTGTAAATAAATTATAATGTTAAAGTTAAATTTTAATTATGGAGGTTTTCATGAAGAAATTTCTTAAGGAAAACTGGTTTGTTGCAGTTATAGCAGTATTCTTCATTGCTATTTCAATCTACTATGCATATGACCAGAATAAAGATAACTTGCCATCTAAAACTGTAAGTGGCAAGGATGTAGTTGCTTCAGCAGATGATTACAACATCACAGCTGATGACTTATATGACCAATTGTATAAGACTTATGGAAAAAATAAATTATTTATGTCTTTCTACAAAGCAGTCATTGATGCTAATATCGAAACAACAGATGAATTACAATCTGAGATCGATAGTACAGTATCACAGACAGTAAGTTATTACACAAATTATTATGGCTACGGTATCTCTTATCTTAACCAGATCGCTCAATACTACTATGGCTATGATGATTTCACAGATTATGTAACTTATCAATTAAAAGCTGAAGACTTATATGCTAAATACATTGAGGAACACGTTGAAGAGTATGTAACTGATGAATTCATTTCAACTTACAACCCACATGTAGTTAGTTATTGTTTGATCAAGATGGAAGATCCATCTAATCCTACTGATGATGATCTTCAAAGACTAGAAAAAGCTCAAAAAGCTTATTCTGAAGAATATAGTGTTGAAACATTTGCTGATTTCGCTAAAGCATATTCTGAAGATTCTTCTACAGCAGAAGATGGTGGTAAATTAGGTTATGTTGATACTAACTCATCATTAGTTGATGCATTCAAAGATGTTGCATTAAGTTTAAACAGTGGTGAAGTATCTGAATGGATCTTTGATGAGAACTATGGTTATTTCTTGATCAAGTGTGATTCAACAAGCTATGAAGATTACAAAGGTGATGCAAACTTCGTTTCTACTATCTTAACAGCTAACGATAACTTAAGTAATATCATCGTTTGGAAATATGCAGAAAATGCTAATGTAACTTTTGCTGATGAATCAGTTAAAGAATATATCTTGTCTCAATTAGGCATCGAAAGTGAGGACTAGTATATGAAAAAAGTTAATTTACTTATTGTTGTATTGATCATCTGTACATTATTAACAGGTTGTGGAAATAAAACAGCTGATGTTTCTGATAACTCTGTACTTATCCAATTTGGAGATACAAAGATCACTAAATCAGACTTATACAAAAGTATGTTGGAATCAGATGCTGGTGCTACTGTGATCAATCTTGTTCAAAAATACATCTTAGATACTGAGATTGAAACAACTGATGAGATCACAGCTGAAGCCGATGAAAGAATGGCTCAGATCAAAGAAGAATTAGATGGCGACTTATCTTCTGTATTAACATCTTATGGTTTAGAAACAGAAGATGAGTTATATCAACAGATCGTATATGCTGTTAAGAGTGATAAACTGATCAACAAATACATCGATGAAAAGATTGATGATCTATTTAAAGAATATGGTCCATTTAAAGCTAAGATGATCTATGTTGAGATCGATACAGATGAAGATGCAGATGGAACTCAAGCAAAAGCTAAAGCTGATGCTGCTCTTGCAGAATTAAAGGCTGGTGCTACATTTGAAAGTGTTGCGGAAAAGTATTCAGACAAAACTGATCTAGCTACTGAAACTTTATATAACACAAATAGCACTATTGATTATACTGTATTACAATTTGCTCAAACTACTGATTCACCAACATTATCTGATGTATTAACAGCTAATGACAATGCAGGTTATTATATCTGCCAAGTAACAGTTACAAATCATGAGCAATTAAAAGAAGACTTCATCTCTTCTCTAAAGAGTGATACAGACTTCACTGCTACTATCGATACTTACTACTTCCATCAACACAACTTCTCAGTATATGATGTATTAACAGAATCATACTTAGAAGAAAATTATCCTACTTACTTAAGTTCGGATACTGATAGTGAAGACTAATAAAGTTCAAGCAGGCAAACGCCTGCTTTTTTTATACCCACAATAAAAAAAGAACAACTTGTTTACCAAGTCATTCTTAAAAATTAAAGTGATGAGCTATCAAAATAAACTATTTTTGATCAATATCAATAGCGGATTGCTAGGATATTCTGATAAAGCTAAATCCAATATTTGTTTTATACTATCTAATTTACTATTATCGCAAAGTAAAATATAGCGTTGGTGTCTAAGACAATTTAAACTGCTAATATCAATTGCTATAGGAAAAATAGTATACATCGAATCAATTCTGAGTCCTTTTTGAGGAATACCGTGATCCTTATCATAAGCAAGGTAGCAAGAATCCTTTGCTACACTTATTGCATGCAACTTATTATCAAATATATGAAACATAACATCACCACTTTTAACCTTCTTCATATCTTTATGATATGTGTCATTAGGTGCAAATAAATAGTTACCAAAACATTCAATATCAAAACATTGCTTATTTTTCACAACAAATACTTGTTTCTTATTCGCAACAACACTAGCTTCATTTTTATTCTTTATATTATAAAATTCATAAAAATACAATAGCTTACGTAAAGCAGAATCCATATCATTTAAAGAAGCATTAAATATTTCTATGAACATTGGAATATCCAATATATTCATTGCCCCTGCATATGGGTATGTATACACTGGATGACAAATCCAAGATTTTTTAACAGAACCTGCAGATTTGATTCCATAAAAATCACAATAAGACCACTCAAAATAAGAAGCTAAAGACTCTTTTATAACCTTACTAGTATAGTCATATCTATAAGTCAGTTCACTCTTGTCAAAACTATAATGAAAGAAATGGAAAAGTTCATGGATAAATACTTCCTCAACAGCTTGTTGTTCCGTTATTGAATTATCATGGGCGAATTTTTCTATATTCTTAATATACAAAATTATTTCTCTTTTAGAATTTAAATATTCTCCTAAGATATTGTGTGAATATATTATTTCATTAAACAAATTGTCAATTACACTTCTAACAGTATAATAATTATCGCCTGGATTAATATCACGTATTTTCCCAACTAGAGCTTCAGCAAGCTTAACATAATCCTCATATGAATTTATATGTTCTAATAAATAGTTAATATTATCATCACATTTCCATTTATTACGAATTTCTTCTTTTATTTGATCGATTGATAAATTACCAAAAGATTCCCTTTTTTCTATATTCGAAAACTCAATGCATATACCATCATACTTCAAGCTAAGAAATTGTAAATCATTAAATTTACTATTTACTACAGTATTGAATTTTTTTACCCAAACTTCAAAATCGGAATTTGATAAATAAGAAGGACAATTACTTAAAAAACTAAACATATTAATCTCCTTTAATACTTCTTTCTTCCCTTTATACCACAATGATTTCCTTATGTCAAATACGAGAAATGACTATTACTTATTATTTTAAAGCAATATTAAAGGATGACCATCAAGCCATCCTTCATAAAAAATATCCCCTATAATTAAAAATGGTGCCCGGGGACGGACTCGAACCGTCAAGGTATTTCTACCGGTGGATTTTGAGTCCACTGCGTCTACCAATTCCACCACTCGGGCAACAGCATTAATATCTTAACACAAGAGAGGATAAAAGTACAGACTTTTTTACAAAACTATCTCACACATGTCTTCTACTACTAAAAGTTTATCTTCCTTGCTTTCTAAAGCTTTTTTTCTAGCCTCATTAGATAAATGTGTAACAACAATTTCTTTATCATATTCATCAATAAGCTCTTCGATATCATTTACACCCATATGCGACTTATTACCTGTAACAAAACTACAATCAAGTACCGATAAATTACTATTTTGAACAATCTTATCAATATTGTCACACCTTTTACTATCACCAGAATAGCCAATAGTCACTACTCCATCACCTACAGTAAACCCATAAGCTGGTACAAACGCACCATGATCGACTTCATATGCTTTTATCAAATAATGCTCATTTACAATTCTTGAATTACTATATTCGATAATATTAGTTCTTCCACCAGTCAAATATCTATCAACATCTTTTATCTCGCTATAACCCACTTCAAATAGCTTATATATGGCTTGTTTTGTTCCTAATGGTCCATATATCATCAGATCATTTTCAACGCTCGTAAAGCTTCTTAAAAGGATGATAAAAGGTAAGTCAAAGAAATGATCGGCATGCAAATGAGTGATCAAGATCGTATCTATCTTATAGATATCAATATCATGACTCATTAAGTGTTTTAATAAGCCATTACCGCAATCAATCAATATCTTTTCATCAATTAATGCTGATGCACATGATTCACTGGCAGTAATTGAGCCAGTTCCCGTTAATTTAATCTTCATATATCCACCATTCTCTTTCTAATAATATGTAGATAAAAATATAATCATTTAATATCATATCTTTTCTCTGCTCTTTTCTAAATAAATCTAGAGTTAATCTATTTTATATTTCTTTTCTGCTGTTTGTACGATATTTTCCACATATTCTTGCATATCACCATCAATACCGATCGGAATCTGTTGAATGATGCTATCAAAGACGATCATATCCTTAAATGGAACTAATGCTGTGATCACGATCATTGGTAGATCTAATTTATTGATTATCACATCAATATTTGTTCTAATTCCTTTGACCATATAAAGATCTTCATTATGAACTATCGCTGTATACTTTTCAAAGAATCTTGCGATGAACATGATATCTCTAAAGCCTTTCTTAAAATCAGCAGCAATCTTTAGCTCTTCCTTGGTAAAGTTATAAGGATTTTTTAGACAGAACTCCGTTATTACAGTATTCTTCTCTTCCCAGAATTTTTTGATGACTTCAGCTAATTGTTGAGGATCTATGCCTTGAGATTGATAGATCTTTAAACCTAGTTTGATCTTATATTTCTTATTGGTGTAATCCAACAGGCCAAAATAGATCTTATAAAACAAGTCAGCATCCTTTTGAGAAAGATTAGCATTTTTTTGTTTAACATTTAGCTTACTCTTTTCAATATTTAGCTTTGTTTGTTTGTCTCTTTTCCTTTTGGCTTCATTAGCTGTAAGGCCATTTAATGCGCCAGAAGGCATCTCATCCATTGCTTCATCTAAAGCAGCACATAATTTTTGATATCTTCTATCATTCTTAATTACAATTTCTAAAGCATTTTTGACAATTTGTCTATCCTCATTTAGTAAAACCGAAATCTGTATAAACTTTCTGATTCTTAAATAGCCAAAATAATCCGCTTTGAAAGCATTTATTATTTTTACTACCTTCGGATTATCAATATCAAAATCATAGTAGAAAATATTTCTAATAACATTAAGGTCAAGTTTCATTTGTCCAGTGACTGCACTTAATTTTCTCTTTTCAGATAATTCATCTATATAATCCTCATAGTCAATATATATTCCAAAAATTTGTGGTTGCTTGAATTCTGGTAATGTTTCATGGATCTTAAACACATAGAAATTGAATAACATATTATACTCTATGTGTTTATCTATATATTCTCTTTTAATACCTAAAACATCGCTAGTTAGATTAGCTGCCACATCGATCAATAACTTCCCCATTATCTTATAAAAGCCAACCAAAAATTCATTGATCTTATCATTAAGAGCAACATTTTCCCAATCTACCACTTCAAAGATCTTCTTTTGAGTCTCAATAATATCTTCAAATAAAATTGGTTTATCGCTAAATATAACATTTACTAGCCCCTTTGAAGAAAGACTATAGAAAAGTTCTAAATTATCAATCAAGAGTTTTTCTGACTTTTCAGGACATAATCCTTCGAATTTGATCAGTTTTTCGATCAGTTTCAATTCCTTAGCAGTACATAAATTTATCAATACCCTTGGTTCTTGATAAAGTTTCACTATCTCTTCAACCATTTTCTTCTTAGTTATAGAGGTATACCATTTACAATCAAAACATACTCGAGAATAAATGTCATAAACACCTTCTTTTTTGAAATTCATTAAATAATCATATAATTTCATTGCCTTCCTCCTTTACTTTAACAAAACAAATGATTTTAGATCTTGCAACATGAAGATCAAAATAAATGCAACACAATATTCATCACTATTGATATATTAAATTATGACATAAAAACACAAGAAATAGAAACATTACTTGTATTCCAAATTAAAGATCATATCTGCTAATTCTTTTTCATCCAGATCATACCCATTGATGATCCAAGCTGAGACCAATTGAAAACTATTAGAAAAATAGGAAAAAGCTTGATACTTCTTATTTAAGTCACTCTCATCGTTGATCTGAAAGACTTTGAAAAAATAATTTATGTTATGTTGGTAATATTGTAATGGCTCGCCTTTCAACAAAAACAACTTGAACTTATTATCTTTAGTATTTTTAAGGTCAATAAGAAAAGATACGATCTTATCATAATTATCACGCTTAGTTAATTGTTCATACTTTTCCATTAGATTAAATTGCATACCCATTTCCTTGAAATACTCTTGCTGAGCATCATACAAAAGATCCTCTAGATCAGAATAGTGATAATAAAAGGTTGAACGGTTAACACCTGTTTTTTCACACAACATAGAAACAGTGATCTTATCAAAATAATATTTGTTCATAAGCTGTAATAAAGCTGTTCTAAGCTCTTCTTTAGTTTTTTCGTTGTTCTTTAAATAAGTCATACTAGCAAATTCCAACATTTCCTTCTTGTTTGTTGGTATGCTAATTTTATCACAAATGTTATGATATTTTACGGTTAATTTAGGAGGATAAACTATGACAAGAGTATGTGTTGTTACTGGTGGTGGAAGCGGAATGGGCTTAGAAGCTGCTAAGATTTTAGGAAAAGAAAGAATAGTTGTCATTTCAGGTAGAACAGAAAAGAAACTAGAAAAGGCTGTAGAACAATTAAAAGCTTTAGGATGTGAAGCTTACTACAAAACATGTGATACATCTAATAGAGAAAGTGTTAAGGAATTAGTTGAATATGCTTCAACACTTGGTGAGATCACAAATGTCATCAACTCAGCAGGATTATCACCAGCTATGAGTGATCCAGAAACAATCCTAAAAGTTAATGCTTTAGGAACTGTTTATATCAACGAGGAATTCTCAAAAGTGATGAAAGCAGGCAGTGTAATCTTAGATGTTGCCTCTAACTCTGCTTACATCTTACCAAGTTTCTTAATAAACAAGAAATTATACAAATATGCTGATACAGATGAACAAACATTCTTAACAAAAATCTTAAAGAAATGTAAGATCGCTAAAGAAGGATATCCAAGAAATGGTATAGCTTATTCATTTTCGAAGAATTTCGTTGTTTGGTATGCTCAAAAATGTGCTTATGAATATGGAACAAAAGGCATTAGAGTTGTTTCATTAAGTCCAGGACTTATCGCTACTGATATGGGCAATCTAGAAAAAGGTGAAGGTGGAGCTTTAGTTCCATTCACCGCTGAAAATAGAATGGGTAAACCTGAAGAATTAGGTTATGCTATTGCTACTGTAGCTGATGAGAGAAATGGTTATCTTGCTGGTGTTGACATCTTATGTGATGGTGGCTCAGTAAATGGCAAACAATTCAAAAAGACAAAATAGTTAATGAATTAAAACAAGTGACATAATGTTACTTGTTTTTCTTTTTCACCTATGAAATAATGTTCATAGATGAAAAGGAGAAATCATATGTTAATCACAACAACTAATAATTTTGAAAACCGTAAGATCAAAGAGTATCTTGACATCGTATTTGGCGAAGTAGTAGAAGGTATTGATTTTGTCAAAGACTTCAAAGCAAGTTTCACTAATATTTTTGGTGGAAGATCAGGATCTTATGAAGATTCGATCATCAATTCAAGAAAAGCGGCGATTGAGGAAATGATGAGTAATGCTCGTAAACTAAAAGCCGATGGCATCGTATGTGTAAAAATCGATTACGAAACTATCGGCTCAATGTTAATGATCGTTGCTTCAGGTACTGCTGTCATACTTGAAGAAGAATGATAACCAATATTAAAAGGATCTTGCGATCCTTTTAGTTTGTCTTATTTACAAAATTCACTAACTTTTTCAACAATTTTTTCAGCACTTAAACCATACTTATCAAGTAATAATGCTGGTTTACCACTCTCACCAAATGTATCTTGAACACCGATGAATAATTGTTTACGTGGACAATGTTTAGCTAAGCATTCTGCTACAGCACTACCTAATCCACCGATAATATTGTGTTCTTCCAAAGTAACAACCTTTTCAGCCTTATCAGCATATTTTAAGATCAATTCTTCATCTAATGGCTTAATAGTATGAATGTTAATCAATGTAGGATCAATGCCCTGCTCCTTTAACTTCTCAATTGCTTTTTGTGCTTCTTGAACCATCATACCAGTAGCTACCATTAAGACTTTACCTTCGCCCTCATGGATTACTACACCTTTACCGATTTCAAACTTATAATCTTCGTTAGTATTGACATCTTCTACAGCGCTTCTGCCAAGTCTTACATAAACTGGTCCTTTATATTCAGCAATAGCCTTGATACATTCTGTTGTTTCCTTACCATCACATGGTTGAATAACAGTCATACCAGGAATAGCTCTCATCAATGCAATATCTTCTAAAGCTTGGTGAGTAGCACCATCCTCTCCAACTGTTAAACCAGCATGAGTTGCGCAGATCTTGACATTTAAATGGCCATAACCTACGCTATTTCTAACTTGGTCATATGCTCTACCGCTAGCAAAAATAGCAAATGTTGAACAGAATGGGATCTTACCATTACAAGCAAGTCCAGCAGATACACCGATAAGATCAGCTTCAGCGATACCAACATCAAAGTGTCTTTCAGGAGCAACTTTCTTAAGATCGATAGTCTTAGTAGAACCAGCTAAGTCAGCATCTACTGCTACAACGTTTTGATTTTCTAAAGCTAATTGTGCTAAAGCTTTTCCATAAGCTTCTCTAGTTGCGATCTTTCCCATTAGTCATTACCTCCTAACTCTTTCAAAGCAATCTCTAATTCTTCATCACTTGGTGCCTTACCATGCCAGCCAGCTTGGTTCTCCATAAAGCTTACACCTTTTCCTTTAACTGTTTCAGCTACGATAACAGTAGGTTTAACTTTAACTGTCTTAGCAAATTCAGCTGCAGCAGTGATAGCTTCAATATCATGACCATCACAACTGATAGTTTCCCAACCAAATGCTTGGAATTTAGCAGCGATAGACTCAACATTCATAACATCCTTATTGAATCCATCTATCTGTAATTTATTGTGGTCAACAACCAATAATAAATTATCTAATTTGAAATGAGCTGCTGCCATTGCTGCTTCCCAAATCTGACCTTCTTGTAATTCGCCATCACCACAAACTACATAAGTCCTAAAATCGTTCTTGTCTAATTTGTTAGCTATGCTCATACCAACAGCAACACTTAAACCTTGTCCTAAGGAACCAGTAGACATATCAACTCCTGGACACTCATTCATATTAGGATGTCCTTGTAAATTAGAATTGATAAGTCTAAATGTCATTAAGTCTTGCTCAGTTATAAAACCCTTTTCAGCTAATACAGCATATAAAGCTGGAGAAGCATGTCCCTTTGACAAAACAAATTTATCACGCTGAGTATCATGCAAATTATCTTTGTTGATATTCATTTCATTAAAATATAATGCAGTGAGAATATCAGTACAACTTAATGATCCACCTGGATGGCCACTCTTAGCATTGTGAATCATTTTTAGAATGTTCTTTCGCATATTATTTGCGACTTTTTCCAAATTATCCATATTTAATTCCTCTCTATATTTATCTGTTCAGATCATCTTTCCCATAAGATCATAACTATCAGCGGAAGTGATCTGTACATCAACAAATTCACCTAAATTTAACTCCTTATCAGAAGTAAATCGAACATGTCCATCAATATCATCAGGAGCATGTTGAGCTGCTCTACCCTCGTAACGATCGGTACGAACGCTATCTTGAGTTTCAACAACTACTTTTAATGTTTGACCAACAAATCTCTGATTGTTTTCTTTAGCGATCGCCTCTTGTAACTTCATAAGTTCAACAAGTCTATCCTGAGCGGTTTGTTCGTCCACTTTAGGTTCCATATCATAAGAAGGTGTATCTTCTTCTAATGAATAAGTAAAGGCCCCTAACCTATCCCACTTAATATCTTTAACAAATTCTAATAATTCTTTTTGATCTTGCTCAGTCTCAGTAGGGAAACCAACAATGATGGTAGTTCTTAAGATCGGATCAGTAAACTTTTCTCTGATCTTTTTGATGACTGATAAGATATGTTCTTTATTACCTCTTCTATTCATCAACTTAAGAAGTCTATCACTAGCATGTTGTACCGGTATATCAAAATAAGGGACAACTTTATCTAACTTGCTCATCCTATCTAATAAGTCATCTGTTATCTCATCTGGATACATATATAAGATCCTTATCCAAGTAAAATCTAACTTATTGAGTTCTTCTAACAAGTCAGCCAGTCTTAACTTACCATACAAATCAATACCATATCTAGTAGTATCTTGAGCAATGACATTAAGCTCTTTAACACCTAACTTTTCTAACTCTTTAGCTTGTTTTAATAAGTCTTCCATTGGGATAGACTTATAGTCTTTCCTAATTAAAGGAATAGCACAATAAGCACACCTATTAGAACAGCCATCAGCTATCTTTAGATAAGCCGTATGAGGATAAGTAGCAATGATCGTTTCAGGATCATTTATTGTTTGACTATGAAGAACTTCATTAAAGATATTAGGAAGATTCTTATATTCATCAATAGCGATGAACCTATCTACTTCCGATAATTCTTTAATAAGATCTTCTTTATATCTTTGGACTAAACAGCCCATAACGATAAGATACTTTAAACCACTATTTTTGAATTCAGCCATCTGTAATATCGTGTTAATCGATTCTTGCTTTGCATCATTGATAAAACCACACGTGTTGACAATGATTGCTTCTGCTAAAGAAGGATCATCAACAAAAGTATGTCCAGAAGCTTTCAAAAAAGATAGAGCATTTTGTGTATCAACTAAGTTCTTACTACAACCTAAAGAAACAATGCCAACTTTCATAACTAATCACCGTGTATATTTTAACTTAAAATTCTAATAAAATAAAGAGACAACAAAGAGAAATCCCAACTGCTCACAAATCAATCATAAAAACCACTTTTGAAAAAATTTTTGCAATTTAAAATAAAAAAATTAAAAAAAGTATTGCAGTCTTTAGTGACTTGTGCTATCATAATTGAGCGTGGCCATACAGCAACTCGGGATGTAGCACAGCTTGGTAGTGCACCTGGTTTGGGACCAGGGTGTCGCAGGTTCAAATCCTGTCATCCCGACCATCTGGCGGGATAGCTTAGTTGGTTAGAGCGCTCGGTTCATACCCGGGAGGTCGTGAGTTCGAATCTCACTCCCGCTACCATCTTGAAGATCGATTTTATTAAGTATGGACCCTTAGCTCAGTTGGTCAGAGCAACCGGCCCATAACCGGTCGGTCGTAGGTTCAAGTCCTACAGGGTCCACCACGGAGGAATACCCAAGCGGTTGAAGGGTCCGGTCTTGAAAACCGGTAGGTCGGTAACACGGCGCCTGGGTTCGAATCCCAGTTCCTCCGCCATTCATCGCGAGATAGAGCAGCCTGGTAGCTCGTCGGGCTCATAACCCGGAGGTCGTAGGTTCAAATCCTGCTCTCGCAACCACATGGTCCGGTAGCTCAGTTGGTAGAGCAGTGGACTGAAAATCCACGTGTCGCTGGTTCAATTCCGGCCCGGACCACCACGAAGAAATGAAAAAGTGCTTAATGCACTTTTTTCTTTTATATTATTTTTGCTAATTCTTTGAGCCTTTCAACTTCTTGCTCCGTAAGTTCTCTATATTGACCTTCTTCTAATCCTGTAAGATCTAAGAAAGCGAACTCATCTCTTCTTAAATAAGTGACCTCACATCCAAGAAAAGCGATCATTCTTTTTACTTGATGATACTTCCCTTCACTTATCGTTAATTGACCACTGTTACCATTGATGATCTCTAATTTTGCTGGTTTAGACTCAAAATCCTTGAACTTTATTGGTTTAGCTAATATCTCAACAGCATCACTAGGCAATTCTGGCTCACATTCAAAATAGTATTTTTTCTCCACATGATTTTCGGGTGTTAAAAGATTATGATTCAATTTACCATCATTAGTTATTAATAAGGCACCTACAGTATCTTTATCAAGTCTTCCCACAGGTGACAAGTCATGTCTTTGACTATAGATGAGCTCCATTACTGTTGGATAATACTTATCCTCTAAAGCACAAACATATCCTGTTGGCTTATTTAAAAGATAATATTCATACCTTAAGTAACTCACAGGTTGATCATCAACATACACAATAGTATTCTCATCTATTTTAGTGTCAGCCTTCTTAACTATTTCTCCATCTATCACTACTCTTTTTTCTTTTATCAGTTTCTTTACTTGACTACGCGTACCAATTGACATATCAGCTAAAAACTTATCTAATCTTATCATTGCCATCTATAATTCACCTCATACTTATTCTTTAATATTCCTTTATTCACTTTAGCAAAGCCTAAAGGATGGCCACTAACACAAATTAAACAATAATCATCTTTTAATTCAAAATCTTTTGCTTCAATAGTTTCACCTTTTAGATATTTAATGACCCTGCTATCATCACTGTTAAGATCAATGACATTAACAAACTCTTCCTTTTTTAAAGCTAAAGCCAAAGCATTAGAAGGTTCAAATCGATCTTTTTTTAAACAACCAAGATATAGACCACTACTTATCGTTCTTACTTTATCAAAATCTAATGAAGAATCTTTACAAAAATAATAACGATCATCAAATTTCTTAAATGAACCATTAAACCATTTTTTATTGATCAATCTAAAGAACTCACTCAATTCTTTTGGTGGTAACACTTCTCTTTTCCCTATAGAACTATTTTTTTCAAGCTTTTCCCCTTTTTGTAACAAGCATACAAAATGACCTTCTCCCTTTACTTTATGAGGAAATAACTTAACACAATTTTTAGTTCTTTCATTATAGCCACTAACAAAACCCGTATGCTTTTCTATTGGTATGGCTTTTAGTTCAGGACAATTATCTAATAGATATTCAATGATCTTTTCATCTTCACTAAGAGAAAAAGTACAAGTAGAATAAACCATCTTACCACCAGTCTTTAACATCTTTAAAGCACTTAAGGCGATATCTTTTTGGATTTTTTGATAATACTCATTACCTCTTTCTTGCCAACTCTTGATCAAAGAAGGATCTTTTCTGAACATTCCCTCGCCACTGCATGGAGCATCTAATAAGATCTTATCAAATCTATTTTCAAATCGATCAGCTAATTTAGTGATATCACTACTTATCACACAATAATTATCCCTACCTGTCATTTGCAAGTTCTTATTTAATGGATAACATCTTGAAACACTGATATCATTAGAAACAAGTAAACAATCCTCACTTGCTTTCGCTAATAATTGACTACTCTTTCCTCCAGGAGCAGCACAGCCATCAAAGATTACATCATTATCTTCAATATCTAATACTTCAGCAGGTAACATGGCTGATGGTTCTTGAAGATAATAAAGCCCTGCATAATAATAAGGATGTTTAGCAGGCTGATATTTCTCACTTTCATAATAAAACCCTGTTTTGCACCACTCTACTTTCGTTAGTTCAAAAGGTGATATCTTCAAAAAATCTTCAATAGATATCTTATGAGTATTTACTCTTAGACCACTATAGTGTTTTTTATCTAGTGAAGACAAATAATCATCATATTCGTCTTTTAATAACTCTATCATGTTTTCTTGATATTGATCAGGTAAGTTCATCTTTACATTCCTCTTACAAAAAATTAAATGAGATATTTCTCAATATATATTATAATTTATCTGTGAGTATTATCATAGTCAAAAAAAAGAGAAGGCGTGGGCAATCCACCTTCTCAGAAAAACAAGCGGCTTTAAATGGGGTAAATATTAGTTCCGCTTGTCGACATATATTTTACTCTCTCAAAGTGAACATTAGTTGTACTAAATGTGAACATTTGGTGAAATAAGAAAGGAAAGAAACTATGGAAAAAATCAAGATCATTGCCTTAGATATGGATGGCACAACACTAAGAGATGATAAGAACATCGCTGAAGAGACAAAGGCTTCAATACAGCGTGCTATTGATGCTGGTATACTTATCGTACCTTCTTCTGGTAGATCACTAGCTTGGCTACCTCAACAGATCATGGACTTCAAGCCGCATTATGCTATTACAAAAAATGGGGCTATCATCTATAACTTAGATGAACAAAAAGAGATATATCACGAGATCATTGATAACTCATTAGTCATTGATTTCTTAAAAGCTTCTAAAGACTTGCCAGCCTTTACTCGTATCGGTTATGGTGATCAAAGAGATGCAGGCTATTGTTCAGATATGAAAACATACATTCAAAAATATCCAGGCAGAGCTGAAAATTGCCTTTTAGTTGATGACTTAGCTGAATATGTAGAAAAAAAGCAGCCAAAGATCGATAAGATAACTATGATCTTATTTGATGATCAAGCAGCAAGTCAAGTAATGGACTTACAGAAAAGCTTCTTAGGTTTAAATATCATGGGTTCGGGTGGACCATACATAGAGATCAATTCAAGAATGTGTTCAAAAGGCACTGCCCTCAAAGTATTAGCTACCTCTCTTGGTATGACAAAAGAAAATGTCGCTGCTATGGGAGATAGCGATAATGACATCATCATGTTAGCTTATGCAGGACACTCATTTGCGATGGGCAATGGTACCGAGTTTGTAAGACAGATCGCTGATGAAGTAACCGATGACAATATGCATAATGGTGTTGGAAAAGCCATTGAAAAAATACTAGCATATAACAAGAATTGTGATAACTAGTACATTAAGAAGCTTGTTTAGTATTGTTTTCAATTGCAAGATAGAAAGATTAAATTAACGTAAAACAAAGATGAAGTAACATTATTTACTTGGCCACGTCGTTTTGGTAAAACACTTACCATGAGTATGTTGAAATCCTTCTTCGAAATTGGAACTGATAAGAGTTTATTTGATGGTCTAACTATTAGTGAAGAAAAAGAATATGTTGCTGAATTAATAGAGCAAGAGACTGAAAAGATCTAAGCTTATGCTATTTGTTTCTGTGGCAAAAAATGCAAAGTATTAGCTAAGAATATTAGCAGTAGTAACTAACTATTAGTTATTACTGTTTTACTTTATCTATTTTCTAAAATAATTTATTATTTTTAACAAAACTATACAAATGTCTTGTTGCGTGTTATTTTAGAATATGTTAATATATCTCTTGTTAATTGAGGGAGTAGTTAGCACACTTGTGCGGTATGTCACCATCACAGGCAAAAAAGCCTTGGCATATCTTAAAAGACGAGACTCAATACAGATAGCTGTGTTGGGTTAATATTATTTTTAATAGAGCTCGAGCACAGTCTCAGAGTTTTTTATTTTTTAAGGAGGTTAAAAACATGAGTTATTACTTAAAGAACAAACAAGATGTTCTTCAAGAAGTTGATTCTGATGAGAATGGACTTACTAGTGCCCAAGTTGAACAAAGGATTGAAAGGTATGGCAAAAACAAATTAGCTGAACCAGACAAAAAGACTTTCTTCCAAAAGTTTACCGATTCTCTGTCAGATCCAATGATCATTATGTTGTTGGCAGCTGCTGGTATCTCTACTGTTACAACAATCTATCAGAACGTTGTTCGTCACGCTAACGAGTCTTACGCTGATCTATTTGTCATCTTATTTGTAGTTATCGTTAATACTATCTTAGGTATCGTTCAAGAAGATAAAGCCGAGGAAGCAATCGGAGCTCTAAAAGAGATGACCGCTGCTACCAGTAAGGTATTAAGAGATGGCAAACAAGTCATTGTTAAATCCGAGGACTTAACGATCGGTGATATATTAGTATTTGAAGCAGGTGATGCTGTTCCAGCTGACTGTCGTATCTTAGAGAGTTATTCATTAAAAGTTGAAGAAGCTGCTTTAACTGGTGAATCAGTTCCAGTAAATAAGATCGTAGATATGTTGATGCTTCAAGAAAACACTTTAGATGTTCCATTAGGAGATAGAAAGAACATGTTATATTCTGGTTCTACTATCGCTTATGGTAGAGGTAAAGCTGTTGTTGTAGCTATCGGTATGGATACTGAAATGGGTAAGATCGCTGCTGCTTTAAATCAAGCAGTTGATGAACAAACACCATTACAAAAGAAAATGGCTGAATTATCAGTAGTCTTAACAAAACTAGTTATCGGTATCTGTGTATTTGTCTTCTTATTTGGTGTAGGTAGAGAGATATTATTCCCTACTGAGGCTGATATGTTCACAATTGTATTAGATACCTTCATCATGGCTGTTGCCTTAGCAGTTGCTGCTATTCCAGAAGGCTTACCTGCTGTTGTTACTGTAATCTTATCGATCGGTGTAACTGCCATGAGTAAGCGTAATGCTCTTATCAGAAAATTAACAGCTGTTGAGACATTAGGTTGTACTCAGATCATCTGTTCAGATAAGACTGGTACATTAACACAAAACAAGATGACAGTTGTTGATACTTATACAAATGATGTTCACTTACTTGCTAGTGGTATGGCTTTATGTAGTGATGCTAAGATCGAACCTGGTAAGGAAGTTGCTGTTGGTGAACCAACAGAGGCTGCTCTTGTAAACTTTGCTTTCAAGCATGATATGCCTTCATACAAATTAAATGAAGAACAACCAAGAATAGGTGAAGCTCCATTTGATTCAATGCGTAAGATGATGACTACTGTTCACAAGACAGAAAAATGCTTCATGCAATATACAAAAGGTGCTAATGAGATCATCTTAAGTCATTGTACACATTACCTTGATGAAGACCATCAAGTAAAAGAATTAACTGAAGAAGTTAAAGAAAAGATCAACACTAAAGCTAAAGAGTTCGCTGATAGAGCTTTACGTGTTTTAGGCTTAGGTTATAAAAAGTTAGATGCAGCTCCTGCAAGCTTTGATGCAGATAAAATCGAAAATGATCTTATCTATATTGGATTTGTTGGAATGATCGACCCTTGTCGTAAAGAAGTTTACGGTGCTATTAAAGAATGTGCTAGTGCTGGTATCAGACCTGTTATGATCACTGGCGACCATATCGATACAGCTGTTGCTATTGGTAAAGATCTAGGTATCATCACAGATGCTTCACAAGCTATGTTAGGTAGCCAATTAGATACAATGGATGATGCAGAGTTAAAGACTGCTGTAATGAAAACTAGTGTATTTGCTAGAGTTCAACCAGAACACAAAACACGTATCGTTAAAGCTTTCAAGGATCTCGGCTATGTTGTAGCTATGACTGGTGATGGTGTAAACGATGCTCCAAGTATCAAAGCTGCAGATATTGGTGTTGGTATGGGTATCACAGGTACTGATGTAACAAAAGGTGTTGCTGATATGGTACTTGCTGATGATAACTTTGCTACTATCGTTAACGCTGTTGAAGAAGGAAGAAAGATCTACGACAACGTTAGAAAAGTATTACAGTTCCAATTATCAACAAATATGAGTGAAGTATTAGTTGTATTCTTCGCTTCAGTTATTGGTAAAGATATCTTAACTGCTACTCACCTATTATGGATAAATATGGTTACTGACAGTTTACCAGGCTTAGCCTTAGGTATGGAAAAAGCCGAGAACGATCTAATGAAACGTAAACCACGTTCTTCAAACGACTCAATCTTCTCAAATGGAGCAGGTGTTGATATGATCTTACAGGGTATCTATATGGCTGCCCTAGTTGTTGCTTCTTACTTCATTGGTTGTGCTCTTGATGGTGAAGATAATGGTATGACAATGGCCTTCTTAACAACTAACTTTGTTGAGATCTTCCATGCTATGAGTATGAGAACTCAAAGAGGTAGCTTATTAAAACTTAAAACATTTAACTGGTGGTTAGTTGGAGCCTTCCTAGTTGCTGTATCTCTTAACTGCTTAGTAATCTATGTACCATTCTTAGCTAACTTATTCCAATTCACTGCTATTGATGGTAAAGAATTTGCGATCGCCTTTGGTTTAGCATTCTCTGTTATCCCAGTACTTGAAGTGATCAAGTTCTTCTTAAGAACATTCGATAAAAAGAATTCTAATAAATAGTTAAATCTATGTAAAGTGAGATTAAGTTCTCACTTTTTTTATTGTCTTTTTAACTGTTTTCTATTAAAATTTAGTTGAATTTTGAAAGGTGGTGAATTCTCATGGAATCAGATGGTAGTAGCGTGTATCGATCGTTAAAAAATAGATGGATAATGGCTCCATACTCTTTTCATGAGAACTTTTAATAATAGCTATCATCCATCATAAAAAGAAAAAGGAAGGAGTTTTTATAATGGATGAAAAGCGTACAACAGATCCTGAATATGTTTCAGAGATCATCAAATTATTAAACAATGACAAACTTACAAAAGAAGAATTAGCAGATATTATTTGTAATTACCATGCTGCTGATATTTCTGATGCATTAGAGAACTTAGATAGTGATAAACGTAAAAAGATCTTTGATGCTGTCAGCGATGAACAATTATCAGAAATTTTCGCTTACTTAGAAGATGTAGATCAATACATCAAGGAATTAAATATCAAACAAGCCGCAAATATCTTATCTGAGATGGACTCAGATGATGCTGTTGATGTCTTAGAAGAAATAGATGATGAAACAGAAGATAAGATCATTCATCTAATGGATGAAGAATCTAGTGAGGATGTCAAATTGATCCAATCTTATGAAGAAGATGAAGTAGGTAGTAAGATGACTACTAACTACATTGAGATAAAAAAGAATATGAGTATCAAAGAAGCCATGAAATCATTAGTAGCTCAAGCCGAAGATAATGACAATGTTTCTACGATCTATGTCAGCGATGAAAATGAGCAATTCTATGGTGCTATTGACTTAAAAGACCTAATAGTAGCTAGAAATACTCAATCACTCGAAAGTATTATCACTAATAGCTATCCTACAGTTTATGATCATGAATTAATTAGTGATGTACTAGAAGACTTAAAAGACTACTCAGAAGATTCTTATCCAGTCTTAAATCAAGATAAACACATCATAGGTATCATTACCGCTAACGACATCGTAGAAGTAGTAGATGATGAAATGGGTGATGATTACGCTAAATTAGGTGGTCTATCAAGCGAAGAGGACCTAAATGAATCAACCATCAGTTCTATCAAAAAACGTTTCCCTTGGTTATTCTTATTGCTTGTGTTAGGCATGTTTGTAAGTAGTGTCGTAGGTATATTTGAGCAAGTAGTAGATTATATCGCAGTAAGTGTATGTTTCCAATCATTAATACTAGATATGGCTGGAAATGTTGGTACCCAATCACTTGCTGTTACAATAAGAGTATTAATGGATGAAAATTTGACAGGAAAAGAAAAAAGACATCTCATTTTCAAAGAAGCAAAAGTAGGCTTTGGAAATGGTCTGATACTATCAACAGCTACCATCCTTATCGTAACTTGTTATGTTCACTTCTTAAAAGGTTATGATGTCAAATTCTCATTTGTCATTGCTTGTTGTGCAGCCATAGCCTTAGTATGTGCAATGGTCATTTCTTCAATAGTAGGAACAACCGTACCAATGATATTCCACTCACTCAATATTGACCCAGCAGTAGCATCTGGACCATTGATCACAACTATCAATGACTTAGTAGCTGTTGTATGTTACTATGGCATGATCTGGTTATTAATGATCGAAATATTACATTTAGTTTAAGAAATAGGAGAACTACTCTCCTATTTTTATATATTCATCATCTGATGATATATCTTTTATA
>CAVAAT010000014.1:45377-47759 GCA_963586925.1 Erysipelotrichaceae bacterium
TCTTCACTTTGTAAGAATACTTTGCCATATTGATCATTAGAATCAAGAAGATAAGCTACTGTAGCATCTATAATCAACTTCTTTTCACTGTTAGAAAAAGTTTCATTATAAATTTCATCATTCAGCCAATCTCTTATTGAGATATTTTGCCAATACATATCAATAGTATCAGTATCACCATACTTATGTGCATCTAATGCATATTTACCAAACTTTATTATTTCTCTGATTGTAGTATTTTTAATAGCATTGATCTGTTTACTTACTTTAACATTATGCACAATTATCGTTACAGCTAAAGTTATCACAGCTACTATTACTATTATTAATTTCAATTTTTCTTTCTTTGCTTAAATGTGTTCTTTCATGTTTATCCTCTTTTTTTATCATTTTCACTAGCATAATGTATTGAATTCTTATAAACATTAAGCTAGCTATTTGGCAAATATAGCATAATAAAAAAGACATATTGTTCATCATCAACATGCCTTTCTTCATAAGATAAATTGTTTTGATATTCCTTATAACGAATTTGCCCACTTGGGAATATCGTGTCCTCTGCGAATGATGATAGACTTTTGAAAATCTGTTTGGTTCAAAAATTCTAAAATTGAATTTTCTTCATCTTCCGTGCATCCGCAAACTAGCTTTACTTCAATATCTTTCTTTAAGATATCAGCACACACAATAACAGCTTCAACCATCGCATTAGCTTGACTGCCAACATAGATTGATATATGCTCTTGAGAATCTATCATCGAATCCTTTAAGTAGCCATAATCAACTGGATAAACCAAGTTATTATAAGTGGGATGAGTAGTATTTTTCTTACGATCGATAACAATATCACTACTTAATAACAACATATCTATTTTTTGCCAGAAATAAGCATTATTTTCTAATTCCATATAACCCTCCGACATATAATATTATATGATATAAATTTCTGTAAAACAACAAAACTTTTCAAAATGCTTGAATAAAATTTTCATAAAATGATAATGATTTCAATAAGTGCCTATTAGTATGGATATGCTATAATTTTGTTAATACATATGGAGGAGAAAATATGGATTATAAACAAATAACCGATAATTTTTTAATGAAACATAACCAACATCCAGATCAGATATCAATTGATGAAATAGTCAAATTGATGTTAAAAGATATGGAAGCTGGACTTAAGGGAGAAGAATCATCACTAATGATGATCCCTACTTATTTAACTACTTCAGGTAATTTTCATTATGATGAACCAGTAGTTGTAATTGATGCCGGTGGAACAAACTTAAGAGTTGCTACTGTTAAGTTTACAGAAAATGGACCAGAGATGTTAAAAATGGAAAAGACTAAAATGTTAGGTAGATTAAAACCTTTAAATAAAGAAGAATTCTTCCAACAGTTAGTGGATATCATCTTACCATATCTTTCTTATAGTAAGAAGATCGGATTCTGTTTCTCTTTCCCAGCAGAAATATTATCAAATAAGGATGGTGAGATCATCGCTTTCTGTAAAGAAGTAGAGATCAGTGGATGTGAAGGTGCCATCATTGGTGAAGAGATCAAAAAAGAATTACGTAAAAGAAACTTAGATGATGACATTTCTGTAGTCATCTTAAATGATACTGTTTCAACTTTACTAGGTGGTTCAATTGTTGATGAAAATGCTGTAGATGGTCAGATTGGACTAATCCTAGGCACAGGAACAAATACCGCTTATGTAGAAAAGAAGGAAAATATTAAAAAACTAAAAGATTGTCCAACCGAAACAATGATCATCAACATGGAAAGTGGAATGTTCAATAAAGTACCACAAGGTGACTTTGATAAGATCGTTGATGAAACGTCAAACAACCCAACAGACCATAAGTTTGAGAAAATGATCTCTGGTGTATATTTAGGTAATGTGATATGTGAAACGATCAAGCAAGCCAATAAAGAGGGATTGTTCTCTAAAAACAACACAATAGCTTCTTTACCTGAATTTTCAATGGTCGAAGTAGACCAATACTTAAGAGCACCATTTGCTGATAACTTACTAGCAAATGCCTGTCCTGAAAAAGAAGATAAAGAACTACTTTACCACTTCATAGATAAAGCTATCGATCGTAGTAGTAAACTAGTTACTGCCAATATCGCAGCTGATATCATTCAAATGGATGGTGGCAAGAATATGTATGCACCAGTGAAAGTTGTAATGGAAGGATCTACTTATCATCGTTGTTATTCATACAAGCAAAAGATTGATTACTATATGCGTACATATGTTAACGATTACCTTCATCGTTATTATAGTTTCGATAGTGGTGATGATGTTAACTTGATCGGTAGTGCTAAAGCAGCTCTTATCAACTTATAAAAAAACAAATAGACTTGAAGTTT
>CAVAAT010000015.1:0-10381 GCA_963586925.1 Erysipelotrichaceae bacterium
TATTATAAAAAAGGGAGCATGCTCCCTCTATTTTTTTATTATCATTTAAGTTTCGTAACGACCCTTTTTGAATATTATTGTTATTCCCACTCAATTGTTCCAGGAGGCTTACTTGTTATATCATAAACGATACGGTTTATGCCTTTAACTTCATTAACGATCCTATTAGAAATTTTATCCAATACTTCATAAGGGATCTTAGCCCAATCTGCCGTCATAAAATCACTAGTAGTAACTGCTCTTAAAGCTAAAACATAGTCATAAGTACGACCATCGCCCATTACGCCAACTGTTCTAGTATTAGTCAAAACAGCAAAGTACTGGCTAATATGTTTATTAAGGCCAGCCTTTTCCAATTCATAACGATAGATAGCATCAGCCTGTCTTAAGATATCACATTTTTCCTTTGTAATATCAGAAGTGATACGTATGCCTAACCCTGGTCCTGGGAATGGTTGACGATCAACAAGATAATCAGGTAAGCCTAATTCTCTTCCTAATTGTCTTACTTCATCTTTAAATAACATTCTTAATGGTTCAATGATCTCTTTAAAATCAACATGATCTGGAAGTCCACCAACATTATGATGACTCTTAATAGTAGCAGCATTGCCATTACCGCTTTCAATTACATCAGGATAGATTGTACCTTGAGCTAAATAGTCAACACTGCCAATCTCTTTGCCAACTTCTTCAAAGACTTTGACAAATTGTTCACCGATGATCTTTCTCTTCTTTTCAGGATCGATTTCCCCTTTTAAAGCAGTCAAGAAACGATTCTCTTCATTTTTTCTAATGAAATTGATATCCCACTTTTTAAATGCTTCTTCAACCTCATCGCCTTCATCTTTTCTCATTAAGCCATGATCAACAAAGACACAAGTAAGTTGATTACCAATTGCTTCAGCAAGTAAGGCAGCAGCTACAGAGGAATCAACACCACCACTTAAAGCTAATAAGACCTTCCCATCTTTTACCTTTTCACGGATGTTTCTGATGCTAGTTTGACAATAATCACTCATTGTCCAATCCCCTTTAGCACCACAGACTTCATATAAGAAATTTTTGATCATTAAAGAACCATTTTCTGTATGATCTACTTCTGGATGGAATTGCACACCATAGAATTTTCTCTCTTTATCAGCAATAGCTACATTGTTACAAACAGCTGAATGGCCAACAAGATCAAAACCCTCTGGTACTTTTTCCATATAATCACCATGACTCATCCAAGAGATACCTTCTTCTGGTAATGACTTGAATAAAGCACAATTAGTATCATAATAAGTTTTTGTTCTACCATATTCTCTAACATTATCATCAATAGCCGCTACTACTTTGCCTCCTAATGATTCAGCTAGTAATTGACAGCCATAACAAATGCCTAAGATTGGAACTCCCATCTTAAAGATCTCTTCATCACATTTTGGTGAATCTTTCTCATAAACACTGTTTGGTCCACCAGTAAAGATGATGCCGATCGGATTCATCTCTTTGATCTTTTCAATTGGTGTAGTATATGGTTTAACTTCACAATAAACATTACATTCTCTGACTCTGCGAGCGATAAGTTGATTATATTGCCCACCAAAATCTAATACCAATACAAATTGATGTTGCATATCGACCTCACTACTTAGAATTGTCATTGTTTTTGACCATGACATCATGAGCTCCACCTTCAACAATTGAAGTAGAACTTACTAGAGTCAAAGTAGCATTCTCTTGTAATTGTTTAATAGAAGTACAGCCACAATTACACATTGTTGACTTAATCTTCTTAACAGTCAATAAAACATTATCCTTTAAAGCACCAGCATAAGGAACATATGAGTCAACACCTTCTTCAAAGGAAAGCTTACTATCGCCACCCATATCATATCTCTGCCAGTTTCTAGCTCTATTAGAACCTTCACCCCAATATTCCTTAACATAGTGACCATTTACGATCAACTTATTAGAAGGTGACTCATCAAAACGAGCAAAATATCTACCTAACATAACAAAGTCAGCACCCATAGCAAGAGCTAAAGTGATGTGATAATCATATACGATACCACCATCAGAACATATTGGAACATAAATACCAGTCTCTTTATAATATTCGTCTCTAGCTTTAGCTACATCGATGACAGCACTAGCTTGTCCTCTACCAATACCTTTAGTCTCACGAGTGATACAGATAGATCCTCCGCCGATACCGATCTTTACAAAATCAGCGCCTGCCTCAGCTAAGAATCTAAATCCTTCTCTATCCACAACATTTCCTGCACCAACTTTGACAGTATTGCCATATTTTTCCCTGATCCAAGCAATAGTATTCTTTTGCCATATTGAATAACCTTCTGATGAATCAATACATAATACATCAGCACCAGCCTCAATAAGCTTTGGTACTCTTTCTTTATAGTCTCTACTATTGATACCTGCACCAACTAAGAAACGCTTATGATCATCTAATACTTCATTAGGATTAGCTTTATGTTGATCGTAATCCTTGCGGAAAACAAAGCTTACTAAATGATGATCTTTATCAACAACTGGTAAACAATTTAATTTATGTTCCCAGATCATTTCATTAGCTTCACTTAAAGTGACACCTTCATAAGCATAGATCAACTTTTCAAATGGTGTCATGAATTCGCTGACTTTAGTATCATTTGGTGTATGACCTACACGATAATCTCTACTAGTGATGACGCCAAGTAATTTACCATTACTCTTGCCATCATCAGTAACTGCCATAGTTGAATGGTGAGTCTTTTCTTTTAATCTTAAAACCTCTGCTAATGTTGCAGTCGGAAGTAATGTAGAATCACTAACAACAAATCCCGCTTTATAAGCTTTGACTTTGCGGATCATCTCAGCTTCAGACTCAATACTCTGAGCTCCATAAATAAAAGACAATCCTCCCTCTTTAGCCAACGCTATTGCCATCTTATCATCTGATACCGACTGCATTATTGCCGATACTAATGGTATGTTTAGTTTTAATGAAGAAGAATCATCCTTAGTATATCTTGTGATCTTAGTTGAAACATCAACATTATCAACCACGCAATTTTCATCCGTATATCCGGGTATCAACAAATACTCGCTAAATGTATGCGAAACGTCTTGTAAATAGTGTGCCACTGCCTGAATCCTCCTAAATATATAATGGTATTATTATACACTTTTTAATAAAAAAAATACCCGACAACTCAGATATTTTTCTTTATTTTGATTTCTTTTCAACTTCTTTTTTTCGCATTACTTTTCTTAAATATCTTACAACTTCACTTCCAGAACTTTTAAGAGTTACACTCTCACCATCATTTAGTAAAAATAAGATATATGGAGAAAATAAACGATTTATGTAACACCATTTTTTAACTTCAGACAAATAATAGATGTCACAATTTATTTCATCTTCAAGATCATATATCACAAAGAAACTATTGTGACCTGTAAAAATCACCTTTTCCTTTTTGAGACAGAAGATCACCAAATAAATCAAAAATGGTAAAACTATGATCTTATTTTCAAAAACAAAACTAACAACTATCGTTACTGTACTAAGACCAAGAACCATCAAAAATGGCTTATTACTAACATAACACATTGGCTTAGACTTTGGTAAGTTGGCGACTTTTACTGTATGTGATTTACCTTCCGGCATAATTACCTCCAAAACCTATTTTATTATAACTACTATTTTTTTCACATACAATCTCATACACGCTTTTAACATAATTTCACAAAATTAAATTTCTTCTATGTGATAGATATAATCTAAAGATTTTAGAGCCTCAATGATCTCCTTATGCGTTTTGTACTTTTTTAATTCAGCACTGATGATAGTTATCTTTATCGTGTAAACACTTAAGCCTGAACCAACATATGCTTGATTTGCTTCAATATCATCAATCCTTAAACCTAATCTTCTACTAACAGCAACAAAGTCTTGTAAATATTCAATATTCTTTAACTCTAAATGAATCTCAAAATGATTAGATCTATTCTTAAGATATATTTCAAACTTAGGCAAATAAGCTAATATGAACAACAAAAATAAATAAACGATCAAAGTTATGGTATATAAACCCGCTCCTACACAAAAGCCTAAGATACTACAAGCCCACAAACCAGCTGAAGTAGTCAAACCTTTTATTTGATTACGAGAACTAAATAATATTGATTTACCACTGACTAATGCAGTAGCGATCACAGTATTTGCACTAATGATAGCTAGACCATAGCCATAATGTTCCATCAAAATGATATCGATCATCATCGCTACACAGGAAGCAAAAGAGATAAGGACAAAGGTTCTAAGTCCAGCTGAATGCCTCTTGCTACTTCTCTCACAACCGATTATAAAGGCTAATACGACAATGAGAGTTATCCTAAATAATGCTGAATAGCCGTTTATTGATTGCGACCATGTTCCTAAATAATTACCGATTGGATCTTTCGTTAAACTCATCTGTAATAGCTCCTCCTTTTGATCATCTTATTGGATACTCTACCATCATAAAGATCTTGTTGCTCTGCTGCTTCCGAATAAGCTTTTTCATCTTCTTCATAAGGGTTATAGTGCTTTGGTAGTTCTTGTTGGATCTTTTGGATTCTTTCAATAAGTTTATCAACTTCACTTTTTGGACTATCCTCACTACCCTCTTCTACTGGTACAAGATCTTCTAATTTATCTGAGTAAGATTTAGAAAGATATAAAGCTAATTTGCCACAAGCTGGACCGATCAATTCATAAAGAACGCTACTAGCTACGATCACCGTTTCAAGTGACTTGCCAGCCTGTCCTGATAAAGTTCTAGCCCCCATTGCTGCCAAACCAATAGCTACTCCTGCCTGAGGAATCAAAGCAAGTCCTAAATAATTGCGAATAAGTTTGTCCTTACCTACTAATTGACATCCTAAAAAAGAGCCAGCATACTTACCAATGATCCTAACAACAAAATAAACAATACCGATAACAAGTAATGGTACACCATCCATCATCTCTTCACTACTGACTAATGCATCAAGGTCAAAATTTAAACCAGAGCGCACAAAGAACAATAACAATATAGGAGGACTAAAATAATTAAGTTGTTTAAACAGTCTTTCGTCATCACTACAATTGATATAGATCATACCCATTGACATGCAACCAAGAAGTGGTGAAACATCAAGTAAAGCACAAATGCCACAGAAAGAAAATAACATAGCGATCGACACGATCAAACGATTATCGGTAGATCTTTTCTCTAATAGTTTTTTTAGCCAGAAACCAAATAGTCCGCCAAGAATAAATGTCACTACATTATAGACAACCGGCTTGATGACATTACTAATTTGAAAATCACCTGTCATGGCTGACAAAGCAAGAGAGATAGAAACACTATAAGCTATTAATCCGATCATATCATCCAATGCAATATCTTGTAATAAAGTATCAACAAACTCGCCCTTTGCTCTTGTCTGTCTTATCGTTACTACCGCAGAAGCTGGAGCAGTAGCACTAGCTAAAGCAGCTAAAACTATAGAAAAATTAAGATCTAACTTCAATAAATAATAACAACTGATGAATACTAGCATCGAAGCAAATAGTGCCTCAGCTAAGGCAATCACTAATACTTTCTTACCGTTTCTTTTCAAAGTAGAAAAGCGAAAGAATTCACCCGTGCTAAAAGCAATGAAAGCTAAAGCAATATCTGCGATAAAATCCATTGAATCAATGATCTCACCAGGAATAAGATTTAAACAATATGGTCCCAAAATAATACCTGCAACAATATAAGCTGTTACATTAGGCAAATGCAATGGTTTAGTCAGTCGAGTCGCAGCAAAGCCACTTATTAATATCAAGGAAATTGAAATTATGACTATAGAAGTTTGGGAACCATTTGCTATTTTACTATAAAAAACACTAAACACTTTATCACCTCAATTTAAATTACCCCATAAAGCCACTTGACGCTAAATAATTCTACCCTTTCTATACGATAAATTACAATTATATATTTTTTGATATTAATAAATAATTTTTATAGTAGATACTAAAATTAATAGAAAATAGCTATTTAAGTACCAATACTCTCAAAGATATCATTCAAAATCATAATTATCTTTTATAGTATTATAAATAATCAAAAATTTAATTTATAAATCTATGTCCAATTCAATTGGGCAATGATCTGATCCATATATTTCAGTATGAATGATGCTATCCTTTACTTTCTGTTTTAAGCGATCACTAACAACAAAATAGTCAATACGCCAACCCGCATTTCTCTCTCTTGCTTTTGTCTTATAAGACCACCAAGAATACTCAACTTTTTCAGGATAAAGATAACGATAAGTATCAATATATCCATTTGATAATAGATTACTGAAAGCAGCTCTTTCTTCATCACTAAATCCCGCAGCAAAATGATTTGTACTTGGATTTTTTAGATCTATCTCATTATGTGCAACATTAAGGTCGCCACAATAGATGATCGGTTTCTTTTGATCTAAAACATTTAAATGCTCTAATAATGCTTTTTCCCATTTCAAACGATAGTCAAGCCTAGCTAGCTGATCCTTACTATTTGGAACATAAGCATTTACTAAATAATATTTTTCAAATTCTAATGTAATGACTCTTCCTTCCTTTGGATGATCACTCATATCAAAAAAATCAAAACTAACACTTAATGGCTCTTCCTTGCAGAAAACAGCAGTAGATGAATATCCTTTTCTTTCCGCTGAATTAAAATATTGATGATACCCTTCTATTTTTAGTTTAACTTGATCTGGTTGACACTTAGTCTCCTGTAAAGAAAAGACATCTGCATCAAACTCTTTAAAAATCTCCTCAAAACCTTTATTCATAACAGCTCTCAGGCCATTAACATTCCATGAAACTAATCTCATAAATAACACCTCAAGACAATTATATCATTATTTTTTTACAATTCTTTTACAGTTTCTTTTCCAGCGCTTCCATTTTTCTCTGTACCAAAGTTCAAAAATACTGTATTATATTATTAATGCAAAAGGAAGGAAAAATATGAAATCTTTATTAAAGAAATTAAATAACACTAAGGCTTTCAAGGATCTAAATGAAAAAGAATTTTCCTGGGTGCTTTATGATGTAGGAAATTCTGCATTTACAATGTTATCTTGTTCGCTGATACCTATTTGGTTCAAATCATTGGCTATCGGAAATAATGCTGGTCAGATATCTAGTGATTCAGCTACTGCTTGGTGGGCACTTGGAACATCTATCGTTACAATTATCGTTGCTTTGCTTGGACCAATGTGTGGAGCCATAGCCGATCACAAAGATATGAAGAAAATATTCTTCACCACTTCAGTTGCTATTGGCGTTATAGGTTGTGTCATCAATGGCTTTGCTACTAACTGGGTGCTATTCTTAATTCTTTATATCGTTGTAAAGATTGCTTATAGTGCTTCATTAACATTCTATGATTCAATGTTGAATGATGTAACTACAGAAGAGAGAATGGATGAAGTTTCATCATATGGTTATGCTTGGGGCTATATTGGCTCATGTATCCCATTTACAGTTGCACTTATTGCTTATATACTTGGTCCAGATATGAAAGGACTCATCTCTAATGGTTTATCTAAGTTCATAGGCTTTACAGTAACTGCCCTTTGGTGGATGCTAGTTACTTTACCACTTATTAGAAATTACAAGCAAGAAAACTACGTTGAAGCAGAAAAACATTCTATCGCCAGTGCATTCACTCAAATATTCAAAACATTAAAAAAGATCGCTACTAATGATAAAAAAGTTTTATTTTTCTTGATCGCCTTCTTCTTATATATCGATGGAGTAGGTACGATCATTGATAACTGTATCAATATCGGTACTGATTTAGGATTAAATACTGTAGGACAGGTAGTCTTCTTATTACTTACTCAAGTAGTCGCTTGGATCGGTTCACTAGTATTTGCTAAACTATCTAAAAAACACGATACTGCTTCATTAATATTAGTATGTATCGTTGGTTATTTCGCTGTTTGCTTATATGCCCTAACATTAAAAGAATTATGGCAATTTGGCATCATGGCCTTTGGTGTCGGTTGTTTCCAAGGTTCAATCCAATCATTATCACGTAGTTATTATTCAAAGATAATCCCCGCTGAAAACTCTGGCGAGTACTTCGGTATCTATGATATCTTCTCAAAGGGTGCTTCCTTCTTAGGATCAGCAGTCATTGCTTGGGTTAAGTTTGCTGGTGGTACGATCAACGTAGCTGTTGGCTTACTTACGATCTTCTTCGCTTTAGGATTCATATTCTTAAAGTTAGCTGACAAACAACCAAGGATGTAATCAAAAACTCTGGTGATCTCCAGAGTTTTCTTATGCTTAAATGTTATATTTTTATTTATTGTACTTATAGAATCCTTCACCAGAAGACATGCCAAGTTTTCCTTCATCAATATATTTTTTCAAGATCTCTTCCATCTTTTTGAAGTTATAAGGCATCATCATCTTCTTTAATAAAGGTGAAAAGATACCTGGAACACTTTGATATTGCTTAACAATATTATAGGCAGTTGTCAATCCAACAGTATCGAAGATCTGGAATGGTCCCTTAGGAGCACCAGTACCTCTAGTCCAAGCAATATCGATGCTTTTTGGATCAGAAATGCCATTAGCATAAAGGTCTAGACCACTCAATAAGAATGGTACTAACATAGAATTTAATAAATAGCCGCTCTTTTCTTTCTTAACTGGTAAACCGATCATTCTAATATCATTAGCAAACTCAATAACTTCCTCAAAATACTTCATATCAGTTTCTGGTTGAGTCATAACTTCAGCTGTATTGTTCTTCCAAATAGAATTAGCAAAATGTAATGAAAGATACTTATCTGCTCTACCAGTATACTTAGCAAACATTGATGGCAATAAAGTAGAAGAATTAGTTACTAATACTGTCTTAGCAGGCATTAAAGGTGCTAACTTTTTATAGAAAGTGATCTTATCATCTTTATTTTCAGCCATTGACTCAATAACAATATCAGCATCACTTACTGCCTTTGCTAAATCCAATTCTAATTTGATATTTTCATAGGCTTTTTCTACTTTTTCTAGACATTCTTCCTTATTGAAATTATCTTCATCAGCTAATCCAGCACACCAACTATTCTTATCAACAGCCATCTTTTCAATAGCCTCAATATAAGTCTTTTTAAGATTATCGATCTTAGGTTGAGTACGAGTGATAGATCCTTCACTTCTTAACCAAATAGTAACTTTAGCGCCACAATAAGCTGATTGGAAAGCAATCTGACTACCTAATACTCCACCACCAGCAACAACAACATTTGAATACTTCATTTAATACTTCCCCCTATATATTCATACAGAGACAATCTATCATATAAGAACTTTAATCTCAACAATTAAAAAAACAATAATTTCACAAATTTGTCATTTTCATAATAATGTACTAATAATCAGAATTACGATTAAGTTCTGATTCATTACTATTTTGATATAAAATCTCTTCAATATTCGGATAACATTTTGGGATAACCAACTTTTTTCTTTCATTCTTATAATCAGTATAATAGCAATGATATACAAACTTATTTTCATTATAAACTACAACATCTGTAAAAATATCCATATGTAGGTACTCCAAACAACATACTCGATATATCCACCTATCCTTACGATAAAACGAAAATCTCCAAGGGGCAAAATAACGCATAAATTTAACTTTACACTTCAGCCATTTCATTTGAATAAAGCTTGTAATTGATTTTTACCTTTTTAATTCCTTTTCTGCTAAACTATTAACATGATCAAAACATTTATTTTAGCCATCAGTGCTTTTATCTCTACAAATATCGATGACTTCTTTATAGACAGCATCCTTTTCTTTGATTGTAAATCTAAGAAAGAAACAAATGAAGTAATCATTGGCAAATACCTTGGTATGAGCATACTTGTATCTGTAAGTCTTATCATTACTACAAATATACCTAAAAACTTTATTGGCTATCTTGGCTTTATTCCACTAATCTTAGGCATCAAAGAAATAATTGAAAACTTAAAAAATGATGATAATGAACAAAAACAAAATAGATCAACTAATAAGATCATCAATACAACACTAATAACTATATCAGATGGTGCTGATAACATAGGTATTTATATACCCATTTTTGTTCAATTGGATCAGTATCAAATTATGATCACAATATTAGTTTTTCTAATATTGATCTATCTTTATAGTAAGTTAGCTATCTCTATAACAGAAATACCACTTATCAAAAAGATCTTAGAAAAATATCGTAATATCATCGTTCCACTCGTATATATTTCCTTGGGAATATATATTTTGGTAAATAAGGCTATATAAAAAGCCAT
>CAVAAT010000016.1:0-207674 GCA_963586925.1 Erysipelotrichaceae bacterium
TTTATTTAATCTAGCAAATGTTTCATCAACTGTTGGCGTAAGTATCACCTCTAATACCCATTATAATGATTTTCTTTGATAAATGTAGGATAATCTATAAAACAGATATCTAAATCTACATCACCACTTAAACCATTCACTATCCCTTTACTAGTAAATTGCCAGATTGAATAGTCCTCTATAGTAGTTACTCTTTCACTATCCCATTGCGCGATCCAATTATCATAGCCTGTTTCATTCTTTGATAGTATTGAACCATAAGAATAAACTATCGGATAATATCCTGCTTCTTTTAAAGTATCACAATATGCTTGAATGATCGAAGTTATCTCTGCTGGCGATAAACTCTTATGCACTTTGGCTTCGACATCTACCATTATTGGATATTCAAATTGCTTTCCTTCTAAAACAGATATCATCCACTCTGCTTCCTTTTTAGCATCTATCGCATTATCTGAGACAATGAAATGATACGCTCCAACTTCTAATCTAGCATTTTTAGCGTTTTGATAATTTTTTTCAAATGTTGGATCTTGATAATCATCACCATGAGCAGCTCTTATATAGACAAAATCAATGCCATCTTGTTTAACCTTTTTAAATGTCTCAGTAGTGTGGTATCTACCATTCCATTCTGATATATCAATACCATAACTATAGCCATCATAGACTTTTACAGTTATCACACTAAAAGCAGTTCTCTTTTCATTAAAGACTGTTATATAAGCTAAGCCAGCTGAATGAGCAAAAACAATGCCATTTTTATCAACTGTAGCGATCTTCTCATTACTAGAGCGATACAACAATTTATCACCATTAGAACAAGAACAATTTAATCGATAATATTTATTAACTAATAGTGGGAAAGCATCTACTTCACACTCAATTGAAGCTGAAGAAACTGTGACACTCATTTCCTTAGTTATATTACTTCCATCATTTGTAGAAACATAAATACTACAACTACCCTCAGATAAAGCTGTGATCTTACCAAATCTATCTACAATTGCGATCTTTTCATCACTACTACTATAAGTAAGAGATTTATTATCCGCATTACTTGGATCAAAATCAACAGTTATAGAATTAGTTGAACCTTTTTTTAGATTTATGATTTCTTCATTTAAACTAATATCCTTGATCATATTAACAACATTAACATAATAATATACAGTATCGTTACCATCAGTTAGATATACTTTACAACTACCACTATCAATTGCTTTAAAAGAATTATCATTAGTTTCAACTAAAACATCTTCATTAGATAGATAATAGGAATAATCATTTTTATCTACAAAGCGGTTGAAATCTTTGTTATTGATAGTAAAAGTATCTGTAACTCTTATTGTGCGATATAACACTTCAGTAGCTTCTTCTTTGTCATTTACTACTTCTATCATCATACAATTACTAGCTGCATCACTTCTTACGGTTAAAGTAAATATGCCAACAGAATTGGTTGTGATATTACCATGCTCATCAACTGTAGCGACTTGTTGATCGCTACTAGAATAAGTAAGTTGATCATTTAAAGATTGATCAACTATTTCAACTTTATGACTATCTCCTAAAGCTAATGTATTTATCTCTTTTGTAAAAGAAAGATCTAGTAAACTATAATCAATGTTATTTTCATCTAAGTAAGATTGAGCTTTGCTATCTTTATAAACAATATAATCATATCTTGCATCTAAACAATCTTTGCCAAAATATTCTACTGATTGAGGAATAAGGATAGTTGAACTAACCTCTACATCTTCATCAGCCGAAAATGATCTTTCCTTTATGGATCTTAATGAGAGATCAAAATCAAGTTCACTAAGATTTGTAGTGTTATAGAAACAATACATACCTATTGATTCAATCGAACAATTTAATTCTATATTTTCAAGATTGACTAGATCACTAAAACAGAAGTCTCCTAAATATCTAATAGTATCATCAAATATCAAGGAAGTGATACTACTACAACTATCATGCCAATCAGGTAATTCTTCATAGCTATAATCAAACATAAAACCATTATCACCATAAGTGATCTTTAAAGTCTTTAGATCAGTCAATCCTATAAACTTACCATGACAATCTAGATCAGCAGGAACACTTAAATAAGATAAGTTTTCACAATTAATAAAAGCTTCTTTTTTAACTGTAACGATATTGTCATTGATCGTGATCGCACTGATGCTACTACAATCAAAACATTTCTCACCAATGCATTTAACTTGATGAGAATCAATAAAAGAAGGAATAGTAACTTCTTCTATTTCATCAGCATTGAGAAATTCAATAAGGGTTATCGAATCATCTGGATTTATCTGATAAACATAATCATTTGTATAGATATATTCCATACCGATATCATTGACACTATTAGTGATCACTAATAGTACAATCAATAACGCTATAGTCAATAAGTATATAAATTTACGCATTACTACTCCTTCTTTATTGTTTACTTAACTTTCTTTTCAACCTCAACTAATTGATTACAGATAACTTCATACTGTTTCTTATAGTTTTCAAGCTTCTCTTTTTCTTGCTCGATCTTTTGTTGAGGAGCCTTCTTAACAAAGTTTTCATTAGATAACATCTTTTCGCCACGAGATATCTCATTAGCTAATCTTTCTTTCTCTTTGTTAAGCTTATTTAATTCGGCTTGATAATCTACGATCTGACTTGCATCAACAACTAGCTTTCCTTGTTTTAGTGGTCTGATAACAAGATCATCACCACTTAATTCACTTTGATTAACTTTACATAATTTATTGAGCATACCATTAGTAGTATCATCTAATTTAATATATACACCATTTTCATCAGTAAAGGCAATATCAAATTGTTGAGAAGGTTTAACATTATAGTCAACTCTGATACTTCTTACCTCAGAAATGATACTGATAAGCAATTCTACTTCTTCACTCTTATCACTTGTTAATTCAATCTCAGTAGGCCATTCAGATATACATAAAGCTTCGCAATTTCTTGGCATTTCTTTATAGATCTTTTCTGTAACAAATGGCATGAATGGATGTAACATCTTAATGATATTAGTTAAAATAATCAATAATGTTGATTTAGTAGCTTTAACGATCTTTTCATCCTCACTATTTAAAGTAGTCTTAGCAAGTTCAATATACCAACTGCAGAAATCATCCCAAATAAAGCTATATAGTTCATTACCTACTAAAGCAAATTCATATTTATCCATATTCTTATTTACTGAAGCAAGTGTCTTATTGAACTTAGAGATCATCCAACTATCAATGCTATTTAAATAACTTAGATCGATATCTTCATACTTAAATCCTTCAAGGTTCATTAGTACGAACTTAGAAGCATTATAAACTTTATTGATGAAATTCCAACTTGCTTCCATTTTTGTATCTGAATAACGAAGATCTGCTCCTGGAGTAGAATTAGTTGTTAAGAAGAATCTTAAAGCATCAGCACCATACTTCTCTTTAACATCTCTAGGATCAACACCATTACCTAAAGACTTACTCATCTTTCTGCCTTGTTCATCTCTGATAAGACCATGGATCAATACATCTTTAAATGGTCTATTGTTTGTCAAATGTCTTGCCTGGAATGCCATTCTTGCTACCCAGAAGAAGATGATATCATAACCAGTAACTAAGCAGTCAGTTGGATAATAACGAGCAAGATCATCAGTATTTTCTGGCCAACCTAAAGTAGAGAAAGGCCATAAAGCACTTGAGAACCAAGTATCAAGAACATCTTCATCTTGATAATATTCATCTTTATTTTCAGGATCTTCCATTTCACAATAGATCTCACCAGTTTCTTTATGATACCAAACAGGAATTCTATGTCCCCACCACAATTGACGAGAGATACACCAATCTTCAATATTTTCTAACCATTGAACGAAAGTCTTTTCAAATCTTTCAGGATAGAAATTTATCTTTTCTTCAGGATTAGCTTGATGCTTTAATACATCTTCAGCTAAAGGTTTCATCTTTACAAACCATTGCTTGCTTAAATATGGTTCAACTACAACATCAGTTCTTTCAGAATAACCAACATTATGTTCGATCTCTTCAATAAAGGCTAAATGTCCTTCAGATTTGATCCTTTCAACTAATTTATCACGACACTCATATCTATCTAATCCTTCATATTCGCCAGCTAAAGAGTTCATAGTAGCATCAGGATTGATACATACTGGCTTATCAAAGCCATATTTTTCACCAATGATAAAGTCATTAGGATCATGAGCAGGTGTACACTTCATAGCACCAGTACCAAATTCAATATCGATATAATCATCAGTGATTATAGGAAGCTTATCACCATTAGCAGGATTTATGACATGTAAGCCAATGATATCTTTATATCTGTCATCTTTAGGGTTAACAACAACACAAACATCACCAAACATTGTCTCAGGTCTTGTAGTAGCTACTTCGATCTTCTGACCAGTCTCTACAACATCATAGTAGAAATGATACATATAACCTTTTGTAGGTTTATAGATAACTTCGATATTACTTAAAGCAGTTTTAGCTTGTGGATCCCAGTTGATGATCCTTTCACCTTGATAAATAAGTCCTTCTTTATATAAAGTAACGAAAGTCTTTCTAACAGCTTTTGATAATCCTTCATCTAAAGTAAATCTTTCTCTAGAATAATCTAAAGCTAAGCCCATTGAGCCCCATTGTTCTCTGATATATGAAGCATATTCTTCCTTCCAAGACCATGCTTGTTTTAAGAATTCTTCTCTTCCAATATCATAACGAGAGATACCCTGTTGTTTTAATCTTTGATCTACCTTAGCTTGAGTAGCAATACCAGCATGATCCATGCCTGGCAAATATAAAGTATCATAGCCTCTCATTCTCTTATAACGAGTGATGATATCTTGTAAAGTATTATCCCAAGAATGTCCTAAATGTAATTTTCCTGTTACATTTGGTGGAGGTATAACCATCGCATATGGTTTCTTACTCTTATCACCAGCTTTGAAATAACCTTTTTCGATCCAATTCTCATATTGACCTTGTTCAGTTTGTTTGTGGTCGTATTTGTTATCTAACATCTTCTCTTTCCTCCCCTAAAAATAAAAGCGCCCATAAAAGGACGCTTAACGTGGTACCACCTTAATTTTTAACTCATTGACTTTAACGCAGTATACGTATATCTCTACTACTATTTCAAGATATCAGCTCCAAGTCTACCTTCATACTCACTCGCTATTGTCTTGCACCAAACGACAACTCTCTAAAGCCTACACAAGTATTACTCCTACTCTTCCTTGCCTTTGAAAGTATTTTAGCGTAAAACAAACCTAAAATCAATAATAATATTTTTTATTCAACCACACCATTAAATACAACTGAATTTACAATTGTTTGAGCTTCTTGACAATTCTGATATAAAGCTGATCCATATGGATTATCTAATGAGAAATTATATTGATCCACCACAAAATAAATGTAAACATAAGTTTCTCCTGCTTGTTCTAACAAAGCATAAACTTTATATGTGAACATTTCAGTATAACCATAAGCTTCATATTCACCTACTTTAAACTCTGAATAATCATCTTTACCTGAATTAATCTCTTTGTTACTAGCATAGTTAGAATCTTGGAAAAGATAAGCAGTCATTGTGTAACCAGCATCAGCATTAGCAAATGTCTTAGAGTTGACACTTTCATCTTCAACCGTTAAAGTAGAACCTTCTGGATAATAAAGATCGACACTGTATGTTTTTTCTTCATAACCTTTATAAGTTAAATTAACTTGAACGCCTGTTGGCTTATCACTACCACAACCTACTAAAGCAAATATAGTAGTAACAACCAACAATAATACTAATAATTTCTTTTTCATTCTTTGTTTCCTCCTATTAAAAATTACTCTCTTATATGAGAACTCTCTTATAATAATTATAATGACAAAAACAAAGATGATTTAAACTACCCAAATAGATAGTATTATTCACATTTTATATTAAAAATTTATTTATAAGCCAATAATTCTTCAAAGTCTTCTTTATTCATCTTCATGACTTTACCTTCATTGCCTTCAATAAAGGTATCAGATAATTCTTTCTTCCTATCTTGTAAGACTAACATTCTCTCTTCAATGCTATCTTTAATGATCATCTTATAGATCTGAACATTGTTATGTTGACCTATACGATAAGCTCTATCTGTTGCTTGATTTTGAGCACTGATATTCCACCATGGGTCAAAATGGATGACAGCCTCTGCTCTTGTTAAATTCAAACCTGTGCCACCAGCTTTTAAAGAGATCAAGAATACATCAACATTACCATCTTGGAAAGTATCGACCATTTCTTTACGTTCTTCTTTTTTAGTTGCTCCAGTAAGTTTTAGATATGAGATATCATTCTTTATCAATTCTTGCTCGATAAGATCTAATGCCGAAGTAAAACTAGAGAATAATAATACTTTCTTATTATTCTGTTTTAATGTTTGGATAAGTTCAAGACAACCATTGATCTTAGAAGAAACTTCAGTAACATTTTCATAGACTAATCGACGATCCCCACATATTTGTCTTAGTTTAGTGATCATCGCTAGAATAGCTATCTTATCGAAGTTATCATTCTTTAATTCTTCTTGTAATTGCTTATTTACTTGTACCAAATTAGCTAAATAAAGCTTTCTTTCATCTTCACTAAAATCAATGATGATAGTATGTTCTTCTTTATCTGGAAGTTCAGTTAAGACATCTTTCTTATTTCTTCTTAAGATAAATGGAGATACCATATTCCTTAATCTCTGCTTGTCTTCATCACTATCATAATTGATGATCGCATTCTCATAATTACTCTTGAAATAGTTATAATTGAATAAATAACCTGGCATCAAGAAATCAAATATCGACCATAACTCAGATAAAGAATTCTCAATAGGAGTACCAGTCAAAGCAAAATGATGTTTTCCCTTTAACTGTTTAACACTTTCAGCACTCTTCGTCTTTTGATTTTTGATATATTGTGCTTCATCTAAAATAATAGTATCAAATTCAAAATCAGCATACTGTTCAACATCCTTGCGCATATAATCATAAGAAGTGATGATCAAATCATGATCTTTTGCTTTAGCTATTAATTCATCTCGATGAGCTTTACTACCATAGATAGGAATGGTCTTTAAAGAAGAATCAAATTTCTTTAGCTCATCATCCCAATTTAAGATAAGGGATGCTGGACAAATTACAATACTTAATCCTGCTTTTTCACTTTCAAGTAAACTAATGACTTCTAAAGTTTTACCAAGACCCATATCATCAGCCAAGATGCCACCAAAGTTTAACTTCTTTAAATGATGCATCCATTCAACACCAAACTTTTGATAATCCCTTAAGATCGCATCATACTTATCAATGATCTTAAAATCATCATCACTCACATTAGCAAAGTTCTGTAAGAAATCTTTAAATTGATTGCTACGTTCAATCTGTAAATTATCTTGATTTTCTTTATCTAAAGCAAAAGCCCTATAAGGATTTAAAGCAATATCATCCTTCTTCAAATCTTTAGCAGTCAAGCCATAATTAGTCATCAATTCATCTAATTCTTGAAGATCATCAGAATACAATGAAATAGTATCACCATCTTTTAATCGATAAAACTTTTGTTTCTTTTGATAAGCTCTTAAGACATTACTTAATTCATCAGAGGGAATATCAACACTTGATACATTGATATGTAACAAGTCATTATGATAAGTCAAACCTACTTTAATAGAATACTTTTGTTTCTTGCCATAATTTAGTAAAGCATCTGATAAATATACATCGATATCTTTATTGATAAGAGGTAAAACATTAAGCATAAAATCTTTTGTTTTTTTATCATCACTATCTAAGATATATCTATCGGGTTGTTCAATTTGAGCTAGACTATAACTTTTGATCGTATTCATGACTTTATCTACTTTTTGTGAATAGATACCTTTATCTACTAGTGGATTCTTTTGTAAGTCATCATCAAAATTACAAGTTAATTGAAATTCAATATTACCTTGATCATTCATCAAACCTTTTAAATGAATGCTCTTCTCGCTTTCATCTTTAATTTCTGGATAGCCATTAAATTGTATCTTGCCTACTAATGGTTTTACAAAGCGATAAAAGAATGGCTCTATTAATTGGCCCGCAACGATGACTTGTCCATCATCTTCCATCATCTTAAATAAGCTCTTTAATTCTTTATTGATCGTAAGCTCATTACAAGTCAAAGTATATAACCTATTATTACCAGTTAAAGTATAATAACCATCATTAGTCAAATAAGAATCAACACTTTCATTATCATTAGTGATGATATAATCATCATCATCTTTAGTAACAGTTAATGGATAAGGCTCGCTACTGTACTCAACATCAACATTAGTCAATTGTTTAGGATACTCTTTTAGAGTATTAAAGATATAACCTATATTAGCTGTATCTATTGGTAGTTTGCTGGAACTAGTATCTCTTAGGGATAAAAGATTACGCATTAAATTTATGGCTGGTTTACTAGCATCAGTAAAAGCATCGACACTATGTTTAAAAGATAAGAACTTACCATAACCAACCACTTTTTTTTGATCAACAGCATTTAAAAAGTTTGAAATAGATTTAATGCTATAGGTCTTTTTATTTCCTAATTTAAAGAAGATCTGATAACGTTCGTAATAATAATCATAATCAATATTGACATAAATATTTAATGGTTCATCGACCCCAAAAATTTCGGCTTTATATATTTCATCAGGTTGTTTCTCTTCTAAAAGATTGTGAATCTTAGATATTGATCTTTCTTTGCTAGCCTTTTTTAAAAGACTATCATAAAAATCTCTTCTATTTGAGAAAAGCTTATTTCTATTTTTTTCGTAATCAAAAGGAAGATCATTAAAATCAATCTCATTAGCATGGATCATTAAAGCTAAGCAATGAGCACAGATAAACTTGCCACCATAAGATTGAGAACAATTACAACTATATCTAGCATTATTAGAAGTTGTATTGATATTTAATGAAGTAGTAAAAACTTTACGAGAATTATAATAATCAGGAGGAAATTGTCCTTCCATTAAAATTTGATCTTGAGCAACTTTACGAACAGTTAAACTCCTTATCTGGTCATACAAATAAAGATCCTCTGCTCGAGAATAATCATAAAAAGAAAAACCCCAACTTTTAATCTTATTTAAACTAATGTACATAAAAGCTCTCCTTTATCTTTCTATTATACCGAAAAAAGAGAGCTTATGACATACTAACTTTTTTATTATTTCTTGTTATCTGGAAAATTTCTGACTTTTTCTATGACTTTATCATCAAATTCATATTGTAACAATATTAATCAACATCACTGACTAAACAGAAGCCACTTTTTATTTCATCAATCATAATGACAAAACCTTTCACAATTATAGCCATTAAATACTGTTAATTCATCTAAAAATCTATTAACACGCATTATTATTAAAACTTAAGCTACATAAAAAGAGACTATATTTCAAGTCTCTTCATACTTTCATTAAGATGATAAAGCATTTTTGATAACATCATCCATAGTCTTTACAGGTATGAATTTAATGTTATCTTTTACTGCTTGTTCTACTTCATCTAAGTCCTTCATATTTGTATCAGGCAAGATGATATTACGGATATTGCTACGATAAGCTGCCATTGTCTTTTCACGTAAGCCACCGATTGGTAAGACATTACCTCTAAGTGTTACCTCACCAGTCATTGCTAGATCAGCGTTGACTTTCCTATTAGTAAGCGATGAGATAATAGCAGTAGTAAGAGTGATACCAGCTGAAGGTCCATCCTTTGGAACTGCTCCTTCAGGAATATGGATCTGTAAGTCATGCTTATCAAAGAAATCTTCAGCAATACCATATTTTTTAGCATTAGCTTTAACATAACCAACAGCGATCGTTGCACTTTCTTTCATGACATCACCAAGATTACCAGTAACAACTAGATTACCTTTACCATGATAAGAAGTTACTTCTATTGGTAAGATATCACCACCAAACTGTGTATAAGCAAGACCTGTAACGATACCAATCTGATCGCCTTCTTCTTTACGACCAAATTCGTACATTTCCTTACCTAACCATTCATTGATGATCTTTTTAGTGATCTTGACAGATTTTCTTTCTCCTTTAGAGATAGATAATACTGCTTTACGACATAAGTTACCAATACATCTCTGTAATTGCCTTACACCTGCTTCTCTTGTGTAATATCTGATCAAATATAAGATCTCTTCTTCACCTAATTTGAATTGAGAACTCTTTAAACCATTTACTTGCAATTCTTTTGTTACCAAGTGACCAGTAGCGATATGTACTTTCTCTTCTTCTGTATAAGAATTCATTTCGATGATCTCTAGACGATCTCTTAAAGCAGCAGGAATTGTAGAAATATCATTTGCGGTAGCAATGAACATTACTCTACTTAAGTCATATGGCTCTTCTAAGTAGTTATCAGAGAAAGCTGTATTTTGCTCTGGGTCAAGTACTTCAAGCATTGCACTTGCTGGATCACCTTTATAATCCATACCCATCTTATCTAATTCATCAATTAAGAATACTGGGTTGATAGTACCTGCTCTTTTCATACCTTGAATGATCCTACCAGGCATTGAGCCTAAATAAGTCCTTCTATGGCCTCTGATCTCAGCTTCATCCCTTACACCACCTAAAGATATCTTTACAAACTGTCTATTTAAGGCTCTCGCAATAGATTTAGCAAGTGAAGTCTTACCAACTCCTGGAGGACCATATAAGCAGATGATCGGTGCCTTTAAAGAAGATGTCATATTCTTAACAGCGATATACTCAAGTACTCTCTCTTTGACTTTTTTAATGCCATAGTGATCTTCATCTAAGATTTTAGAAATCTCATTGATATCACTATTATCTTCACTTTCTTGCCAATAAGGTACTTTCTGTAGCCATTCTAGATAGCCACGAATAACACTAGCTTCACTACTCATGGCAGGCATCATCTCATAACGAGCGAGTTCTTCTTTAGCTTTATCTTTGATATTTTGTGGATAAGGGTTATTCTCAAAATAATCTAGTAATGAATCAGAATTTTGATCAGAATCGATTCCCTCATTTAGTTCATCTTTAATAGCTTTTAATCTTTCGCGTAAGTAATACTCTTTTTGACTGTCATTAACAGAGTCTTTGACTTTTTCGTTGATCTTATCTTCAATCTGTTTCATCTCACGAGAGATCTCAAATTGTTTTAGGATCAGCATTAATCTTTCACTAATATTAGTCTCTTCCAACAACTGTTGACGAGCCTTTAATTCCATTGGAAAGAATTGAGCAAATTGATCGCTTAAGTCACTTGAATTAACTCCACCCGTAAGTTGAGAAACAACTTCCTTAGGCAAGCTCTTCATAAAGTTAGTAAACTCACCAAATTCAGTTACCACTTTATGAACAAGTACCAACTCTTTTGTAGAATCTTCAGTATAGCTATCCTCAACTGAAATATTAGCTTTGAAGATCTTACCATCGTAATAGATATTGTTAGTCCTAGCTCTTGCTAATGACTTAACTTTTACTTTAAATATTTCTTTATCTTTACGAACACTTTCAATATGACACAAAGTACCATACTTGTACATATTATCAATGGCTGGTTGTTCTACTAGTACATCTTTTTGCGTTACTAAACATACCAAGGAATCAAAACTACTCTTGGCAATATTTACTGCTTCTACACTAGCACTTCGACCAACATCAATGATCACTTCTTGATTTGGAAAAACGATGATCCCTCTAGTACAGATCAAAGGGTACTCAACATTCTGATAAATATCAGCGTAAACACTCATAGTTACTCCTTTCTGGATGGAGTAGCCCAACTAAGTTATTCAGCTTTTGTATTCTTTAATGTTTCTAAAGTCTTATTGATAACAAGTCCTTCAGAAAGATATTCTTTATTGATTAACTGTTTAACTTTGTCGACTTCCATGCCGTATGATTCAGCTACTTTAGAATATTCATTTTCAATATCTTCATCAGTAACTTCAATCTTCATATCTTTACCGATAGCCTCTAAGATAAGTTCAACTTTAATTCTCTCTTCAGCTTGCGGTTTGATTCTTTGTTTATAATCTTCTACTTTTTGTCCAGTGATCTGTAAGAATGTATCCATATTAATGCCATTTTGCATCATTGAATATGATTGTTCTTCATATAGTTCTTCTACTTTTCTTTCGATCATTACTTCAGGTACTTCAACTGGGCAAACTTCAATAAGCTTTGTTAAATATGCATCATCTGCATCTCTTTCAGCCTTTGCATCTGAATTTTTCTGTAAATCTTCTTTAACATGATTCTTTAAATCTTCAACTGTCTTAACTTCTTCACCCATTTCAAGTTCAGCAACAAATTCATCATTCAATTCAGGTAATTGTTTAACTTTGATGCCATCAACTTTTACATGGAATGTAGCTGGCTTACCAGCAAGTTCTGCTGCATAATTTTCAGGGAAAGTAACATTGATATCTTTCTCTTCATCTGTAGCCATACCGATCAATTGTTCTTCAAAACCTTCGATGAATGAATGAGAACCGATCTCTAATGGATATTCAGTTCCTTTGCCACCTTCAAATGCTACACCATCAATGAAACCCTCGAAATCGATAACAGCGATATCACCATTTTCAATAGTTCCTTCTTCTTTTAAGATTTCTTCTGAATGTTGATTTTTTAAAGTTTCAATCTGCTCATTTACTTTTTCATCAGTGATCTCTTCTTTTTCAACTTTATATTCAACAGACTTATAATCACCTAATTTAACTTCAGGTTTAATTGTTAAGACAAACTTTAATACTGCTTCAGTTTGACTTGTAGATTCAACATCTAATTGTGGTCTATCTTCTAATACAACTTCTTTATTCTCATCTAAACCATAAGTCAATGCTTCTTGAGCAACAAGATCTACTGCTTCATATTCTACTTGCTTGTCAGAAACAACTTTCTTGACCATTGATTCAGGTGCTTTACCTTTTCTAAATCCTTTTAATTCAACAGTAGAGGCAACCTTCTTAAATGCTTTGTCTAATGCCTTACTCCACTGTTCTCCATCAACAGTAACAACTAATTCAGCTGTGCTGTTTTCCTTTACTTCATAAACTGCCTTCATAAAATTTCTCCTTTTAATGCCAATAAATTATACATAATTTACTGTTAACTTTTCAACCTAAAAGCCAAAGTCCAATAGGGTATTTTCATCAATACCATAATAGTCTCTGATCATTTCCCACTGATTATTATCTCCATATGCCTTAAACACGTAACGGATGATGCTATAAGCATACGTGTCAACTTCACTGACATCGATAAGCTTAGGATAATAATCATAAACAGCATTGATCATGATATCTTGACATTGATTCAAAAAATAAGGATCTTTCTTAATGATCTTACTCATCTTTTCATAGATAAGAGGTATACTTTCTTGTTTCAAGACATCAGGCAAATCTTTGATGACAACAGTATAGATCTTTCCATCATCATAATATTCAATCTTCTCATCAACCTGTTGTAAGACCAATATTTGAATGAGTAGCGACTTTAATGTATGCTTTACATCTTTATCTAATAATATATCTTTAATCTCATCAAGATACATACGGGCATTACTATTCTGTAATGTCTTTAAAGCATAGTGAGCTTTTTGAAAGTTTTCTTTTAAATATTGATGTAACTCTTCTGGTGTTAAGATGACTTGTCTTTTTTCTTTTTTTTCTAATAAAGATAACTTTTCTTGATACTCATTTAGCTTATCTAATACATCTTTAGGAACAAATGGCATCTCTAATTCCTCTTGAACAGCTTTTTTAACATCTTCATATTTCTCTTCAGAAAAATCATTCTCTAATCTTTTTAATAAGTCATCGTAATAGTTTTCGCTCATCTTCGCTCCTCGCCTATATATTATATAAAATAATTTAGCACTGTCAAGAGTTAAGTGCTAAACTTCCACTAGTGTCTTATAATTGTCCCATAATCATTAAAAACATAGCTAACATAAATACTGTTTTACCCATCAACTATATTAAAACTAATTGATTTATACACTTCTATTTCTTTAGTAGCATCAACATCTTCTAATACTATCATCTTTTTAGAATAGTTATATTTCAATGTTTTTAATATTAACGCTTGTTCCAAAGATTGATCCTAAAATCCACTTTCACATAAAGCCTATGATTCATTTATCTTCATTAAGATAAGTAACTAGTTCATGATCGAAAAAACTTTCTTATTTTCTAAAACTTCTCTTATCATTTCATTTTTAGGATTGATGACAAGATCAACTTGATAACCTTTATAACTAGTATCAATATTATCCAACATACACGTAAATGCCTATTTGATCTAGTTAGACCAATGAGCATTTCAATATATTTCTCTTATACTAAGATCAGCTAAACAAATAAGCCTAAACTATCACTGAATCTTTAACAGCATAAACTATTTTATATGGCTTACATAATGAATCATATGGATTAGATTTAGAAAAGAAAAATGAGGATCACTAAACTTAACACAATTCTGTATCTAGTTTATAAATCCTCAATAATTTTCAAAAGAAAATATTACTTTTCGTCCCATTGATAATTCAAATACTATATAGCTTTTATACTAGCATTAACATTTTCAAATAGTCCAACAATCTTACTAGCTAAGAATGGGATTCCATAAGGACTGATCAAATAAGCTACAATAAGAACTTTCAAACAAGTAGCACTATCATGACCGATCAAACAAACAAATGCACCCATTGCTAAAACTATAGCAAGTATATTTAACACTGAAGTACTAATACTTACTAAAAATGACATAAATGAAGTCAATATACTTAACACTAAGCTAATAGGGAACAATATAACTTTTAAAACTGTTTTCATAACACTTACCTCCTAAATATTGCGATAATTCTACTCTTTTAATTGTTAATCTTCAACAACAATTTTTTGTTTGAAAACACTTTCTTTTATTGAAAGCCTTTTACTATTTTCTTATCTTAAATTTTCTGTCATTTTTAGACAAAGAAAAGGGATGTTTCTTCAAAAAACTCCCCCTACTTTCTTTACTTTATAAAGTCTCTTTTCTTAGCCATTGCTAAGATGATCAATGATAAAGACAAACAACTAAATGTCAGATTCATAAAGATATTTGAGCTATCACCTGTTGCTGGCTGAGTTGGTATCTTCTCCCATTGAGCATAAAGAGCAATACTCTTCTCTAACGAAAGCACATCATTAGCAGAATAACTTATACCACTACCATCAGCTTCAGTATTCCAACCAATAAACTTGTAGCCATCTCTAACAAACATATTATCTTTAACTTCAACCTCAGAATCAACTTGATAAGCTTGATGATCATATTTGTATTGTTTAGAACCATCATTAGCATCATAACATACAACTAGACCATACCAGATTGCTTTATAACCATAGTAGTTATTATCGATCGATTCTTGATCGCCAGCTTGGAACGTATCTTTAATCAATTTACTTTCCTTTAAATTAGAATATAGACTATCATTATCATCTTGGAACCATCCATAATATGGAACAGAGATACTATCTTCAAAACTGCAAACATAAGGATAACCACTTATCTCTTCAATAAGAACTGTACCTAAAGCTGTGCTATTACCTTCACCATAAATTCTTTCATTTTCATCTACAAACAAATATTCCATAGGTAGACCATAACTTACATTGTTATAGACATCATCTCCTTCATATATAGCAGTATTGTCATAGATCATACTATCAATGAGCCATATATCATCCCAACAGTAAATACCATCACTATATTCACCAGTTTCATTTTCTGTAAAAAAAATTATAAATAATTACTTTTTCAAATTATCTCATCATGATTACTCCATCATAATTTTTATAAGATGAATTTTTAATATATAAGGACTTATCAATAGAGAAAACATCACCTTCTCTTACTAGAAAACCATGTTTTGTCACATTTCCAATAGCTGCCATTATAGCTGTTGGAGTTGCAAGTACCAAGGCAATTGGACAAAAGTCAACTAAAATTATTACAGTTCGAATTACTTGAGAAGTAATTATCCAAGTAGCAAAACGACCTGACAAAGTAACAATTTTTGTTTTAGAAGCATCAGCTGATTGCACTAACTTGATCATTCTTTGAACAGAGCTATCTTCACCAACTTTTGAAGCTTTCATATCGAATGTGGCAAACCTATTAACAGTTTCACTAGATACATTGTCGCCTACAGTTTTATCCACTGGCAATGATTCACTCATCATAATAGCTTGATCGATAGAAGTCTCACCATGAACGATAATTCCATCAATAGTGATCGTTTCTTTTGATAGAACTCTTAAAATATCATTTATTTTAACTTCTTCAAAAGCAATTATTTCCTCATTTCCATTTTTTATCAAGCGTGCCTTATGAGGAGTTAAATGTACTAATTTTTAAATGCCTGCCCTAGCTTTAACAACAGTTAATTCTCTAATAATCCACCTAATTGCGAATAAAGGCTACTTCATCAGCAGCAAAAATTTCTCCAAAACTAATTAAGCTTTTCATAAATGTCTCTTACTATCCCCCTATAGTATGTTATTCCAAATAAAAAAAGCTTATAAGTAAGATATTTATAAGCTTACCCATATTAGAAAATCTTTCAACTGCTTTAGTAAAGTTTTCTATTGTCTTATCAGCATCACCATGTTCAATACCATCTTTAACACAGTGTTTAATATGCCCTTCCATAATCATCTTGCCACAGCCATGTAATGCTGATCTTACTGCATTTATTTGAGTTAAGATATCTTCACAAGGGACATCTTCTTCAATCATTCTATCTATTGCTTATACCTGTCCGATAATTTTTTAAATCTTCGATGCAAATTATTTGCATCCATGCATTGTCTCATTGAGTGACCTCCCTTCTTCACAAATTTGAGTTTAGAATTTTAAATGTTATCAATCATTTCACTATATAGAACGTATAAAAAGATTTTAAACGGAAATTGCAGTTTCTATAATTTATATTTTCTAAAAATTGTAAATCGTTTCTTATAGATTGATATATACAATAAAAGCGTCCTCTCTCAAGCTAGGACGCCATTATTTTTATTTCTAATTATTTTTGCTTTTATTTGCTTCTTCCAACTTTATCTGTCGACGGTTTTTAACATCATCATCCATTGGTTTGATATCTCCGGCAGCTGTCAAAGCTTCTTTTGTCATAAGTGGTCCTACCAACTCATAAATCAAGATAGCAAATAAGGTAATATTTCTGATCAAATTTCCTTCACTACCAAGCTGCATCGCTGTAGTACACATTCCAAGAGCAACACCAGCCTGAGGGAAAAGAGTAATACCTAGGTATTTGCAGATATTTGGATCACACTTTGTGGCTTTCGCACTTACAAAAGCACCCATATATTTTCCTAATGAACGGAATAAAATGTAGATGATACCAATACCTACAATTGCGATATCCGTAAATACTTTTAACTCCAATTCAGCTCCACTTATTACAAAGAATAGAGCTAAAAGAGGTGATGTCCATTTATCAGAAGCAGACATCAAATCATTAGATAGTGGACAAAGATTGCAGAAAACAGTACCCAGCATCATACATACAAGTAAAGATGAAAAGCTGATATGTACCGATCCTATATAAAAATCTAACATTGACAAAGCAACTGTTAAAAACACAAAGGCGATCGTCATATTCAAACGATTAGTATTTGAATTAAACAATTTTTCCAACTGTGTCAAAATCCAACCCATTAATGCTCCTAAAAGTAAAGAACTGATAATTTCAAGAAGTGGATTAATAATAATTGATGCAAGATCTAGTGAACCACTAACAATAGTCTTCGCAATACCAAACGATACAGCAAATACGATCAAACCAACAGCATCATCTAGTGCAACAATAGGTAAAAGTAAGCTAGTAAGAGGACCTTTTGCCTTGTATTGACGAACTACCATGAGTGTAGCTGCTGGTGCAGTAGCCGTGGCAATAGCACCAAGAGTTATTAGTTGAGAAATCGTAAGTTTATCTGGCATAACTAGATGAACTATAAAAAGGGCAAGATCTACTAAGACTGTAGCTGCCAAAGCTTGGAAGACACCAATGACAAAAGCCTGTTTTCCAGTCTTTTTCAATTCGTTTAGACGGAATTCATTTCCTATAGAAAAAGCAATAAATCCAAGTGCCACATCAGACACAAGCTCTAAATTGTTTACTGCATCCATGGATGTGAATCCAAAACCATCGATATGTAATGCTCCTACACAATATGGACCAATCAAAACACCCGCGATCAAATACGCTGTAACTGAAGGCAATTTGAATGGTTTGAAGACTCTCGTCATCAATAGGCCTGCAAGCAGAGCAACCGAAACTGTAAGTAACGTACTCATAAATAACCTCCCGTTGTAAAAATTTACAACGTTTTTCAGTATACACCCAAATATTACAAAATCAAGCATATTTCTTTAATAATAAGCATTAACTATGCAACATAAAGTTCATATAATTGATTAGAGCATTCTTTTTAAATTTTTAACGTTTTTTGTCATAAACATAAACAGAAAAGTATATAATAATAATGGTGATGAACATTATGAAAAAATATCTTAAAATAGCTGCAGTAATTCTATTAATACTAACTACTATCTATGTAACTCATATTATTGATAGTTCTTCTAGTAATAACCAATCAATTAATATCACAGTATTAGAATCTAATATTAAAGAGATCAAAGAATTATCAACAATTGAATATAAATATACAGATCTAGGTAAATATGAAAACTATACTGACTTCTATGGTTGGAAAGTTCCCTTTACTACCTCTAAGTTCATCTGCACTTATAGTGGCACGATAAAAGCCGGTTTTGATCTTTCAACTGCTACCGTATCATTACAAGATGATACGATCACTATCACTCTAACTCAACCAATCATCTTATCTCATGAAATTGATTATGATTCTTTAGAAATAATCGATGAAAGCTATTCAATATTTAACAAGATAACGATCACTCAATACAACGAATTCTATAAGGAACAAGCTCAAAAAATGGAGCAAAAAAGTATTGATAATGGTTTATTGGATTCTGCTAAATCTAATGGTGAACTATTCATCAAAAATGTCATCCAACAATTAAGTGAAAAAGAATACAATATTGTATTCAAATATATAGATTAGTTTTTTTCATCTTAAATTTTCCAAAGTAAAAAGTCCCAAACGGGGCTTTTACTTTTTATTTACTTTCTAATTTATTTTCTTCGTTCATCTTTTTCTTTTCTCTGAAGGCATTCTTTCTCTCAAGATCTGTTAGATATCTCTTTCTTAATCTAATAGCATCTGGAGTTACTTCAACAAGCTCATCATCAGAGATAAACTCTAAGGCATATTCCAAAGTCAATTGAATAGGTGGAGTAAGTAGCATAGCATCATCATGGCCTGTACTTCTTACAGCTGTCATTGTCTTATTCTTAGTTGGATTGACTGGCATATCCATATCTCTTGAACAGATACCAACGATCATACCTTCATATACTTCAGTTTGTGGACCAATGAAGAATGAACCTCTCTCTTGTAAGTTGAAGATTGAATATTTCATTGCTGTACCAGTAGCATTAGAAACCATGACACCATTAGTACGAGTATTGATCTCTCCTTGATATGGTTCATAATCTTCAAAACTTCTGATAAGGATACCTTCACCTCTAGTAAAGTTGATGAAATCACTTCTAAAACCGATAAGAGCTCTTGTAGCTACTTTGAATGTAATAGTAGCATAGTTGTTTCTTTCAACCATGTCGATCATCTCACCATTACGTAAGTTTAGCTTAGAAATAGTTGTTCCTTCATATTGAATAGGTACTTCACAGATGACTTTTTCAATTGGTTCATATCTCTTGCCATCAATATACTTATAGATGACCTGAGGTTTAGAAATTGCTAATTCATAGCCTTCACGACGCATATTTTCAATAAGGATAGTTAAACCTAACTCTCCTCTACCACTTACCTTAAATGTATCTGTTGAATCTGTAGCTTCAACTTTTAATCCAACATTAACTTCAAGTTCTCTCTCTAATCTTTCCTTTAAGTTACGGCTAGTTACATACTTACCACTACGACCAGCAAATGGTGAAGTATTTACCATAAAGTTCATACTTAAAGTAGGCTCATCAATGTGGATTGGAGGTAATGGATCAATATGATCTTTATTACAGATAGTCTCACCGATACTTAGATCAGGAATACCTGCAATGATAACGATATCGCCACTATGAGCTTCCTTAATAGGTGTACGTCTGATACCTTCATAGTTAAATAACTTAGTGATGACACATCTTTCTTGTTTACCATCATTCTTACATAAAATGACTTGCTCACCAGTTCTTAATGTACCTTTGTAAACACGGCCAATACCTAAACGACCGATATATTCATCATAAGCTAAGTTAGAAACTTGCATCTGTACAGGCTCATCATCAAGATCTGGATAAGCAGGTGTATGATTGATGATAGTCTCAAATAATGGCATGATACCATTATCTGGATCAGATTCATTAAGCTTAACAATACCGTTTTTAGCGATACCGTAAAGAATTGGGAATTCGATCTGTTCTTCATTAGCATCAAGATCAAAGAACAGATCATAAACTAATGAAACTACTTCTTCTTGACGAGCATCTTTCTTATCGATCTTATTGATCAATAAGATTGGTCTTAAGCCCAATTCCAAAGACTTCTGTAAAACGAATCTTGTCTGAGGCATTGGTCCTTCAGCAGAATCAACTAATAAAATAACCGTATCAACAGTTTTAATGATACGTTCAACTTCACTTGAGAAATCAGCGTGACCCGGAGTATCGACAATATTGATCTTATAATCTTTATAGAAAACGGAACAGTTCTTAGAATAGATCGTAATTCCTCTTTCTCTTTCTAGATCATTAGAATCCATGACACAATCAATTTCTTCATCATTCTTACTTAAAGCACCTGATTGTTTCAAAAAGGCATCAACTAATGTAGACTTACCAGCATCAACGTGGGCAATAACTGCAATATTAATAATCTTCTGCTTACTCATAACTAACCCTCCAAATATCAAACTTAAACATTATAACATTTTTTTAGTAACTGTGTAAAAATTTTCATCAATATCAATAACAAGATATGATAGATCACTGAAATCTCTATTCATTGATAAAGATCCAGGATTTAACAAGCGGATACCATCTACAGTATCATCACTAGGAATATGGGTATGACCATATAAAACTATCTGACAATTCTCTTTTTTCCCCAAATTCTTCAAAGCTTCTAAACGGTTAAAACCATATATCCGATCAGAATGGATCATTAAGATATTCCACTTATAAAAAGATGCAACGATCTTTTTAGGATAATCTTCATAATCGTTATTTCCTTTGACAACACTCATCTTAGGATAAGAAAAACAAGACGAACATAAGTCGCCCAAATGATAGAAGTAATCGGCATCTTTATTAGCCTCGATCACTTTCATAACGTTCTCATCATTTCCATGTGAATCACTCATTACAACTAGTTTCATTTGATCACCGACAAAAAGTATAATAGAAATAATTTAACAATTCAAGAAATTTCACAAGCTCTCTTAATGTAAGTGGTATCATCATGAACTTGTTCAGATAAAAAAGTATCTATCTCAAAATAAAAACCATCGAGATATTCTCAATGGTCATAAATTTAAAATACAAATGTTTCTAAATGAATTACGCTAAACTCATTGTAGCATATACTAAAACTAGCCAAATAGCCGTAAAAAGCATTGAAATGATAAGTGATATCCTTTGTCTTTTATCTAAATCTTTTCTCTTTATCAAAGCATAAATACCAGTAGGTAAGAAGCAGACAATACTAATATACAAAGGCATATTTTCTAATATCATCCTTTTTCGCTTTTCTTCTAAAGTAACTTTCTTTTGACCATACTCTAATGAACTAGTCCACAATTTGTTAGCACCAAATAAAGTTAATAAGTTAAACGCTAGTGGTATCAAACATAAAGTGAATATGCCTTGTGGTTGCATCTTAATAAGAGTGATGATAAATAATTCACAGAACATAGAGGCAAACCATAACAAAGCAGCCAATATCTTTTTAATCATTTTTCTTTTCCTTTCTAAAATATTCATAAACATTCAAAGCAGTTTTATTACCAACCACTTTAGTCAGCTCTTCTAAAGAAGCTTCTTTGATCTTATTGATCGAAGAAAATTTCTTTAATAGTAAACTCTTTCTTTTCTCACCGATCCCTTCGATCTCATCAAGAATAGATTGTTTCATCTCTTTTTCTCTTGTTCTCTTATGGAAACTAATAGCACTTCTGTGAACTTCATCTTGCATATTAGTCAAAAGATAAAACAATTCACTTTCTTTATCCAATGGGATGATACTATAATCATCATCCATCAAGTTATCGGTCTGATGCTTATCATTTTTTACTAAGCCTAAGATCTTGATAGAAGTGATATTTAATGATCCTAAGATCTCTTTAGCTGCTTTAATTTGGGACTCTCCTCCATCAACGATGATGATATCAGGAAAACTACTTTTATGTTGTAAGCCATTGAACAATCTTCGATATATTACTTCTTTCATATTCGCAAAATCATTGTTGCCATTACTTACTTTATATAATCTATAACTCTTTTTCTCAGGCTTACCATCTACATAGACAACTTGAGCTGCCACAGCATTAGTGCCAGAAATATGAGAGTTATCAAATAATTCAATCTTAGTCACAGGATGATCAATGAGTTTTTCAAGTTGGTCTAAAGCTTTTTGAGAAGTATTCTGTTGTTTATTAACGATCTCAAATTTTTGTTGCAAATTGATCTGACAATTCTCTTTTGCTAACTCAAGTAACTTCTTCTTATCCCCTTTTTGAGGGAAGATGATCTTACAATCAAAGACTTCTTCTAATGATTGATCAGCTAATTCTAATGGTAAGACTAACTCTTTCGGTAAAGGATTAGAACTATAATACTGGATCAGATAAGATACAAAAATATCACTCTCATCATCATATATTGGTTTAAGATTAAGATGCCTATTTAATAATTTGCCATTACGATATTGCAAAGCAACAATGCTGATATAACCTTTATCTTGATAATAATTAAAGACATCACAACTTTTTTGACTATTAAATTGCATATAATCATCAGAAGTTACATGATCAATCGCTTCAAGTAAGCTCTGACATTCTTGGGCTTTTTCAAATTGCAAGTTTTGAGCATATTCATCTCTTTTTTTGGTATATTCTCTAATGGCTTCTTTTGTATCACCATTAAGAAAAGAGATGATTTTTTCCCGCATCTGTTGATATACTTCCACATCTATCTTATATTCACATGGACCTAAGCAACTGCCAATATGATAGTATAAGCAGACTTTTGCTGGCATATTCTTGCATTTACGTAAAGGAAATAACTGTTGTAATAATTCTAAAAGCTTTCTAGCATAGCCAACATTTGGATATGGTCCAAAATACTTAGCTGATTTCATCCTTTTTTTATCTCTTACAAGCTCTAAAGTAGGATAATCCTCCATCGTGAGTCTGATATAAGGATAGCTACAATCATCCATGAAGATGATATTAAAACGTGGTTTATACTTTTTGATCAAATTATATTCCAATATCAAAGCTTCTTTCTCAGAAGGTGTGACAATATATTCAAAATCAACAATATTTGAGACTAATTTAGTTGTTTTGTTATTGTGTTGACCTCTGAAATAAGAATTAACACGATTTTTGAGATTTTTCGCTTTACCAACATAAATGACCTCATTATTCTTATCTTTCATTAGATAACAACCAGGCTCACTTGTTAAAGTCAATAACTTCTCTTTTAACATCTCTACTCCTTAAAATATACAATGGTTGCTCCAGTTGAACCTTCTGATGCACTACCATGCTCATATCTCTTAACAAACTTAGTCCTTTTCAATTTATCCCAAACAGCACTACGTAATGCTCCTGTTCCTACACCATGAATGATCCTAACAAAAGGAACATTAGCTAGTAATGCTTCATCTAAATATTTATCTAAAACATCTAAAGCTTCTTCAACTCTCATACCGATGAGATTGCACTCAATAGAGAAACTCTTATTAAAATTTCTTCTAGCTTTGATATTTTCTTTCTTAATCTTTGGCTTAACGGTCTTAATTAGAGAGCCTATTGATACTCTCATCTTGACTCCCGAAATATCAACAGTAGCATTTTTCTTATCCATCGTAATGACTTGTCCTATTTGACCGGTAGTCTTTACTTTTACATAATCATTAATATTGATGGTTTCATCAGCTAAAGAAGATTCTTCTTCAATAGTATAATCATTTTCAGCTTGAGCTAATTTATGCTTTAATTTAGCAACCTCATTGATATCATAATTCTTCATTTCCTTAAGTTTATCAACAACTTCATCAGCCTCTTTTTGTGCTTGTTCAATGATCTCATTACTCTGTTTTCTTGCACTATATAAGATATCTTCTTTTTCTTGAGATAGCTTTTCTATCTTTTTATTTAATTCTTCTTCTTTTTTCTGTAAAGAGATTTTTAAGGAAGCTACATCTTCTTGATCTTTTCTTATCTGATCCAATTCACTCTGCAGTCTTTCGATAAGCTTATCATCTTCAGTTGCTTGTTGTTGTTTTAACTGGCTCGCTTTTAAGATGATCTCTTGTTTTAAACCATATCTTTTGGCGATATCAATAGCATTAGAACTACCGATAGTATTTTCTAGATAACGATAAGTTGGTTTTAGATTCTCTTGGTCAAATTCTACTGAAGAGATCATGATATCCTCATATTGTTTTCCATAAGCCTTTAATTTAGCAAAGTGAGTAGTAGCTACTACATATATCTGCTTTTCTCTACAATAATCTAACACAGCTCCAGCAATAGCTTGTCCTTCTATTGGATCGGTAGCACTACCTAATTCATCAAAAATAGCTAAAGATCTAGTAGTAGCTTTACTAGTTATCTCAGCAATATTAGAGACATGAGATGAGAAAGTTGACAAGTCATCATCAATAGATTGGCCATCACCAATATCATAGAAGATATTATCAAAGATAGGAATATATGCTTCATCACAACATAATGGGAAACCACTTAAAAACATCAAAGAAAATAAACCAATGATCTTTAATGAAACTGTCTTACCACCAGTATTAGGACCTGTGATCAAGATGATCTTTATAGGATCGATCATACGGTAAGTATTACTTACTACCTTGCTTGGATCGATCAAAGGATGACGTGCATTTTTAATGATAAGATCACTTTTAGAAACATGAGCTACTGTCGCATTCTTTTGCTTAGCCCAACTACTACGAGCAAACAAACTATCTAATAGTCCTAATGTCTCAACATTAGCCAAATATCCTTCACTATCATCTTTAACTAATTCTGATAGATGTCTTAATATCCTTTTCATCTCATTCTGCTCTTCTTGCAAAGCATCTTGTAACTCATTATTGATACCAATAAAAGCACTAGGTTCAATATAAGTAGCAGAATTAGAAGAACTCGAACCATATTGTAATCCTTCTACGCTATTCTTATAAGTATTCTTTACTAATACAACATTACGACCATTTCTACTAGCTACTATACCCTCTTGTAAAACAGATGAGTTCTTACTAATATATTCATTATATTTACTAGCAATATTCTTTTGTAAGTTTTTAATCTTACGACGTACTGAAGCTAAATAACTACTAGCATTATCATAGATCTCACAAGCTGGTGAGATGCACTTATTTATCGCACTTGCTGTCTTTTCATAAGAAGTTAAGGAGTCTACTAACTCTTCGATCTCATTTTTTTCACTATTACAACTATTCACATACTTTTTGATCTGAGCTATGCCATATGCCTGTGAAGCGATCTTTAATAATTCCTCACAATTTAAGATACCCCCTTTAGCAGCTAAAGCAACCTCATTTGAAATATCATAAATGCCACCAAAAGGCATAGAGCCATAAGAAACAGTCATATTGATAGCTTGTGAAAGTCTCCTGTTATTTAATTCAACTACTAAACGATTAAAAGAAGGCATTTGACCTTCTACTATTTTTTTACCTAAAGAGAAACTGCAATAACTTGCTATCTGAGCTTTGACTTCCGAAAATTGTAGTCCTTCATAATCCTGATGCATTTTACTCTCCTGTATTTATTAATTTATTTAACATATCAGTATCAATACCATATTTCAATAAAAAGTCATAGATCTCTTGGGAAGACAGTTTATTGCTCTCTAACCAAGTAATGATACTTTCAACATCTGTTTCCTTTAAAGATAAAGGATCAGAAATCATCTTTTGAATAGCTAAATTCTCTTCAAAAGACTTATTTAACAAAACAACTACTTTTTCCACCACAGTATCTGTATATTTTAATACTGAGTCATTAACAATATCCTTGCCATTAGTAAAGATAGCAGTATTCAAAAGATAAGTTACTAAGACGATCATAACTGTTGCTGGTATCAAAGATAAGATGGCACCAACAAACTTATTAACTTGTTTTATGACTGGTATCTCAGTGACAACTTTAAATAATGGCTTGATGATCGCTAAGATGATAAGTCCAACGATCAAAACAATGACAAACCAACACAATGTATTGATCTTATCATAAAAGATATCAGCTAAAGCCGTATCATTAAATGGTGCATACTTTTCGGGAAAAATATGAACAAGATCAGATAAACCAGGTGCTAAGATCCACCCAAAGAGGATCAAACCTAAAATACCTAATAACTTTACTAATTGCCATAAAAAACCTTTAGTATACCCAATAATGACCGAGATTACTAATAATAAAACTACTCCTATGTTTATAAATATAACTGAATTACTTGGTAATGTCATAAAAATCTCTCCTATACTTGAAATTTATTATAGCACAATACTTACATATTTGAAAAAATAATCCAAAAGGGGTATCATCAACATATGGAAACTTATACACTTACTTTAAATCAAGATCAGATCGATCAATTATTAAATACTTATCCTCATAGTAAGGATGAAAAAAATCCTTACATATTAGCTCACATCTTTTGTGATGATGCTACTATTAATATCTACACCAGCAAGAAGACTGTCATTCAAGGTAAAAATGCTCTAAATTATTATCAATCACTTAATAAAACAAAAGAAAACACGATAATCTTGCCTCAAGCTGGTTCCGATGAAGTAGGTACTGGTGATTTTTATGGACCAATAGTAGTCTGTGCAGTATATATTGATAAAGAAATATATCAAAAGATAAAAGATTATCACTTAGATGACTCCAAAAAGATCAATGATGAATACATATTAAAAAATACCCCCAACATATTGAAAGAAGTAAAATACTCTTTACTGATCTTAGATAATAAAAAATACAATCAAGTCATTTCAAAATATAACATGAATGCGATAAAAGCGATATTACACAATCATGCTTATGTTCATTTACAAAATAAAGGGGTATCTTTACCAGAGACAACTGTCATAGATCAATTCTGTCCAGAAAATAGTTACTATAAGTACCTGATTGGTCAAACAAACATCGTTAAAGGTATTAAGTTTCAAACAAAAGCAGAAAGTAGTTTTGTCGCTGTAGCTACCGCTTCAATGATAGCACGTTACACTTTCTTGACTTACATGCAAGAGATGAATAAAAAATATGACATTTCTTTTCCAAAAGGAGCTTCTGATCTCTGTGAAAAGACTGCCAAAATATTCATAAGTAAATATGGCAAAGAAAAACTTGCTGAAGTTAGCAAGTTAAACTTTAAAAATTATGAAAGGATACTTCAAGAAAATATCTTTTAATCTTCAGAGAGCATATCTAGGATATCCTCTCTTTTCTTTTCTAAAATGATCCTATCAGGATGAGATTTATCTAAACTATTAATGATACTATCTAATTTATCTAATTTATGTTGATAGAATTCTCTAAATAATTCATTTTTTTCTTTTAAGAAGATCGGTCCATATTCAATCTCTTTTTCACTTAATTTTTGTTTACCATTTTCTACAACTAAGATCTCATAATATTTATAATCTTTGACTATTACTTCATTAACTATCTTATAGTCATTTTCACTTAAGTATCTACGCATAGCTTCCACAATCTGATTGACTTGAATGATGATCTTTTCACATTTACGGAAATATTTTTCTGAACTACTTAATATATGAATGACTGTATTATGACCCATACCAGCCATGACAGCTATCTGAGCTTGTTTATCAATATTTCTTACACCATCAGTACAATAATATTCTATGCCATCATATCTATACAGATTACTTTTCGCATTATTTAATGGTCCAATCTTTTCATCACAACAGATGACAAGTTCATCATTACCCTTTTCTCTTAAAGCTAAAGCAAGATAACCATGATCACAACCAATATCTATCACACTTTTATCATTTCCGATCAAATTAGCGATCGTCTGTATCCTTTTATTCATAAAACTCCTTGATCTTTTTAATCGCCTTAAGATATCTTGCTCTTACGGCTTGTCCTGTTATATTAAACTTTTCACCAATCTGTTTGAAGGTTAAGGACTTCTCACATTCAACCCCAAGATAAAGTTTTAATATCTCTTTATCTTTTGGATCATCTAAAGAATCGATAAGTTGTAAGACCAGCTTATCAATATCCACAGTATCATCATCAGTCGTTAATTGTGACAAACTTTCATTTTGATCGATAGAACTAAATTGATAATCTAAACTAAGTAACCTATTTATCTGTTGCTTATCAAAGCAACTATTTTCGGCGATCTCTTCTACTGTTGGATAATGACTCAACTGTTGTTGAAGATCACTGATGACTTTCTTAAGTTTTTTGATATCTCTAGCAGTGCCGGTAGGAATACGAATCAATCTATTCTCATTTAGATAAGCTAAGATATACTTCTCGATCCAAAATAAAGCATAAGTAGTAAAACTATTTCCTTTTGACTCATCATACTTTTGCATCGCAATGACTAGCCCTAGATTACCTTCTTGAATTAAATCTAATAATAATTGTTCATCATTATTACAATATTTAGCAGCTGTTTTATAGACTAATTTTAAATGAGCAGAGATCAACTTCTCTGCAGCTTCCATATTACCTTTTTTAGCCTCAGAAATCAGTTGTTTCTGCAAATTTGGGTCAGTATTATCGACATTAGATAATTCTTTCCGATATAAAGATAAAGCTTGTAAAGACATGTCATTTTGTTTTTCCATAGTCATAATTTTAACATATAAGTTATACAAAACACATAAAAAATTGCCTTCAATTAAATGAAGACAACTCTTGAGCAATGAATATGACTATTTTATATTTAAAAGAATACGATCATAGATATACTGCTCAATTAGGGATATCACTAAATGAACTACCATACCAAAACCAAACATCATGATGATCTTATCCATGTTAAATATTATTAAATCATTCTTATAAAGAAGGAACAATATTCCATAATAGCCAAAATTGATGATCACACTGTTGATCGCATTAAGATAGGAATAACCTGAACCAATAAAGATCGAATCTGGAATGATACACAATGTATAAGCAACATAGAATGGTACTAACTTAAATAAGATATCCAATATGTCACTAGCATTTTCAAGTTGTTGCACATTTCTTAAAAATGGTAACCATAATGGAACACAGAATAGCCAGGTAATGAAGATAAATATTGATAGTAAATAGTAATTACTTCTTGTGGCATTCTCATCTTCTTTACAATCAGATTTGATGACTTCACTCATTGCACTTACAGGTATCAATAATCAACCCCATATAAAGTTGTTAGCTACCCAATAATTACCCTGTTCAGATACCATATTGACCATTCTAGAGATCATCAAGGCGTAAACAATATTATCAATAAATTGTTGCGTACCACTAAATATACCGATCTTTGCCCAAGCAGTGAATAATCTTTTATCTTCTTTAGTGAACTTATTGATCGAGATTAATCCTTGTTTATAAACAATCACATATTCGAACATCGCTAGTATCAAATTAGTGATCAGATTACTTATGGCAACCCCATTTACATAAAGTCTAGGTATCAAGATAAAATCACTAATGATACCCATGATGACTTGTACAAACAAGCAGATATAGATATTCTTACTTTTTCCCAATACAACAAATACAACATTAAAAAAGGAAGGAATGATACCGATCATAAAAGCAAATGTTTCCAACTTGAGATAATTACTTATCGTAACAATATCATTCTCTTGTGGATTCATATAGCTTACTAGTTTATTGCCATGATCTAATACTCCAACATTAAATAAAGCATATAGTATTACAACAACGATCAAACTCTTGAATATCACTTTTGGAAGAAGATCAAAGTTTTTTTCATAAACCTTATTTAATATCGCATATAATGGAATTATCAAGAATGCTTTTATTGTTTCGTCAATCAGATCATACCATTCCATTTGACCAATGATATCTATGCCACTTGCTGTGGAAGTCACAAAGATCAAAATGTTCTGATACTTTGATAAATCGCTAGAACTAGTGCTAAGACACATAATGATAACCATGATCTCCATTTAAATGATGATAATTTTTTTAAACTTGTTTCAAACAAATAATTCCTCCAAGCTCTTTAGCTTTCTATCAAAATATTACTACTAAATACAAGTAAATGCTAGCACATAAACATATACAAAAAATGATAGAAATATCATCTATCATAATTTTTGCATGCTTCCTTCATACACTTTTACAAACAACCACAAGTCCTCGTAGTGCCATCACTTAATACTAAAACATCAGCACGACATCTACTACAAGTAGTCAACTCTTCTAAATGTTTCGAACACAGATAACGCATTCTTTCTACTTCACCAATGTTAGGGATTTCTTCTTCTAAGATATTTTCATTAGGTATGACTGGTAAGATATTATGGATCAAGCAACCATACTCTTTAGCTTTGATAGCGATAGCTTCTATTTCAGAATCATTTCTCCCTTTGACATATACTGTATTGATCTTTACTTTTAAACCTGCTTCAATTGCCTTTTTAATACCGTTCCATTGTCCTTTTAAGAAAGCATCATATGCTTCATAAGTTTTTTTAGAAGCAATATGCTCATAGATCTTCATTGCTGTCTCTACCGTTAAAGCATTGACAGTAACAGTTAATGTATCAACTAATCCCTTTAGACTATCAACATTTTCCTCAAGTAATAAGCCATTAGTAGAGACACAAAGTAATAACTTGGGATATTTTTCATGTATCACTTTAAAAGTCTCTATGGTTTTTTTAGACAATAAAGGTTCTCCAGGACCAGCAATACCTACTACTAAAAAATTTGGATCGATATTAACTGCCATATCTACTTTTTTTACTGCTTCTTCTACCGTCAATACATTAGAGGCGACTCCCGGCCTACAACCATGATAACAAGCATCAACAGTAGGTTTACAAAAACAACATTTGATATTACAAGGATAAGCCACTGGTAAATGCATTCTACCAGAAGCTTTAAAGCTATTATTAAAACAAGGATGCTTTCTAATAAGTTGTTCTCTTTCAAATAAATCATTACTAATATCCATATAAGCTATTCATCTCTTCATAAAATTCTTTGCGATCCCAAGGAGTATTATTTATTACTTCATGTTGTTGTAAGATATATTCACTTGCTTGAAGATAAGCATCATAAGTTTCTTTGCTACAATTTTGATCAATAGCAGTCAAACCTTTTAATTCATTTAAAGGGATCATTTCATCATGAGGAATGACACTGATAAGAGGCACATTAATTTTAGAAGCAAACTTCTCTACTATTACTTTTTCGTTATCAAATCCAGCACTATTTAGTATCAAACCTTTGACTACTTTCTTATTCTCATTCATACCTTTAGTGATATTATTTGCTGCATATAAAGAAGCTTGTTCACCTGATGAAACAATATAGATCTCATTAGCGTAACCCTTAGATATCGGCGTAGCAAATCCTCCACAGACTACATCTCCTAAAACATCATATATGACTACATCAAGATCATCTAATAACTTCTTTTGGGATAATAAACCTAATGCCATGATAAGACCTCTACCAGCGCATCCCACTCCTGGTTTTGGTCCTCCTACTTCCGCACATAAAATATCATATCTTCCTTTAATGACACATTCATTAATATCACATTCTTTTTCAATGATTTGTTCATACTTTTCTAAGATTGAGGAAATATAACCACCAGTGATCAAACGCACAGTATCTTGTTTAGGATCACAACCAATTAGACCAACTTTATAGCCCTTTTGAGCTAAAAGAACCGCAAGATTAGCTGAAAAAGTTGATTTACCGATTCCACCTTTACCATAAATTGCTATCCTTTTTTTAATCATGAAAATGCTCCTTTAACTTTCTAGTCAAATATTTCATTCCTGAAACACCAAATAACGACTCATTATCTTCTACAGAATCCCAAACAGGAGCTGTAAAAGGTATATATAAACATTCTTCATTATGACCATAGACATTTGATGAACCAAAAGATATCGCACAATCTAATTCTTTTCTAAATTCATTTAATTCATAACCGCCAACATCAGCTTCTAACCAATCACATATACCTAATTCATCTAATTTTTCTACACCATAACTATCACTACTTACCGCAAGTTTACAATCAAATTCTTCCTTTAACATCTTAGCTAAGCTAACAGCATAATAACAATCAGCTTCGATCATAACATATCTTTTAGAAAGATATGTTTTAAGATAATCGATATCGTCACTTAATTCTTCTCTTTCTTTATCTAACTTATCAAAGATATTTTGATCAATCTCTTTACCTGTGATCTCACTTATCTTTTTTATAAAATCTTTGATCGCAGAAAAACCGATCGGAGCATATGTATCACTACGCTCATTTAATAAACCAATGTAAATCACTTTAGCTTTACTATATTCTTGTAGATCTTTATCTATATCAAACTCGACGGAAATGGAAGGTGCTAAAACTAAGCCACAATAATCTTCAACTATCTTTTTAAGTTCTAACATATTCTTTTTAGAATTATAAACCGAAGCTGCCATTCCATCTAACGCTATCCTTTTACCATCAAATTCATGCTCAATATTTAACCAACTAATAAAATCATCATAACTCTTACGATAGCCATCATTATCCTCACCAAATAAACTACTACCATCTTCCAAAAATACCTTGATACCTGTATCCTTTTGATATTGTTCAATGATATCTTGATAATCTTCGCCGATCATACTTGTTGCACAAGTCAATATCACAAATATGACTTTCGGACTATAAACTCTAGCTGCCTTATATAAAGCTGCTTGTAATTTACTTGTAGTACCTAAAGCAAGTTCATATTGATAGATCGCAGTAGTAGGTAATATTGGACATTTATCAGCCAATAAGAATATCATTCTATAACCACCAGCACAACCTGTAGGACCATGAACGATCGCTAAAGAGTTATTGATGCTACAAGAAAAAGAGATGATTCCACCCATTGCACAGCCATGACTTGATTCAATCCTTGAACTTATTTGTGTAGTTGTATACATTCTGGTAACTCCTTTGCGTTAAAGACGCTCTCTGTAAAATCAAAGCCTTGCATTGCCATTCTTAGCTTATCGCCAAAATTAACTGCTCCTGCATAACCTTCATGAGGGACAGTATAAATAGTGATCGGAACAAAAGGAATATGATGTTTTTTACAAACATGTAATTCTTGATATCCACCAGCCCATACATCAAATTTGATCGTAGTAGCTAATTCCTCAAGTTCATATAAACTAGCAGAAACAATGAAATTTCTTACTTTCAAATGATGTGTTTCCAATAAATGTTTTAGATCTCTCTGAGAATTCTGATGAGGATAAAATAGGACAGCCGTATCGATATCCATTTCATAATCATTTAATAAATGTAGTAAACCGATAAGTCTTCCTGGTCCTCCTGAGATAAATATCTTTTTACCCTTTAATTCAGCTTTATTTTCTTCAAACTTATAACGATATTCATCTTCTAACTCTTTGATCTCTTTTGTTTTGTCTAAACCTAATTTAGTAGTGATCTCAGTTAACCATTCGGTAGTTCCAGAAAAGCCATAGGGCGAACGCCAACTTAACATTGGTACCCCATCTTTTTCCATATCATAAACATAATCACCACATACTGCAGGACAGACTACCGCATTACCTTTAGCAGTCATGGCTTTTTGTACATCTTCTAATTTACTTCCCCCAGATAAGACAGTCTTAACCTCTACACCAACTTTATCAAGCATCCTTAAACATTCACCGATCTCTCTTTCATTAGAGCGTGTAGGCCAATGCCAGCCTATTAAGTTAATGCCACTTCTTTCACCTTTATATTTTCCTAAAAAAGGTTTAATTAAAGCTGTCATTGCAGGATTATATCCTGCTTGAGGACTTTGCCCCATGATATTAGATGCTTGGATTGATGTGGTAGTGATACCTGTATATTCTTCTATCTGTCTTTCTATATCATCTAGCTCAATGCCAGAAACGATCAGCTCATCAGTAGGAACTAAAACAAATAACTTGGGATCCTTTTTACCAACTATCTTCATCAATCTATCGGTGAAAGATCTTCTCACAATGAGATTTCCAGTGACAACCTGTGTAGGAGTAAATTCTAAAGTGATCGCTGGTATTTTACCTAAATCAAAATCAACTTCTCCCATAGCTACTACCGCAAAACGAACATGATAAGAGCAACCTTTAGCTCCTACCATGATAGGAAAAACATCATCCATAGTCGCTAATACTCGATAAGCAGACATTATTGGACCTAACACTTGATAATCAGCCCATAACTCATTTTCCGATAATTTCCAATCGTTAGTTAATTTTTCTAAACTTCCGTTATACCATTTCATACTATTCTGATACTAATCCCTTTTGTAATTCTTCTTTAGTCTTTTTTCTTTCGATCGTATACTTGATATTTTTGATCGATGCACTTATGATCAAGATCAAAATTGTCGCAATATAAGGAATTGAAGAGATAAGATCAACGCTATAACCTGCAAGTTGTAATCTATTAGCTAAAGCTTGAGCTGCACCGAAGAAAACTGAAGCAAGTGCAGTATAGATTGGATCAGCACCTGTGATATTTGTAGCTGACATACCTATATAACCTCTTCCTGCTGTTATATCTCTTTGGAACCAACTAACATAACCCATCGACATAAAACATCCACCAAGTCCTGCCATGATACCAGCAATAGCGAATGATAAATAATAGATCTTAATAGGATCAATGCCAACAGAAGTTGCAGCAGCTGGATTTTCACCTACTGAACGGATCCTCAAACCTAAAACTGTCTTTTTTAAAACATAAGCCATTAACAAAGTGCAGATTATTGCTACATAAGTCAAGATATTATGCCCTGATAATATTTCACCCAATACTGGTATATCTTTGATAAGAGGTATATCGATATTAGGTAATACTGGTGAATTCAAATGTCCAACAGTACTTGCTTTTTGACCAGTCAAGAGATACATGACAAATACAGTTGCTCCACTCATGCCGGTATTCATTGCGATCGAAGCTAAGTATAAGTCTACTTTCAAAGAGAATGTACAATAACTAAGTATTAAAGTGATGATGACTGAAGCAAGTACACCTGCTAATAAACCTAACCAAACATTTTGACTGTAACCTCCTACTAAGACACCAGTCAAAGAGGAAGCAAGCATCATACTTTCGATAGCCATATTTAATACACCAGACTTTTGAGTTATAACGGCCGATAATGCACCAAAAACCAAAGGTGTAGAGATACGGATGATGTTATTGATAAATGAAGGCATGCTAGCCCACGTAAATAAAGATTCCATTACTTACTTTCCTCCTTTATTGCTTCTTTTTGAGCTGATCTTATGATCGCTCTATTTTTAAGTCCACTCATAAAACTCTTAGCAGCGATAAGCAAGATGATCACTGATTGAGCTATATAAACAAATTCAATAGGTATATCTGTATTGACATTTAAGATATTAGCTCCTGCTTTAATGTAAGCTAATAAGAATGCACCAAGAGGTACCATAAATGGATTCTTTCTAGCAAGTACTGCGACTAATAAGCCATCAGCAGCAAGTCCAGGTAAAGCAGTCCAGATATAACGGTCATAAACCCCCATTATATCTATTGCTCCTCCAATCGCACATAAGCTGATACCAATAGCTTCAGCTATCAAAACATTCTTATTGACATTTAATCCCGCATATCTAGCAAAATCAGGATTTTCACCACATATTCTCATCGAGAATCCACCTTTACTATAGTAGAATAAGATACCTACAACTATTACTACGATAAGTCCTAATATCAAACCTGTATTGATATTAGAATTCTTGATAAATTCAAATAAAGAGATCTTACCATCAAATTTCATTGAAGCAAGATAAGTGATATCCGGATCTCTAAGTACTGTCTTTAATAAATAGATACAAACATAAGTGATGATATAATTCATCATGATCGAGACAACCACTTCATTTGCGCCAAACTTTTGATCCATTACTGTTGGTATGCTACCAACAACTGCTCCCATAATGGCACAAGCTATCAAAATCACAATGATAAGTAAGATGTGAGGCAAGTTGGCTCCAAATCCAGTTGTGATCATTGCGGTAAGACAGCCAGCTAACATATAAACGCCATCACCGATCATATTAAAACGATTGACAGCGTAAATAAAACACATTCCTACACCTGTAAACAAATAAGGAATAAATCTACTCATGATCATACCAAAACGCCTAGCCGAGGTAAATGGACCAATACTGAACAAATAAACAGCTTCTGTTGGATCATCAGTTACTACTAACATCACAATGATACACAACAAATAAGCAATGACCATGCTTAAGACCGTCCTAAATATTTCAAAAGCAAACTCGATCTTTCTTGTCTTTTTCATTAGTCATCACCTTCCATTTCTTCTTGACTCATCGTTTTTAAGCCTAACATATATTCACCTAAAGTATCTTCATTCACATCACTCATCTTCTTGAAGTGAGCAACAAACTTTCCTTTATACATAACTAGCAAGCGATCAGAAACTTCTAATACTTCATTTAGATCAGAAGATATCAATAAGGCTCCAACTTTACCTGTTCTTGTCTTTTCAATCAACTTCTTATGGATGATCTCAGTAGTACCAACATCGATCCCTCTTGTTGGCTGATTAGCTACGATGAAGTTCGCTCCACTATTGAACTCTCTAGCCACGATAACTTTTTGAATATTACCACCTGATAATAAACGAACTGGCTCAGTACGATCATCACAGGCAATCTCATATTCGGCGATACAATCATCAATAAACTTATTCATTTTCTTCATGTCTAATAATAAGCCTTTATTAAACTCTTTATTAGACAAATATATAGAGGCGATATTCTCTCTTATCGATAAAGATTGAGCACAACCATATTTCATCCTATCTTCCGATATTGAACAAACGCCTAATTTTCTTATATTATCAATACTTAAATTATGGATACTCTTACCATTGATCAAGATTTTACCAAAATCAAAACTACGCATTCCCGTTAATATCTCAGATAATTGATTCTGTCCATTACCTTCAACTCCTGCAATACCAACGATCTCACCAGCATGGATCTTCAAAGAAATGTTATCAATGATCTTTTTATTATTTTCATCAAAATAAGTTAGATCATCGATCTCTGCGATCGTCTCCTTAACTTCGGCTTTAGCTTTTTCAATGGAATTAACCGCATCTCTTCCTACCATTAGTTGCGATATTTTCGCAGGGCTAAGATTACAGATGTCATCATTAGCAACTAGCTTTCCCTTACGTAATACAGTGATCCTATCACATAACTCCATGATCTCTTCTAATTTATGAGAGATAAAGACGATCGATAAACCTTGCTTAGCCATACTTTTTAATTGCACGAACAATTCTTTAGTTTCTTGAGGTGTCAATACAGCAGTTGGTTCATCTAGAATGAGTACTTTACAATTTCTGACTAAGGCTTTTAAGATCTCTACTTTTTGTTTAGTACCTACCCCAAGATCATTAACGATATCAGTAGCATTGATCTTTAAGTTATATTTATCAGCAACTTCTTGGGTCTTTTTTATAGCCTCTTGATAATTAAAGTTAATGCCTTTATGTGGTTCAATACCTAACATAACATTTTCTGCTACACTTAATGATGGTACTTGCATGAAATGTTGATGGACCATACCAATACCATAAGAGATAGCTTCTATAGGTGAAGTGATATTCACTTTCTCACCATTTATATAGACATCTCCTTCTTGATGATCTTCTAATCCAAAAAGTATCTTCATTAATGTTGTTTTACCTGCTCCATTTTCACCAACAAGAGCATGTATCTCCCCTTCATTTACCGATAGATCAATATGATCATTAGCTTTAAAGCCATTACTATAGATCTTGGTTATATTTTTCATTAGTAGGATTTCCTTAGCCATATTTACCTCCATATAAAATAAATGGGGATGAAAAATTTCAATCCCCAATTTATATATTTTTAACTATTGTTGAGCGCTTCTCCAAGCATCAAATTCTTCGAAATTTGCGAAAGAGAAATAATAAGATTTTGGTTCAACTTTGCCATTGATGATGTCATCCTTCAAAGCAGTAACAGCATCTTGAACTTCTTGAGAAACGATCTCTTTGTAATGATCATTATAAGCAAGATCCATTGCTCCAGTATCTACACCTTGAACATCTACTTGTCCCCAAACAGAATCATCACCGTTCATGAACTTATCAAATACAGCAACGATAGAAACATCGATCTTCTTAACAACAGAAGTAACGATTGAATCAACTAATTTAGCATCATCACTATCTTGATATGCTAACCATTGGTCATCATCAACACCGATCAAATAGAAGCCATTATCACGACCACCCATGTCATAAGCAGCTTGCCAACATCCTTGATAACCTAATGCGAATACTACATCATAACCATTCTGCATCAATTCTTTAGTTACATCACTGAATAAAGCAGCATCCCACTTGCCTGTGTGAGCATTGTAACAAGAGATTGAAGAATCATAGTACTTAGCACCATCAAAGAATCCAGCAACGAAATCATTGATCAATGGGCTATCGTTATCAGTAACAACAGCAACTTTCTTATTTGCTGATAGACTAGCAGCTACATAACCACCTAAGAAGCTTGCACTATTAGCACCATAAGCAATAGCAGTAACATTAGAATGTTCACCGATCTCAGCAGTTGGAGCTACATCAAAGATAACAAACTTGATATCAGGATATTCATCTGCATGTTCTAAGATAATGTCAGATAATGTGTTACCGGCTTGTGAAACAACATATGAATACTTACCACTATCACATACATCCAAAACAGATGATTCATAAGTAGCACCGTTATTGTTTCCCAATTCAATAGCAGTAGGGTCAAAGCCATACTTCTCAGAAACTTCTTGACATGCTTTCCAACCATTGTCGTTGTAAGATAAGTCACCAAGTTGCATACAGAAATATGCTAAACCAGGATTTTGATCGCTAGTACCGTTGTCATCCCCATTATTTGAACAGCCTACTAGAGAAAGTGTCATTAATAAAGCTAATAACACGATTGAAATTTTTTTCATTTCATTTTCCTCCTCGGTTGACTATTATAGCACGAGACTAGTGACGAATAATAGTGGCAACTTAACGATTTTACAAACAAAATTAAAAAAGATGGTATATTTCAACCATCTATAGCTTATCAACAAAATCTTTTAAACGTTTGCTCTTTGTTGGATGTTTTAACTTTCTTAAAGCTTTAGCTTCGATCTGTCTGATCCTTTCACGAGTAACATTGAATTCCTTACCAACTTCTTCTAGAGTTCTCTGTCTTCCATCAATTAGACCAAATCTTAATTGAAGTACTTTTCTTTCTCTTTCTGTTAAAGTTGAAAGTACATTATCAATCTCATCCTTCAGTAATTCCTTACTAGCATATTCATCAGGTGAGATAGCATGCTTATCCTCAATGAAGTCTCCTAAATGAGAATCATCTTCTTCACCAATTGGTGTTTCTAGCGAAACTGGATCTAAAGCGATTTTTTGGATCTCTCTTACCTTTTCTGGAGTGATATTGCCCAATTTCTCAGCAATCTCTTCAGCTGAAGGTTCTCTACCCAATTCTTGTACTAACTGTCTTTGAACTCTTGTTAATTTATTTATTGTTTCCACCATGTGGACAGGAATTCTGATTGTTCTTGCCTGATCGGCAATAGCTCTGGTGATTGCTTGTCTGATCCACCAAGTAGCGTAAGTTGAGAACTTAAATCCCTTTGTATAATCAAATTTCTCGACTGCTTTAACTAAGCCTAAGTTTCCTTCTTGGATAAGATCTAAGAATAATAAGCCTCTACCAACATATTTCTTAGCGATAGCAACTACAAGTCTTAAGTTAGCTACGATCAATTCTTCCTTAGCACCTTCATCGCCTTCTTGAATCCTTCTAGCAATCTCTTTTTCTTCTTCAGATTTCAACAAAGGAACTTTACCAATGCTCTTAAGGTAGATCTTAACATTGTCGTAATTCTTGCTTAAGGAAGTATCAGCATATTCTTTATATTTCTCTTCTTCTTGTTCATCGACGTTGGAATAATCAAGATTACCGATTTCTTCATCAACATCTTCATCAGAATCAGATTCTTCACCAACAAGATCTTCATCAGCATCGACTAACTCATCTCCAAGTTCGTCTTCCATGATGATACCATTATCTCGCGTCCATTCAATGAAAGCTTCCTGTTCATCATCAGTCAGTTTAAGTTCATCAACTGCCTTCATGACCTCATCTTGGGTAATGATTTCATCATTTTGAGTTTTTTCTAATAGACTTTGCTTAACTTCATCTAGACTCTTGAATTTTGTTTCACGCATTATCTCTTCCTCCCGTCTTTTTCGATAGTTGTTCATTTAATTTTTTGATCTCTTTTTGCACATTGATATAATTAACTGATAGCTTAGCTTTTAAATGTCCATCATTCAATTTTTCAATTTGAGAAGAGATCTCCTTCTTTTCTTTTGTCAGTTTGTCGATCTTTAATTTGATGCAACAATCCTTCAATAAATCTTCACTTGCCATCTCACTTAATGTCTTATCAGCTAATATCCCTAATAATAGTGAATATTGTTCATCATCTAATTGTTCTGATAAAGATGCGATCTTAAACTTAGGTTCTTGTTGGTAAGAATCTGTGATAAGTGAAACATAATGTTGATACTTCTCATCAGGAAGATCAACTAATTGATCTTGAAAGATACTGACATTAGTAGCTGATAACATAAGTTGCTTAATGATCGTTCTTTGGGCGATCTCAAGACCAGTAATAGATGCTTTTTTAACTCTTTTTGGCATTTGCACTGGTATAATATCAGTAGCATTGACCTTTTCTTTTCTTAATACTTCATAAGAGAAACCACTGATCTCAGATAATTTTCTTAAATAAGTATCCTTATCTAATTCATCACTATTAGCATTGATCTCGTTAGCAACCTTATTAACAAATTCTTTTTTAGCCGAATAATTGTTTAGATCATATTGTCCTTGATAATAAACAAATATGAAATCTAACCAAGTCATCGATTTATTGATCATCGCTTTAAGCTCACCAGCACCGTATTTATTGACAATCTCATCTGGATCAAGATCAGTCTTGTTATTTATTACCTTAATTTCGAATCCAGCATTTATAGCCATTTTTCCTGCTCTTAGGATTGCTGATTGACCAGCTTTATCGCCATCATAAGCTAATATCAGTTTGCTTGCCTGACGTTTTAATAACTTTAATTGGTTATCTGTCAAATTAGTACCTAATGAGCACACAGCATTAGATATACCTGCTCGATCAAAAGCAATGACATCCATCGGTCCTTCAGCTAATATCGCAGTCTTATTCTCCCTAATAGTAGCTCTCGCATTATTTAGATTGAACAAAACATCACTCTTATGAAATATCGGAGTATCAGTACTATTTATATATTTACTTGGATTACTCTTATCGATACTTCTTGCTGTAAAGCCAATAGGATGATTGTATTCATCAAAGATTGGTATCATGATACGATCATAAAATACATCTCTAATGCCATTTTCTGTTAAACGACAGACATTAGCCTCAATGATATCATTATCCCTATAACCTTTTTGATGTAAGAAGTTATAAAGACGATCATGAGTTGGGTTATATCCTATCTGATATTTACGCAATATATCTTTATCTAAATGACGATCGATAAGATAATCCTTATAAAGTTTACCTTTCGAAGAATTAAGCTCATTTTGGCAAAAACTCACAGTATCTGCGATGATCTTATGAAATACAGTTTCCTCAAAGACATTAGTCCTATTGTTAGAAAATTCATACTTGTAACCAATCTTATCAGCTACTTCCTTTATTGCTTCGGGATATGATATCTTCTTATATTGCATAACAAAGCCAAAGACATCACCAGAAGTATGATTTTCACTTGGGCAAGAGAAACATTTATATATCTGCTTAGAAGTATTGATATGCAAAGAAGGATCATGGTCATCATGAAAAGGACAATAAGCTTTATAGTTTACACCCGCTTTGATAACAGGGATATATGAGCCTATCACATCTTCAATCCTTGCTTTTTGCTTAATATCATTAATAACTTCTTGAGGAATACTTGCCATTTAACACCTTAAAATTTAATCAGTTTATTTAAATAATCTTCAATCTCATCAATCTTGATAGTCTCTTGTTTCATGCTATCACGATCACGGACTGTAACTGTTTGATTAGTCTCACTATCGAAATCAACAGTGATACAAACAGGAGTACCAATAGAATCTTGTCTTCTGTAACGTTTACCAATAGAACCATTCTCATCAAATTGAACATCAAATGATTTAGCTAGCTTAGTATAGATTTCCATAGCTAATGGTGATAGTTTCTTACTCAAAGGTAATACTGCAGCTTTAATAGGAGCTAATGCTGGATGTAAATGCATAACAGTTCTCTGATCTTCTTTTCCATTAGCATCTACTAAGTTTTCAATATCAAAACTATCACAAACAAAAGCTAAGAATAATCTTTCAACACCAACAGCTGGTTCAACACAATAAGGAACATATTTTTCATTTGTATATGGATCAAGATAAGAAAGATCTTCACCTGAATGTTCCATATGACGTTTTAAATCATAATCAGTCCTATCAGCGATGCCCCATACTTCACCCCAACCAAATGGGAATAAATATTCAACATCACAAGTACCTTTAGAATAGAAAGCTAATTCTTCTTTTGTATGATCACGCATACGCATATTTTCACTCTTTAAGCCAAGATTAGTCAACCAATCATAGCAGAATTGTTTCCAATAAGGATACCACTTATCATCTTCTCCTGGTGTACAGAAGAATTCCATTTCCATCTGTTCAAACTCTCTTGTACGGAAGATGAAGTTACCTGGAGTGATCTCATTACGGAAACTCTTACCTACTTGACCAATACCAAAAGGTAATTTTTTTCTCATTGTTCTTTGAACATTCTTAAAGTTAACAAACATACCTTGAGCTGTCTCAGGACGTAAATAGATCGTACTCTTACTATCCTCAATGACTCCCTGGAATGTCTTAAACATTAAGTTAAACTGTCTGATATCTGTAAAATCAGTAGCTCCACAATTAGGACAAGCAATGTGTTTATCCTTGATATATTGAACCATATCCTCGCTCTTCATAGCTTCAACATTAACTGGTTCTGTTGCACATTGTTCGATCAATTGATCAGCACGATATCTACTCTTACATTTTTTACAATCGATCAATGGATCACTAAAGTTCTTAACATGTCCTGTAGCTACCCAAACCTCTGGATTCATAAGGATCGCACTTTGAATACCAACATTATTAGGATCTTCTTGAATGAACTTCTTCCACCAAGCAGATTTGATATTTTTCTTTAAATTTGCACCTAACGGACCATAATCCCAAGTATTAGACAATCCACCATAAATTTCAGAACCCTGGAATACATAACCAGAAGTTCTTAAATGGTTTACGATCTGTTCAAAAGTATATTTTCCCATAAAACTTTTACCTCTCTTATCTTTCTACATATAAATACGCTATTTTTACCCAAAAGTAAACCTAACTATTTAAATTTGTTAAACTTTTATAACTATTTACTCTTATACCCGAATAAATGACTAAGATATTCATCATGATATCAACTAACTCAAATTCATTCAAATTTAAATTGACTAATTTATCAATAATATTCATGTTAGCTTTATTTATATATCTAAACTTCATAAGTAAAGAAGGACTCATTGCTTTATTTTCTCCTTGATTACATTTACGACACAAAAAACCACCATCCTCTAATGAGATGGTCTCAATATCATCACTTCTACCACATAAAACACAACCATCTACATATGGTGAAATCCCAAGTCTATTCAATATCTCTGATAAAAAGATATTTAATATCAAATAGGGTTGATCATTCTTATCAAGATTTTCTAAGCTTTTTAATAACAAGTCATAGATATCTTCTGTAGCACACTTATCTGTTATCTCACATATTAAAGAAGCAATGGTTATCTTTTCATAATCATTTCTAATGCCACTAAATGTGTCAATAAGAGTTGCACTTTTAAGATGTTGCATATTCCTATCAGGGTAATAATCAAATATAAATGAAGAACGATTTAAAAGTTGAGTTGCATAGATATTTTTACCACTAACTTTCTTTTGTCCTCTAACATAAAGAGCCAATTTGCCATGCTCTTTCGTTAAGATATTGATGATCGCATCATTGTCTTTATAGTCATTAACTGAAATGACTATCCCTTCAATCACATCATTCATCGTTTTCCTTATCCCAATAACCTAACTGTTGTAATTGATACTTTTTATTACGCCAATTTTCTTCAACAATGACAAAAGTATCTAAGTAAACAGGAGCATTTAATCTTTCTTCTAATTCTTCTCTAGCAAAGCTACCGATCTTTTTGATCATTTGACCATTTTCACCGATAATGATCTTCTTTTGAGAAGCTCTTTCGCAAACGATAGTTGCTTGAATATATACGTTATTCTTTTTTCTTTGAATACTATCGATCCTTACAGCTGCACAATGTGGTATCTCTTCACCAGTGTTGATCATTAGCTTTTCCCTAATGATCTCACCGATCAAAAAGCTTTCAGGATAATCTGAGATCATATCAGCAGGATAGTATTGCAAGTCATCCTTTAAATAAGTCTTGATCGTCTTTACCAATTCATCAATGTTGTTTTTCCTTAATCCACTTATAGGAATGATCTCATCATATTTGTCTTGGTCGATACTTGCTAGTAGATCTAACAGATCAGACTTATTTAGCTTATCGATCTTATTGATCAATAAGAACTTTGGCTTATTGACTTTAGTTAAATATTCATCGATCACTTGATCAGCTTTATCAAATCCTTTAGTAGCATCGATCAAAAATAAGATGATATCAACATCTTTGATCGTATCATAAGCATGTTGGACCATTACTTCATTAAGCTTTATCTTAGCTTTATGAATACCTGGTGTATCAATGAAGATGATCTGTGCATCTTCTGTAGTCAATATCCCACGGATATTATCTCTTGTAGTTTGAGGCTTGCTTGTAGTGATAGCAACTTTTCTAGATAAGATACTATTAAGTAAAGTACTCTTGCCAACATTTGGCTTACCTATCAAAGCGACAAAGCCACTTTTTATTTTGTCCATTAAGCTAAATCCTCTTCATTAAATTGCATTGGTAGTAATTCAGCAATATTTGTAACTTTCGTCTCAGTACCATTACTTAAGATGATAGGCGTATCCTGATTTAATAATTCACACAATACTTGGCGACAAATACCACATGGAGCAGCTAATTTCTTACCATAACTAACGATGCACAATGCTTGAATATCATCTTTACGATAACCGTAAGAATAAGCAGCAAAAGTCGCACTCCTTTCAGCGCAATTAGTAGCACCAAAAGAAGCATTTTCAATATTGGCACCTAAAAAATGATTACCATCTTTACATAAAATACAAGCTCCTACCTTATAATTTGAATAAGGTGCATAAGCATTTTCGGCAGCAGTAAATGCTAAATTAATCAATTCCTGTTGATTCATATTCATTCTCCCTTATCATTTTCACTTACTATATCATCAAGTATCATCTTCTGATATTTGATCATTTCTTTTTCTTCTTCCTTAGTTTGATGATCAAAGCCATTTAAATGTAATAAGCCATGAGTAAATAAGAAACATATCTCTCTTTTTTCACTATGATCATACTCTTTAGCTTGTCTTTTAGCTGCATCAACACTAATAAAGATATCACCAAGTTCTTCAGCTACATAATCATTATCTTCTTGATAATCACTTAATGCAAAAGAGATGACATCAGTTGGTCTATCGATATTACGATATTCTTTGTTGATCTGATGGATCTTTTTATCAGAAACAAATATGACACTAACAGATACATTATCACTTAATCCTAATGTAGTTATAGTCTTTTTAAATATTTCTTCAAATATCTTACGATAAGAAGCATAACCTTTTTGTCTGCTACGATTATAAACATTCAATTCCATAATTCTTACTCCCCTTTATAAGCATCCACGATCTTTTGAACAACTGGATGACGCACAACATCTTTTGTACTCATTGAGATAACACCTATCTCATCTATTGAACTTACGACTTTCATCGCATGGATAAGACCAGATTTCTTATTTGTTGGAAGATCGATCTGAGTGATATCTCCAGTAATGATCATCTTTGAATTAAAGCCTAATCTAGTCAAGAACATCTTCATTTGTGTCTCTGTCGTATTTTGAGCTTCATCTAATATGACACAAGCATCATTTAATGTCCTACCACGCATATAGGCAAGTGGAGCTATCTCAATGATACCTTTTTCGATCATCTTCGTGGTATTTTCCATTCCTACTAAAGCCTCAAAACAATCATAGATCGGTCTTAGGTAAGGATCAACCTTTTCCTGCAAATCACCCGGTAAAAATCCTAATGACTCACCAGATTCCACAACTGGTCTAGTGATAACGATCTTTTTGATCTCACCTTTTTTAAGTAAATCGTAAGCATAGACTACCGCTAAGAAAGTCTTACCCGTGCCAGCTGGGCCACAAACAAAAGTGATGACTTTACTTCTAAAAGAATCATATAACTTTTTTTGACCATAAGTACGAAGATAATACTTCTTACCAGCTAAACCATTACAAATGAATTCTTTATAAAAGTTATCATTTAAAATAGCATTGATATCTTGTGTAGTAACTGTACCATTTTCTTTATTGATCTTTATGATATTTTCAATAGCTCTACGAATAAGGATAGTCTTGTCCTTATTATCCACAGTCAATAAACCATTATCAAAAACAATATCAACATCATAATATTTATCAATAATCCTTAACAAGCGATCATTCTCTTCAAAAAGAATAGAATAATCATTGAAATCATAGTTATTTAAATCTATAACGATATTATCCAAACGCAATATCCTCCGAGTAAATTATACAACAAAAAAAGTGGATTTTCACCACTATTTCTTTCTTGCTTTACGAGCAGCTTCTTGTTTAAGCTTACGTTTAACGCCTGGCTTAACATAATACTCTCTTTTACGAGCTTCAGCAAGGGTACCATTGCGGGAAACCTGTCTCTTGAAACGACGTAATGCATCATCAAGTTGTTCATTTTCTTTAACGATTACTTTCGGCATAATTCTACCCTCCCTTCTGAAACTACCTTGTTTTTCACAACAAATATATTTTATGACATTCAGTCATTATTTTCAACAAAAAATGTGAAAATCGTGTGAAAAAGTTTGAAAAATCTTTACTATTCACCATTAAGTAAAGACTAAAGAAAAAGCAATGATCACCATCTCAATATTAAGTGTCTAGTTAATCAGTGCCTTTTTGTTTAATCCACTACTTTTGCAAAAGTTTCGTGTTTTTTTAAGTAATATCAACTTGTTATCTAAACAATATCAATATTAATTATCTTTCAAATAATCTTCCATGATCTTAACTGAAGCTGAACACCCTAATCTATCAGCACCAGCTTCGATCATCTTTTTAGCATCTTCATAAGTACGGATACCACCTGCTGCTTTTACAAAACATTGATCCTTAACAGTAGATTTCATTAAATAAACGTCTTCGACTGTAGCTCCAGCTGTTGAAAAACCTGTTGATGTCTTAACGAAATTAGCATTAGCCATCATAGCACAGATACAGCTTTCAGCCTTTTCATCATCAGTAAGTAAACAAGTCTCGATGATGACTTTAACTGTTTTACCACTAGCAGCATTAACTACTTCTTCAATATCTGCTTTTACATATTTCCAATCATGTTCTTTTGCTGCTCCTACATTAATGACCATATCGATCTCATCGGCACCATTCTCGATAGCTGCTTTAGTCTCATATGCTTTAGCTTTTGAATCCATAGCACCTAATGGAAAGCCAACGACACAACATACCTTAACATCGCTATCCTTCAATAATTCTTTGCAATATGAAGCATAACAACTATTGACACAAACACTAGCAAAATCAAATTTTAAAGCTTCTTTACATAATTTCTCAACCTGTTTATGTGTTGCATCAGCCTTTAACAATGTATGATCTATATATTTATTTAACTTCTTCATCAGTATCTCCTTTTAACATTTTAATTAAGATCTCTTTAGCAGCATTATTATCGCCCATCCAATAAACTTTGCCATCACCGATCTTAAAATATTGCTCATCTGCTTTTCCTAAAATGCAGACTGTATCATCTTTATTGGCTAATTCTAAGCCTTGTCTAATAGCATCATAACGATCTTCAATGTATAGCCAAGAATGCTTAGTTATACCTGTAGCGATCTCACTACATATCTCATATGGATCTTCCCAATGGTTATCTTCCGAACATAAGATGATGACATCGCTATTATCATCGACGATCTTACCGATCATTGGTCTCTTTTTATGATCTCTTGCTCCATGAGCACCAAAGACAGTGATGATCCTACCATTTTCTTTAGTGATCGCATTGATATACTCAAAGATCTTATCATAACCATCTGGGGTATGAGCATAATCAACTATGACATTAAAATTTTGGCCACAATCAATAGTCTCTGCTCTACCCAATACTTGAGGGATTGTCTTTAAATAAGGCAATAAGTCTTCAATCTTATAACCATCTTCTATCAAAGTAGCTAATACAGCTAATAAGTTATAAATATTAAACTCAGCTACTAAATTAGTTTCAATATGAACGCTATTTTCACCATAAACAAGATCAAAACAACTATGATCATTGAATAATTCAACATTTTTAGCCATATAAGCAGCATTATTCTTAATGCCATAGGTTATACATTCACAACGAGTATCATTTAATAATCTTTCACCATAAATATCATCGATATTGATGATAGCTTTCTTGTCTTCACCGATCATCTTAAATAGCTTAGCCTTAGCCATATAATAGTTTTCCATTGTCCCATGATAATCTAAGTGATCATGAGTAAGATTAGTAAAGATCGCATAGTCAAACTTAACAGCTTCTACTCTTCTTAAATCTAAGCCTTGTGAACTCACTTCAAGTGAAACAGTCCTACAATCATGATCATAGATCTCTTTCAACATCCTATGTAAAACTTCCACATCTGGAGTAGTCAAGAAAGTATCGTTGATGGTTTCATCCCACATATAACCAATAGTACCGATATAGCCACAATTTTCAAATCTTGAAACCAAATACCTGATGACCCAAGCGATCGTAGTCTTACCATTAGTACCAGTAACCCCGTAAACTTTCATCTTTTGACTCACATCACCGTAAAAATGTGATACAAACATATTTAAAGCACCTAAAGTATCATCAACTTTAAGATAGGTAACACCTTCATAATATTTATCAAGGTCCTTACTATGAACAACGCAGATCGCTCCATTATCAATGGCTTGTTCAACATGATCATGTCCATCATTCACAAGACCAATGATACAGAAAAATATCGCTTTTTCCATCTTTACACGTGAATCAGTCATGATGTTCTCAATGACTAAATGTGGTGCATTCTCAAATATCTCACTAATATCCATACTATCCCCTTATTTCCAATTAGATCAAATGACCATAAAGCAGATCCCCATCTACTTTATCGATATATACCTTATGAATTTGGTTGAGTAAGTCTTCATCAGTTCTAACTTTAGTCACGATATATTGGCTACAATGTCCGATCAAATAACCATCTTGTTGCTTTTCAAAAAGCACCTCAACACTCTGTGATAGGAACTTACCCATATATGTATTATATAATCGCTCACTTGTTTTAGTCAAACTACCAACTCTTTCTCTCTTGATATTTTCAGCCACTTGTCCTTTTTTATCATAGTTTACTGTAAATTTCTTTCTCGCATATGGGAAGACATGTAAGAAAGATAGTTCACATTTTTCAATGAACTTAGTAGTTTCTTCAAACTCCGTATCAGTTTCACTAGGTAAACCAACAATGACATCACTACTGATCGATATATCAGGTATCAATTCTCTGATCTTTTTAACTTTTTGATAATAGTATTCTGTCGTATAAGGACGATTATTATCCTTTAACAAGCGATCATTACCAGTTTGTAATGGAATATGTAAATGTCTTGCGATTTTTTTATTTTTAACAATAAGATCGATCAATTTATCTGTAACTTCTGTTACCTCAATAGAAGAAATCCTGATCCTTTGTAATCCATCCACCTCATTAGCCAATCTTTCGATCAGATCAGCTAGATCATAATCACCATCATGCCATCTACCAGTATGAATGCCGGTTAAGACTAATTCTAAATGACCAGTTGCTACTAACTGTTTAGCTTGCTTAATGACTAACTCCATTGGTAAACATCTTTCCCTTCCTCTAGCGAAAGGAATGACACAATAACTACAAAATTGATTACAACCATCTTGAATCTTTAGATATGCTCTGACTTGATTAAAACTTTCAATGAACATCTCTTCAAATTCTGTCTTAGTAAAGTCTTCCACTAAATAGATCTTTTCTTTATTCTTCAAATAATCTTCAATAAGTTTAGGTAATAAAGTCTTATATTTTGATCCTAAAACAATATCACAATCTTCAAAGATACTAGGATCATTTTTCTCAGTCTGCACATAACAGCCAACAACGACGATACAACTATCCTTGTTTTGCTTACGAGCTTTATGCATCATCTGTCTACTTTTTGAACCAGCCATATTGGTGACTGTACAAGTATTGATGATATAGATATCGCTATAACTTTTAAAATCTACTTCTTCATATTTTTGGGCTAATTGTTGTCTATACCAATTAGCTTCATAATTATTTACCTTACAACCAAGATTACATATTGCAAATTTCATAGCTAACCTCTTTTCGCATCAATGACTGCTAATGTATATAATCCTGCAGTCTCTGCTCTTAATATATTTTCTCCCAAACTGCAACATTTAAAACCTAAATCAGTTAAAAATGTTACCTCACTATCCTCAAATCCACCCTCAGGTCCAATGATGAAAGTGATAGACTTATCATCAACTAGATCGATAAGTTTTATATTATCCTCATTTTCATAAGGAACGATATTTACTTCACTTAAATATTTAGCGATATCTTTTAACTTGATCGGTCTTTCAACAGTACATAATTTTTCTCTATTAGATTGTTGGGCTGCTTCTAGCGCTATCTTATTCCAACGCACTAATTTTTTATCGATCTTCTCTTCATCATTTTTGATGATCGTTCTCTGGCTTATGATAGGTACGATCTTAGTAGCATTTAACTCCACAGCTTTTTGGATCAACCACTCCCATTTGTCTTTTTTGATCATACATGCACAATAGATGATATCTTTACTGACTTTTTTATTACCTAAAAGTTCAACACAGTCAGCATATACTTCCTCATCAACAAATGTAAGTTTAGCTAAAAAGACTTGCGAGTCTTTATCTACGATCCTAATGATATCATTTTCTTTATAACGTAAGACATTCTTCAAATGATGAGAGATTTCCGAAGATAATCTTACTTCCTCGTTAAGATGCAAGCTTTGATCGACAAAATATTGCCTCATTGCTCTTTTTCTCCTTCAGTAGCCATCTGCTTTAAAGATTTGATCTCATGAGGTCTTAATCTACGATAAGCTCCTGTAGGAAGATTATCATCCTTAACACAACCAAAACTACTACGATGTAATTTACTAACTTCATAACCTAAAGTTTCCATCATTCGACGTATCTGTCTATTTCTTCCCTCATAGATAGTTAATTCAAAACTACATCTTTGAGCCTCCAGATCATAATTGATCATCCTAATAGTAGCAGGTAATGTCTTTATTCCATCATCTAGGATGATACCTTTTCTGATAGATTGCATATCTTCTTTAGTTAAAACCCCTTTGATCGTTACTTTATATGTCTTAGGTAAATGATATTTAGGATGAGTCAAAAGATTATCAAAATTACCATCATTAGTTAAGATTATAAGTCCTGTTGAATCATAGTCTAATCTACCAACAGGGAATATACGTTCTTTACAATCAATAAGATCAACGATCTTAGCTCTATCATGTTCATCTTCTACAGTACAGACATATTTACGAGGTTTATTGAGAAGAAAATAAACTAATTCTTCTTTTTCAATCGGTTTATCATTGACCATAACAATATCTTTATTAGTAACTGTAGTACCTAAAGTGGTGACTACTTCACCATTGACTTTAACTTTACCATCAGTGATAAGTTGTTCAGCTTTTCTTCTTGAAGCAATACCTGCTTTAGCGATCACTTTTTGTAATCTTTCTCTATTTTCTGCCATTAGTCGAATAGTTCTCCTTCCTCTTTTTCTTCTTTATAATCTGGTAACTTTGGAAGTTCATCCAAAGACTTTAACTTAAAAGTATCCATAAACTCATCAGTAACTGAATATTGGAATGGTTTACCAGCTGTATCCAATCTTCCTGATTCTTGAATGAGATTTTTAGCTAATAACTTTCTGATCATCATATCACAGCTAACCCCTCTGATCTCTTCGATCTCTACTCTTGTGATCGGCTGTTTATAGGCGATTATCGCCAAAGTCTCTAAAGCAGCTTGAGAAAATTGTTTATTTGTTTCCTCAGAGAATATCTTTTGACAATAATCATGAGTATAAGCTTTAGTTACTAATTTATAACGATGACCATAATTGACGATCTCTAAGCCCTTATCATCATCTTCATTATATTCAAGCATGATAGCATCCAATTTATCCATCATCTCTTGGTCAGTTAATTCAAAAACTGATGCTATCTGCTCTAATAAAACTCCTTCATCACCTGCAACAAACAAAATTGCCTCAATGATCGCTTTATAATTTATATCCATAATCTACACCTTCATAAAATAAACTTCTTCATCTTTAATAGTGAAAGATAAGTAATTATCATTCACTAAATCCAAAACTGCTAAAAACGTAATAACAACATCATAGATATCTTCACAATCTAATAATGTGTGATTAAGAGTAAAAGTCCTATCCCAGCTTGAGATCTTACTCTTTATCTGTTTCTTTCTATCATCAACCGAGATACTCTTACGAGTTATATTCACTTGATATGGTTGAGCGATCTTATATCTCTTGATACAACGATTCATCGCTTTGATCAGATCGTAAGGAGAGGTATTATCATAAGACTCTTCAATCTCCATCCATTGGTTAACGATCTCAGCTTGTGGTTTTTCAAACTGTCTCTGTCTTTCATCAAAAAGTTCTTGTAATTGAGAAGTGACTTCTTTATATTTCTGATACTCAATAAGTCTTTTAACGAGATCTTCTTCACTATCTTCTTGTTGATAATCCTCTTCAATATCTTCATTATCCTTGTTTAAAAGACGTCTACTTTTATATTCAATAAGAGTAGCTAACATAGCCAAATACTCACCAGCCACATCCAGCTGCATCTTTTTCATCGTATGAATATAATTGATATATTGTTCAGTCAATACTTCTATATTTAGATCAAAAAGATCTAATTCTTTTTCTTTGATCAGATGTAGCATCAGATCCAAAGGTCCTTCAAATTTATCGATAGTTACTTTAAAATCCATATATTTCCTCTCAACTTATAAAGTATAACATAAAAAAAGCTTTATAGAGTTAAAATAAAAAGCAGCTGCCCTACTGCTTAATACTTAATTAACTTTTGATTTTTTGAATACAAGATCAATAAAATAAACAACCACTGTGATCACAAGTACAGCCGCAACAACAAATATATAGTTATTACAATAAATATTTATCACTTCACTTGTCACATCTACTATCTTAATGACTTTATATTCTTTATAAAAATCAACCCAAGAGAAGATCGTTAAAGCTGTTAAGATCATAACAGCGTAGTCATTGATCCATTTAACTTTTCCAAATACCTCTACAAAGATCACTACAGCAGTCACTACTAGCAATTCTCTTAAAATTGACACTTCATAAATATGATAATCAAAAGGGATTGAAAAATATTTATATGAAGCATACTTTATAAACAAACAAGCAATTAAAGCAATTGCTGACACGATCTTTGATGTCTTGATAACTTTTTTCATCTTTTTTCTCCTTTTATTACCCAATGATAAACATCCTATCTTTACTACTATCATAGCACAATTTGAAACATTTAGAATTATTTTCTTATAAATTAGATGAAAAAATCAGGCTAATTATAGCCTGATCAATATGTTTAACTATCTTGACTTATTTATCTACACTTAGTCCATCCGCAAAAGCTTGAACCAAATTATCATGGAAGTTTTCTGAAGTGATCTCATAACTCTTGCCATCTATATCACTTATAACTTGATCATTTGTTAAAACTGTGATTTCTGTACCATCACTTTTAACAAAAGTAAACCAAAATAATCCGATTAGATCTTCTCCCTCATCATTTGTAGAGCTTAAATGAATATCCGAATCTTTAAGTGAAAGAGACTTGAAAAAAGCAAACACAGGGTCCATTTGCTTTCCTGTTACACTTTCTTCAGAGTATGGATAGCCTTTTATCTCTACTACTTCACTAAAAAAATCATCTGTAAATACATCATTATTCATAGCTGTTTTATTATTTTTGCTACAACTAACTACACTTAGTACTATAACAATAGTTAACACTAAGCTAATAATTCTTTTCATAAATTTCTCTACCTCCTATGTGTGTACATATATTATAAATATTTTTTTCTCAAAAATATTTAAGATTTGTTTAAAATAACAGTTATATAATGTAAAATGATATATATAAAAGAGGTACACAAAATGAATGATTACCAAGTGAGATTATTTCTATCACTTTCTGAAACTAGTAGCTTATCTAAGACCGCAAAAGAATTTGGTATAAACTATCAAAACGTTACCTATCAGCTAGATAGATTAGAAGAGGAATTTAATTCGAAGTTTTTTGAAAGAGACAAAAAGGGATGCATAATCACTCAATCAGGCATTGTATTTCAAGCATTTGCTAAAAATTTCTTAACTAGTTATGAAAATACTAGAGAAAAGATAACTTTAGTAGAAGATAATATTTTATTTGGTGTTAATTATCAGATTATCCAGCCAATCGTCTCTACTTTCTATAATAATTACCCAAATGAAAAAATCGTATATATCCCTATGGAATACTCTAATCTTTATAATGCTTTAAAAGATGGAGAAATATCATGCTTTTTAGGTCATGAAAAAAAATGGGATAAAAATATATATTACGAGCCTCTACTCAAAGACTATTTATGCATAGTTACTAATGATAAGCAAACACTAAATAAAAAAGGATCCATTGCATTTTCTAAGCTGGAAGGTTTAACAATTGATATAAGTAAACATATTTATGTAAAAAATGCGATTCCACTAAAACAGCTCGCCTTAAAAAACACAATTAAAACAGACAGTATACCAGCAGTATTCGAGCATCAAATACTATACGGTCAGTCAGCAACTATTGTCCCTTCGTTATATAGAAAATTATATCCCATGGATAACCTTTTCACTCCGATCAGTGATTCTCATATTGCTTTCGGTCTATATTATAAAAATAAAAATAAACAAATTGATGATCTAATTACTAAGTTAAAAACAATTTCTAAAGAATTTAACAAATCCTTAATAGATGATTGATTACTAATATTAAAAGAAGTCCGAAGACTTCCACTCAATTAATTTTAAACTTTTCACGATTATATGTGAAATCTGTTTTACGAATCATCACACGCCTATTTTTTCTTTACTGCAACTAATTCATAAATGTAGAAAACCAATGTAACCATCAAAATCCCAGCAACTATAAATATTTTACAATTACTATTAAATTCAATTACATTTCCCGAAGTTTCGATCACTTTAATTACTTTATTATTGTTAAAGAAATCAAGCCATGACAAGAAAGAAATTGATACAAAAGATATCACAACATAATTATTTAACCATTTTATATCAGTTAAAGCATCAAGTAAGATAACTATTGTGGTTATAAGTAAAAGTTTACTAAGTACTCCAACAGTTATAATAGTATATTGAATAGGGGTTGAGAAATAATCTAATGTTGCATACTCAATATACAAACTAGCAAATAATCCTATCGCCAATAACACTTTGATAATTTTATTAATCAGACCATTGTGCATATTCAGACCTATAAGTACAAAGATTATTATTTAATAGAAGATCATTATTGTAATTAGTTAAAGCAGTATTGCGAACTGTAGTATCTGAATAAGAATATACCGAACTTGGTTGATGAACCCAATTAAATTCTCCAGTATTCAAATATCCACCTCTAAATCTTCCTTGAGTATCTGCATATCTAATGACTAACACATATCCATGAACAACAGTTGGATCATTAACACAGCCCCTTTTAGTTGCTTTATAACTATAATTAGCACTACTGCTTAATCTTACTGACTCTTGCAATGTATTAGCAGCCGAATATCCAACTCCCAATACATCTAAAATAATCTTAACTGCCGATACACTAACATCTAAAGCATCTCCAATCACAGTTAAAGCAGTACTAGTAACAAAATTAACCCAATTAGCTGATACCTTGGTATAAGTATTCCTTGTTTCAGTAACTTTTACTGCGACAGAGCGGTTTAAAGCCGTACAAGTTAATTGAGTATTAGATTTAACTTTGTTGGTATACATTGGAAATTTAGATTTAAGATGACTTAATAGTTGAGCATCGCTCTGTGGAACAGAACTACTAGATACAGTTGATGAATTATTCAATGATTCTAATAAAATATCAAAATCTGGTTCTATAACAACATTACCATCATCATCAGTTATAACATTAATACCTTTGATCAATTTAACTTCATCTATCTTTCCTTCATCTAATAATTCATAGATCTTTTCAAGTAATGTGTCACTGATCTCAAAATGATAACCTTCCCTAAAATGAGTTGTAATATAAGCTGTATCTTTTTCCTCAATATAAAGCCAATCTTCATCAATATCATAAACTAATTTTTGTTTAAACCCATCTTGTCCATACCAAAGACAAACTTCTCTTCCATCATCAGTATAATATTGTATGTAAACATTATCATCATCACAATAATATATTTCTCTGATCTTCAAAAACTTTTTTAATAATTTTTCAAATTGTGGACAATCGTATGCTGTTTCTTCTCCACCAGTAGCTTCAATTACTGCATTGACTGCTTCTAATTCATCAAATTCATCTACAAAACCGTAAGCTAGAAACTCTTTCTTCTGTGAATCATCTAACTCTTTAGTACGAGAGTTAAAAGTAAAAATGATTCCAGAATCAATCTCAGTGTTATCTGCAAATACTAATCTTGTAGAAAAGCAACTCAAAAAGATTGTAAATATAGCCAACATCAAACATAACTTTTTTTTCATAAACTAACTCCTTTCTGTTTGAATTTTTACCATCATCAATTTTTGTATTACTTATTATTAAATCAATAAACGAATTTAGACTTATGTATCAAACTAATCTATCTAGTTTCAATTTCATTAAATTCTATTACATTTTCAGTATAAAATATGATAGAGACTCAAACAACACAAAAGATTTTTATCTTAATATAAATTTTTTTGAAGTCAGACTCTAATTAATCTAGTCTTCACATTAAAGATCATTTTATATGTTTTACAAATGAATGCCCTAACAAACAATTTGATAGCAATCGCTGAAGAACTCGCTGATCAGCCAAATTATCAATAAAAATGTATTGTCATCACAAAAAAACATCGATGTTACCTATGATTAAGGTACTATCGATGTTTTAATTTGATCAAGAATGATCACCTATTTCCAAGGGTCTTCTTCTTTTGGTAAACGAATACCGACCATCAGATTATTTTGCCATAAGAAATACTGATCAGCTTTCTTACGTAATTTTACACTTCTATCACTATCTGCTCCTGAAGAAGTAATATAAAGAGTCACATAACCATCTTGAGAATAAGAATAAGGATTATCTCTAACCGTGATCGTATAAGGAATAGTAGGTGTGTAGTTATTTTCTACACTTGTCCCGACTAAATAAGAACGCATTAAATATTTCTTATCTGCTAGTCTATCTCTTAAAAACTGTTTATCTATGTTGTTCAATTCAACTGGACCTTTTAAATAGTTTATCATTTCAATAGTCCTATCAACATCTTTCTCATAATGACATAATGCTAAAACGACCATTGCTGCTACTTCATACTCATCTTTAAGATCAGACATAACTTTTAATTCTTCCACATTTTGTGGAAGTTTATCATAACTAAAAGTTTTTTCCATTAGAAATGTCCTCCTCCTCTTCCTCCACTTCTGCTTCCTGATGAGCCTGAGAAGCTACTACCTCCAGAATGATGAGAAGAATGAGATGAACCACCTCTATCATTATCCTTTGGTCTAGGAGTCTTTGATACATGACTATACAAGAAGATATCTCTTTGATCATTTAATCTAAATGAATTTTTACGTAAATAAGAAGTTGCATCATATTTTCTTCTTACTGACTTATTCTTACCTTTTAATATACCCGTATAAACTAAGGCAGCCACAAGTCCTGATCCACCAGCTACTCCTGCAGGAAGACCTAAATCATTTAAATGAAACTGCTCTTTATCAACTTTTACTTTAATAGGAGAACTATTAACATTGAATACTATATTTTCTGGTCTTTCATAATTGTCATCAATATAAGTACAAACAGCAGTATATTGCTGTCCTGCTTCGATTTCAACTTGGCCTTTACCATTACTACAATAAATAGAATCCCAATAATTACCATCTGAGTCATAGATATCAAAATTAGAATCAACATGATTTCCGTCAGCATCCTGAACAACAAATTCAATTATTTCTGTTTTAACATCAACGATCTGTCCACCTTCACCTGAAGTAAGTAAACTATCAACTGATTTGATCCAGCCTTTAACTGCCTCGTACAAACCATAATTCGAATAATCATCAGCAAACTCATCGCCAAGGTTATCGATAGAATAATCAGTAATATAATTGAAACATTTACCGTTTTTATCATTAGTCATGTAATAAGTTCTTGAACCCATATCAATTGTAAGTAATATGCCATCATAATTTGAACCCATGCCATAATCATATTCTTCATAAATCTTATTAGCATAGTCATCAATATCATAACCTAAAGTATCACTAACAACTGCCACACAAATATCAGCTTGATGCGTTTCACTTAAACTATCAGCTAGTTGATTAAGCTCTGTTAACTGATCTTGAGTTAATTCACCTGTATTATCAGTAACACGGCTATTTTTAGCTGACAAACCTTTTGGTACAACCATTAGGAAAACGATGAACATAATAAATAATATCTTACTAATCTTTTTGATCATCTGTTACCTCCCAACTAAGAATGCAATGACACCAGCGATCAAAGCTACGATCAAGAAAGCAATCATAAACCTCTTGAAATATAAACCTTTATCAACTGGTAGATCGCCAACAAACTTACCTGTCTGACCATTCATCGCAAATGTATACTTTTTACCTTTATAGGTAGTATTTAATAACCACACTGGTAATAAGCAATACTTAACATAACCATCATTTAGTTGCATATAAGAGCCTTCACACATCAAGGAACTGTAACCAAAGATCGTTGAGCGTAATTGTTCTTCAGAAGAATTTCTGATCCTCGTATCTGCTCTTGATTGAGATTCATTTTCATCTAAGTCATATTTATCAGCTAGATAACCAGCAAGATAAGCAGTTCGGAAATCTACTGCCTCACTCATATCAAATGGTTCGATCGATTCCATTAAAGTAGCATCGATCTTTGTTGAGCCATCTACTGGTACATCATCAAAAGCCATAGTACCACCACGACGGATAGCATAATAATCTGTCTTAGTATAATCGAAATCACGATCTGACCAAGATTGAACCTTAGTTCCTCTAAAATTAGCACTTGCATTAACATCAGCTGTATATAACCAGAATGGTACATATACACCCTTTATCTCATCTAAATGATTCTCACTTTTAAATGATACAGGAACTAAAGGTTTGTCTTTTAAATGCTCCAAATATTTTTCTTTGGCGTCTTTCTTATCCAACTTAAATGGAATGACATAGTCTGGTTTTAAAGAACCAGAGAACGTACTATTTAAAACTACTGGTGCTCCACAATATGGACAACTAGTAGCTCCCGTTGTTTCATCAGTGATGATCTCACCACCACAAGACTTACATACATAAGATCTAACTTTATCTTCTTCACTCCACTCACTATTTGGTTGAGAATTCCAGCTTAGTTCTTCTTGGATCGGTTGAGAAAGATCTTGTTCATACTGTTTCATTGTCTCAATATCGACTTCAGTTCCACAATATGGACATTTTAATTTGCCGCTCTCTGCATCATATTTTATCTGCCCACCACAAGATGGACACTTAAATTCTTGCAAATCACTCATAATATACCTTTCTAATATTCGACCGGAATAGACCGGCCGAATATATTAATTCAATTGCTTGCCACACTGTGGACAGAATCTAACAGTTGGATCAACCTTTGTTCCACAATTTGAACAGAATCTATTAACAGATTGTACAACTGGCTTAGCAGTACCACACTTACCACAGAAATTACCATCATTAACATTTCCGCAATTTGGACAAGTCCAACCTGTTTGTTGACTATTACTATAAGTGTTAGTCTGACAAGTATTGTAATTAGTAGTAGTGTTTTGATAATTGTAACTAGTTGTTACAGGTGCAGTAAAGCCACTCTTATCTAATGAATATGGTTTGCCTGTTAAAGCTTGTGATAATTCATTGATCATATTTTCATATTCCACAAATAATTGTGAAGTACAACTATCAGGTCTTTCAGTAAATGACAATTCACAATCAATATCATCAAAATAAGGATTATTGACATAGACAGTCACATCAAATCTATACTCATAATCGAAACGCGGTGGATCATAAGAAACACTATTACCCTCACTATCTTTTGTATAGATCTCATCACTATCTTCTGTTACCTTCGCTTCAAATCTAACTACTGATGAAATATCGATAAGATCAGCATTTTCTTTTCTATAATCACTAATTGCTGAAAGCACAAATCTCTTAGTGTTAGTATCAATATAAAATTTCCATTTTTTACCAATGATCTTAGTAGGAGAAAAGCTATTTAATTTAATTGAATTCTGTTGACGATATTCCAATTGCTTCTTGATATCGGCTACTGTACTTTTCTTTCGATCAGAAAAGAATGGCGATAATTTAGCTGCACAATCCTTACAGATATTACCATCTTCGACTTTTCTATTGCCTAAAAACTTGATCTGATTACCACAGATATCGCAATATTTTTTATCGAATAATCCCATAAGCACTCCTACTATTCAGGTTTTTTAGTTCCACAATTTGAGCAGAATTTACCAGTATTTACTGTTCCACAACTACAAGTCCAACTATTAGACTCAGGTTTTTTAGTTCCACAATTTGAACAGAATTTACCAGTATTTACTGTTCCACAACTACAAGTCCAACCTTGCTGTTGACTAGTCTGAGAAGCTTGTTGATCATTTGCCATATTGAAGAAATTCATCGCATTCATACCACCAGCATTCTGAGCCATGTTCATGCCCATAAAGCCAACTGTAGCTCCGGCAGCATTAGATGAAGCATTCTTCATCGCTTCGATCTGAGCATCAACTAAACCAGCACCTGCCATAGCAGCATTAGTATACATACCTGCCTTTTGAGCAGCTTTGATCATTTCAGCATCTTCTTCTGGTAATGTTACAGTTGAGATAGCAACATTAACAACTTTGATTCCTCTTGTTTGAGCCCACTTAGCTGATAATGCTTCATTTAAATAAACTTCTAATTCGGCATTATGATTAACGATCTCACTAGGTCTCATCTCTAATGAAGATAATTTACCAATAGCTGGCTGTAATGCACTGATGAATTCAGCCTTTAATGTGCTATCGATCTCATCTCTTGAATAATAACTACTTACATTTCCACAAACATTACTATAGAAAAGTACTGGATCAACGATACGATAAGAATATTGACCAGCTAAGCGAACAGAAACATCAACATCTAGATTGATCTTCTTATCAACTACTTTAAATGGAATAGGGTTAGCTGTACCAAACTTATTATCTAAGATCTCTTTTGTATTGAAGTAATAAACTCTTTGATCTTTTGCTGTCTCACCACCATAAACAAAACGTTCTTTGATCTCGTTAAATGTAGCTGATAGATTGTCTAATAAATTACCACCGAATAATGAAGGTGATGTTGAGCTGTCATAAGTAAATCCACCTGCCTCAGCACATAATTCTACTACCTTACCTTGATCAACGATGATCATGCATTGTCCATCATTTACGATGATATTACTACCATTAGTGATGATATTATCACCATTATTGTTAGCGAATAAACCACTAGTGTGTTTTTGTCCTTTCGCAACTAAAACATCATTAGCCAATGAATCACAGTAGAAATAATCCTTCCATGAATCTTTCAATGTGCTGACTGCAGCACTTAAACCTGCTTTAATAAGTCCCATTTTTATAACTCCTTTCACTTATTACTTTTTGTTTTTTTATTACTCAACAACAACTAAACGATCTTCTAATGAAATATCGATGATGTTGTTAGTAGCTAAATATTCATAGATATTGTCAAAATCATTGGTAGAGACCACTTTGCTCGCCCCATTTTCCAATACCTTTTTTAATGGTAAACCAAAGAATTCATCAAAGTTATTGAAGTGGAAATTTTGAACACCTACTGTTAATAGTTTATCTCCACTCATTGTTTCTCCACAATATTGATACTTTGTGAAATCCTTGAGAGTCTTGTTATAAACACAACTCATACCTTTCGATAATTGATAGAACTCGGTATGATCAAGCCAAGCTTCATCTCGACATATGTGTTTAAGCATACGCATTAGTTGATCACAAGTTACCTTGATCATATGAACCTTACCGTGATAAGGAAAGCATTCTTTCAAACACCCCAAGGTAACAATCGGTCCTAATTTTTCATTCCTAATTGAACCAGAGCCATATAACATGACATCAAGTCCTAACGATTCTTTTAATATATCAGCAGCTAAACTACCTAAAGTAGTCTGTTGATTCCTTTTTGGATGAGTCAACTGATGTTTGAATTTAGTTACGATCTTGCCATATTTTAGATCTGTCATACTCTTATAGTTATGGATGATATCATCTAACTGTTGATCTTTTTGACAAGTTAACTCATTTATTGGTATATAATTCCAAGAGTAACTATCAATACAATTACTATCTGTATCAACATCAATATCAAATCTCCCTATACCATCTGTTCCCATAGCAGCTTGTACAATAGGAATGCCATTAACAACTACTGGTTCACTTAATAATGTATGAGAGTGACCACCAATGATGATATCCACTCCCCATTCAGGATCTAATAATTCAGCTAATTTCTTATCTTCTTCAATACCAATATGAGTAAGCAAGACGGTAAAATCAATATCGATCCCATTATGAGCATTGCAGATCTTACCAACTTCCTTGGCAGCATCTTCCGTATCAATGATCGTACCTATAAGTCCTTCCGATTTAGCACAAGCTAATATCTCTTCTGTGACAATACCAATGAATAAGATCTTCATCCCATCAATCTCAATGATCTTATATGGATTAAATAGTCTTGCACCATTAGTCTTGATATACATATTCGCATTGACTATCGGAAACTTAGCACACTTTTCAATGAACAACAGATGAGCAATACCATAATCAACTTCATGATTACCAATAGAAACCACATCAGGTGCTAAAGCATTCATGATCTCAATAGTTGATATGCCTTTATACTCACTATCGATAACTGAACCTCGAAACATATCACCAGCAATACAATAGATGACATTCTTTTCTTCATCCCTTACCTTATTTACGTAGCTAGACAAATAAGCAACACCACCAACTAATTTTTCATCTATCTTTTCGGCTAGGAAATCACCATGAAGATCATTTGAATGTAAGATAGTCAATTTTTTGATATTTTTCATTGTCATCCCCTTTCTATTGTTGATAAACTTTCAAGTAATACTTTTTGATATTTTCTATCTTGATAAGTTGTTCTTTACCACTATAGTCAAATTCTTCTAAAGCTAATTTAACTAAATAAGAACCTTCATAAATGCCATAAGTTTTGATCACTAACTCACATAACAAGTACATACTTTCCGAAAGGTAGACTTTATCCTTATTATCAGGCAATTCAATCAAGTTCTTTAGATAGGGGCCATTTTTCGAAGTATAGAAATCTTCATTAAAGGCAACTTGGTCAAATAGATAAGCACTAAGCCCTTGTAAGAAATACAACATACAGTTTAATTTAACTAAATTCATCTTACTACCATCAACAACTTTTTTTTGATAGTTGTTATATAAATATTTTGCTACATCAGATAAGTCAGCTCTAACGAAATTCCCTTTGATCTTATCTAATTGTTCTTGAGATATAAGACGATGTTTTTGAAGTTGAAGGTATTTTTGTAAAGTTTCAACTATCTCTTGATAACGATCATTTTCAAAGCTATCTTTACTTTCCTCTAACATCAATAAGAATAGTTCAGGATTCTTACTTAGGGTCATTAGTTGATTATCCCCAAATGATTGGATTGCTCCTTTCTCATAACGATGAACAGTTATCTCTCCTAAGCCTAAAGCAAAGGAGTACTCTCTTTGAGACAAGTCATATTTTTTTCGGATATCTTTTATATCATCACTAGTAAGTAAGCCAATCTTTTTCTTATAAGCGTTGATATAACGTAATTGGTTATCTTTTTCAACATTTTTGAAATAGACCTCTTCATTAGTAGAACTATCAAGATAATAAATTTCAACATATTCTACTATTTCATTATGATAATGCCTTTTAATAGTTCTCTTCTTTTCAATATATTTCTTGTCTAATACCTGTTTCATATCTATAGTATAGCACTACATCAAAAATTATCAATAGATAATTTTATTTTTGTTATCAAATGATAATTTTTAATTATATATTGTCTTAAATCTCAGCTCATGATAAAATATCAACAGAATTGAGGCTATTTTTTATGAAGTATTATATTTCAGATCTACATTTTTTTCATCGTAATATCTACACTTTAGATTATAGGGACTTTGAAACTCTTTTTGATATGCATGATAACATGATCAAGAATTGGAATGAAAAAGTCACAGATAATGATGAGGTATATATTGTTGGTGATTTCTCTTTTGGTAATGGCTCGCAAACTTGGGAAGTTTTAAATAAACTTAATGGTACCCTTATCCTCATTGAGGGTAATCACGATAATTTCTACCTAGATGACCCAGAGTTTGTAGACACCTTTGATTATGTCTGCTCATATATGGAGTTACAAGATCAACAGAGAAAAGTAATCTTATCACACTACCCTATGGCTTTCTATAATGGTCAATTCTATAAAGATAATAATGGGAACTATTCAACTTATATGTTATATGGTCATGTTCATAATACCTATGATGAATATCTTCTCAATCACACAATGAACTTTATAAATTCTCAAGATAGAACAGATATAACAAACCAAATAGTTCAGACTCCTCAACAAATGATCAATGTCTTCTGTTGTTTCAGTAATTATCAACCTATGTCCTTAGATGAATGGATAGAGATCGATAAAAAAAGACGTCAGCTTATCAATAAATGGGAAGCTGACTATGGAACTTTAGACTACGAAAAATGGCAACAATTAAACCACACCATGATCCAACAAGGAAAAAAACAATTTAAATAGTCTTTGTAACAAGAATGACTTCTGGTGGACACTTATCACTATTAAGTGTATCGATCTTTCTTATATGATATTTTTTATCTAGAGTAGATATATATTCTAATAAATCTGCTCTTTCTTTTTTCCCTTCAGTGTGACCATAGTAACAAGTTATCACTAATAGTCCATTAACTTTCAATAATCCTAATGATTTTTCTACAGCTTTGATCGTTGTATCAGAAACAGTAGTAATAGCCTTATCCCCTTTTGGAAGATAACCTAGGTTAAATAAGATTACATCACATTTTTCTTTGACATATTTATCAATATTTTCATGACCATCTAAGATCAATCGATAATTACTTTTAGCATTTTCTTTTAATAATCTTTCAGTAGCCTCTAAAGCTTGTTTTTGGATATCAAAGCCATAAACAAACTTAGAAGATTTAGCTAAAAACAAAGTATCATTGCCATTACCGCAAGTACAATCAACTGTTATGGCATCTTTATTTAAATACATACTACAAAGATATTGGACAAGACTAGTAGTCTTTACAACGATATTGTTCATCTTTTTCTTCCTTTCACTATAAGAAAAAATATATAACCGATGATCGCACCCACAACATTTAAGATGACATCATCAATATCTGTTGTTCCTAATTTAGTCAAGTATTGAACTATTTCTACTAAAGTTGAAATAGCGATCACTGTCAGTAACATGTAAAAGAATTTTCTTTGTTTTCTAAAAAGAGTTGGCAAGAAAAAACCCATAGGTATAAATAAAAGCACATTACCAAATAAATTTTCAAAAGCTAAATATCTATATGGCATATATTCGCTTTTCAATAAAGGATAAAACATCCTAAAAGAATAAAATGGTTTTAAATTGAGTCCTGCATCAGGATCAAACTCTCTTTCTAAAAACAATAGATATATTAATATAAGGATATAAACGATAAATAGATAAGGTTCTATCCTTTTTATCTTCTTAGCCATGGCTTCACCTCGCTATTATTATACTCTTTTTATTTATAGTAAGCATTTAGCTTGCACAAAAGCTATACTTTAATGTAAATTAACTTTAGGAGGTAGTAATATGAAAATCGCATTCTTTGATAGCAAGCCTTACGATATCACTTCCTTTGAAAAATATCAAAGTGAAGATCTAGAATTTAAGTTTTATGAAACCAAACTAAACATCGACACCGTCTCTCTAGCAAAAGGTAATGATGCAATATGCTTATTTGTCAATGATACTTGTAATAAGGAAGTCATTGATAAATTAGTAGAATATGGCATCAAATTAATAGTATTGCGTTGTGCAGGATACAACAATATCGATCTTTCTTATTGTTATGGTAAGATCCATGTTATGCATGTACCTGCTTACTCACCATACGCAGTAAGCGAACATGCTATGGCTCTACTATTAACTTCTGTAAGAAGGATCCATAAAGCCTATAATCGTGTCAAAGAATACAATTTTTCTTTAAATGATCTTATAGGTTTTGACCTTCATGATAAGACTGTTGGAGTCATCGGTACTGGCAAGATCGGTAGATGTTTTATCAACATCTGTAAAGGATTTGGTATGAACATACTTGCTTATGATCCCTATCCAAGTGGTGAATATAACTACACCGATCTTAATACAATATTTAAAGAAAGTGATATCATCTCACTTCATTGCCCTTTAACTAAAGATACTTATCATCTAATAGATAAAGAAAGCATTGACAAAATGAAGAAAGGGGTCATCATCATCAACACTTCTCGAGGAGCTCTCATTGATTCTAATGATCTACTTGAAGGTATCAAGGCTCGTAAGATCGGAGCTGCTTGTTTAGATGTATACGAAGAAGAAGCAGATATCTTTTATCATGACTACTCTAACCACATCTTAGATGATGACTTATTAGCCCGTCTTATATCGATGCCTAATGTCATCATCACTTCTCATCAAGCATATTTGACTAATGAAGCTTTAGATAATATAGCCGAGACTACCATCAACAATATCCGAGACTTCTCAAAAGGAAATATAAGCAATAATGAGTTATGTTACAATTGTTCAAAAATTGAAGATTGTAAGAAGAAAAGAGCACAAAAATGTTTTTAAAAAAGTGGGACAAACCCACTTTTATCATCTTAAAGAATCTTGCTTTTTTAGATCTACAGTTATCATTTCTTCAAGCCCAACTTTAAATATCAGAGCAAGCTTAACTAGATCTTCTAAATCTGGTGTCTTTATGCCATTGACCCATTGGCCAATGAGAAAGACCATATCAGTTTCATAGCCTAAACTTACTAATAACTCTTTATAAGTCATCTTACTCTTTTTTAAAAGATACTTCAGATTTTCAACAAAATAGATCGTTATCTTTTGATCTTGAAAATCGATCTTCATCATTCAAACTCCCATTCAAAACTAGCAGAATCATTAACTGTAATATCTTGAGCCGTGATATCCATAGTACTTGCTTCTAAACAGTCATCAGCATCTAAATCATTAGAACAGCCATAAGTTGTATTACTATAAAATTTAACAGTTGAATATGAATAATTGATATCGACTAAAGAACCTAATTTGACATTATTAGCTTTGGCTAAGATCTTAGCCTTGTTAGTAGCATCAAAAGTGATCTTTTCTAGTAATTCTCTTTTAACTTTTTCTGTGTCTTTTACAGTGAAACGAATACTAAAATCAGCATGTGCTGCACAATTAGACAAAGTCTTAATGATCAAAGATAATCTTTCATTATCGTAGTCGCATTTTAAGATAAGTTTATGGTTAACTTGATAACCAACCATTTTACTTACATAATTATTCTTTTCATCACGATAACTCTCATAACGCTTATCAACATTAAAAGAAACAGTCTTGATATCTTCTTTCTCAAAGCCGATTTTGATAAGATCAAGTTGTAATTGTTCTAATTGATGTTGAGCTAATTTATAAGCCTCATCATATACTTCGTTGATTGATTGTAAAGAAATATTAAATTCAATCTGATCAACTTTAACAGATAGACTACCTTCCCCAGTTATTCGTATCCTTTTATCCATAATGATCACTCCTCACTATCATTATCTTACCGTTTTTTTTACCATAATTCAATAAATAGCTATTTATAGCAAATATATTTTATTGCATTTTGAATATAGGTTTGTTAAAATATTAAGGCAAAAGAAACTAAAGGGAGGTAAGTTTATGCCTAATATCAAGTCTCAGAAGAAACGTGCTATCACAAACTTAAAAGCTAACGCTGTTAATAAAGCATTAAAGAGCGAATTAAAGACTGCAATTAAGAAAGTTTTAGAAGCTGTTGAAGCTAAAGATGCTGAAACTGCAAAGACTGCTTTAAATGAAGCTGTTTCTAAGTTAGATAAATCTGTAACTAGTGGTATTCATCATAAAAACTATGCTAGTCGTCAAAAAGCACGTTTAGCAAAGGCTGTTAATTCATTAGCTTAAAAAAACAACTAAGGACCTCATTTGAGGCCCTTTTGTTTACTTCCAATAAGGTCTTTCTTCTTTACTACCAGCAGTATACATACCAGTTTGTTCATTATAATTAGAAGAAATGACTTTCCAAGTCTGAACATATAATCCTTTAGTGACATCAGCATCATATGTTGCTGTTAGTTCACTATCCTTTGTTACAATCCTAACTAAATCTTGATCATCACTATAAATTTTCTCTTGCATATAGTAATCATCCTTTGAAATAACAGAATACTCATTAACTACCCAAATACGTTTGTCATCATCATACTCAACAACACGCCAATCGGATTGCTCATTATCATGATCATCCTCACCATTATTGTTTGTCGTAGTACAACCAAATAAAGCCAACAAAACCAAAAGTAACAGTATTAATTTTTTCATAAACTTTCTCCTTTCTTTAAAAAATTATCAGATATAAATATACTCAATACATTTATATCTTTTACTTTATTACAATTTTTATTTTGTCTTTTTTTTCGTATTGTCAACAAAAAAGGACTATTACAGTCCTCTAACATCCTAATGGATCTTTCTTACAAGGAACTACCTCAGCTAAGCCACCTAGAGAAGTCTCTTTTAATTCCATCGCAATCTTTTGCCCTGTATAATTCATAGCTGCTACGATCATATCAAAGCTTACTTTGTTATCTCTGATCTTACCTAAATATTTAGCATAGATCATAGAATCAATGCTTCTTAAAGCAGCCTGTCCATTTCTTTCTATACAAGGAACTTGAACATAACCACCGACAGGATCACAAGTCAAACCCAAATTGTGCTCCATAGCGATCTCAGCAGCATATTCAATCTGATTAATAGGTAATCCTTCTAAATAAGCGCTAAAGGCTGCTGCCATTGAACAAGCTGTGCCGATCTCAGCTTGACAGCCTCCCACTGCCCCTGAAATAGAAGCATTAGTTTTTACTAAATTACCAAAAACACCAGCTACTGCTAATCCATCTATCAATTTTTCAATATCATAACCTTTTTGATGGTAAAATCTTAATACCGCACTGAGTACGCCACAGCTCCCTAAAGTAGGGGCTGTAACAACAGTTTTTCCACAAGCATTCTCTTCCATAGCTGCATAAGCATAAGCACTTATCTGTAATTTTTGTCTTATTGCTTCATCACTACATTCTAAAGATTGGACCCACAAAGAACGTGATACCTTTAGTAGTCGTAACTCTCCTGGCAAAATTCCCTCGCTACTTAGACCATTTTCAATCTCAGTTAACATCTGTTTAGCTACTTTATAAAGATACTCAACAATATCAGGCTCATAATGATAAACATATTGAGCTAGATCGATATTATTCTGAGCAATAAATTCTTTGATCTGTTTCAAAGAATTTTGTGGGTAAACAAACTCATTAACAAGTGATGGCTTTCCCTCAATTTCAATAGCTCCTCCACCTCTAGAGATGATGACCTCTTGATTTGAAATTTTACTATCAACAATAGTATGAAATATCATGACATTAGGAATATCTTTATACATTTTTTTAGTAAAAATGACTTCAACATTCTCTTTACCAAAGACTGATTCTATTATCTTATCGGTCATATGACCTTTACCAGTTAAAGCCAAAGAGCCACATAACTCTACAGAATATTTCTTAAAATGAGGATATTCATTTAAATAATATAAACAAGCTTTTTGAACAGCTAAGGTATGGGATGAGGATGGTCCTGGTCCGATACGATATAATTCTCTTAATGATTCCATAAACTAACCCCTTATCGTTTTAACTATAAATAATTCTGATCCAATAACTGGATCGATCTTTCCACTTTTGATATTTTGATCTAGTAAAGCCAAGTTATTTAATATCTCCAATAATTGTTTACTACTACGACCATTACATGCTTCTAATTTATAATAGACACTTCCTGTTTTAACATTCATCTTAGTAGCTATCTGTTGATTAGATAATCCCATTTCTTGTAACATCTTGTATTGACTCATAGTCCTAAATTGCGTTGCGATCAAAGCAAGTAAGCCATGCAAGGCATTCTTATCAACAGTCAAAAGATCTCTAAATACTCTTAATGCTTGATCTAGATCATTATTACTGATCGCATTAGTCAAACTAAATGAATCTTTCTCTAGTTGACGGCTGATGAGATTATCAACAGCAACCTTATCTAATGGCTCACCATAAATGAGAAGTTTTTCTAATTCACTCTTCCAATTTTCGACATTGTTAGGCAATCGCTTTAATAATAGATCCAACCCTCTTTTATCTATCTTGATATGATTTTCATTTAGGTCTTTAATGACAAGATCTTTAAATTGCGTTTCATCTAAAGTATCATACTTCTCTATCTTGATATATTTAGTTAATTGTTTGATAGCCGATTGACTTACAATGCCTGTCTTTTCAACACAAATGATAAGATCTGTAGTATCTGAAGGTTGTTTTAAATAATTGATGATCCTATCAAGATCATTCTTATCTGCTGATTTACTATCAATGATAAAAGACGGATTTTGTAAAATGACTAGCTTTTTATCCGCAAAGAAAGGAATAGTCTGACAATCACTGATCATCTCATCAAGATCGGCTCCCGTACAATTATCATAGATAAGTAAGTTAAGATCACTAACCTCAGCTTTCTTAACTAATTCATCTTTCCTTTTACGCAAGTTATAAAACTCATTTCCAATAAGTAAATAATTCATTTTTCTCTCCGTTATCATTATACCACTAAAAATAAACTTACTTAATATAAAAACCCCAATGAGCATTACTAGTGACATACATTAACAGATGATTAAAGACATAAAACTTGATCGCATGATCTTCTTTAGTAGAAAGATAATCGATATGATAATTGTTTAATCTCTCAATGACTTCTTCACTTGGATGAGAATAATGATTATTTCTTCCGGCAGATATGATAGCTAACTTAAATTGATATTTACCTAAAAGTTTATCACTAGTAGCTGTTTTAGAGCCATGATGAGATAGTTTAACAACATCTACATCCAATTGCCCATATTCATTTACGAGATCTTGTTCGACAGTTGAACTGATATCAGCTAAAAAGAGAAAACAAAATTGTTTTAGTTTAAAATAAGACAATAGCGAATCATCATTTTCATTATCATATCTTCTGTCATATAAAGGATCAAATACTTCAGTTCCACATATTTCGATCAATCTTTCTTTATCCTTATACACTTCATTAACTTCATAATTCTTTTCTAATGAAGCTAATCCACCTGAATGGTCATGATCTTCATGAGTGATGATGATATCAATTGAATTTATTCCCATACTTTCTAAATAAGGGATTGTGATATCACTACTTACATCTTTGTAAACATTGCCACCTGTATCAATGAGTAAACCTTTAGATTCATTAGGAAAAGTTATAAGGCAGCAATCACCTTGACCAATATCTAAAAAAGTAACAGTATGATAGCACCTAATATAAGCATAATCATTGACTAGAATAAATATCAAGCCTTGATAGATCAAATACTTTTTATATCCCGTCTTTAACCACCAATAAATGAACTTTAAGACAAAGATGAAAAAAATAATATTTATCCTTCCATTGATCTCTAATAAAGATAAACTATCAATTAACTCTACATAAGACAAAACAAGACCATTTAGATCTAAAGGAAAATGAATTAACAAAGCTAAAACAAATAAGTAAGAACTTACACTCCTAATAAAACTAAGCAAGAAGATCTGAACTAGATCACACTTATGATAAAAAAGCAATTGAAGAAAGACCATATAAAACATATTCATCACTTTTGATCTTTTATTAGAAAACAAATTTATTGTCTTTATGCCTTCAACTGCTAAAAAAGGTAAAGATAAAACATAGTATGGTTTTAACAAACATAAACTCATCATTTCTAAAGCTAATCTATTCCTTTTATCATCAGTTAGTAACTCTATTAATAAGGAGATAAATACTCTTAAACAACTATAAGGAAATCTCATCAATAAACCATAGATAAAAGATATCGCAACACATACTTTCAATGATGATCTCTTATACATATGCCGATTTAAGATATTTCTTATCATAAGTATCACAAAAGAAATATGCATTCCTGATTGTGTTATCAAATAGATATTACTACTCTCGCTATCTAATCCTCTAGAAAAGATTAATCTATTAGCCCAATGATTACCAATACTCTTATTGTGCTGATACCACAAAGTCCTTAAAGAAAAGCTAGTTTCTATTATCTCACAACTATCAACATAACCTAAAATGTTATTCCCTTTACAATAGGTAGAAAAATCTGTTAATTCAAAGTTATCATAAGTATTGATCTTCTTGATCTCACTATTTACGCTTACTTTACAATCATAACTGATATTTTCATCATAAGAATAGACTATCACTTTATAAAGACCATTACTGATGGTATAGTAACTATCTCTGATGCTGTCAACTCGACCGGTAGTAAATTGAGTGGTATTTATTGGTAAAGAAACTAATAGTAAGATAACTAAAGCAAAACGATATACTATTCTTTCTTTACCACAATAAAAACGATAAGTGATCGCTAATAATAAAGCAATCACAACTCTTGTTTTAAAGTCATTAAAAAGACATGTAAATACAAAGCTAAAAGCTATAACTAAATAATTTATCTTCATAGCCTTATATAATCCTTCATCTTTTCATATTTCTTTTTACCAATGCCCTTAACATTCATTAAATCTTCTAAAGATTGAAAAGGGCCAATCTCTTGACGATAGTCTATGATCTTTTGAGCTGTCTTTTCTCCAACATATGGAATAGTACAAAGTTGTTCTAAAGATGCTGTGTTTATCGATACCTTCTGCACTTCTTGTTTTTTATCAATGACGATCACATCACTATCTTTTAAAACTAGTGTTTGATTAAGAGAAGACAAATCAGCCTCATCGGTTAATGTTATCAACTTTAATAGATCTTCCACAGTACTATATGCCTCTAATTGATAGACTCCAGGTTTACTTACTTCCCCTTTAACCTCCACACTGATCTTATCAGTCGTAAGCATTCCAATTTCTAAAGAACTATCACTAGGTAATAGTAAGAACAAAGCCAAAAATAAAAGAGATATCCAATATAATAGTTTCTTCATACTATATATTAGTATCTCTTATCAGTAAATTCCTAATTGATCTCTTTAATTTTTACTTTATATGGATGTTGAACCATGACAGTAACTGTGTCATCAACCCTCTTATCCATTAAAGCAATAGCAAGAGGTGATTCGTTAGAGATCTTACCATTTAATGGATCAGCTTCTACTGTACCTACGATCGTATAAGTCTCTTCTTCATCTTCATCTAATGTTAAGATTGTGACAGTAGAACCTAACTTAACAACTTTTCTGCCTTTGCTCTTACCAGTTTCAGAAGCATTAGCTATTACATATTCGATAGTCTTGATCCTTGTTTCAGTATTGACTAAATCCTCTATAGCATCATTTAAGGCTTGGTTATCATCACTTAAGCCAAGTTTCTTAGCTTCATTGACAGCTTCAACCTTGCCATCTTTTCCAGCTTTTAATTCCTCTAACTCTTTTTGAAGCTTCTCTTTGCTCTTAGTTTCCCTAACTCCAATAAGTTCAAAGTTAGATAACATATAATCGTATTCTTTGATAGAAGCTTCTACTCTACCCTGACGATCTCTAGCAGCATCATAATCAGCGTTTTCTGATAAGTCTCCTTGAGCTCTAGCAGCTTTTAATTCTTCGATTGTTTGATCACGTTCAACGTGCAACAATCTGATATAAGTCATTTCTGATTTTCTTAAACCATCTAGGGTCAAAACAACAGTTCTATTCTCTTCCATATTCATTCACTCCTATATATTCTTATTCTCATGTAGATTCTTTTCTACTATACTACTGATCTTTGTCATTAATAGATCTATAGCAACAACGTTATGGGAACCTTCAGGTATGATGATATCAGCATACTTCTTACTAGGTTCAACAAAAGCATTGTGCATTACTCTAACGGTAGTCATATATTGATCACAGACATTTTCTAAAGTCCTGCCTCTTTCCTTAACATCCCTTTTTAATCTACGGATGAAACGGATATCAGCATCAGTATCAATATAGATCTTCATATCTAATTTTTTTCTGATGGCTTCATCTTGCAAAACAAATAGTCCTTCTAAGACGATAACATCAGCTGGTGAGATCTCTTCAGTAACATCACTTCTTGTATGATGTACATAATCATAAGTTGGCTTATCGATCTTATTGCCTAAGATAAGTTCATCAAGCTGTTTGATCAATAGATCATTGTCAAAAGCAAATGGATGGTCATAATTTGTCTTTAATCTTTCCGAAAATTCCATATGTGATTGATCTTTGTAATAATCATCTTGACGAATAATGGCAACTGATTTATTACCGGCAAAAGCATCTCTTAAAATCTCAGCAACTGAAGTCTTGCCACTAGCACTACCTCCTGCGATCCCTATAATGACTGGTTTAGACATAATTTACTCCTTTTAATATAAATATTTTTCTACATTCTGCAGGTGCTCTGCATATGTCTCAGCGAAATAAGTTCTTCCTGTACTCAGATCAGCGACAAAGTAATAATAATTACTTGGTGTAGGATTTAAAGCTGCCTCAATAGCTGTCTCATTAGCATTGCATACCGGTCCTACTGGTAGTCCTGGATAAACATAAGTGTTATACTTTGAATCTTTATCAATTGCTGTTTCGCAATCTTGCCAACTGTCATAGTTATATAAAGCATAACAAACAGTTACTGATGATTGTAGATAATATCCATCATCCAATCTGTTATGGAACACTGAACTAACTAATTTCATATCTTCTTGAGTATTAGCTTCAAAGATGACCATACTTGCTAAAGTATAGATCTCATAAGTACTATAACCTGAAGACGCGATCTGACTAGCATATTTTTGATAAACTTCATTTTGTCTATCTAAGATCTTCTCTGTTACTTGCTCTACTGAAGTCTCTTTGTAGAAATTGTAAGTATCAGGATAGATAAATCCCTCAAGATAACAATGCTCAGAGTTAAAGATATCTTCAGTTAAGAAATCATATTTATCTATAAGTTTATAAATGTAATCTAGATCATTCCACTTATCCAAGATTTCTTCTTCTGTAAGATTAGTTGCCTCAGCTATAGCTTTAGCTGCATCCTTAGCCCAATCACCATCAACAATAGTGACTGTAACTTCTTCCACATAAGAATTATTGACATCAGCTAGAGTATCAAATATCTCAGAGACACTCATATTCTTATCAAGCATATAATTACCAGCATAATAATCATTACGTTTATTCAATTTAACATAGACCTTGACCATCTTTTTGTCTCTGATCAAACCTTCATCATATAAGGAATCAATGACATCATCCATATATGAACCTTCATCTATAGTAAATACGACTTTTTCACTAGTATCACTCATTGGTTTTAATGAATTGAGATAACTACGATAAACTACTAATAATGCTCCAAGAACGATCACTAAGATCAATAAAAAAATGATCAATCTAACTTTTTTCTTAGTTTTCTTGCTGCTCATCGTTCCATGCCTCAAATACTTCTTCGATCATTTCCCATTCTTCATCTGTTTCTACAGCGTATAAGTTCTTGTCTTCATCGAAACTCATCGCGTAAACTTGCCCATCATCACTTTGGGGATCAATATAAAGAACATAGGATTTGTTATATTGATCACTATAAAAGTTAAATAATTGTTCCATTTTCATTTCTTTACCATCATCGGTCGTAATGAAAAGAATATTATCGTCCATTTTTCTTCACTCCTAACTTTTGGCATCGAGATAACTTTGTAAGATTATCACAGCGGCCATTGTATCTATCATCTTGTGTCTTTTTTGCCTGTTCATATTAGATGCAATCATACTTTTTTGTGCTGAAACCGTAGTCAAACGCTCATCCCATAATATGACATTTACATTACGAGCTTCTACTAGCATCTCTTTAAATTTCTTTGAAATGTCGGCGCGGATACCTTCATCACCATTCATGTGCTTCGGTAGTCCTAATACCACAGTTTCAACTTTGTTCTCATCGATGATATTACATACTTTTTCTAAAGCTGTCTTATAATCATCTTCTTCAAAACGGATAGTTTCCTTACCACTAGCAATCATCTGTAAGCTATCACTTAATGCTACACCGCAAGTCTTGCTTCCTAAATCTAAACCCATGATCTTATTCATTGTTGCTCAAATAACTCCTAACTATTTCTTTTAAGATCTCATCACGATCTACTGTTTGGATCAAGGTACGAGCATTCTTGTAACTTGAAATATAAGCAGGGTCATTAGTTACAAGATAGCCTACAATCTGAGTTACAGCACTGTAGCCCCTCTCATTCAAAGCTTCATTGACTGTTTTCAAGATATATTTAATATTTTCTTGTTTGATCTGTTCAGAATTAAAGATCAAGGTTGTCTGCTGATTATCCTTCATAACAATGATACCTCCTGCTTATATTTTACTAAATTAGTCACTAAAATTAAAGGTCTATTATTTTAATAATTCCTTAACTGCACTAATAGCTTGTTCGACTTTACTACTATCTTTTCCACCAGCAGAAGCAATGTCATCTTTTCCACCGCCATTACCTCCAGTTGCGATAGCTGCAGCCTTAACGATAGCACTTGCCTTGATGCCTTTAGCAATAGCATCTTTTGAACATGCTGCTGTAAATGTCACTTTCTCACCATTTATCGTATATAACAAGATAACTGAATTAGTCAACTTCTGAGATAATTGTTGTGCTAATGCTTTAACATTATCATTATTTACTTTCTTGATAAGAACATTGTAACCATTGATAACTGTAGCATCTTTTAACATATCATTACTTTCACTTGCTGATAATTTCTCTTTCAACTCTTTAATAGTTGATGATAATTGATTATTTTCTTTGATGATCTGAGTCAATTTTTCTTCGATCTTACTAGTGTTAGTTACTTTTAACATATCTGCTAGAGCTAATAATTGTTGTTGTTGCTTAGCTACTTCAAGATAAGCACCATAGTTAGTCTTGACAGTTATTCTTCTGATACCTGAACCGACTGATTCTTCAGAAATGATCTTAAATAAACCAACTTCGGCAGTATTAGTAACATGAGTTCCTCCACATAATTCTTTAGAGAAATCACCCATGCTCACTACTCTAACAACATCATCATATTTTTCATCAAACAAAGCCATTGCTCCAGAATGTTTTGCTGTTTCAACATCCATTAGATCAGTCTTAACTTCGATCTTACGACTGATGACTTCATTTACTAATTGTTCGATCTCTTCTAATTGTTGATTATTGACTTTTTCAAAGTGGGTAAAGTCAAATCTTCCATAATCTCTACATACATAAGAACCTGCTTGGTGAACATGCTTACCAACAACTTTCTGTAAAGCAGCTTGTAATAAGTGTAAAGCTGAGTGATTAGCTCTAATAAGATTTCTATCTTCAAGATTGATCACAAGATTGAACTTATCACCAAAATGAACAGTGCCGCCTTTGACTTTAACATGATGTAAGAATTGTTTTAATGGTGCTTTATTCACTTTAACGACTTCCATCTGGCAGTCATCATTATAGATGATACCTGTATCATAGATTTGTCCACCACTTTCAGCATAGAAACAAGTTTGAGCAAATACTACTTCACCCTCATCACTTATTTCATCGACTTTTTGTCCATTTTTGAATAAGCCAACAACATAAGAAACATTAGAATTATGATCATAGCCTACAAATTCACTATGTGCAGTGAAATTCAATAAGTCAACAGATTGAGAACCCATTGATTGATCATCACTTCTCGCATTTCTTGCTCTTTCTCTTTGTTGTTCCATACATTTTTCAAAACCATCTTTATCAAGAGTAAAGCCTTTTTCTTGAGCGATCTCCTCTGTTAATTCAACAGGGAAACCATATGTATCATATAACTTGAAGACTGTTTCACCATCTAAAACATTACCCTTAGTTGATTGTAAAACATTCTGTAAGATCTTTTCACCTTCATTTAAAGTAGTTTCAAATCTTTCTTCCTCAGCCTTAACAAGCTTTTGGATATATTCAACTTTTTCTAACAAATATGGATAGTAGTCCTTCATATTTTCAGCAACCACTGGAACTAACTTATACATATATGCTTTTTGAATGTTCAATTTCTTTCCATATCTAACTGCTCTTCTTAATACTCTTCTTAAGATATAACCTCTGCCTTCATTAGAGAATGTAGCACCATCAGCTAAAGCAAAAGTAACAGTACGGATGTGATCAGCGATGACTCTATATGCCATTTTGTTTTCACCCTCGTACTTTTTATCAGTCATAGCTTCTGTAGCTCTGATGACAGGCAAGAATAGATCAGTATCAAAGTTAGTCTCACCATCTTGGACAATAGATACAAGTCTTTCTAGACCCATACCAGTATCGATATTCTTTTGTGGTAATTCTTTGTAATCTTTTCTATCAACACCTTCTTGAGAATTGTATTGTGAGAAGACTATGTTCCAAATCTCGATATAACGATCATTTTCCATTTCTTCAAAGAATAACTTTTCTCCTAAATGTTGAGGATCATATTTATCACCACGATCATAGAAGATCTCACTATCTGGTCCACATGGTCCATTACCGATCTCCCAGAAGTTTTCAGGAGTCCTTAAGATATGACTAGGATCAACACCACATACCTTAGTCCAAATATCAAAAGCTTCTTGATCATCAATATAAACTGTGATATATAGTTTGCTCTTATCAAAGCCCATCCAACGTTCATCTGTTAAGAAATGCCAAGCAAAAGGAATAGCTTCTTTCTTAAAGTAATCACCGATCGAGAAGTTACCTAACATTTCAAAGAAAGTGTGGTGTCTTGCTGTCTTACCAACATTTTCAATATCATTAGTTCTGATAGACTTTTGAGCATTTGTGATCCTTTTGTTCTTTGGCTTTTCAGTTCCATCAAAATACTTCTTTAAAGCAGCAACACCAGCATTGATCCATAATAAAGTAGGATCATTATGTGGTATAAGAGATGCACCTGGTTCGATCATATGACCATTTTCAGCGAAATAATCCAAGAACATCTGTCTGATCTGAGCACTAGTTAATTGTTTCATCTTTTTCTCTCCTTATACTAAAAAAACTCATTCCAACAGGAACGAGTGAGATCGCGGTACCATCCTGATTCAGACAATAGTCTGCACCTTAATTAATAACGGTTAACGCCCGTAAACGTCAATGTTTTCATTGCACTTTTTTGTGAGCTTCGATCATCTTATCTGACACATTTCCACCAACAGCATCTCTCTTTAAGAATCAAACGATCTACTAATACAAAAATAATCGCTTTAACGCAAAAAATTATAACACACTTTTTATTTAATATGTTAAATATTCTTATTTTTTAACTTGCATCTCTTTTATTTTTTCTGCTAAAGCACGATGAGCTGCCTTAGGATCATCAATATCTTTTACAGTCTTTTCCATCGGACACATATCATCTCCAGTCCTATTGATGATATACTCCACTAATTGACGATAATATACGGGTATATTGTTTTCTTCTAACACTTTTAAACCGGCAACACTGATCGTATCGGCATAAACCGCTTTTACTTCTAATAAAATGAACAAATATGCTGCCGCTTTACCAACGATCTTATCAGCTACATAATACCCTTTTTTATCTTCTTGTATGAACTGCATAAGTGGTCTTATTCCTTTTAGATCACTATAGAAATAAGTTTCTTCATTGCCAAAAACACAACTATGCTCTTGAGCTAATAATAAGTTTTTTAATTTCTCTAATATCTTTTCCATAATCTTTCTCCTGTGTCAAGATGACATCCATCTTTATATCTTGTTCATTTGTTATGATCAAATCTTGTTTTTGTATCTCATAAGCTACTGCTACTTTTAATGCCCTAGTGTTTTCTAAGAAACGATCGTAATAACCTTTACCTCTGCCTAACCTATTTAAATTTTCATCAAAACCAATAAGAGGGATGATGACAAGTTCAATATCTTGCTTGTCGATCGTTATACCATTAACCGGTTGTCTTATTCCATATTGATCAAGATCAAATTCTTTAGAACTTATAGCTATTAGATCATCACCAACGATCCTAGGATAACAAATTTGAATGTCTTTCTCTTCAATATATTGACTAAACCAATTCATATCAACTTCTTTTTGAATAGGTTGATAAGACATGATGATCTTAACATTTGTTTTCTCAACTAGATCTATCAATTTGTCACAAATGATCTTGGAATATTCTTCTCTATCACTCCGTGATAAATTAGCTAATCTACTTTTAATAGTCTTGCGTTGAATTAGTTTTTCCATAACAATCTATCAATCTTTCTTTTAGTGTAGTCTTTCTACTATAGTGTTCAGTAGTACGGATGCCCCTATAAAATGCACTCTTATCACCAATAAAGATCAGTGACTTATATGCTCTTGTAACAGCAGTATAGATAAGTCTTTTCTGTAACATGATGCTATATTGGTTAGTCATTGGTAAGATGACAATTGGATATTCACTGCCTTGAGCTTTATGCACACTCATACAATAAGCATGAGTGATATTAACAAAGTTTTCATTAGTATATTCAACTATCCTACCATCAAAATCCACGATGATCCTATCTAAGTTATCAATATCTTCTTTAGCATAAATGATCTCAATGATGATACCGATATCGCCATTATAGACATCATCATCAGGTTGATTTTTTAGCTGTAATACTTTATCTTTTTCCCTAAAGATATGATAGCCAACATTTAGCTGTCTTTTATCTTTACTATTAGGATTGAACTCTTGTTGTAATTCTTGATTTAGTCTATCAATGCCATTAGGTCCATTATGCATCGGAGCTAATATCTGCACATTCATAAAACCTTCTTCTTGGCTCTCGTAACTGTTCAAGGCTCTATCAACTACTTGCATCAATACATCTTTTATCTGAGAAGAGTCACATTGAAAGAAACGGATATCCTTATCAGTAGGAATCTTTTCAACACAATTATTTTTGATATCATAAGCTAAAGTGATGATATCACTACCTTCTTTCTGGCGATAGATCTTATCTAATCTAATTGTTGAAAATAGATCACAATCAATAAGATCTCTTAAGACTGATCCCATTGAAACAGAAGGTAATTGATCACTATCACCGATGATGACGATCTTCTTACAATAAGTGGCCGCTTTTAATAAACTATAAAAAAGATATTGATCGACCATAGAAAACTCATCAATGATCAAGATATCTGTAGTCAATGGATTTCTTTCATCTTTAGCAAACTTGCCACTTTCCTTATCCCATAATAATATCGAATGGATAGTCTTTGCTTCATGATCCGTTAATTGCGATAATCTTTTGGCTGCCCTACCAGTAGGAGCAAGTAAAGATAAAGTATAGTTTGGATAGATCTTCTCACATAAATGTAACATAGCAGCTACGATCGTTGTCTTACCAGTGCCGGGGCCACCTGTGATGATGAGCATATCATTTTCAAAGAAAGCCATTATCGCTTGTAGTTGTTTTTCTTGATAAGTGATGTTCATTTCTTCTTGTAAGGAATTTATCTCATCGAATAAGACCTTACTGTCAGCTCTTGGCAATTTATCATTAGGAAAATCACAAAGATATCTACTGATAAATCTCTCACTATCATATTGACTGATCGGGTAGATACGATCTTTTTCGATCGCAACTCTGCCATTACTAGCTAAAAACTTCATCATTTCGGAAATATCAATATCATATTGAGATAACTTTTTACTAATGTAGTTACGATATTGTTCAAGATCAACATAACTATCACCTGTTTTCATACACATATCCATTAGTAAAGACTCACCATATGCACATAAACGATAAAAGTTATCTTCCTTTACACCGATAGATAAAGCAAACTTATCAACTTTTCCAAATCCTAAACCCTCAATATCCCCGATCAACCTATAAGGATTATCATAAATGACTGTCATTAGATCAGATTTATATTTATTTCTTAGTTTTATGGCATCAGCCATTGTTAAATGATGTCCCAATAAGAAAGTAAGATCATCATCACTTTCTTTCGCAATACCATCTAAGATGATCTTTTTTCTTTTCTCTGTCATCTGCGGTACAGTATCTAAGATATCACTATCGATCTTGATCTGCCTTACTGCTTCTGCTCCTAGTGTTTTAACGATCTTTCTAGCATATGCTTTTCCAATACCTTTAAATAAAGCACTAGAAAAATATTTGACAAGACCACTTTCACTATCATCTTTTTCAATGGTAAAACTCTCTACTTTAAATTGGTAACCGTATTTAGGATGATCAACATAATCACCAACTAATACATATACTTCATCACTTTTAACTTCACCTAAGATACCAGTAACAGTCGTAGCTCGATCATTTTCGGACTTAAATGGCTTAAAAAGAGCCACAGCATAGCCATTCTGTTGATCATGAAAGAGTATCTTAAAAAAACGACCTCTTAATTCCATTATTTATCTCCATGAATATGTTCGATCAGCATTTGATTATGCCATTTGTTATTGATGTATGTCTTCTCTATGACAGCTCCACCTAAACAGATATCACCATCATAGAAAACAGCTTGTTGACCTGGTGTAACAGCTTTGATCTTTTGTGGATAAGAAACAAGTAATTCTTCTTCATTTAAATAAGATAGTGTTATCGGATTATCTTTTTGACGATATCTAAACTTACAATTACCTTCTTTTGGCATTTCAAAATCAGCTAGTTTGTTAAAAGTACTAACTGTACAGCTATCAGAATATAACCAATCTTCCTCATTTTGACAAGTTACATATAATTCATTAGTTTCCACATCTTTTCCCACGACAAACCATCTACCGTGATCGCCACCAATGCCTAAACCTTTTCTTTGACCGATCGTGTAATACAAAACACCCATATGCTTTCCTACTACTTGTTTAGTAGCAATATCAATGATATTTCCTTCTTTGGAAGGAAGATAGTTCTGTAAGAATTGTCTAAAGTTTCTTTCTCCGATAAAACAGATACCGGTAGAATCTTTCTTCTCAGCAACTGGTAAATCTTGTTCTAAAGCGATCTTTCTAACAAGAGGCTTTTCAATATCTCCCAAAGGGAATAAAGTTCTTTCTAAAACATTTCTATTTATCTGAGCTAAAAAGTAAGATTGATCTTTATTAGTATCTTTACCCTTTAGTAAGCAATATTTACCATCTATCTTTTCTACTCGGGCATAATGGCCAGTAGCTACTTTATCAAATCCTTTGTCTAATGCGAACTTAAAAAAAGCATCAAATTTGATATATTTATTGCACAAGATATCAGGATTAGGTGTTCTACCTTTTTTATGTTCACTGATGAAATTAGTAAAAACATCATCCCAATACTCTTTGACAAAGTCTACTCTTAATAATTCAATGCCCAACTTATCTGCAACTTTTTGAGCATCCTTATAATCTTTTTCTTGAGGACAAACATCATCCTTGATCGTTGGATTACCTAAAATATCATTATTAGTCGCCGCATCCCAGTTACGCATAAAAGCTCCGACAACCTCGTAGCCCTGTTGCTTTAAAAGATAGGCTGCAACAGCACTATCCACTCCTCCTGATAGTCCGACTAATACTTTCTCCATTTTAAGATTACTTCCTTCCTTACTACTTTTCTTCTCTTAACTTGCCACAAATAGAATAATTTGGGCAACTATCTTTGGCACATTCAAACTTCAACTTGGGAGCTTGTTGTTCAAAGATTTCAATTTCTTCTTCATCATAACCAACAAGAATACTCTTTTCATTGATTATGATCGGTCTTTTAAGAACTGACGGGTTCTTTCTAACAAAAGCTATGAGTTCATTTAAAGACATACTATCTATATCGATATTGTTCTCTTTGATGACCTTACTTCTTTTAGAAATAAGATCTTCCGTTCCATTTTCTGAACGAGTCAATAAAAAACGGATCTCTTTTTCATTTAATAAGGTGGTAAAGATATTTCTCTCTGTATATTTAATATTGCGGTCTTTCAACCATTGTTTTGCTTTACGACAGCTTGCACAACCGGCAGATGTATATAATAAGATCATCATGATCACCTCTCTCACTAACATTATAAAAAAAAGCAATATCGCTGACAAGTTGAAAATTTACAACTAACTATTGAAATTAATGATGAAAATGGTAAAATGAGTCTAGCAATGAGCTTGTCAAGAGTCAAACTCCTCCGGTACAAAGCGAATCAGTTACGGTGAAAGTCTGATCCGAGTGTTTGATAAATTGGGACAAGGGAGCTATATGGTCTGTTTACCTTACAACAATCGAGAGACTTCCACAAGGAAGTAATTTGGGTGGCACCGCCCTATTGGGTCCCAAAAAGGTGTTTTTTTTATATCTATAGGAGGATTTATTATGAAAAGAATGCTAAGTGGCATCAAGCCAACCGGTCAACTTCATTTAGGCAATTATATCGGTGCCTTAAGAAATTTCGTTAATTACCAAGATGATTATGAATTATTTGTCTTTATCGCTAATCTTCACTGTGTCACATTCTACCAAGAACCAGCACAATTAAGAAAGAACTTAAAAGATGCTATCGCATTATATTTAGCTTGTGGACTAGATCCAGAAAAGTGTACGATCTTTTTACAGTCTGATGTCTTGGCACATGCTCAACTTGGCTGGTTATTGACTTGTCAAAGTTACATGGGTGAACTATCAAGAATGACCCAATTTAAAGAAAAGAGTGCTAAACAAACAGATGGTATCACTGCTGGCTTATTTACATATCCATCATTAATGTCAGCAGATATCTTACTATATGATGCTGATTATGTACCTGTAGGTGATGATCAAAAACAACATGTTGAATTAGCAAGAAACTTAGCTAGTCGTTTCAACAACAAATATAGTGAAACTTTTGTCTTACCTGAACCATTGACTCAAAAAGTTGGTGCTAGGATCATGTCACTATCTGATCCAACTAAGAAGATGAGTAAATCAGATGAAACAAATAAAGGTTGTATCTACTTACTAGATGACTTAAATGTTGCTCGTAAAAAAGTTATGTCAGCTGTTACTGATATGGTTGGTAAAGTCAACTATGATAAAGTAAATCAACCTGGTATCTCTAATTTACTAGAGATCTTATCTTCACTAACTGGAGAACCGATTGAAGATATCGTAGCTCGTTATGATGGTATTGGTTATGGCGTATTTAAGAAAGAAGTAGCTGATGCAGTATGTGATACCCTTTCTAAGATACAAGACAAATACAACGAAGTCTTAAAATCTGGCATCATGGAAGAAGTCTTAAAACAAGGAGCTGAAAAAGCAAGTAAGATCGCCTTTAAAAAACTAAGAAAAGTTCAAAAGAAAATGGGTATCGACATATTCTAATGTCTTAATGCCGATAATATCGTAACTTTGCTAGCTTGCAATGCTGGATAAATACCACTGATAACACCTAATAAAGTTACAATAAATATGACAGATAAGTTATCTTTTAAACTTATCTCTATCTCAAGATCAAATGATACTCTTAATAAAATAATAACGATAGCTAAAGCTGTATAAGCTACAAGTATAGATATGATCATCACAGTTAATGTTTCTAACAAGAATTGTCTATAGATATCTTTATCAGTAGCTCCTACAGCTTTTTTTATGCCGATCTCTTGTCTTCTATTTTGAATATTAGCTAATGAATTATTGATGATGCCAATAAAAGATACGATAAGTGAAACAAAGGATAAAGCTAACAAAATATCTTTTGTTACTTTTAAGATCGTATCAAATGCGTCTTCGCTCTGTTTTTGTGATAACAGCAGATAAGAATCTTCATTAAGATATCTTTCAACAACTTCTTCATTAATCTCTTTTTCACTCTGAAAAAAATATAGTCTATTTTGCTTTCCAAAACGATGATCTATTGGAAAGAATGCCGAATCATCACAATCAAAGAACAGATTAGAACATCCTTCTTCGATCACACCTATCACTTTAAATAAAGCACCATTGATCGATATATACTCTCCTATATTAGGATGATCAAGATCTTCATATATCTTATAACCTAATACAACGACATTATCATTGTATTCAACTTGATACTGTTTAAAAAAACTACCTTTAACAAACGAAAGATCAAATAGACTAGCTAAAGAACTATCACAAGATACTAATCGATATTGTTGATAGACTGAATAATAATAACGACTTATTTTTTTAACTTTATTTTCTTCAAATAAAAGATCAATACTTTCTTGTCTGATACTATCATCGACAATTTGGATGTTTTCTATGGAAACAGCAAGCTTGTCTAATTGTTGTTGAAATTGTCTGATCAAAAAGTTAGAAAAAGTATTAACACACAATAGTAAAAATATCGCTACAGTATTAGCTAAAATAGTCAAAATGAGAGATCTTCTCTGATAATATAACTGTCTAAATAAGAACATGACCATTTTCCATCCTAACTATCTTTTTACAACGTTTCGCTACCTTTTCATCGTGAGTAACGATTATCACAGTCAGACCATCTTGATGCAATTTATCAAAGATATCCATGATAAGTTCACTATTAACTTTATCTAAAGCTCCAGTTGGTTCATCAGCTAATATCAACTTCTTTTGTGATAATAAAGTTCTTGCTAATGCTACTCTTTGTTTTTCTCCTCCAGATAATTGCCAAGGATACTTACTTAGTAATTCTGATATTTTTAAACGATCACAGATATTCTTTAACTTATCATGATTGATCTTTTTATTAATGTAATAACTACCTAATAAGATATTCTCTCTTACTGGATAATAATTAAGCAATTGATAATCTTGAAAAACAAAACCGATCTTCTTATTAAATTCATCATATCTTTCTTTGGTTAATTCCCCAACATTCTTATCATTATAAATATATTGACCTTCATCTAATCTCTCATAGCCTGCTAACACATTTAATAAAGTACTTTTGCCACTACCAGAATGACCAACGATACCAACATAATCTTTGTCTTCAAAAGTGATATTAACTTTATTAAGTGCCACTACTCTTTTACCACAAGAAAGATCATAGTACTTACTACCATCAATTATTTGAAGCATTTTCTATCACCTGCCTTAAAGTATCATCAACGATACAAACAGTTAAATTTTCCAAGCCAACTGCTTCAATAAGAGAATTACTACCATCATCATAAACTACTTTGATCCTTATCTTATGAGCATCAGCATTACTGATGTCATTAACATAATCTTGATCTAAAAGATAATCACCTTGATCATCTTGAAGTATCGCCTTACTATCTACTATAAGTCCATATTCTGATTCGATAGTAAACTTAACAATCACATTTTGAGATAGTAAAAGATCATTAGTCTCTGGTTTAAACTTGACAACAAATAACAACTGACCATCTTTCTCAATAGCTTTATCACTTTTACTGATAAAACTTGCTAAAAAGTAATTATCCCCACTAAGATAAACCAAAGTAGTATTTTCATCTAGTTGTTGATAAATCTCTTGTTTTACTTCTAATTGCAGATAATGATTTGAATCAATGATCTTTACATAATTAGATGAAAACTCAATTAAATGACCATCGTACTCAGATTTTAGTTTTTGTACTTTATCATAAACATCATAGTATTCTAAAATAATAGAATCTTTACTTATCTTATCGTTAAGTGAGTAATTGATACTTTTAATGTTGCCATTAAAAAATTGATAATGTTCATTAGAGTTAACAGTAGCTACCATGCTATATTGCTTATCTAACTTGCCATAATTTACTTGGCAATAAGAAACTTTGCCCTTTAATAAACTATCTGAAAAAATCAAAGTTAAAATGATCGTAACTATCAAAAAAGCAATGATAGATATTAAGATCTTTCTTTTCATATAAAACACCTCAATATATCATTGTCGTAAAAATTGAAAATTCCTAAATTATTTATTGTTTGTGATGATCTTTATATTTAATAACTAAACCTACAGATTTCTTAGATGTACATAAATGATAGATCACATACCCAGTAATGAAAGTAGCAACCATTGTTGCCATTTCTATCCAATATAATATCTTCTTGTTCTTTTTGGCAAACAAATCATTCCAAAAATAGTAAAAGCGATCATAGATCACCATAAGCGATAAATAAAATATCAACTTAAATACACCTAACCCAACAACAAGAAACAATCATTTTTTTTACAATCACAAAAAAACTAGGACATAAATCCTAGTAATATGGTTTCTCATGGAAATTACCTATAACTCTTTGAGAATGAGTAATATTGATAAATGCTTTTTCATCTAAAGATAAGATCTTTCTTATTAATCTATTTGTCTCATATTGACCACAAACTGTGTAAAGCACTTGTCTTTTTTCTTGGGTAAAGCCACCAACACCTTGCAAAATTGTAACAGTGTGATGAAAATCTTCATAGATTGCTTTACATACTTCATCCGTCTTATGAGTGATGATGATAAGACAAGACCTCTTATAACGATTATCATAATAATTAACTACTTGCGTACTAACAAATTGATAGATAATAGAATATAAGGCAGCATCCCAACCAAAGATGACTCCTGAAATACAGATCATCATACCATTGATCATCATTGCTTCGTTCCAAAATGACTTTTTAAACTTATTGGCACAATAAATTGAGATGAAGTCTAATCCTCCACCACAGCCATCAGCCATCAGCATTAGTGAGTTTGATATTCCATTTAAAATACCGCCAAATACACCTGCAAGTAACAGATCATCAGTTATATCAAAATAAGGTAATATTTCAACAAATAAACTTGTAAGTACAACATCTATAAGTGAAATAAAAGTAAACCTCTTGCCAACTGCTGTGACTACCAATATTAAGGCAGGTATATTAAATGCTATGTATAATATTGAATAGCTGGGAGTAGCAAAGTCATACTTAACTCCTAAACGAGTGATAAGCACTGCTAATCCTGAAAATCCACTTGGAATAGTATTTCCTGAGTGAACAAATGAATTGATATTTATTGCCGCAATAAAAGCAGCTATGATTGCTAAAATGATGTCTCTGACCAAAATCTTATTGCCATTTTTTGTTTGCATATAAACTATTTTCTCTTTTCGTAATCGTAATAATGAACTTCCTTACGGACATTCTTTTCTATCTGTTTCAAATTCATAAAATATATGACTACCCCGGCCATAAATGCTAAGATAATGAATATAGCAATGATCGATAAGTAATCATTCATATTTTCTAACATCTGAAACACCTCCTATTAAAATTATAACACATAAAAATTATATCTTTTAATAATTGTCTTCAAACTCGTTATCAGTTAGGAAATCTGCTCCTTTGAATACTTCAGTCTGACTTAACCCAGGATAATCTAATTGTCTCAACACTTCGTAGACCATGATCGCAACAGTGTTAGATAAATTCAAACTTCGCGCGTTAGCCACCATTGGTAAACGAATACAATGCTCAAGATCTTTTTTTAAAATATTCTTAGGAATACCTGTAGACTCTTTACCAAAGACTAAGTAGATATCTCCACTTACACTCTTATAATCATAAGAAGCTGGTAATTTCTTACCATATCTAGTCAGATAATACAGTTGATCATTTTCTTTAACCGTACTAATGAAATCAGCCCAATTCTCATGTTGAACGATCTCAGCTAGATCGATATAATCCATCGAAGCTCTCTGTAAATGTTTTTCATTTAAGATAAAACCATATGGCTTGATGAGATGTAAAGTAGAACCTGTTGCCATAGCAGTTCTAATGATATTACCTGTATTTTGCGGTATCTCTGGTTCAAATAAAACAATATGTATCATATATTCTTTTCCTTTAAGTACTCTAATAACTTTCTAGAAGCTTTTCCACGATGGGAAACAGCATTCTTCTCTTCTGGAGAAATCTCTGCACTAGTCTTACCATATTGTGGAACAACAAAGATCGGATCATAACCAAAGCCATTTTCTCCTTTTGCTTCATAACCGATAGATCCTTCCATTACACCTTCAAATACATGTTCTTCTTCATCGACTAAAGCGATAGCACAGATAAATCTAGCACTACGATCTTTTACATCTTTTAATCTGTCAAGAATGACTTGATTCTTATACTTATAATCATGTCCTTGTAAATATCTTGCTGAATGAATTCCTGGCTCTTTATTTAAAGCATCGATCTCCAAACCTGAATCATCAGAAATGACGATCATGTCACATTTGTCTTTAATACTTTTAGCTTTGATAAGAGCATTTTGAGCAAATGTACTACCATTTTCATCAATATCAACATGCTCTATTTCACATAGTGAATGAACTTCATAACCTAATGGTTCTAATATTTCTTTGTATTCTTTAACTTTGCCATTATTTGAAGTGGCGATCATGATATCTTTCATCCTAAAACTCCTTTGTTATCTTATATAACTCACAATTATTGATCTTTATCGCAAATAAGTCAGTCGTATTGGGATCTAAGTCCTCTAATACTACTTTCAAAGCCCTAAAGAAAGCTCCATGAGTAACGATCAATACATTGTCTACTCTTGCAAGATCATTAATGAACGAGTTTGCTCTCTGTAACATATGAGCGAAAGTTTCCTCATTTCTTAGTGGCTTATCTATTGGTTGAGCCCAAATCTTTTCAACATCTTTAATAACGATATCGATGCCTTCCATATCGCCAAAGTCCCTTTCAATGATCCTTTCGTCAACAATGATGGGATATCTGTTCCCTGTTACAAGAGAAGCAGTCTGTCGGGCCCTTGTCAATGGCGAACAATAGACTACGTCATAGTCGATATCTTTTAATTTATAGAATGCTTCACTAGCTTGCTCTATTCCCATTTCATTTAAAGGGATATCCGTTAATCCCTGTATCTTTTTTTCTAAGTTCCAATCCGTCAAGCCATGACGCATAATGTAAATATTCAAGATCATCAACTCCCACTTGATAATATTAACACAACGCGAGAAATTTGATAATAATTATTTGTTGTTATGTGCTATCATATTTGCGTTGGGAGATAAAAACATGGAATATTTATTAGGAATTTTGATCGGTTATGCATTGGGGTGTATCAATCCAGCATACTTTTTCGCTAAAGCTAAAGGCTTCGACATTCGTACAAGAGGTACAATGAGTGCTGGAGCATCTAACGCTAAAACAACAATGGGTTGGAAATATGGTATCATCTGTGCTTTATATGATGCTTGCAAAGCAATACTTGCTATGATGATCGTAAGACATGTATTAAAGTACTCTGAATCCGTAGTGATCGTAACAGGATGTGCTACAGTCATCGGACATATCTTCCCTTTCTATCTTAATTTTAAAGGTGGCAAAGGATTTGCAGCTTATATTGGTATGGTATTTACTCTTAATTGGAAATTAGGATTAATCTTACTAGCCGTTGGAGTAATATTATCTTTATTGACAAACTGGATAGTCATGGCAACCCTAACCTTCATCTTATCATTTCCAATCTACAATATCATCACTGAAGCTTCAATTATAACTATCGTGGTAACGATCTTAACGACGCTATTGATCTTATATAAACATATACCTAATTTCAAAAAGATAATGAACAATGCTGAGATCGGTATTAATGGTAAAAATGTCGGCTTCAATATTAAAAAAGTTCAAGACTAATAAAGGACACAAATAATTGGCTGTGTCCTTTTTCTTTAGTCTTAATATACATCTTTATCATCAGTTTTATGAAAACTACCATCTTGCCAATACTCAACAGTACCATCGTCTTGTAAAACATAAAACTTGTTATCTAATACTTCTTCTTGAGGTATGATCCTTGTTGGAGCACAGACTACTACAGAATTATCCGGTACATCTTTATACACACAAGCATTTGTACCAATCCTAACATTATTACCTATTTTGATATTACCAACGATTTTTGCTCCAGCTCCAATATAACAATTATCTCCAATGGTTGGATTGCCGATATTCTTACTGCCTTTAGTTCTAACAGCACCGATCGTAACATGTTGAAAGATCACACAATTTTTACCAATCTTCGTATCCCCAGAGATGAAGATTCCATGCAAGCCATGAGGGAAATAAGGCCTACTAGCAAACTGAGCAAAATTACCAATGAAGCAGCCTTTCTTTTCACACATATAGGAAAAAACACTAGCATAAATTCCCGATTCAATCTTATTTTCATAAAGATGATCATATAAATCCATTAAATTCTTAAATCTAAAGAATACAAATATCGCTAATATCTCTTTTATCCAATTTTTTAAGATCAACATATCATAATCCCTCTTTTTTCTTTATTAATTTAATCATTTTACTACTCAACGAGTCAAGATTTTTAAATAAACTCAAAAGATAAATAGTGATCAAAAGACATGACCACTATTAACCTTTGATTAAGCTACTAATTTCTTTTTCTTTTCTATAAAAGATAAAGCAACAACACTTGTTAACATACTAGCTGTAGCTAAATAGATAGTCATATCTTCACCCGTATTTGGTGTTTTATCTTCTTCCATTGGTTTTACTTTAATTTCAGCTTGTGGTACAACTTCTGAGAAGCAAGCAGCAATAGCAGCATGACCTGCAACAGATGGATGAAAATCCAAGAATAACGGATTTTCTGTAGCATTACAATAGCTAGCTGTGTTACCCAAGAAAGCACTATAGATATCTACAACTGTATATTGGCCCATGTCAGCATTTTCAATAACTTTATTTCTTAATATCTGAGCACAATTCCCTAAATAAGTGCCAATAACTTGATATGATCCTACAAAATGTTCATATGGATTATATTGAGTGGAAAAATAAATTTTAACATCAGGGTTTTTAGTTTTAATTGCCGCTGTTAAAGAATTTAAATCTACTATAAATTGTTCTAAAGCCACACTAAAATCACTAGATGTATCAATTCCAATTATCGCTACAAAAGTAGCCATTTGAACGGACATTACTAAATCAGACGAATAATTTCCCGAAAGGGCTAAAATTTTGATAACATCCAAAGCAGTAAGTTCTCCCCATTCAGCAACACAATCCTTATTTTGATTGAATTGATCAGCAGCTCTTGTATAAACAACTTCCATCAAATCATTACCACCACAAGTTATGGTAATTATTTGAGCTTGTTTTATATACTCATCAAGTTCACCTGAAACAACTTGACTCATAATTCCCACAGCAGTATTTCCAATAACTCCTTTATTAATAGCCTTGTAACCTTTTTCGCTAGCTAAAATATTTACAAAGCATTCATCTGTTAATTGCTTACCAGTTAATGCTTCCGCAGGATCATCTGATGGCTCATAGCCATAAGTTATACTATCACCTAAGGCTAAGTAAATTGGTTTCTCATTTTCATTTGTATTAGTATCCTCTGCCATTACATAACCTACTGACAAGTTTGTTACAATAAAAGATAATACTATTAATAATGATACAATCCTATATTTTTTATTCACTATAATTCCTCCAACTTATAATCAATATCGTTTCACAATTAGTACAATTTTACGAAAAAAAGAAGTGCTTAAAACAAACACTTCTTCTCATTAGCTTAATTAAGCAGCAACTACTTCTTTAGAAGCCTCTTTATCTAATGCCTTCTTAGCTTTATTAACGATAGTTGTAAAGCCTTTAGGATCATGGATTGCGATCTCACTTAACATCTTTCTGTTAATATCAACCTTAGCTAACTTTAAGCCGTGCATTAAATTAGAATAATTAATGTCATTGTTATGAGCTGCAGCGTTGATACGAGCGATCCATAACTTACGCATTTCACGTTTTAATACTTTTCTGTCTCTGTAAGCATACTTTAATGAATGCATTACTTGTTCATTGGCAGTACGGTATAAAGCATGTTTAGATCCGAAATAACCCTTAGCTAATTTTAAGACTTTTTTATGACGTCTATGAGTCACATAACCTGTTTTTACTCTCATGCTCGTACCTCCTAGTTATGAAGAAGCGCTTTGATACGCTTGTAATCGCTGTTAGAAACGATTGCTGATTTTCTTAAGTGCATTTTTTGTTTGTGTGTCTTTCTTGGAGCTAAATGAGATACATAAGCATGCATTCTCTTTAACTTACCAGAACCAGTAACTTTAACTCTCTTTGCTAAAGCTCTTTTAGTTTTCATCTTTGGCATTGCTTTTACTTCCTTTCACTATTTAGATCTGCTTGGTGATAACGTACAAGACATTGTGTTGCCTTCCAAATTTGGTTGCTTATCAACTACGGCAACATCCTTTAACTCAGTAATGAAGTTTTCCATAACTTTCTTACCGACATCTTGACGCGTCATCATTCTTCCTCTGAAACGCATATCTACTCTCACTTTGTTACCGTCTTCGATCCAACCTCTAGCTTGCTTTACTTTCGTATTGAAATCATTAGTGTCGATAACTGGAGAAAGTCTTAATGACTTAACTTCTGTAACGTGTTGGTTCTTTTTGGCTTCTTTAGCCTTCTTTTGTTGTTCAAAGCGATATTTACCATAATCCAATATCTTACATACTGGAGGTACTGCTTTGCTAGCAACACATACTAGATCCAATTCATAATCGTAAGCTTTGTTGATCGCTTCGTTGCGTGACATCGTTCCAAGTTGTTCACCATTTGGTCCAATTACCATGACTTCCTTGAAACGGATACCTTCATTGACTAAATCGTCAGGCATATTTTTCTTGCTTATACGTAACACCTCTTTCTTCCATAAAAGAAAAGTGGGTATTGCACCCACTAAAATCAATCCATTTAAGAACTTGACAGTAGCTGTTTACCTATATCCGATCAAGATATCAGGTGAGAAGGGGTGCTTCTTCTTTCCACATTTCTTTTGCTCCTATATATTACTAGATTACTCTTCTTTTGTCAAAGACTTTTTTATAATAATCGATCTTTGACGGTGGTATATTCCCACTTATTGTCATCGCATAAAGACAATAGCTTCATAAACCCATCAATACCATAAAATTCCTCAATAAACCAAGATAGTCTACGCTTTTTACAGATATTATCCATTGTCTCTTTGGGAAAGATAAAGCTTTGATAGATACTAGTTTTTTTATCCGTATCTACCACATGGATTACCAAATAGACTTGGCCATCCTTTCTTTTCCCATCAATGAATACACTGCTATCCTCACCATAATAACGGCAAAGATCAAAACTTTTTTCATCAAACATAAACTAATTAGCGATGATATTGATCAATTTGTTAGGAATGAAGATGATCTTACGAACAGTCTTGCCATTTAATTGATTTGCAACAGCTGTGATCTTTTGAGCTTGTTCAAAGATAGTTTGTTGATCATCATCTTTATTACCATTGACTACTCCTCTAAGTTTACCATTGACTTGAACAGCAAAGTCAGCCTTAGTCACTTCTAATTTGCTTTCATCAAATGTAGGCCAAGATTCATAAGCGATCGTCTCTTTACCAGTATAATGTTGATACATCTGCTCACATACATGTGGAGCAATAGGGCTCAACAATTTAATAAAATCAATGATCATATTCTTATTGACCTTTTCAGCTTTATAACATTCATTAACAAAGATCATCATCTGGCTGATAGCTGTATTGAAATTCAAACTATCATAATCTTCTGTGACCTTTTTAATCGTGCAGTTGAATACATAATCTAATTCTGGTGTAGGATCATCAGTGATCTTATCTTTACTTTCCATAGCTAAACGCCATACACGTTCGATCCATCTTCTTGAAGCTTCAACACCTTGTTCACTCCATGGTTTACTTGCCTCTAATGGACCCATGAACATCTCATAAAGTCTTAAAGTATCTGCGCCATAAATCTTAACGATATCATTAGGATCAACGATAAATTCTGGATATCTCTTACCCATCTTAATACCATTTGCGCCTAAGATCATTCCTTGGTGAACTAACTTTTTGAATGGTTCCTTGCAAGAAACAAGACCTTTATCGTAAAGATAGTTATTCCACATTCTTGAATATAATAAGTGTCCAACAGCATGTTCTGGTCCACCAACATATAGATCAACTGGTAACCAATGCTTTAATAGTTCTGGATCAGCGATCTGTTTATCATTGTGTGGATCAACATAACGCAAGAAATACCAACTACTTCCAGCAGATCCTGGCATAGTTGAAGTTTCTCTCTTTCCTTTTTTACCATTTACTTCTACATTTACCCAATCAGTAGCTCTATCAAGAGGAGCAGCACCTGCTTTATTAGGTGAATAATCATCTAATGGAGGTAAGATCAAAGGTAATTGTTCCTCACTTAATGAGATCATATTGCCATCTTCCATATGAATTACAGGGATTGGCTCTCCCCAATATCTTTGTCTAGCAAAGATCCATTCTCTCAAACGATAATTAACCTTAGCTTCACCACATTTATGTTCATGTAACCATTCGATCATCTTATCGATAGCCTCCTGCTTATTTAAACCATCAAGGAAACCAGAATTCATATGGATACCATCAGCAGTATATGCTTCTTTGCTGATATCTCCACCAGCTAATACTTGAATGATCTCAATGTTAAACTTTTTAGCAAATTCATAATCCCTATCATCATGAGCAGGAACAGCCATGATCGCACCTGTGCCATAAGTAGCAAGTACATAATCACTGATGTAGATAGGAATCTCCTTACCATTTACAGGATTTATCGCATAAGCACCAGTAAATACGCCAGTCTTATCTTTATTAAGCTCTGTTCTTTCCATGTCACTCTTAGTAGCACAGATTGCTTGATACTTCTCTACTTCTTCTTTTTGTTCAGCAGTAGTGATCTCATTGACTAACTTATGTTCAGGTGAAAGCACACAATAAGTGGCACCAAATAAAGTATCACAACGAGTAGTGAAAACAGTAAAAGTCTTATCACAACCTTTAATCTTAAAAATGACATGAGCACCAGTAGATTTACCGATCCAATTGCGTTGGATCTCTTTAGTTGATTCTGGCCAATCAATCTCATTTAAACCTTCCAATAATCTATCTGCATACTTAACGATATCAATTACCCATTGTTTCATATTTTTACGAACAACAGGATAGCCACCACGTTCAGATTTTCCATCAATGACTTCATCATTACTTAAAACGCAACCTAAACCTTCACACCAGTTAACAGGCATTTCAATACATTTAGCTAAACCGTCATCAAATAATAATTTAAAGATATATTGTGTCCATTTATAATAAGATGGATCACTAGTAGATACTACTCTATCCCAATCATAAGACAATCCTAAGTTCTTTAATTGAGCTGTAAATGTCTCAATATTTTTCTTAGTAAAACCTTCCGGATGATTTCCAGTAGTGATCGCATATTGTTCAGCAGGAAGACCGAAAGAATCAAATCCGATTGGATGTAAAACATTGTAACCTTCCATTCTCTTTTTTCTAGCTACGATATCTGTTGCTGTATAACCTTCAGGATGTCCTACATGTAAGCCTTGTCCACTTGGGTAAGGGAACATATCTAACACATAGTATTTTGGTTTAGAAAAGTCATAAGCATCAGTCTTGAAAGTCTTATTATCTTCCCAATACTTACGCCATTTCTTTTCTGTGATCTCGTGATTGTAACTCATAAAAACCCTTCTTTCCAAAAATAAAAGGTGCTACCCTAAGGACCCATTGAGGGCGGTACCACCTTAGTTGACTTTAGTCCACTTGATCGACTTTAACGCAGTCACACGACCAGCTCTCAGAGTGAGTTCAGCTATAGTTAACATCAGTTTTCATCAACCACTGACTTTCTATAAGATAATCTAATAGCTTACTATTTCTGTTCAACACTGATAAAATATTTACTTATTTAATATAACACAATATTGCTTCATATTCTACAACGAATTTTATAGAATCTACCCTACTGTTTGTTAAATATTTGTAAATTGTGGCCAAATTCCCTGTTTATCTGGAGTATGTTGAGGCAATTGATAGATATCATGTCCTGGATATTCATTAGCTTCAACAAACAATGGACCCTTTTCTGAAAAGCCCACATCCCAACCAACATAACCCATTTGAGGAACAACATGAGTTGCTTCTTTGCACATATCCAAAGCTTCTTGCCAATCCGGAAATTGGAAATCTTTGATGATATGACCAGTCATTGGGTGATGAGTATACAGATTCTTTTGCTTATCAATAGCTGCATCTTTGATAATTCCCGTTTTAACATCAACAGGAGCAACCATGCCACCAGAATTAAAGTTATCGACAAATTTGCCATTGCCAATCCTAAAATAAGCGCAGATAACATGAGCAACACCATCTTTTAAGATGGTTACAACTCTAACAGTGTTGATCGAGCCCGGATAGATAGCAGCAACTCGCGAATCCTGAATGATGATCTCTTCAAGTTCAAACTCTTTACCACTAACATAGTCATAGACTTCATCTAATGAAGCAAAATCCTTAGTATCTAATTTTTCAATCTTTTTGCCACAACTACCGTTAACTGGTTTAGCCATAAAAGTTGAATGTTTCTTCAAAAACTCAATGACTTTTTCTTTGTCATTTCCATCAACATTAACCCAATCTCTTTTTAAATATTTCTCAAATAATTGATTGAATTCAGCTTTATTTTCTATCAAATGAAAATACTCTTTTTGATTGTATTTTAAGACTAGATCATTGTTACGACCACGAGTGATATATGTATCTCTCTGCTGATCATTTAGATTATACATTTCATATAGATCATAATCGGAATAACCTGCACCATATTTAACCGCACATTCCTTCATATCCCAAAAGATCGCTAATCTGCTTTTTCCCGTTTTTTTGTGAATCTTATTGATCTTGTTGAGCATATTCTTATAGTCCATATTCATAACTCTTTTAATAAGATAAGATAAACTTGCCATTTTAATCACCTCAATTATTTTAGCACAAAATTACTATATGTATTTACTTTTTCGCTTCTACCATGATCACACCTTGACTAGGATTAGCATTGATCGCCCCAGTTATCGGATGAGCAACATATAGTTCTTCTAAATATGTTACTTCTTCATCAGTCAATTTAATATCTAATGCTGCTATAGCATCATCAATATAACTTGTCTTAGTAGCTCCAACTATCGGTGAAGAAACACCCTTATGCCATAACCAAGCTAAAGCTACTTGACTCATTTTACAATTGTGCTTGATCGCTATCTCACTTACTCTATTAACGATATTAATGTCAAATTGTTCCATCTTATCGTATTTACCTTTAGCTGCTTTATCTGTTTTTGAACGCAATGAGTCAGTATTCCAACCTGTATGAGTCAAATGCCCCCCAGCTAAAGGACTATATGGCATTAACATTACATTCATCTGTTTACAGATAGGTATCATTTCTCTCTCATCTTCCCTATACAAAAGATTGTAATGATCTTCCATTGCACTAAAACTAGTCCATCCATGCTCTTTAGCGACCATCTGCAGATTATAGAATTGATAACCATACATAGCCGATGCTCCTAAAGCTCTGACTTTACCTATCTTGACTAAATTATCCAATGCCTCCATTGTCTCTTCCATAGGAGTATCATAATCAAAACGATGAATGATATAAAGATCAAGATAATCAGTACCTAAACGAGTTAAAGTAGAATCTATCTCTCTATTGATCGCTTCCTTTGATAATCTACCTTCATTGAAATAGACCTTAGAAGCAATGACTACTTTATCCCTACTTATATTATTTTTCAAAGCTTTACCTAAATATTGTTCACTAGTACCTGCAGAATAACTATTAGCAGTATCAAAGAAATTGATACCTTTACTCAAAGCATAAGAAATGACTTCTTCACTTTTATTATAATCTATAGTCCAATCATGCATTGTACCTGCCTTGCCAAAGCCCATACAACCTAAGCATATCTTTGATACTTCAATATCCGTATTACCAATTTTTGTATATTCCATAACAATCTCCGATCTAGATGTTTATCAATAAAGTAATTGTAGCACAAATAAAATAATTGCGACTACCTCTATAGTCTGATCTAGGAAGACACTAATACTATGATAAAAATTTTAACAATCCTTTTATTATGCTCTTTCTCAACTTTCTATTAGTAAAAAATTCCAATATCATCAACGATAAGTATATAAAGATAATTCCTACATATATAAAATGCATCTATATGAAATCCTAAAAAAAGCCATCTAAACAAATGGCTTAACACAATCTTCTTCCTAATTGGAAACAATTACTTTTTCTGAAACAAACTCCCATACCTAGACCAAAACCAATTCCAATCAAAGCATTTTTAGTTGCAACACTCAAACTAAATCCAAATAATATTCCAATAGCTATCCAAGCATAATCTCTTATTGATCTTTTCTCTTTACTTCTTCAACTATTTCTTCTTTATTCTGATTATCTTCCATCTTGATATTCTCCTTTATATAAGCCAATTACTTTTCAATTGTCTTTTTACCAATGACCACAATCCCAGCGATCATTTCGACAATGGCTAAACCCATCAAAAAGCCTGCGATGAAATCTTTAACATCACTACCCGAGATGGTTCTTGACATCGCATTAGAAGCAATACCTAAAACGATCAGCATAGTTCCATATAAGATGTTCTTTTGCTTTTCTAATTCTTGAGTCCTTCTTAAAAAATCTAATATCTGATTATCATCATAAACTCTTACACTATCTTGAGCGGTTTCTTCTCCATCTATTAACTCACTTAAAGTTACCGATAACTCATTACACAATTGCTCAATAATGCTATAGTCTGGCATGCATTTGCCATTTTCCCATTTAGAGATGCTCTTATTAGACACACCAAGTTTTTCAGCTAATTGTTCTTGAGTTAAGTTTTTCTCTTTTCTTTTTTTGGCGATATATACGCCAATTTTTTGTAGAATATAGGGAAAATTGCTATTATTGTCTATCTTTTAGAGTACTTAATGCTAAACCTAGACAAGTTCCTACCACAACTATTACAAACATAGCTAAACCGATGTTTTGTGTAAAGCAGCCGACAGCTACCCCAAGCATCATACCGATACATATTCCTAAAGCTAAACTAGTAGAAGATTGCTTCTTTATTTTCATCCATAAACTATCATCCTTTCATGTATACAATTTCTGTACACTATCTTAATATAGCTAGCTTACGCAAAGAAATGATCACATTTATGTAAATTTACTGTAAAAAGAGTCCATGATAAAACATGAACTCTTTAAGATTAATCTAATTCTGCTTTACCAGTATATAATTGGTAATAACGACCTTTTTGTTCAAGCAAGTCATCATGATCGCCTCTTTCAACGATCTGACCATGCTCTAAGACAATGATCGCATTAGAATTACGTACTGTTGACAATCTATGTGCGATAACAAATACTGTTCTACCCTTCATAAGTTTATCCATACCTTTTTCAATCAGTCTTTCAGTATGAGTATCGATTGAACTTGTAGCTTCATCTAAGATAAGTACTGGAGGGTTAGCTACTGCAGCTCTAGCTATATTTAACAGCTGTCTTTGACCTTGTGACAAGTTAGCACCATTAGCTGTTAAAACTGTGTTGTAACCATTAGGTAAACGAGTGACAAAGCTATCAGCATTAGCTAGTTTTGCAGCTTCGATGCATTCTTCATCAGTCGCATTTAAATTACCATAACGAATGTTGTCTAAAACTGTACCACTGAATAAGTTAGTATCTTGTAATACCACTCCTAGAGAAGATCTTAAAGATGATTTCTTGATATTTTTAATATCAATACCATCGTAGGTGATGCTACCTTGTTCTACATCATAGAAACGGTTGATAAGGTTAGTGATAGTTGTCTTACCTGCACCAGTAGATCCAACAAAGGCGATCTTTTGTCCTGGCTTAGCATATAAACTAACATCATGTAATACGACTTTATTAGGCTCGTAACTAAATGTTACATCATGTAAACGGATATCGCCTTTTAATTCAGTTAATGAACCATCATCAGGATTTTTCCAAGCAAAGACACCTGTTCTTTCTTCACATTCAGTTAAATTACCATTTTCATCTTTATTGGCATTGATTAAAGTGATCTTACCATCATCAACTTCATTTGGTGAGTCGATAAGATTAAATACTCTTTCAGCTCCTGATAAAGCCATCATCATGCCATTGAACTGTTGTGATAAGTTACTGATAGGTCCTGAGATCTGTCTAGTATATAACAAGAATGAGGCTAAAGCACCAATAGAGATATTGCCATCAATAGCAAGTTTAGCACCAACCATAGCAACGATAGCATAAGTAACATAAGCTAAGTTACTGTTGATCGGGAAAAGCATGCCAGCAAAGCTGTTACTCATGACGGCTGTGTCATACATCTTATCATTGATCTTCTTGAATTCTTTGATCGCTTCATCTTCATGTTGGAATACTTTAACAACTTTTAAGCCTTGGAACATCTCTTCACAATAACCATTGATATAGCTGACATTCTTTTGAACTTCAACGAAATACTTTCTACCCTTTTTTCCTAACTCAACAGTAATAATAGTGATAATAGTTAAAGATACAATAACTATCAAAGCTAATGTAACATTTTGACTAAACATCATGATAATGACACCAGCAATACTAATCAATGAAGAAACAAGTGTTGGGAATGTCTCTGCAACCATTGGTCTGATGATATCTACATCATTAGTAAAGAAGTTCATTAACTCACCATGAGTATGAGTATCAAAGAACTTGACTGACATATTCTGCATCTTATTGAACAATTGAGTTCTGATATCATTTAACATACCAGTCGTGATGATAGACATTAATTTACGCCATATATAACTAGCGATCGTTCCACTTAGATAGATTGCTGCTAAGATATATAACATCCTAGCAAATGCACTTAGATCAGGATTTACTTGACCAATATATGGTTCAACGTAAGTATCGATGACTGGGGTGATAAAGTAAGATGATGCAACGTTAGTAAGAGCACCGATCACGATACAGATCATAACGAATATCATTTGAACATGATACCTATTTAAATAAGAGAATATCCTTTTAACAGTAGCTGGGATATCTTGGGCTCTAGCAGTTCTTAATTGACGATATTGTTTTTCACTCATATTACTCAGCTACTCCTTTCATTTGGGTATTGTATAAATCTGAATAGATGTCATTTCTATTCATTAATTCTTCATGATTACCAGAATCAATGATCTTACCATCATGCATTACAAAGATCCTATCAGCATCCATTACTGAAGAAATTCTCTGAGCAATGATGATCGTAGTCATATCAGATAATTTTTCTTTTAATGCTTGTCTGATCCTCTTATCAGTATCAGTATCTACTGCACTAGTTGAATCATCCAAGATGATGATCTTAGGCTTTCTTAATAATGCTCTAGCAATACACAAACGTTGTTTTTGACCGCCGGATACATTGACACCGCCTTGACCCAAATATTGATCATAGCCGTCAGGGAATGAATTGATGAAATCATCAGCCTGAGCACATTTTGCAGCTTCGACTACTTCTTCATGAGTAGCATTCATATCTCCCCATTTTAAATTTTCCTCAATAGTACCACTGAATAAGACATTCTTCTGTAATACCATAGCTACACTCTTACGTAAATTTTGAATACTATATTCTTTAACGTTATGACCACTAACTAATACTTCTCCATTAGTGACATCATACAAACGTGGTATCAATTGAACAAGAGTTGACTTACTAGCACCAGTTGAACCAATGATACCAATAGTCTCACCAGAATTGATCTTAAAGTTAACATCACTTAATGTAGCTTTATCTGCAGTCTTCTGATAAGCAAAAGATACATTTTTGAACTCGATCGAACCATCTGCAACTTCTAAGTTAGGATCACAGTTGTCATTGTTGATATCGATCTCTTCATTTAATACTTCATTAGCTCTATCAATTGATGCCTGAGCAAAGATTACTTGCATCAAGATATTAGATACACCCATTAATGAGAATAAGATCTGTTTTAAATAAGAAAGATAACTCATGAATTCACCAACAGTCATATTTTGAGAAATGATGAAATTACCACCTAACCAACAGATAGCGATCATACAGCTATAAGTGACTAAGTTGAATAAAGGCATATCAAATAAAACGATATTTTCAGCTTTTCTTTGGAAATTCATGACATTTTCCGAAGTCAATTTAAATTTTAACTTTTCATAGTTTTCTCTAACAAATGTCTTGACTACTCTAACAGCGATAAAGTTCTCTTCTAGTTTAGCATTCATATCATCAAACTTAGACATCAATACTCTAAAACGAGGATGAGCAAACCAAGTGATGCAGAATAAACCTATTGCTAAGACTGGAATAGCGATCCAGAAAACAAATGCTAATTCACGATTGATATTAAAGATCATGATCGCACAGAACAACAATTGGAAAGGGGCTCTGAAAAATTGTCTAACGATAGCGACATAAGCCATACGTAATTCTCTCATATCTTTAGTCATTCTTGTAACTAATGAAGGAACTTCAAACTTTTCAATATTAGCGAATGAATATTTATTGATCTTAGTAAACATAGCCATACGGATATTTTGAACAAATCCTGATGAAGCTATTGCACTGGTCCTACCTGCTAAAGTACCACAGAACATAGCTAACACACTAAGACCTATCATCACAAAGCCCATCTTGATAACATAATTGATATCAGCACCATTAGGTCCTTGAATACCAACATCAATGATCTTTGACATGACATAAGGAATAAGAACATCGAACACAACCTCCAATAACATTAGTATTGGGGTGATGATCGCTTCTTTTTTGTATTTTCCAGTATAATGGAAAAGTAAATCAATCATATAATCCTAACCTCCTCTAATTTTATTTATACATGCAACGTGTTAATTCTACTACCATTTATTTTAGAAATCAATTAACCTGTTAACTTTTTTTGTGAATTTTCATTGTAAGAGATTACATTGTTTTCACTTCAATTTTACTTGCTATTTACATGTGAAAAAAATATTAAATTAACTTTAATTTTATATTGCAGTATAAAGATGATTATTATATAATTTTGAACGTTGAAAGAGAGGATAAAAAAAACGACTGTTGTAAGTCGTTGGATTTATTAGCTCTTCTTTTTTTGTGGAGTTTATTAGGGGGATTAGTATGAAATACATATTTGTTACAGGTGGTGTTGTTTCAGGACTTGGTAAAGGTATCACCGCCGCTTCTTTAGGAAGATTACTGAAACAAAGAGGTTATAAAGTGATCTCACAAAAATTAGATCCATATATCAATGTGGATCCCGGAACTATGTCACCATATCAACATGGTGAAGTTTATGTCACTGAAGATGGTGCTGAAACTGACCTAGATCTAGGCCATTATGAAAGATTCATCAACGAAGATCTAAATAAATATTCTAATTTAACAACAGGTAAAGTTTATTGGAATGTTTTACAAAAAGAAAGAAAAGGCGAATATCTTGGAGAAACAGTCCAGATCATTCCCCATATCACCAATGAGATCAAGCGTTTCATCTACTCTGTAGGTAATAAAGCTAACGCTGATATTGTCATCACTGAAATCGGTGGTACAGTTGGTGATATCGAATCTCAGCCATTTATTGAAGCTATAAGACAGATAGCTATCGAAAAGCCCGAAGATGTTTGTTTCATCCATGTAACTCTTATCCCATATATAGCTGGAAGTGATGAATATAAGTCAAAACCTACCCAACATTCTGTTAAAGAATTACAAGTTTCAGGCGTTAGCCCTGATATCATCATAGCAAGATGTGAAGGTAAACTTCCACAAGATATCATCAATAAGATTTCTTTATTCTGCAATGTAAAAAAGGATTGCGTCATTGAAAACACTACAGTATCTGACTTATATGAAGCTCCGTTGATGTTAGAAAAGCAAAACTTCTCTTCAATAGTTTTAAGAGAATTAAGTTTGCCAGAAAATAATATCGATTTGTCTTCTTGGCAAGAATTAGTCGATAGGATCCATAATTTAAAAAATGATATAACTATCGCATTAGTAGGCAAATATATCCGATTACATGATGCCTATCTATCAGTGATCGAAGCCTTAAAACATGGTGGATATGAAAATGATTGTAAGATCCATATGAAATGGATCGAAGCAGAAGATCTTAACAAGGATAACTTACAAGAAATGTTCAAAGATGTTGATGGTATCATCGTTCCAGGTGGTTTTGGTGATAGAGGCATTGAAGGAATGATACTTACAGCTCAATATGCTAGAGAAAATGATATACCTTATTTTGGCATTTGTTTAGGAATGCAGATTGCTGTCATTGAATTTGCCCGTAATGTCTTAAAGTTTGATGATGCTAATTCCAATGAATTTGATCCTACTAGCACTCATAAAGTCATCAACTTTATGGAAAGTCAAAATGATGAGATCAATAAAGGTGGAACTATGCGTTTAGGAGCTTATCCTTGTGTAGTCAAAGAAAATACTCTTCTAGCTACTTGTTATAAAAAACCACTTGTTCAAGAAAGACATCGTCACCGTTATGAATTCAATAACTATTATAGACAACAATTTATTGATGCTGGTTTAACTATCTGTGGTACTTCTAAAGATGAAACCTTAGTTGAAGCCATAGAAAATGATAAATGTTCATTCTTTATAGGTGTACAATACCATCCAGAATTTAAGAGCAGGCCAAATAAAGCTCATCCAATATTTAGAGAATTCATTAAAGCTTCTCTTCACAACCATTTAAAGACAAAATAAAAAAGCGATAAACGCTTTTTTATATTCTGAATATCTGAAATATCCGTAATTCTGAAAGAAAAAGTCGAGTGCTGAGGTAAGCAAAAACTGATCAATCTTGGTTTATGCAACTTCAAATCACTCAGCAAGTTTTTTCTCTTTATGATATTTAAATGTAATCATAATAACACTAGGTAAAGTTACAAGTAAAAATACTAATACTGTTAAATCCGAATAAACTCCATTGAAATCATAATAAAGTTGATAATTTTTAACAGGAGCAATTAATGCAATTGTCAAAAGAAAACGTAATAACAAGCTTAGTGTTTCTTTACTTAAATTACATTTATTTATAATTGTGAATATCCGCTTGTATAAAAGCCATCCAATCGCAATAACTACTATAGCAATAATTACAAAGCTTATTGATTGTTTGTATTTAATAGTTAACAATATTTTCATAAAGCCATAATACAAAACATACCTAAAATAAATAATGACAGTATCTATTAATAATTTTTTTAGACTTCCTTGCTCTAGTTTGGTATTATATGACAAACGATTAAATAGAATTAACATATTATTTATGTAAAAAGCTGACACAAAAAAATATCTCAATGATTTTAATAGATATCTAAAGTAAAATTCTGCCACAATAGATATAAAGAAAATAGATGTCATTAAAACATAAAGCACAATATTTAATATATTGTTCTTTTTGTCAATTTCATAAGTCTCCATTTTACATATAGTAATAATTTCAAGTATACTACCAATCAAGAAAAAAAGGCTCATCGCAAAATATTTAATCTGAAATCCTACTTCTTTTATGTGGTATAAGCTCCACAATCCTAAAAAAATACCATAAACTGAAAAACACATAATTTTGATCTTTATTCTTTTTTCCATACTATATAACCCAATCAATTAAAAACATTACACTAAATATTTCCTTTTTTCTTTTCTAAAAAATAGGAAACACACAATAAAATACTAAAAATAAATGTTACAATAAACAAGCCAAAAAACATATGCATACTCTGATTAAACTTTGCCAAAAAAGATTTGCAACAAATAATAAAGTTCAATAAAGATAGTGGGAGAAGCCAATGTAAATAAACAAGATTTTTAATAGATTTATTATTAAATTTGCCTTCATTAAAATCTTCCTCACTTTTTTTGAAATAATAAACTGACTTATAAATTCCATAAAACATTAATGCAACACACAGAATAATAAATCCAATACGATTTACTTGACCAAAGTAGTTGATCGATAACAAATTGGTAAAACCACAAGTTGCAAATAATATATGCAACTCTACTGTTAGATACTTAATTAATTTTTTCATTTATATTCCTCCATAAAATATTTTTCTTATTTTAATTTTACTTTTACAAATTTTAGTTTTACTTTGATTTATATTATTTTCAATATATCCATCGGCACAAGAATTAACACCAAAAGCTATCATTTCATTCGTAGCAGATGAAAAGAATATATAAACTCCATTTTCTAACAAATTAGCCTTTTTGCCTACATAGTAGAATATCATAGAGAACAAGATTAATGGTGTAGATATAGCGATTCCTGATATAAATCCTCCAATTCCATCACTAACAATAGTCCACATCTTATTAAACAATTCAAAAGTCGAAATAGAAAATAGAATATATTCGGCTACCGGACTATATATAATTTCTAAAACTAAATCAGAAATTTCATCTTTAAAAATTGTTGATAATTCATTAATGAGCAAAATAAAGATAAAAGACAAAAGCATTATCATTACTAAGGACCTAGCTAAAATAGAAACAATCAACAGAGCTAATCTATTCCCTTTTTCACCATTTTCATCCACGTAATTTATAGGATTATCTTTACAGTAAACATATAGATTGATGTCAGTAGAAGTTAGATCGACATTCTCTATGTCATCCTTGCTTATAAATCTACCAATACTTGGATCATAATATCTACTATTTAGATAATACATCTCTTCATCAGTATCATAATAATAACTCCTATACCTAAATGGATTGATATTTCCTATAGTAGTATTACCATGATTAATGACTGTACAATTACCATAACTATCATACTGGTATTCAGCTTTCAATTGTCCTGTTTCATCTATAATGCCTACTATATCTCCTAATGCATTTTTTAGATAGGTATATTTTATTGATGTGGATAATCTTCTTTCGGATGTAGTTAATGAAATATCAGTTGTTCCACTATATACAAATCCTACTATCTGTCCTGACGAGTCATATTCATATGTCAAATAATATAATTCTGATGTTTGACCACTTTCTCGCTTCTCAGTTAAGATCTTATCTCCATTTAACCCATATTCAATATTATATTCTGGATTTCTATTACCAATAGTTATCTTAGTCTTACTTACTCTATAACCATCACTGTTATAGGTATATAAATAATAATCTTCATCGATGTTTATCGATTCTAGTTTTCCATTACTATAACTAAGAGACTTGTCTTTGTATTCACTTATTTCACTAGTAAACTCATCATATTCAACATCTTGTCCATTTATACTTATTAGCTTATCATCATCATAAATATAACTATGACTTTCAATAATATTACCTTCTAATAGGTTTTCATCTAATGAATAGTTATAGATCTTCTTTGATGTAATGTTATCTAATGCATCATAACTATAGATGATAGTTTTAGATAACAATTCATTATCTTCTCTTATTACTCTACTATATTGATCATAACTGTAATAAATATGATAAGTTGTACCATTTCTATTAAATAAGAATGAAGTAATATTTCCTGCTCCATCATATTCATATTGGTATTCGTCAATATTAGAACTATATTCATTTGTATATTTATCTAATATTGTTGTTGTCTTATCCTCTTGTTTATCTAAATAATCATATTTAACAGTTAAGATATTAGTGCTATTAATACGATAAATACTTTCATCTAATCTTAATAAATCATCTTTATAATATTCTATCTCACTATTTTTACCATTTGTCGTAAATCTTTCCTTATAGATTTCTTCTAATCCATCATAGAGATAACTTATTTTTTGACTTATTAGATCATATTTATAACCTGTTGTTGTTATCTTATCAGACAAGTCATATTCATTATATGAATTAAAGCCATCACTTCTAACTTCATAAGTTAGATTACCATTTAGATCATATTCATATCTTGTACGCTCTTCAGTTAGATGATCGATCTTTAAACCAATATTACCATCATTGCCATAATAATAATTGACAATATACTCATCATTTTCCTTTATAGCGATTAGTCTATCTAATTGATCATACTCATATTCTTCTATATCATCATTTCTTACTTTACTAATGATATTGCCATTTTGATCATACTCATACTCAATAAGATCTTCGTTATTGAGTTTGATCTTCTTTTGGCGATTTTGTTGATCATATTCTATAGAATACACTTGATCATCTTTTGTGACTGTTAATAATTGACCTAATGAATTATAGCCATAATCTATCCTACTATCTTCTCTTATTAACGAAGATAGTTGCCCATAATTATCATAATCAAATATTGTTTCATTATCATTTCCATCAGTAAGGGATAGTAGTTTGCCATATTGATCATAATCAAGTGTTATACTATTTCCCGTCTCATCAATATAACTACTTATGTAATTACTACCATAATTGATATTTCCTGTCTCATAAGTTTTAACGCCATTTACAGAAGTATAAAGTAAGTTTCCCTTATCATCATAATGATATTCACTTACTATTGTTTTTGTTTGTTCAATCTGATCTTCAATATAGTAGTAAGTGATCGTTTCAGTTGATCTTAAACCCTGTTGGTCATACTGATATTCTATTTTTTGATCATAGTCTAAGCTACTATTGGCTCTTGTATAAGTTATTCTATCGATCACATCAATGTTCTTACCCTCTACTGTTATATCTTGATAATGAGTATTAGTTATATTACCACTACTATCTATAACTGAAGTTACTCTTCCTAATTCATCATAACTATAATTACTACCAAAACTATCTATATACAAAGCTATATCATCATAATAGACTGTCCCTATTTGATTATTACAGATTAATGACAATTTAACTTTTTGATAATTAACATTTGAAGTCATAGTACCACTGATAAATTGATATTCATCACTTAAAGACAAACAATCAAATGTAGCAGATTGTAAAACATCATTATAATAATCCAGTAATTCTATCTTTATACCTACTTCTCTTTTATCTACGTTATCATTTAAAGAATTAATTGCGATACAATCACTTTTTATAAAGCCATTAATGACTAATCGATCAGCTGCCCTACCACTATTCTCTACTATCTGATAAACACACTTTTTAGTTGATATATCACCTACTATTTTATATGCTTGCCCTTCTATCTTATCATAGCTACTATTTATATTTTGTGATTGCCAATAGTTATCTGAATTATTGAAGTTACCATTTTCTATTAGTGAATTCTTGTTAGCTACACTACCTTTTTCTAATCTTATGTTCTTAACAAATATAGGCTCTCTATTAATAGGAGTGATCATTATTTGATCTTCACCACCAGAAGATGATGATAACTCATTCTTATTTATTATCTTTACTGTTATACTTTCTGCATTTTCATTAGCTAAATAAGTATAACTATATGTCTTATATTCATTAGGACTTAGATCATCAATTGAATAACTTTGGTCATTTAGATATATCTGTGCTTTTTGCCCTTTCAATTGTAAAGATAATGTATAAGTATCATTCTGTTCTACATCTACTTCTACAATTTGTTGAATGAAACTATTTACCTTTAAACTATCAGCTTCATAAGTAAATGAGCCTGTATAAGATGAGTTATCTTTTGGAGTTGAGTTCTTGATAAGATTGATATTTCTACTTTGCATATCTGATCTGATAGATAAGCTATGTTTATTATCATCATTACTATTTGTATAACCATAATAATCAGCTTTTCCTTGATCATCACTTACACTTATAGTATGGCCACTACTATCAAAACGATAATATAAACTATAGCCATCTTGATAGATTACTTTACTTTGATAATTGCCATATTCAAATTGACAATTCTGATATGTTAGTAAATCTCTTCCTTTTACCCTTATCTCTTTAACTCTTTTTGGTCTATTAGTTAGATAATCAATTTCTATCTTTCCTTCATTAGTATTTGAAATACTATCTAATTTTCCTTCACTATCATATTGATAGATGATACTTGTCCTATCATTAAAAGTGATAGATATTAATTGTCCCAAGCTATTATAACTATAATTGATCGTTTTATTTCCATCATAAGTAATACTTGTAAGATGATCATCACTATCATAATTAAAATATGTTGTCCTATTAGCTCCATCATTTACAGAAACTAGTTGATTTCTACTATTATAAGTAAATGTTTGAGTAGTATCACTTAATGTATCTTCTATCCTTTTGATAAGTCCACTATCTTTATCAAAATATATGTCCTTTTGATCTGTCTCTATTAAGTATTCATTATCATTTACTTTGATTGTATCTTCACTTGAAAACTCTTTGTGATACAAAGAAGAATCACTACTATCCTTATAGTAATAATGTGTTGTTCCATCCTCATCAACCAAAGTATAGTAATCATTAGTAGTATTATAATCTATCTTCATCGATATATTTAATCTAAATCCTAAACCAAATTTCATGTTCATATCACTAGCTTGAACATCTCTTTGATGATGGTTATATATATGAGTTACTGTTAATGGCAGATAATTTCCACTATCACTAAAGTCATTAATCGTATAGATTAGATTTCCATTAAAATGACCCACAAAAAGTTCTCCCATACTATTAGTATCAACTTCTTGATAAGTCAAATAATCTTCTAATCCATCATTACTTAAATAAGTGATAAGTGCAAATGGATGTTGACTAACATAACTTGGATGAGCACTACTTGTAAAAGTAGTATAACGATAAGTTATTTCATCTTCACTAACAAAAGCTAAGCCATAATTATTACCATTCTTATACCAGTCAGTAACGATCTGAGTTATATCAAACTGAAATCTTTCATCTCTTGTCACATGATTAGTCAATACATAATCATTTGCTCTTCCAATATTTCCTTCAAGTCTATTCCAAGTTAAAGATGATAAAGATAAATTAGAAGTAATAGGTGCAACTTTGATATAGTTATTTCCATTACCTCGAAATCCCATCTGATATAATGACAAACTAGCCGATATGATCGTATTACTTTCATCGATAGAAGGTAAACTAAATTTTACTGCTGCTCTACACTTCTCATAAGCGCTGGATTCTCTGCCAATATATAGTGCTCCATATTGATTCATTAAATTAGAATCTGGATGATATGAGCATACTGATGTCGATCCAACTGCTGATCCAGATAAACTCTTTTTTATTGTTGGATCTATAGTTACAGGATAAGTTCTTTTATCAGATTCCAACCAATCTTCATCGATAGTTAGTTTGATGATATCTTCATCCATAACTTCCAATCTTATATTATCGCAACTATCTCCATCATCATCTATCGCATATGGTGCAATTATATAGTAACTAACCTTGCCATCTGTTAAAAGAATATGATCATCTTTCTCTATTAACTTATATCCTTTTACTTTTACTTTGTAATAAAACTCATTTATACCATTTCTATCCTTGATGATAAGACTTTCTTTGATATCTTCTCCAATTAATTGATACAAAACATCAGTATTCTCAAAAACTTCTTCATATACTAATATTCCACTTACCGCTTTATTAGCTAGTTTACTATCGTATCCCTCTACTTGTTTATAGATTGGCTCACTTAAATGTCCATCTACTAGATCAATAGAAAAAGAGACATTCTCATCTTCATATGACAAGAAATGCCCATCTTTATTAAAGCTGACTGTATTAAAGGAAGTAACATTATTTTGATAATAACCTTGTTTATATTCAATACTATTATCGATCAATACGAGTTTAGCATCTACATCTTCTCTAGCTACTACTGTTTCATATTCACAAGCTAAAATACTTCCATCACTTAATCTAAAATGACGAGAAGTTCTCTCTAACTTATCTTTTAACTCACTACATATATCTTCTTCTTTTATCTCTAAAGAAGATAAATTCATATCATATGATTGAAAATATTTTAGTTTCTCACTAACTGCTGCTAATCCTTCTGTTGATAAACAAACAAAGCTCATTAAAAAAGATAATAAACAAATAGTTATCCTTTTTGATAAGCTTCCTAAATACTTCATATATTCTCCCTTTTGTTTTCTTACAGGTAAATTATATTTTATTTTATTTTTGTTTACAATTACTTTTTTACTGTTACAAAAAACTAGGACATAAATCCTAGTAATATGGCAGTATTGTAAATCCAGATTATCATGAAACCTTGAAGAATGGAGTCAAGTGCTAAGGACAACATATATTGATCAATCCTGGGGACTTTTGATTAAGAAATATAATTTTTTTAAGATTATAGGGTCTTATTTGAAACTCAATTTATCTTTATTATTTCCAAAAATACCCTATCTTTTTTTGCATCACACTCAAATTCTCAATTATCTTATTTTCTCTCTAATTTGTAATGAGTGAACTTATCATATTCTTTTGTTTCTATGACATGCCAATCTGTAAGATCAAAGCAATCAAAACTTGTATCAATATCAAACTCTCCCTTGATCAAACTGACATAAGCTTTCTTACAATAGGGATAAGCTTGTCTATAAATAGAAGCACCACCACAGATGATATATTCTATCTCACTATCAACATTTTCTTTTAAGAATTTATCAAGATCATTAATGACAACAACATCTTCGATCATTTCTTTTTGAGAGGTAACAACATAGATGTTACGCTCTTTTAATTTAACTGGTAAACCTTTATAAGTAGTTTTACCCATGATGATATTATGATGCAAAGTGTTCTGTTTAAACAAAGCTAACTCTTCTTTGATATGCCAAGGTAAAGAACCATTGATACCTATACCTTTATTAGCATCAAAAGCCACACTTAAACTAAACATTAAACACTGACCTTTCCTTTGATAGCTGGATATGGATCATAATCAACTACTTTGATATCCTCATATTTAAAATCTTCAATATTCTTGATATCTGGGTTTAATATGACTTTTGGTAAAGCTCTTGGCTCTCTAGTCAATTGCTCTTTGATAAGATCAATATGGTCATTATAAATATGCATATCACCAAAAGTATGGACCATCTCATAAGGCTGTAAACCACATACTTGAGCAACCATCATTAATAGTAATGAATAAGATGCGATATTAAAAGGCACTCCTAAGAACAAGTCGGCACTCCTCTGATAAAGTTGTAAAGATAATTTTTTATTGTCATTACTTACATAAAATTGCACAAATGCATGACATGGAGGTAAAGCCATCTCATCGATCTGAGCTGGATTAAAAGCAACGATGATATGACGACGTGAAAATGGATCATTCTTAATACTATCAATGACATTTGCTAGTTGGTCTACGCCAAAGAAATCACGCCATTGCTTACCATAAACTGGGCCAAGATCACCCCATTTAGCAGCAAATTCATCATCAGAAATGATCTTTTCCACAAACTCTTCCATAGTTTCATTTTGATATTCAGCACTCTTTTGATATTTGACATAAGGCCACTCATTCCAGATCCTTACTTTATCTTTAACTAAAGGTTGAATATTAGTTGAACCACTGATGAACCATAATAACTCTTTAGCAATTGCTTTAAAATAAACTTTCTTTGTTGTTAATAAAGGAAATCCTTCCTCAAGATTATATCTGCTCTGATAACCAAATACAGATATAGTCCCTGTTCCTGTACGATCTTCTCTTTTTTGACCATTTTCTAAGACATAACGGCACATATCTAAATACTGTTTCATTATCACACCTACTTCCTACGCATATTTTCTCAAAGTTTCTAATAATTCGTCAACTTTCGGGCTCAATTCTTTGGCTATATTTAAAGAATCAACGATCTTTTTTTGTACAATACCATCACTGATAACTTGATCTAAGCAAACATCTGTAAATTTTAGAAAGCCATTGATCTCAACCTTAAAATTAGCTGGAACTTTAACTTTTAATAGATCTTTCGCAAATCGTCTTGTTTTTTTACAAAATGTATCAATATATTGATTAGCTTTATCTATAGAGCCATACTTAGCTAAAGATACGACTAATTTACCACCAGTAAGATCCATCACGCCAAGATCTTTTGCCTGTTCTAAATAGAACAAGGCTTCATCAAGTGCAACTTTAGCCTCTTGTCCTGACTTTAAAGCATCATTAATCTCACTCATATGACTACTCCTTAAATGGATCTAAGTCAATACCATCAGTATCAATAGAAGCAACAAATTGGGCAATTAATTCAACGCAATCATTTAAGTCTTTTAAAGAAGCAACTTCTGCTGGGGAATGCATATTTCTTAAAGGAATAGAAACTAATATAGTTGGTATGCCATTATTTGTAAACTGGATATTCTTCTCATCTGTACCAGTATGGCCAGCTGATAATTCATATTGAACAGCTATATCATGTCTATTAGCTACCTCAACGATCTTCTTATTTAAGATCCTGTTTAAAGTACACCCATTATCGATGACTGGTCCACCAGACAATACGACCTTACCTGTATCACCAGTAGCACTACCTGGAAAATCACTAGCATAAGTGACATCAACTACAATAGCAATATCAGGTTTAACTTTATTTGAAGCATAGTAAGCACCCTTTGAACCTGTTTCTTCATTAGTAGTACTTACTGCTGTTACAGAAACTTTAGGATTTAACTGTTTAGCTCTTTTCAAAGCTTCAAATATGACAAATACACCTGACTTATCATCCAATGCTTTAGAAGTGATCTTATCTTCCAATAGATAGTTCAATGAACAATTAAATAATACATGATCACCATGTTTGACATACTTCTCAGCTTCTTGTTTACTTGATGCTCCAATATCAACAAAGATATCTTCTGCTCTTACTTTTTTCTCATAAAGATCATCATTAGCAACTACTGACCCGTTGATCGTATCTTTACCATTAAATACAATGACTTGATGACCTAAATACATAGGATAACTTACTCCACCAGTTCTTGTTACCTTTAGATAGCCATTATCTTCAATAGAAATTACTCTAAGACCAATCTCATCAGAATGCGCAGCCAACATCACCTTATATTTATTTTCTTTACCAATAGTAGCATAAACATTAATAGCACTATCATAGCTCACTTCATCAGCAAACTCTTTGGCAAACTTAATGACTTTTTCTTGTAGTCTCACTTCATTTCCACTAGGTGAGGAAGTGGATAATAATTCTTCCAAAAACTGTTTATCCATTATTTTTTCTCCAATCTTATAGCTCTATTAAAATCTTCTAATCTTAATTTATATGCTTCATTTAGCTTTTCTTCAAACTCAAATTCTTTGACTTCCAAACCTATTTTTGTTAAGAACTTTCTCGCAAATAAAGGATTTAACATCAAAAGTGGTCCAAGCAAAGTAGTAGCAAAAAAGTTATTTACTTTAAAACCTTCATAAGCACTATTCTTATCTTGGCCAAAACCATATTCAACCTTGAATAATCCATTTATTTCACTTTGACAGAAATCAAATTGTGATTGGAAACCAACAATTTTGATATCCTCATAATCACCAGTGAATAATTTATTCTTACGATTCAAGAAATCTCTTGTGACCTTGATATCAAAGATATTTAAGCCATTAGTCACTTTTTTGTTATTATCAACTATCTGAGTTGCTAAGATCTCATAAGCATTACCAGTAAATAAGAAGAAAGTACCATTATCTATCAATTCTTTGATCTTATCTTTATATAAAGACAAATGGTCAATGATAGTTTCTTGTTGTTTTTCACTAGTAGGTCCCATATAAATAAGATCTACTTTATTATCAACAAAATAAGGTTTATCACTTAAAGAGGTAGAAATGAAAGTAACATCTTTTAAATTCTTTTTCAAAAATAGAATGTTACCATTATCACCATAAAGAGTACAGATCTCTGGATATAATAATTCGATGACCATTTACTTTCCCTCCCCTTTGCATAATTCTACAACTTTATCTCTGATCTTTTCATAATTAGGTATATCATACATATCAAATAAGATATATACGATCTCTAAATCTTTTACATTTAAGCTATCTGCTGTATGAGCTGGATCAAAAGAAGTAGAGATCATATCTTTATCAAGTCCACCATAAAGCATCCTGACTAAATAATCCACACTTCTTTTTCCACCGATCAATATCTGTGAAATATTAGCATCTTTTAAGAATTCAAAATCAATATCATAGATATAAGAGATCATTTCTGATGAATATTTACTCTCATGACCATCATCAAGATACATGATGACAGCTTTTCTTCTTTTATCTTTATTGATGACATCACAACTATTTGTTATAGCAACAGGGTTCATTCCTTTAGATAAGATTGAAACGATCTCAATACCATTGATAACTTGTTGTTTTAATCTACTTTCTGGTACTTTTACATTCTTTAACGCAACAGCTAACTTTTCTTTATCGATGCCGATCTCATTTAATAAAGCTAATATTGCAGTTTCATTGTAATAATCACTAGTTCTATATCCAACTAATGGATAATCATGGCTGATACCATCACAAGAGAAACTTACAATACCATTTTCGACTTTTTCTGTCATGTACTTACATTTAGGTGAAGCAAAATCACAATTAGGACAATGACCCTGACCTATAGAATGATTGCGAACGAAATCCCAAACTAATTTACTACCACATTTTGGACAGTTAACAATATCTTTAATGATGTTATCACGACATACTTCATCCTTCTGTAAAGCTAATCTAAAATAAACTTTTTGATTGGTACCATTACCTAATTGACTACTGATAAGATCATCACCATTTAATACTAATTTAGTAGTTTTAGGAAGATAGTTATTGATCATATCAAAGATATATTCAACATTAGCATTTCTTTTAGAAGAATCCCTTTGTAAGTTTGTACAGATCAGATAATCAGGATGTAAATTCTTATAGATCCTAATACTACTACGTTCATCAATCTCTAAACAAGCAAAATCTTGGTGACATACACCTTTGAAATCACAATAAGTTAATAAGCAAGATACAATACCGCTATGGATATTGCTGCCAAAGCCATTATCTATGACATCATAACCAAGATTACGTAAAGTTTGCGATAAGATGTTATTAGTGCTTGTCTTACCATTAGTACCAGTAATAGCAATGACTGTTTTAGGTGGTACGATATCTTTTAAGATATCAGGATATAATTTTAACGCGATTGCTCCTGGAGTATCTGTAGCATTAAAGCCTAATAATTTCATGAATTTGATAAGTAATTTGATAATAAAGACTGTAAATCTAAAACGAATTTTTCCCATATGTATTTTCTCCTTGCATTATTATAATGTATTTAAAAATGATTTTCACTAACAACAAACATCAATGAACATCTTTGTTGCTGTTTCAATGATCCCATCATAGAATTCAAACTTATCATTATGTAATTGAGGATAGTTTAAACCATCACCAATTCCAAAAAAAGCTCCTTTGCATTTTTGAGTATAGTAAGCAAAATCTTCTGACCAACGCATTGGTTCATCTAAATATTCATAAGATATGTTCTCTTTCTTACATATCTCTTCTAATCTACTAACACAACTATCATCATTTATTGTTGCCGGAAAATAATCAGTTTCACTAATAGTACAAGTTAAAGAATATAATTCAGCAATATATTCAGCTTGTTCTTTTATCGCATTTAAATACGACTCAAAACTTTTCTGATCTTGACCTCTGACTGTCAGATTCAGATTACCACTATAAGCTGATAAGCCAAATTGATCGCTGCCTAAGTTTAATCCGATAATAGTAGCCATTAATACTTCATTTTCTTTTCTATAGCTCTTAGTAAGATCCTCTAACTTTAATATCAACTTAGAAAAAGCTAAAGCTGGATTAATACCATTTTCAGGATAAGCTGCATGAGTTGGCTTTCCAATATATTCGATCTTTACTCCTACGGAAGCACAACTGAAAGTATTTTTTCTTAATAACACTTTCTTACATTCCTTACCAGGAATATTATGTAAACCATAGACTTCACTTATCTGTTTTTCTTGTATCAGTTCAGCACATAACAAAGCTCCTTTACCGATCTCTTCAGCAGGCTGAAAAATCAGATAGATATCTCTATCTAATATCTGATTAGTAAGGGATGTTGCAACATTGCATAATATAGCACTGTGACCATCATGACCACAAAAATGGCCAACGGTTCCATCTTCTAAAGACAATGCATCAATATCTGCTCTTAAAGCAATAGCTTGTTTTGAAGGATTTTCACTCTTTTTGAAAGCATAAAACCATTTGCCTTTATCAACTATCTCAAGATCCGTATTATCTTTAAGAAACTGTTTGATGATCTTTTGAGTTTTTACTTCTTCAAAACTCTTTTCTGGATTCTCATGTAAAGTTTTTCTTAATTTATAGATCTTTTCTAAATCTGACACAATAAACATCTCTTTTCTACAGCACTATTTTATTTCTTTTTAAAAATTTTTAAAAGAATTTTAGGAGTTTTTGATTTTGGAAAATAATATATAGTGTAGGGGGTTTATATATTTTGAATACTGTTGTGATTTTAGGAAGGATAATTTCATTTGGGGATAAGTCACAAGATAATGTATTGGTTAGAACAATGATCATTGAAGTTCCTAGAGCTTTTGCTAATAGTGAAGGAGAAGTTGAAAATGACAAGTTCACCGTTGAATTTTGGCGTGGAATATCAGAAATGATCATTGAAACCTTACCATTAAACTCTATTATCGCTATTAAAGGACGATTACAGTCTGATAAAAACGGTAATTGTATCATTATCGCCGAAAAAGTAACCTTCATCAAAAAATAAGAAGATCACTCTTCTTATTTTTTTAATAATCAATATTAAAGAATAATTTTTCGTATGAAGGATAAGGAAGATTATCTATTGAGATATAGTGTTCCATCTTATCTGCAGATAAACGCAATTTTTCAGCTAAAGGAATGATGTTTTTTAAAATGAACATTCCTTTTTCTTTATAATCTACACAAGTTGTCATCTCTTCTAACTTATCTTCAACAACTCCAGCTTCTAATGAACATTCATCAATGAAATCAGCAAGTTTCTTTGCTTTTGCTTTTGTTGAAGAAGAAATATAACTTCCTGAAGTTGTTATAAAGTTCAATTCCTTGATAGCAGATGGGATGACATTTTGATAGATCATTGCTGTCAAAGTCTTTAGTTCGATCGAACGAATGTTAACATAGGATTCATACATGATCTCACTTCTAGCTAAGATCTCCTTTTTAGTGAATACTTCATACTGTTCAAAAAGGTTGATCGATTCTTCTTTAGAGAATTCACCAATTGCTTCAACAAAAGTTGGAATATTCTTTAAGCCACGTTTTTCAGCTTCAACTAGCCAATCACTACTATAGCCATTACCTGAGAAGACTACTCTACTATGTTTCTTATACATATCAGCGATAAGGCTTAAAGCTTTCTCCCTAATGTCTTGTCTATATTTAACCGTATCAAGTTCAACTGCGATCTCATTTAATACTTTTGCTAATGAAGTATTGATGACAGTATTTAATTGAGAGGCATTCATTGATGAACCTAACATTCTAAACTCAAACTTATTGCCGGTAAAAGCTACTGGAGAAGTTCTGTTTCTATCTGAATTATCCTTTGGTAAATGCTTGATAGTCGCAATACCAAATTCATTTAAACCAGATTTAATGTATGATGTTGGTTTACCATCAGTAATGGATTGTAATATAGATTCAATTGCTTGTCCTAAGAAAACTGATACGATAGCAGGTGGTGCTTCATTTGCGCCCAAACGGAAGTCATTACCTGAATCAGATGAGAATAATCTTATAAGAGTAGCATTTTCATCAACTGCTTTGATTAAAGCCGTAACAAATAATAAGAAACGCACATTATCATGTGGATCAGTACCTGGATCAAATAGGTTCTGCCCATCATCAGTTACTAATGAATAGTTATTGTGTTTACCTGAACCATTGACACCATTAAATGGTTTTTCATGTAACAAGCAGACTAAATTATGTTTCAAAGCTACTTTCTGTAAAACATCCATCATGATCATGTTTTGATCTATCGCAATGTTTAAAGAATTATATAAAGGTGAAAGTTCAAATTGACCTGGAGCAACCTCATTATGCTCTGCTTTAGCATAAATACCTAGATCCCATAATTGCTTATTGACTTCTTCCATAAAATCATTGACTCTAGCAGGAATTGAACCAAAATAGTGTTTTTCTAATTCTTGACCTTTAGGAGGCATAGCACCTAATAACGTCTTACCAGTTAAATAAAGATCACGACGTTTTAAGAAGATATCTTTATCTACTAAGAAATACTCTTGTTCAAGGCCAACAGAAGGCACAACTCTATTGACATTTTTGTCCCCAAAAGCATGAACGATCTTACAAGCTGCTTCACTTACAGCATCAATAGATTTAAGTAAAGGTCCTTTAGTATCTAATGATTCACCTGTATAAGAAATAAATACAGTTGGTATGTATAATACATGTCCTCTAATAAATGCAGGTGATTCAACATCCCAATAAGTATAACCTCTTGCCTCAAAAGTAGCTCTTAATCCACCAGATGGGAATGAAGATGCATCAGGTTCATCTCTGATCAAAGATTTACCTGAAAAATGACATATAGCAACACCATCTTTTTCCTCAACAAAAGAATTATGCTTTTCAGCAGTAGAACCAGTCAAGGGATGAAACCAATGAGTAAAGTGAGTGCATCCATGTTCAATAGCCCAACATTTCATTTCATGAGCAATAGCATCAGCACACTCGTTATCTAATGGAACTTCATGATTTCTAGCTTTTTTAAATTTTTGATAAATAGGAGAAGGCAATCTTTTTTTCATGACTTCTTTGTTAAATAATAGGCATCCAAATTCGTTAAAATCGTAGTTCATCAACTTTTCCTCCATATATGTGCACAATTCTACTACTATATAGAAAAAAATCAATATTTTTCTTATAATCTTGCTTAAATTTTACATTTCCGTGAAAAAATATCAACCTAATTAGTAAAACCATAAAAAAAGATGCCCGAAGGCATCAATTTTTCTTTAATTAGATCTTGTCGTTAGAACCTAATACATCAATGATCTTATGTTTAACAAGTTCTTTGATGTTATTTCTAGCTGGTTTCAAATATTGACGAGGATCGAAATCAGCTGGATGCTCATCAAAATATTGACGGATCGTACCAGTCATAGCTAAACGTAAGTCACTATCGATATTGATCTTACATACAGCTAACTTAGAAGCTTGTCTTAATTGATCTTCAGGAACACCAACTGCATCTGGCATATTTCCACCGTGTTCATTGATCATCTTAACATATTCCTGTGGAACAGAAGATGAACCATGTAATACGATTGGGAATCCAGGTAATCTCTTAGAAACTTCCTCCAAGATATCGAAACGTAATGGAGGTGGTACCAAGATACCTTCTTCATTTCTTGTACATTGCTCAGGTTTGAACTTATAAGCACCATGGCTTGTTCCAATAGCGATAGCTAATGAATCACAACCTGTTCTCCTAACGAACTCTTCAACATCTTCAGGTCTAGTATAAGAAGAATCTTCAGCAGAAACCTTAACATCATCTTCAACACCTGCTAATGTACCTAATTCAGCTTCAACTACAACACCATGAGCATGAGCATATTCAACTACTTTTCTAGTGATTTCAATATTCTCTTCAAATGGCTTGCTAGAAGCATCGATCATAACTGATGTAAAACCATCATCAATACAAGACTTACAAGTCTCAAATGAATCACCATGGTCTAAGTGTAAAACGATTGGTAAACCTGTTTCAATAACTGCAGCCTCAACTAATTTAACCAAATAAGTTCTATTAGCATAAGCTCTAGCTCCCTTAGAAACCTGTAAGATAACTGGTGAATTGCACTCTTTAGCTGCTTCAGTAATACCTTGAATAATTTCCATGTTATTAACATTGAAAGCACCGATTGCATATCCGCCATTATATGCTTTTTTAAACATATCAGTAGATGTAACTAATGGCATAAAAATCCTCCTTCAAAATGCTTTTATTTACTTAATAATATTATCACAATTACGAAATAAAAAAAAGTGTAATTCATTTCTCTTATTACATATTGAACCACAACCTTCACTTGTACTAGTACTTACTTTTATAGATCATTTTCTATAAAGATAATCACTTTTACTACAATACATTGAATGATGTAATTAAATAAAAGTCAAATATCTAAGATAAATCGAAGATCTTAATGTTTGGTTTTTGGAAATGTCATTACTGACAACTATTTCAATTTCAAACAATTCGATCACTATCTTCTTGAGTGATCAATACACTTGTTACTCTTATACGCTAAAAGGGCTCATAGTGCCCTTCTAGTTAAGTAGATATTTGCATGCACATCATCTATTGGAAATGTACGATTGCTTTTGGTTCTTTTATACGTAAAGCTAATGTTTCCATGATTCGAAAATAATGATTTAATTCTTTTTGCTCTAAATAAGCACTGACCATATCAATACCAATAGAAAGATCAATAAATTGGGGTTGACTACAGATAAGAGCTACTTTGCCCTTCCCATATTCTCCTACTGAATAGATTCCATCAACTAGTTTAGCGATACGATCGATTTCCAATAAACCTACAGATGGTTGTAACCTTTGAAGTTGTAAATATAATTCAGGACTTAACACAAGATAATAACGACCAATCATATTATTACTTCTTAAATAGCCAACAGCTTTAGCTACATCTTGATATGCCTCTTCTCCAGTAAACCAATCTCCTTTTTTGATCTTATAAGCTTCCTTTATAGTGAATAATCCTTCGACATTAAGTTGTTGATTGCCAAAGAAGATAAGATCGTCTTCAAGGCTAGCCATTCTACTTGCAGCATAGCTAACCTGTGACAGATCTAAACCAGATTCTAAATCTTGCCACAATAAACTAAAATCTTGATATATATGTGTTAATTTTTGAATCTTTCTTCCCTCTGTAAAAACAAAACCATCTTTAAATACTTCTTTCTTATCACTACTATCTACATTGACACACATTATCTTAGATCCAAGAGGACCATGTAGATTGATAAAACGACGGGCAATTAGTTGTTGTTTAGCTATTTCTACTACTTTTTCATCAATTTTAGTCCAAAGTTCATTAGTTATTGGTGAAGATGTTCTTGATAAATATTCCATAACTATTTCCTTTCTACTTTGAAAGGTCTCCTACAGTTAAAGCAGATATTTTTAAGTCTAACTTTTCTAACATCTCTTTAACTTCAGTTTCTCCTTCAAAGAATAATTCTGCTTCTCTAGCATCAAGATGACGCATAAGAGTCATTAATTCTCCTACATGAGCTTTTTCTTCATCTCTTATATCAGCTAATACTGCTTTGGCTAATGGATCATCAGTAGCCTGTACATGAGCATCATATAGGAAGATTGCTTCTAACTCTCCTGCAATATCAATACGTAAGGCATTCATTAATTCCTCATTAGTCATTTTTCGTTCAACATTTCCTTGAAATGGATTTGGAAAACTTGGCATAATTAATTACTCCTTTCTTTTACTCTTTTGTTTTTTGATAGTGACATTTCGGACAAATTCCGTTTTCATCTAAAGCAACGCCACATAATGGACAGGTTTCAACTTCCAAATGCGATGGGAATTCGGCACTAGCAGCATTAACTCCACTAGTAAATGTCAACTTAACGATATTAAGCTTATCTTTTAATAGATCATAGAACACTTTTATCATACCTTCTGTTGTCATTGTTTCTTTTGTCACCACTAAACGACAATCAGGATAAGCTGTAGCAAGCTCTGTTTGGAATGCTTCTCCTTTCATCGTGTTAGCAGGATGGCCATCTTTAATACCTTGTTTTTCATAAACTTCTAAAATTGCTGGTAATAATGGATCATCCTCACGCAAGATCAAAGCATGGTCGAAGTTTTGTAAGATGTTCCAAGCTATTTTTTTGATCTCATTACACGGAAATACCATGTTGACACCTTCATTGATCACTCCTTCTACTTCAATAGTAAGAACACCAGTATGACCATGTAGGTATTGTGCTTCACCTTTAAATCCATAAAAGCGATGAGCATATTGTAAGTCTAATTTTGTAATGCTTCTCATAATCAATCTCCTTTCATTTTATGTTACGGTCAAGACCGTTTAAGCCAGCTTTGTTTATTTAGAAAGACACTTGCGAAATATTACTTTAAACACCAGATCATAGTTTGAATCATCTACTCTTACTCGATTTTTTCCAGATAGATCAATAACTTTACTTCAACAGCACACTACTTTCTACAATTTAGACAACTAAATTGGTGATGTTTATCGTTGTGACAGTCATAACGATCAGCTTCATTACTAACTTCCACATCATTTATTTCTTAGGACTACTTTAATCATTTAAGATTTTGCACGGTTATTAAGATCAGTGATCTTTATATAGCGTTACATTTCATTGTCTTTGTCTTGCTTAATGATATTTTATACTAATAAGGATTAGTTATCCATTTATTTGCCCAAAACAAATAATAGATGACATCAACGCTATAATCGATCATCAGCTCTCAATTGATCAATAGTATCCTTGATCGTCTCTTTTAACTCTCTTGTTTTAAATCCTAATTCATTTCGTGCTTTCGTATTACAAAAATTAGCATTTGAACCAAGTGTATAGATGGAATATTTCGTATATAAAGGTCTTTGCTTTCTTAATTTGCAATAGAATTCTACAAATGGTGCAGCAATCTTAGCGACAAAGATTGGCAAATATATCTTTATCTTTTCCTTACCACTAACTTCACTTATCAGATCTAATAACTCTTTAACTGTTATATACCTATTAGATAAGATATAACACTCTCCACTTTTACCTTTATAACAAGCTTCTATTATCCCTTGAACAACATCTCTGACATCAACAAAATCATAGCCCCCTTTTACAGCGACCATTAACTTCCCTTGGTAGTAGTCGATCATTAATTGTGTCATATGACTATTGCCTGGATCACTAGGTCCAATGATGCCAGATGGATGAACTATGCAACAGTCTAAGTTTTCTTCAGCCACCATATCTAAGATGATATTACCAGCTATTGCCTTACTTCTAGCATAAATACCCACAACCTTATCTGGTTCAAATCTAGTGGTTTCTCTTATGATCTCATTATCTTTCTTTTCTGTTAAAGCATGAACACTACTAACATATACCATCTTAGCCTTGTATTTTAAAGCTAATTCAGCAATATTCTTTGTTCCAGTAACATTTACATCAAAAACCTTTTGATCATACTTAGAACCAATATAGACAATAGCGGCACAATGTATGACACATAGTTGTTCATCTTCATCTACATTAAATAATTTTTCTAATGAAGTTTTATCTCTTACATCACCGTAAAACTTTTCACAATCATACTTATCTAAAATAGATTCAAATCTATCATTTCTCATCACTAATGCTCTTACTATATTATTCTTATCTTTAGAAAGTAGCTTAACGATGTGACTGCCAAGAAATCCTGTTGCGCCAGTTATGATAAAAACTTTTCTCATTATATGCCTCCTCATCATTTTGGTTAAATTTACTTATCAAATTGTTTTATGTTGCTTGCCATATCTCTTGATATCTCTGCCAATAATTGTCAACAAGCATAATAGCTTTTTTTCTTTATCATTTAAGCTTTCGATTTTATAAGTATCAATCGTCTTAACTATATAGTCAAACTCATCAGAGACAGCTATTTTATAACCATCTTCCTTTATGTCAACAAATAATATAGACAACTCTTTCTTAAAAGGAACAATGCTGTATAAAACTGATGATTATCTATATAGATCACTGTATCCCTCAACTTTATTTAGAAACACGATATACTCTATATCTTTCTTCATGTCTATAAAAGGTGAATATAATCTTACTCCAACGACTTCATCTAACTATAAGAAGTTGAATGATCTTTATCTGTTGCTATACATTTAAAAATGAAGTGCTTTTAAAGATCTTTACAATAGTGCAGTAAGCATAAATACTATTACCTATAGTTTCATTATTATTTACTTTAACAAGCAATATCTCTTATGAATACTCACAAAGATCATTGTAATCCTCTATATAGTAATCATTAAACTTATCATGATCATTTACTTCTCCTTTATCAATCATTATTAATAAAAACCTATAGATCATTTGCAATGACCAATTTTAACAATATCTCTAGTGCCTTTACGATCCCATTTTCTTCATTAGAAAAAGTAACATATTTTGCTCTTGTTTTAATATAATCATCAGCATTACCCATAGCAACGCTATTTTCAAATCTTTCAAACATAGGAAGATCATTTTGATCCACACCAAAAACTATGACATTTTCTGGTCTAATACCTAACAACTTAGCAAGTCTATCCACTCCAGTACCTTTATCATTTCCTTCATTAAATAATTCTATGACATCATCACTAGTAGTCATATACTTAAACGAATACCTTCTGTTTAGCTCTCTAACTTTCCATAAATTATCAATATGTTCATTGTTCAAGATTGAAATTTGACAGCATTTCATACTTGCTAAGTCAGCCATATGCGTATCTAATGGATTATAAAAAATACCACATTCTTCTTTATAGCGGATGTGTCTTCGATTTTTACTTGTAACCACTAGTCCTTCTTTACAATGAAAGAAAACATCATTGATATCAAACTTCTTTAAAACTTCATTTTTAAGTTTGTTATCGATGTGATCACAATATACCACCCTTTCTTTTGTTGCCAGCATAGCACCATAAGAAACAACTACTGGTATATTAATTGACAACATCTCAATATATTTTTTTACTGCTTCAAGTGGTCTAGAAGTAACAAAAGTAAACCTTAAGCCTTTCTTTTGATATTGATGAATGGTTTCAATAGTTTCCTTATCTATACTTTTATCGTCTTTTAACAATGTGCCATCAAGAGCAACGGCAACCAAAATATCTTTAATCTTCACACTCTTCATATACTTAATCTAACTTTCTTTTCCAAAAAAATAACTTTGCTGCCCAATCATTCTTGTAATAACTATTAAAGGACCAATCTGGTCCTCTAATAGTGCTTAATCGAAAAGCTCTAATAATTGGGAAATGTTTTTCTTGCCAAAAATCACTTTATCATCATTAATGATGAGACAAGGCACACTCATTACATTATACTTTTCTTGTAAATTGTTATAATACTTTAGATCATAAACTTCACTAGTGATATTATCACTTATACTAGCAATCTTTTGAGTAGCGATCACTAGTTCAGGACAGTTGGTGCAAGTTAATGAGACTAAAACTTTCATATCGATCTTCTTATCAATCTTTTTGATTTTCTCTAATAATTCCTCACTGATAGCTTGCCCACTACTAGAGACATTGTATAATCCTAAAATAAATGATGTAAACTCATGACCACTTGGTACTCCATGGAAAGCAAGACCAGTATAACTCTTATCCTCTCTTAAAATTCTAACTACAGGTAAGTCACTAACTAATTCACTAGCTAATTCAACAGATAGTTTATTGGTCAGCTTTGTTAATTCTTCCATATAGTTTCTAAGTTGTTTAGATACTTCGCTTTCATCTAAGTGTAATTCTAATACTAATTTGTGCTCCATCTTAGCAAAAACACTATTTAGCTGACTTACCATTTCACTAGTAAATAAGCCTTCATTAATATTAGCAGGATCACTAATCTCTTCAACTAATGGTCTAGTAGGAACGATTCCAGTTTTTTTATGCATCAATGAAGCATATCTTTCAATATCTGTAGCTGCGGTTGCGCCATCTGCTACAGCAGTAACTACCTGTCTTAGATTTTTCACGCAAACATCTCCTGCAGCATAGATTCCATCAACATCCGTTTTCTGTGATCGATCAGTCATGATATAACCTTGTCTATTTAAAGAAACTTTGCCCTTAACTAGTGATATTTCTGGTTGATAACCAACAAAAATAAATAAACCAAAACCATCTTCATTTTCATAAACAGTTTCTACATCTGTCTTATTATTGCGGTAAACAAGTCTATTTATCCTATCTTTGCCAGAAACTTCTACTACTTCAGTATTGGTCAAAACTGTGATCTTAGGATGTGACTTAGTCTTATCAGCAACACTTTTTGCACAACTGAAATCTTCACTTCTAACTAGAACCGTGACATGTTTACCATATCTAGTCAAAAAGATACTTTCTTCAGCTGCTGAAAAGCCACCGCCAACTACATAGATATCTTTATCAGTAAAGAACTCACCATCGCAAGTAGCACAATAAGCTACACCTCTGCCCTTAAACTTCTCTTCTCCAGGAAATCCAATCTTACGAGGACTAGCTCCAGTAGCAAATAGTAAAGCATAACCATAGTACTCACCCTTATCGGTTTTAACTGTCTTAAAATCACCAGTAACATCCACAAAAAGCGCTTCAGCAAGTAAGAATTCTGCTCCAAAATCTAAAGCCTGCTTTCTCATGGTCTCAGTCAATCTTTTACCGCTTGTTTTATTAACCCCTGGATAATTGACTATCTCTTCTGTAATAGTGATCTGACCACCAAATGTTTCTTTTTCAATGACTAAAACTCGATATTTTGCTCTTGCAAGATAGAGAGCTGCTGTTAAGCCAGCCGGTCCTCCACCGATGATCAGAGCATCATAAATCTTATTATGTTCCATTACAGCATACCCACTAGATCAAGACTTGGTTTTAAAGTCTCTTCTCCTGGCTGCCATTTAGCTGGACACACTTCATCACCATGAGTTGCGACAAACTGGCTTGCTTGAAGTCTTCTTAATAATTCATCGGCATTTCTACCAATGTTTCCAGCATTTACCTCGTAAACAACGATCTTACCCTCTGGACTTACAATAAAGCTTCCTCTTTCTGCCATACCATCTTCCTCAATAAGCACTTCAAAATCTTTACTTAAGGCATGTGTTGGATCTGCTAACATCGGATAAGTCAACTTACTGATCCTTTCTGAATGATCATGCCAAGCTTTATGAGTGAAATGACTATCAGTAGAAACTGAATAGATTTCACAATCTGCTTTTTGGAAATCTTCATATTTATTTTGCAAGTCTTCCAACTCTGTCGGACAAACAAAAGTAAAATCAGCAGGATAAAAGAAGAAAACACTCCATTTACCCAAGATATCAGCTTTTGTTACTGTCTTAAATTTACCCTCATGGTATGCTTGTACTTTAAAATCTTTAATTTCTTTATTTATTAGTGACATATATTTTTGCCCTCCTTCACTAAATTTAACTTTTTTCTTTTGACAATCTGAACAGATGTAATGAACTTGTAAGTCACAAGAAGTGATCTTTTGACCTATAAGTTTCTCTAGGCTACTAATCAAGTCGACATAGTTAATATCAACAATCAAGCCCCATTTATCACAGAACAAGTGATCAAGTCTAGTTTTATTGACATATCGTTCAACTTTACTATTCTCACTGTTTTAACAATCTTCTTTTGTTTTACCAGAACAATATATTGTTGTAGACAGAAGCTTGAGAGATAGATGAATCACTCTCTTTCACAGACAAATAAATCTGTTGAGCTGTCGGATGATCTTTTGATGTTAAGATGACATCTAAGATCTCATTACTATAATTACTCGTTTGCATAACCTCTATAAAATTAGAATAATTCTAAACAAATGATTACAGACGCATTGTTTTATTTCTACAAAATAGTATGAATTTGATACAATCTTGAAACTTTTACGTGGCTTTTCAAAGCTTGATGGAATACTCTTCTGCTTGCTTTTTAGCCAATGATATGAGTTCATTGATCCGAGTTTGTTCTAATAAAATACGTTTATTGCAATATTCGAGCAATGTATCCTTGCCAAGTAAAGAGATATCATTTAAAAACGGTTTATCATATTCATATAATATTGAATAACTCTGTTGATAATAGCGATTTGTTATCGCAAGTTCATAAAGTTTATAGGCTAACAAATCTTGATCGATCAATAATTCATAATCATGTTTAAATTCTCTAGCATCAATGAAATCTTTCTCAAAACTTTTTTTCAAATTGTTGATAAGATAATAGAAAGCAATTTTGATATTCATCTTTGCCCTATCCATTATCTTCTTACTATTAAAAGTTGGAGAAGTCCTAATGATAGATAGGCAATGGTCGATCGCTTCTGAGATATAATCAAAATTTAAAATGTGTGCTTCAGTTATCACATCTTTTTGTTCAATATGATATTCGATCCAATTTTTACTATTGATGATCAATCGATAATCCCTATCTATACCTGAAATTATCTCCCTTAAGTGCTTATCATCTTTGATATGATCACTCATCTTATAATAGAAATCATCATTTTCGCTTACAATAGCGATAAGATCATCTTTTCGCCATACACGAGATAAACTATCTGTAAAGTTTCTTTTAGCTTTCAAACAACAATCAACAGTTCCACTAACAATTAGAACATGCTTTTTTATCGATCTAAAATTATCCACATTGATAAAAGCTACTAATCCTTTGTGCCATAAGCAATTATCATAATGCTTCTTATCAGCAATTAAAGAGATCACATTAACTTCTCCCATAACAATAGCCTCCTGCTTCTATTTTTTAAGAAGCCGCCACACATTATCTTATGACGGCTCTTTTGAGTCATCTTTCGATAACTCATATATAAGGAGCAAATATGATGAATATCTTCTTCACAAGTAGTCTTGGCTATTAGACCACTTAACTTGAACACAGTTTATTGTTTGCATTGTAAACAAGTAAACAAACACATTACACATGTATAAATATTTTCGGGGGCTTATTTATATAATAGAAAGTAGAGTAAACTAGTTCAATTCCTATAAAGACACCCATCTATTTGTTCTCTTCTCTTAATCACATCATTTTAAATTACCATGATCACATAATTAGCATTAGTCTTTTTTTGTCGTTGTAGATAAAGAAATACAATACATAATGTTAATGATCTACTAATCATGTCCTTGATCCTTTCTATTTTTCCTTGATTATTTATGACTATTTCTAGTCTTATACCTATTACAACCACCAACAATAAACTCCAATAAAATATGGGGTTACTGTATAAAGTAGGTAATATCATATTAGCTCTATAAACCAACCAAAAAATGGTTAAAGGATGTTCATAGGCTTTAACTTGGGACCCTCTTAGGATCAAAATCTATATAAATCAAAATCATTAGAATAACTATGCTGTTATCCTTTTTGTATTACATCTAATGTTTTAGATAGTATTCCTCTAACCAATATAATTAGGTTTATAATTTTTGTGTGGAATACTTTCTATAGTTAAGATACACTATTATTAAGAGGATTGCAATCATTTTACCTACAATTGATACTTTTTTAAAACTTTTCCCATCTCAGAAAAAAACAACAATCAATAATAAATATCAGTATCTAATTGATCACTGTTTTAATATCTCAATGTTTTTATTGTTTCCTATCCCATAATATGAAAATAATATCACCAATAAAGAAACATATTTACAATAATTAAATTACTTCAAGTTTTTGACAAGTTACTTTTCGATCATTTTCTTTTTTCTATTCAAAAAGAATATAGTAAAACTTAATATTAAAGTTACACACAAAAGAACTGATGTAGAAAAATGATATGCTCTAATAGTATCCATTAAAGCAGCTATATCTTCTACAGCAAGTTCTTGTTTTAATGTAACATAAGGACAATAAAGAGCAATCGAACATAACATCCAACTTACAACTTGGAGTTTTGTTACTTTAAGCTCATCAAGATGATCATGTCTGATAATACAATACATTAATATCACCCATGACAATACTCCCATAACTAGAGCAATAATTACATTCATAAACATTCTCACCTTTACACGTAATAGAATTAATACTTGTTTTTCATGTTTCTAGGTTCCATTCAGTTTCAAAATAACTGTAGCTAAAATATTGTGGAAGATCCTCCTTTTGCCAATATTGCTCTACAGCATCATAAGCAGGCAAAGGGGTATTGGTTTGTGACATTTCAATTTCTGCTTGAAGGCTTGTTCTTCCAATCTCATGTAAATATGCATGCTGAACAGTATCTCCATCTTCGATATCCTGCATATATGCCTGATACAATTCTTCAAAGTTGTCATATAGGCAATAAATACTCGGTAGTTCAACTGAACTGGCATTAACAAGAGAAAACATAAAGATCAAAAGCTGAACGATCAGTAGAACAAAAATTTTCTTTTTCATAAAACTGTATCCATATTATAAAATTAGTTCTTTTACATTTTTATCTTATTGTTAAAATGGGTTAATGTCAAAAAAGCAAACAGATTGGAGGCAATATTATGAAAAAAACATAAACAAAAGATCTCGATCGTAATGATGACCATGATCATTTTAGTAGAAACAAATATAATTATTTGGAAATATTTAATGGTTAAAAACAATGAAATAAAAAACGAATTAGATTCAATTGAAGTAGATTCACAATTGGAGATGGAAATACTTGCATATAGACATACTGAATTAAGCTTCACAAAAATATCTGCAGAAGAAGTTAATGACAAAATTGAAAATGGAAATTGTTTTTTTCTATATACTGGAAGAATAACCTGTCAATACTGTAAAAAATAGTTCCTATATTGAACAAGATCATCAAAGATAATAATATCGAATTGTTCTACTTAGACAGTGAAAAAACTAAAGAATACAATATCTTGCAAATATTTTAGATAAGCATGGATCTTAGATTTTAAAGACAAATATTCATTATCATTTTCATATTCATTTTCAATGATAGACATCACTAAAATCACAACATCACATTATTGTTGGCAAAATCTTTTATCAATCTGATAATTATCCTTGATAATATTAAATAGCTTTAAAGAAAATTCACTTGAAATGATTTCTAATCTAGATAAATCTTTATCTACAATACCTACTTCTATACAATAGCACCACTCATATATTCTTGTGCATTTTGCTCATTAATCTTACTGCCAATAAGTGAGACAAAATACAAGTGACTAGAATAAAAATAGTATAATCTCTTCTCATTACTTATCTGTTTTCAACGATCATTTGACGAAAATTTTTGAAGACTCAAATAAGCTATCTTCAATAAGTCAAGCAACTAATAAATATGACTTGCATATTTAAATGACAGACCATTACAGAACCATTATTTAAATTGCAACATTGTTATATTACCCTACAAATATTGTAAAATAATAATGCTTTAAAATACATTTTTCATAATATCAAAAGCCATTTTTAGCTATCAACACAAATCATTATTTGATCATATTAACAACAAAAAAAACGATATCCCATCGTTTTAACGAATAAGATATCGTTCCTCATTTAATTGATTGTTGTTTTCTAAATTACTTTAAAGCAGCAGCAACTTCTTCAACCCAGTTGTCTTTCTTCTTTTCGATACCTTCACCTACAACGTAAAGTACGAATGAATCAACTGTAGTATTCTTGCTTGCTAAGTAAGCAGAAACCTTTTGGTTACCATCTAAGATGAATGCTTGATCTACTAAGCATAAATCTTGTAATGATTTAGAAACCTTACCAGAAACCATCTTTTCAATGATAGCTTCAGGTTTGTTAGCATTCTTAGGATCGTTCTTAACGATTTCCTTTTGAATAGCAGTCTCATGATCGATGATCTCTTGAGGCATATGGTCTCTATCAACATATTGAGGCTTCATTGAAGCAACTTGCATTGCGATTGGTTTACCAACTTCTGCATCAGTACCATTTAATACAACGATACAAGCTGTCTTACCATCATGGTGAAGATAAGTACCAAATAATTGATCATCTTTCTTTTCAACAACAGTGAATCTTCTTAAAGTCATCTTTTCGCCAGTTGCGAATGATACTGCAGAGATTTCTTCATTAACTGTTCCATTTTCACACTTTAAAGTCAATGCTTCTTCAACATCCTTAGGTTGACATTCTAAGATTGAATTAGCAACTGCTTTAACCATATTTTTAAATTTGTCAGTTCTTGCAGTGAAGTCTGTTTCTGAGTTAACCTCAACTAAAGCAGCCTTATTGCCATCAATTACGATTGCAGCTAAACCTTCAGCAGCAATTCTTCCTTGTTTAGCTTGTGACTTAGCAATACCTTTTTCTCTTAACCAGTCAACGGCTTTGTCCATATCACAATCGCTAGCTTCAAGTGCCTTTTTACAATCAAGCATTCCAGCACCAGTCTTGTCTCTAAGTTCTTTTACTAATTCTACTAAGTTAGCCATAATTACTCCTCACTTGTTTTTTCAGTTTGTTCACCTTCAGCTGTAACTACTGCTTCTTTAACTTCAGTTGCAGGCTGAGTATTTTGTTGAACTCTTTCTCTTCTCTCGTATTTACGATGTTGATTACCTTGACGATTGTTCTGTTGACGTCTTTCTTCATTCTTAGCTCTTCTTCTTCTTTCGTTTTCAGCAGCTTGTTCTTGAACAACAACGATAACATCACTCATAGTAACTTCTGGTAATTCATCAGTAGTATATGCAAATTCTAAGATACCACCCTTAGCTTCAACGATAGCATCATTCATAACACCAACTAATAATTTGATAGCTTTAACAGCATCATCATTTCCTGGAATAGCATAGTCTAATAATGATGGATCACAGTTAGTATCAGCAATACCGAATACTGGGATATTTAACTTTCTTGCTTCTAATACAGCGTTGTAATCTTCTTTTGGATCAACGATGAATAATGCATCTGGTAACTTCTTCATCTCTTTGATACCGCCTAAGAAGTTTTCTAACTTCTCAGCTTCTTTTTTGATCAAAGCTTGTTCTTTCTTAGGATAGTTAGTGATAGTACCCTTTTCTTCCATCTGTTCGATTTCAACAAGTCTTCTGATTCTCTTTTGGATTGTACGGTAGTTAGTCAATGTTCCACCTAACCATCTTTGGTTAACATAGAAAGATCCACTTCTTAAAGCTTCTTCCATAACGATAGCTTGTGATTGCTTCTTTGTACCAACAAATAATACACGTCCGCCTCTTTCAGCGATAGCCTTTAATGCTGCATAAGCTTCATCGATAGCTACGATAGTCTTTTCCAAGTTGATGATATGGACACCATTCTTTGCACAATAGATGTTTGATTTTTGTCTTGGATCCCATCTTCTTGTTTGATGTCCAAAATGAACACCACTCTCTAATAATTTACGCATTGTAACAACTGACATAATTAAAATTTCCTCTCTTTCCGTTGTTCCTCCACTATTTCTGACAATATTAACTTTAAAAAGCACGGAATATTGAATTCATAGTGTGTGTAATAGGTGTTAAAACACCATCTAATATTCTACCACATAATGTGTTGAATACAATAGTATTAATGTTTAAATTCTTTAAAATCTTTATAATTTTCAAACTCTTTTAGCCTAATACCATATGCATCTTTAACAGCTTGTTGATATTGTAAATCATATTCAACATTCATTTGCTTTAAAAGATACTCAGTAAAATTAGGATTCAATATAAGTAGTGGTCCGATCAGATAAGTACCATAAAAATTGTTATACTTAATTCCTTCATTTCTACTATCAACAAAGCCAAAACCCTTCTCTACTTGAATAAAATGATATTTATCATAAGTTGTATAAGAGAAACAAGATTTAAATCCTACTATCTGCAAATACTCAAACTTCCCTAAGAAGCAAGAATTATGATGATGAGAATAATCTCTCTTAGCTCTACTATCAAAGATATTTAATCCCTCAATATCATCAATTTTACTGCCAAAGATTTCTAAAGCATTACCAGTCATCAAAAAGAATGTTCCTTCTTCGATCAATTCTTTGATCTTTTCTTTATATGGCATTAATTGATCAATGACATTTTTTTGATATCTTTCCATCATTGAACCCATATATATCAGATCAACTTCATGATCTACAAAATAAGGTATCTCATTAAAACTAGTATAGATGACCTCACAATCTTTAACACAATCAGAAAGATATTTGATATTAAAATTATCACCATAAAGAGAAGTAACATCACTATATAAATATTCTATGATCATTTGCCAAATCTCTCCTTTATCTTTTCTAAAATAACATCAGCATTACGATATTGGTATATATCATGTACGACAGCAATTGTTTGTACATCTTCTTCTAACATATCTAATGTCTTTTTTTCATCATCAGTAGTAAATATCTTCTCTTCTGGCACTGAAGCCATTAATAATCTAACTTTATAATCTGCATAACGTACTCCACCAATGATGATCCTTGAAATATCTTCTTTATTAAGACATTCATAATCTGTATTGTAGATATAAGAAATGACTTCACTTCTTTCCTGTGATCTGATATCAAATAAATCATCGATGATGATGATGATGTTCTTCTTACCTTTTAAGTTACTGACATAATCCATAGCTCTTGATAAAGATACAGGATTTTGACCTTTAGTCATTTGGAAAACAACATCAACATTTCCTATTTTTTCGCTAAAGAATCTTGATTTAACGATCTGCATCTTAGAAAATGACTCAGCGACATTTTTTAATCCACATTCTTTCGCAACAGCAATAGCTGCTAATTGATTATAGATATTAAACAAGGAATCATTGATCAAAGGATAACTTTCACCATTAACTACCATATTCTTATCATCATATCTTTCTAAGACATAATCAGCCTTCTCATTTTTAAAAGAGCAATTAGGACAATGAGCTTTACCAATATGATGATAACGGATAAAATCAAACTCTAACTTGCTCAAACAATTAGGGCAGACTTTGATATCACAACTATTAGATATAGCTTTACTTACCTCATTTTCTTGTTGAGGGATACTAAAGAAGACTCTATTACCATTATTAGACTTTCCTAATTGAGAAGAGATAAGATCATCCCCATTTAAAATGAGCTTGCTATCTTTTGGTAATCCTTCATTGATCTTATTAAAAACATAATCAATGTGACCATTTCTGCCCATAGTATCCATGAACAGATTAGTGCATACTACTATATCAGGCTTAGTTGCCTCCAATAATTCTTTAGTACTAAGTTCATCAAATTCTAATATCGCTACATCTGTTTTAGCTTTATTAAATATGCTAGTCTTTAATATCAAGGCTTTGCTTAAACCAGGTCGCATATTACAACCATCAATATTAAAAGCAACTTTATAGCCTTCTTTTTCAAAAAGCTCAGCCAATAAATTACAAGTAGTAGTTTTACCATTAGTACCAGTAACAGCGATGACTAGTTTTGGTTTAGCGATATGATAAAGAAATTTATCATCAAACTTTAACGCTACAATACCCATTCTATCTGCATCTTTATTCTTTTCAAAAAAACGATAATAGAACTTACTTGCCCATAATCCTAAAAAGAAAAACATTTCTTGCACCACCTTTTCAATAATTATATATTAACGAACTTCTTTTTCAAAAGCTTTATCATAACTTTCTCTTAAATGTCCAACTGTTATATGAGTATAGATCTGAGTTGTACTCAAACTAGAATGACCTAATAATTGTTGAACAGCTCTGATATCTACACCGGCATCTAACAAATGTGTGGCAAAGGAATGACGCAAAGTATGAGGATGAACTTTAAAAGGTAAGGCATTTTCTGTTACTGCTTTATCTAATAAATATTGCACTCCTCTAGAAGTCAGTTGTTCTCCCCTTCGATTGATGAAAACATGATCATTATCTTCTTTAGCATACACGCTTCTAACTTCTTTAAGATACTTTTTTAAAAGATCGTTGATAAGATCATAAAAAGGCACGATCCTCTGTTTATCACCTTTACCAGTTATATATAAGATCCTATTATTATAATCTATATCATTTAATCTAAGATTGACTACTTCAGACAAACGCAAACCACAGCCATACATCACTTCAAACATTGTCCTATCTCTTAAGCCAAAATCATCATTGATATCAAAACAACTTAATAACAGATCTACCTCATCTTGAAAAAGATAATCAGGCAGTCTTTTTTTACCACCACTTACTTTTACAGCCATAAAAGGATTACCCTCAACAAGTCCTGCATCATTTAGATAACGATAAAAAGATCTAAGACTACTTAGATTTCTCGCAATAGAGCGATTGGAAAGTTCAGCAATATCCTTATCTGTCCTTAAATAATTTAGATAGCCTAATACGATGATCCTATCAATGTTGCCAAGATCACTAACATCCTGTTGTTTTAGATACTTAAGATATCTTTCAATATCCCTTCGATAAGCTTCACAAGTATTTAAAGAGGAACTCTTAGTAAGATAAATATAATCTATAAACTTTTGTAAATATTCATCCATCTTTTACCACTCTTTACTATATTCTTTAATGATCGGAAGCGATTGTAAACTATAAGCTTGTTTCTTCTCATTTTTCTTAGTAGGGATAGTAAGATTAAATATACCAAAATTAGCATTCATTGGTTGGAAATTTTCGCTTGCCTCAGTGATATAATGAGCCATTGCTCCTAACATAGTAGTATTTTCTAATGTTATAGGTTGTTTTCCTTGCAGATATAAAGCCATATTATGACCAGCAACTAAACCACTACCAGCTGATTCTACATAACCTTCTACACCTGTCATTTGCCCAGCAAAGAAAAGATCATCTCTTATCTTTGATTGGTAAGTTGCTCTTAAAACTAAAGGTGATTTCAAGTAGGTATTACGGTGCATGACTCCATATCTAACGATCTCACAATTTTCAAGTCCTGGTATCAAAGAGAATACCCTCTTTTGCTCGCCCCATTTAAGATTAGTTTGAAAACCAACTAAGTTATATAAAGTATCAACAGCATTATCTTGCCTTAATTGAACCACTGCGTAAAATCTCTTACCATCTTTATCTAGTCCTACCGGTTTAAGAGGGCCGAATGTCAAAGTTTGTGGACCTCTTTTAGCCATTGCCTCTATAGGCATACAACCTTCAAAATAAGTATTCTTATCAACTTCATGTAATAAAGCTGTTTCGGCATTAATCAATTCAGTATAAAACTTATCAAATTGTTCTTTATTCATTGGACAATTAAGATAATCTGCTTCTCCCACATCATATCTACTCTTATAATAAGCAATATCCATGTTAACAGACTCTTTTGTTATGATCGGGGCTGCTGCGTCAAAGAAATGTAAAGTATCTGCTTTTAATGTCTTTTGAATACTTGCTGCTAGAGAATCAGATGTTAGTGGACCTGTGGCAATGATCGTTGGTCCCTCTGGTATCTCAGTCACTTCTTTATCTATGACATTTACAAGTGGTGAACTTCTTAAAATATCAGTGATCTCCTGAGCAAAGTTAGTCCTATCTACAGCTAACGCACTACCAGCAGGGATCGCATGTTTATCAGCGACTTTCATGATCAAAGAATCAAGTATCCTCATTTCTTCTTTCAATAGTCCAACAGCATTAGTTAAAGCATTAGAACGTAAAGAATTAGAACAAACAAGTTCACTAAAAAGACCAGTGTGATGAGCACCAGTAGACTTTTCAGGGCGCATTTCATAAAGATCGACCGCAATCCCTTTTCTTATTAATTGATAAGTAGCCTCACAACCAGCAAGACCTGCTCCAATGACATTAACCTTTAACATTTTTCTTCACCTTTTTAGCCGAAGCTTTCTTCTTTTGCGAACCCTCAATATAATGACACTTTGGATAATTACTACAGCCAATAAACTTTGTACCGTAACGTGATACTCTTTCTACTAACTTATTACCACAATCTGGACATAATCTACCCGTATCAACTGGTTCGACTTTTGCCTTTTTAGCAATATAATGACAAGTAGGATAATTACTACAAGCAATAAACTTGCCAAATCTTCCTCTTTTTTCTACTAATTTACTACCACATTCAGGACAAGTACCATGATCTACTTCATCAGATTGATCATCGATATTTTCATGATACTTACATTCTGGATAGTTACTACAAGCGATGAATTGACCATATTTACCTTTTCTGATCACTAATTCTTGGCCACATTCAGGACAAGTTCTTCCTATTTTAACTGGTTCGATCTTTTCCATATGCTCTTTAGCATTATCAAGATAACCAACAAAGCTATCATAGAATTCTCTTAAAGATTTAACTTTATCGAGTTGTCCTTCAGCGATCTCATCCAATTGTTTTTCCATTTCAGCTGTATATTTAACATTAATAATATCCTTAAAGAACTCATCCAATTTATGAGTTGTTAAAATACCCTGTTCTGTAGGAACGAAAACTTTTGTTTTAGAATTTTCATTCTGTTTAGTCAAAGACACATATTCCCTTTTGATGATCGTATCAATGATCGTAGCATAAGTAGAAGGTCGACCAATACCATTTTCTTCCATTGTTTTGATAAGTCTAGCTTCACTATATCTTGCTGGTGGTTCAGTAAAATGTTGTTTACCTTCAACTTTTACTGGTGTAATACTCTCATTTTCTTTTAACTCTGGCAATACTTTATCATCATCCGTTTCGGGATAAACTTTTAAATAACCATCAAAGATCCTACTTTTTCCACTAGCTGTATAAAGATACTTTTGATACTCTAACGATACAGTTTCACTATCATATAAAGCATCAGCCATCATGGCAGCTAATGTTCTAATATAGATAAGCTTATACAATTTATACTCATCGTTAGTCAGATAGCTCTTTATCTTATCAGGCTCATTATTGATATCAGTGACTCTTATAGCTTCATGCGCATCTTGAGCATTCTTACTTGTCTTTGAATGATATGAACCAACATACTTATCACCATAAGTATTTTTGATATATTGCTTACCTTGTTGTAAGAATAATTCCGATAATCTAGTTGAATCGGTACGCATATAGGTGATAAGACCAGTAGTAGATGAACCGATATTAACTCCCTCATATAACTTTTGAGCAATGCTCATCGTCTTCTTGGATGTGAAATATAACTTATTAGCAGCATCTTGTTGTAAAGTAGAAGTTGTATAAGCCGCTCTTGGTTTTCGTGGCTTAACTTCTTTAACTATCTCTTTTACAGTAAATGGTTTATCTAAACAATCTTCAACCACTTTATCTGCTTCTTCTTTACTAGCTATCTGAGGCTTTTGACCATCTATCTTGGATAATACACTAGTAAAATCAATATCATCCTTATTAAAGTCAGCAGATACAGTCCAATATTCTTGAGGTACAAACTTATTAATTTCTTCCTCACGATCAACTATAAGTTTTAAAGCAACTGATTGAACTCTTCCAGCACTTCTTGATTTGATCTTACTATAAAGTAAGCTACTCAATTTAAATCCTATGATCCTATCTAAGATCCTTCGAGTTTCTTGGGAATTGACTAAGTTCATATCAACTTGTCTTGGTTGTTGTATTGCCTGAGTAACGGCAGGTTTTGTTACTTCGTGGAATACTACACGATTGTTTTGACTAAGATCAATACCCAGATTATTAGCTAGATGATAAGCAATAGCTTCTCCCTCTCTATCCGGGTCGGTTGCTAGTAAGACATTATCAGCATTCTTTACCATTTCTTTTAATTGTTTAACAGTCTCTTTTTTATCCTTGGAGATTGTATAGGAAGTCTTAAAGTCATTATCAACATCAATACCCAAATGTCCTTTACCTGTTAAAGATAAGTCACAGATATGACCTTTTGAAGCAGTAACGGCATAATCCTTTCCTAAATATTTTTCAATAGTAGTAGCTTTTGAAGGTGACTCTACTATGACTAAGTTCTTAATACTTTCTTTCTTTTTCATCAGTTGTCCTCTTTTACCCATTGTCATTTAATAACATTTATATATATAAGCAAAATCAAGCTTTTTTGTCAAACAAATCATTCAGATTATCCTCAATAATCATATTTGCCCCCTGTTGAATGAGCATATTGCATCCCGCTCCATCAGGATCATCATAACGATAAGGCACACAATAAATATCCCTATTTAACAATAAAGCTTCATTTACTGTATGCATCGTCCCACTTCTTTGAGCTGCTTGGGTTACGATCACAGCATTTGATAAAGCCGCAATGATCCTATTTCGAAAAGGAAAATGTTGTTTTAAAGGTCTCACTCCCAATGGATATTCGCTGATCACAAGTTGCTTTTCAAATAACAGGTCATATAATTGTTGATTTTGATAAGGATAATAGATATCTAGACCATTACCAACTACCGCAATAGTTCTCTTCGCATTATAGTGAGCAACACTATCAACACCTCTAGCAAGACCTGAAACGATCGTATATTTATCTCTTAGCATCTTAACGACTTTTTCAGTCATCTTTTTACCATAAGGACTGATATCTCTTGAACCAACAACAGCCACTTTATCATCAAATAAAAGATCTTTATTTCCCTTATAAAACAAGACAAAAGGTGGCCTTTTAAGTCCAAATAGCCCTAAAGGATATTCTCTATCCTCCATAGTTACAGCATCCTGTAATGGAATATCTTCACTAGCAATTTCTTCTTTTCTCAAGGCATTAAATATCTTGAGATAATCGCCATTATACTTAATGGCTAATCTGATCATATTTTCTCGCATTTCTGTTTCCTCCACTAATATATAATTAGAAACAAAAATGGCTTATTCCTAAAATAAACTATCTTGGCTTGCTTCAAATACTGGTCGATAACTAAATCTATGGATCTTTGTTGGACCATATTGTTTTAGAGCTGCTAAATGATCAGCTGTAGGGTAACCCTTATTCTTTTTAAAATCATATTCAGGATAAATTTTATCTAATTCTTCCATGATCCGATCCCTTGTTACTTTTGCTAGGATAGAACCAGCAGCAATACTTCCCGACTTTTGATCACCTTTGATAATATCAATGACATCTTTATCAATATACAATTTCATTGCATCCGTCAAAACAACATCTACATTAGCATCAATAGCGATCTTTGTCATCGCACTTCTTGTAGCTTGTAAGATATTTAATTCATCAATCGTTTTTTCATTTACTATTTGGATATTATAATACAAGGCATCTTTTAAGATAAGATCATATAATTCATCTCTTTTTTTAGCACTTAACTTCTTAGAATCATAGATATCTCCTGTATCATAACCAATAGGAAAAACTACCCCAGCTACTACAAGTGGACCAGCTAAAGGACCTCTACCTGCCTCATCTATACCAATGACAAGTTTGTTTTCAGCCCAATATTTATTCTCATACTCATTTTCCGTCTTCATATCTTTCCCAACTTATCGCTCCTAATTGATTGTCTCTGATATCTTTTAATATCAAAGCATATAATCTTTTTTCATCTATCTCGCTATCTTTTAAGAAACATTTACGCGAAATAGCAATCGCTTCTAAAGTCTTATTAACATCTTCATCAACTTTAATATCATAACGTTTTTCTAACTTTTCTGGATGTTCTTTGATCAAAAATTCAAGAGCAAAACGTACTACACTATCAATTGGTAGTATCTCATCATTAATAGCTCCTGTCACTGCCAACAAATAAGCACTATTTTGATCCTCTAATTTTGGCCATAAGACTCCTGGTGTATCTAGCAAAGATACTTGTTTAGATATCTTGATCCATTGCAGATTTCTTGTAACACCTGGTTTATCAGCGATCTTAGCAATCTTTCTTTTACTTACCGAATTGATCAAAGTTGATTTACCTACATTAGGTATACCTAAGACCATAGCCTTGATCTCTACATTAAGTAAGCCTTTAGCTTTTAATTTAGCGATCTTTTCCTTCATGATATCTTGACAAGCATTAGAAATAATCGCAGAAACATTATCACTAAGTAAGTTTAAAGCTAATACCTCTTTACCTTGCGACTTAAAGTATGATTTCCACTTTTCTGTTTCCTGTTTTTCAGCTTTATCAGCTTTACTTAATACTATTAAAGTAGGCTTGTTGTTGATGATCTGCTTCAATAGAGGATTTTCACTACTTAATGGGATCCTTGCATCTCTTATCTCAATGATCATATCAACATACTTGATCTTTTCTTGAATCTCCCTTTTTGCTTTCGCCATATGTCCAGGATACCAGTTAATATTAATTCTGCTATCTGACTCTTTCTTACTGCTTTTTTCTTCACTTATCTCTTTTTTTTGTTGCATATCCATATCTACTCTTCATCCTCTTCTATATTCAAATACAGATTAATTTCTTCCTCTGTTGGCAATTTATCTAGCAATTCTTTTGTCAATCGCTCTTTCAATTCATAAGTTGAAACACCAATAGGAACGCTTGTAGATTTTAAAGACCAATCCACAATCACTCTCTATTTCTTATCAATAAAAATGAACATCTAATTTTCAGTAATAGTACTAGAAGATCGTTTTTTCTAAAAAGATCTTATCATCAAATCCTCCACGTTTTGCTTTTTTTTCATCAGCAATACCTATTACATCTTCTAACTTTTTGCCACTAGTCTTAGCTAAGTATCTAATAACCTCTAATACATCAGCTAATTCTTCTAACATTTCATTAGGTTCACTAGAACTTGCTACTTCATTAGCCTCTTCTAATAACTTCTTAAGCAATTCTTTTTTATATTGCTCATCATCTAGTATACTAACAACAGCTTTTTTACCATCTTTTTCAATGATATCTACTATTTTATCTCTGATAAGTTTGTTATAAACGATTTCCATTTTTTCTCTCCTTTGGCAAATGATAATTGCTAATATCATTACCTTCTAATTTTAACAAAGCGATCTTATTTTTAAGACCACCACCATAGCCAGTTAAATTACCATTAACTCCTATTACTCTATGGCACGGTACAATGATACAGATAGGATTAGCTCCTACTGCATTTCCCACTGCTTGAGCAGACATCTTTTTGACAGCTCTTCTCATTGCGATAACTTTTGCCATATCTCCATAAGTGACAGTCTTACCATAATCAATGTTTTTTAGCATGTCCCAGACTTCAGTCCTAAAAAAACTTCTACTACTAAGTTTAAGATCAATAGTGAACTCTGGCTGTTTGCCACTAAAGTAAATATCTAACCATTTACAAGTTTGATCAAATATAGCTAAAGGACTATTATCGATCTCACTATTATCAAAGATCAAACCCGTTAGATATTTACCATCACTGATCAAAGTTATGTCATCAAACTCTTGTGGCGTCTTATATTTATAGTAATAGTTCATACTACTTGCTTTCTAGATAATTTACTTTCTTACCATGAGCTAAAGCATAGTTTATCTCACTACGAGTGCTTTCACCAATATAACCATTAACATTGATGACATAGATCTCATCGGCCATGTCAATCTTTCTTTTATGCATATCATCAAGCATTTCTTTAGTCTTTGTAAGAGTTCCTTCATCCATGTTTTCCCAAACTTCACTATCACCACTATGACCAAATAAACCTACAGAAATAACGATATAACCCTTTAAAGTCAATTCTTTTTGAACTTTCATAAATTCTTCTTTAAATCTTGTTGAACCACATAATGTCATTACTTTATATTTTCCTACCATATAAACCTCTTTTCTAATCTTCATCATTTAATAGATAAGTATTTTTATATTCGTTAGAACCGCTATTAAGGTCTTTGATCTTATTGAATGTAGGTAATAACCTACTATTATAAGACGACAAGGCCTTATCATAATTTTCTTGAGCACTCTTTAAAGATTTACCAACATTTTCAATATACTCCTTGTATTTACTAAAACGTTCAATGAGTTCTTTACTTACTATAGCGATCTCTTTAGCATTACTACTTAAAGCATTCTCTTGCCAACCTAAAGAAACAGATTTTAAGAAGCCATAAAAAGTCATCGGCGATAACAACAAGACATTTCTTTCCATTGCATAATTAAATAAGGAACTATCAGCGATAAATGCGGCAGCTAATCCTGATTCATAAGGGACTACCATAGCAACAAGTTCAATACTTCTCTTATAATCTTTCCAATACGCTTTCTTATATAAGGTATCAATATGATTTTTGACTGCTTTAGCATGTTCTGCAAGATACTTTTCTTTTTGCTTTTCATCAGCTGCTGAAACATATAAGAGATAAGCATTCATTGGTACTTTACTATCAACCGCAATGCTTCTATCCCCACTTAAAAGGATAGTCATATCTGGCCTTTGTCCTTGAACAGTTGTTGATTGTTGAAGATAATCAATATGTTCGACCATGCCAGCTAATTCAACAATACGATGTAATTGTTCTTCACCCCATTTACCTCTAAGAGAATTATTATTTAGAGTATTACTCAAAAGCGAAGTAGCTTCTTTCAACTCTTTATTCTGTTTTCCCATTGTTTCTATCTTTTCTGATAAACTAACAACTTTATCTTGTAATGATTTTAGTTCATTATCTACAGGTTTAACAATATCATTAACAGTCTCATTATTACCTTTAAGATTATCTTTTAATTTAGAAGCAAAGTCATTTAACTTATCATTAGCACTTTCTAAAAATACTTTTGAATTATTATCGATGATATCTTTAGATACACCCATAAAGCTATCTCTTAATTCTTTTTTAGCAGACTCTATCCATAAGCGTAAAGATTTATTGCTTTCTTCACTTGCTGAATACAATGCCTTTTCTTGCATGAGTTTTTTATAAAGATCGTCTTTAAAAGAAGACAATTGCTGATTCTCTTGCTTATATTGAATTAGATCATTAGTCAAGTTAGTTATCCTCTCTTCATTAATAGCACATTTCATATTGCTTTCGTTAAGAGCTTCACTAACATCTAAACTTCTTTTTTCAGCATCAGTAAGTTTCTGTAAAAGAGAAAGATTTTCTTTCTTAAAATAGATATTCTTACTTTTTTGTATCATATACATCATTAATAGACCGATCATAAAGCTTATGATCGAAACGATGATAAATAAATATATATCTTTCATACTTACCTCTTTTCTTACACTACCGATACCCCAATTTTCAAGCATCATATTTATTATTTTACCATACTTACCATTTGATATAATCGTGGAATTAATAAGACAAGTTTGTAATAATTCAATTAACGAAAAGAGTTTATTAATACTAAAATAATATCTGTTTCAATCACGATATAAGATTGATAGAAAGGAAGAAATCTAATTTGATCAGATCAGGCAAATCCAAAAAAAATACTTACTATATTATTAACAGCTATTCTCCTTTGCGCATTAACTAGCTGTACAAATGAATTATCAGTAACTTGTACTAAGCAAAAAAGATATGGATCACTTCATCAGCGAGCAACAACAAATACGATTTAAAGAAACATTTAATGAATTATGTTTCGATGCCCCTTTTGATTACTATGATGATGGTAAACACACCGCTTACTTCTCGTTTATCTACTACACTATTAAGAGTAATGGACGAACTCAATCAACAGGAATCAGCCACGAATTAAGTTTAGTGGAATATAAGCGACGGACCTATGTCATTGATCCGTATTCTGAATTATTTGATGTAGTAAGGGAGATTGAAGTTAATAATGGTTATCCTCAATATGGTCTTTTGCTGTCAAAAGATAGTGAACTATTTAAGTTTGATCTAAAATCAATGTATGGCGACTTATCAAATAGCGAAGAAGAAATATATGCATTTTCTTTTGATACTTGGCTTTCATCTGATTGGACTCCCGTAAATGAGCTAATGCAATTAATGGGCCTTGAAGATGATGATACTTCTACTCTTACTGATCTATTCATATCTCTTTCAGATGATAAAATAGAGATCAATGAAGAAGTATTCTACAAAGACATAAAGATCAAATGCTCTCAAATAATTAATGTTCAAGACTTTGCCTATGATTTTGTTATTAAGTTTAAATGATCAAAAAAAGAAAAGCAATGTTTGTAATAAGCACCGCTTTATTTTGTGATCGTACTTTCAAATTTTACCCTTGAGACACCATCATAGATCATAATTCTATTCTTTAATAAAGAAACTACTGATACTAAATAGAACAGTAACAAGAACATAAAACTAGCAAAATATACTATAGTGATCTCATTTTCTTTTAATTTCAATAAATTCACTACGTACTTAGATGCAGTTATGATCATAAGTGGGATCTGCCAATAAATGATCGTACATATTTCTTTGACCGTTAACGAAAAAACATTGTTATCTTTAAAAGCAAATCTTACTTTTAAAAACTTACCACCTAAAGTTTGATATTTGTTAAAACATGGAATGATGACATAATATATAAAGATGACAACATACTTGACATAATTCCAGTTAATAAATACTTGTACTAATAGAGTTATCATTGAGCAGATAAAGATATCTAATAAAGCTAAAGTTATCCTTCTTAACCCAGATACTGTCTGACCTTTCAACAAAGAAGTTTCATCAATTTCTTCTCTAGTAGGTAATATTTTAGCAAATAAACCCATCAACCAATAACCACAAACTCCACCAAAAGTATTCATGATAAGATCATCAACATCAAACAATCTATATGCTCTAGGATAGAAGAAGTACAAACCCGATAATTGTGTTAATTCAAAAAATAATGAAAGTAAGAAGCTATATTTGATAACTTTCTTTAAAGAAAACTTATAGTAATATCTAAGATACATACCAAAAGGAATAGTCATCACTAGATTAAAGAATACTGTATAGAAACTAGAATCTTTCAAAGCTGATAAATATGTACTTGGATCACTTAACTTAAATGGTGTTTCCTTGATAAAATCTATAACAAAATGAAATGGTATCAACTGAGTTTTTTCAGTTGTAAGATTTGCTACATAATCAACATCTGGCAAAGGCAAAATGACTAAGAAATAAATAGTCATCAAATATAAAACAAACGAATAAATGATAAGCACTCTAAGCTTACTGATAGATCCATAACGATGATAAACAACTAGAACAAAAGGAATAGTAATTATGACCGCTATTAAAGGAAAAACGATCAAGGCAGTCTTGATCGAAGTCATATAGCCCATAAACTCATTTCTCCTTATTCAGCTAAACCAAATTTCCCAAATGGGTAGATGATGAAGATATCTTTAGATACGATATCTTCACTACTAAATGGTCCATAAAAACGAGAGTCAGATGAAACTAGTCTGTTGTCCCCTAAACAGTAGTACTCGTCTTCTCCTAATGTATAAGTAAAATCATCAGTAAAATAATCATGATAAGATAAATCTACTTGTTGTTTAACATACTCATCATCTAAAAAATATTCTTCAATAGGATTGCCATCAATATATAAAGTTCCCTTATTATATGAAATAGTCTCTCCTGGCATTCCAATGACTCTCTTTACCAAATTCTCATCTTTTTCTTCTACATAGATAATGACAATATCAAAGCGTTCGACACCACTTACCCTACGAGAGATGATACTTGAAAAGCCAATTGAGCCATTATACAAGGTTGGATACATACTAGTACCTTTAACTCTAACTGGCATGAAGAAAAAACGAGTGATGATCAAACAAACGATCATTGTTGTTACGATCGTAACGATCATATCCTTGATATCATCAAGATAGATCAATATCCACATAAATGCTGCAGCAACTAATTCAGTTATCTTTAATCTTATTGTTTCCATAAGACTTGCCCTCCCAATACAAATAAAGACCGGTCTTACCCGGTCTATAAAGCATACTAACGTTTTTCTTCGATACGGCTTGCTTTGCCTGAACGTCCGCGTAAGTAGAACAATTTAGCTCTTCTAACTTTACCGAAACGAACAACTTCAATCTTATCAATGATTGGTGAATGGATTGGGAATGTTCTTTCTACACCAACACCACTTGACATTTTTCTAACAGTGAATGTTTCTGAAATACCATGACCATTGATGGCGATAACGATACCTTCATAAACCTGAATACGAGTCTTGTCGCCTTCTTGAATTTTTACTGATACTTTTACAGTACAGCCTGGTTCAAAATAAGGAATATCATTCTTTAATTGAGCCTTAGTAATTTCTTTTACTAGATTTAAATTCATACTTTCTCCTTTTACAAACAATATACAAATAGTTCATAATCAAAAATACCAGCGGAACTATCCGGCTTTCACGCTTAGTTATAATAACACATCTACAGTTACTATTCAACAATTTTATTTTTCTTTTTCAACACGATATCCTCATACTTAAATAGCATTGGATAGATCGCTAACATCACAAATACAACAATAGCATAACGTAACATTCTAAATAATCCTAATATCAATACACTATCAGTTACTACTAAAGCAAATACGCTCTTCAAGATTGGACTCAAGATAAAATAAATAAGTAATCCACCTATTGTCCTAGTTAAAACTAGATACCATTTATCAGTATTAGTGAAATTAACCTTCTTATCATCATAATACATAGCCAAAACAAAGCCTATAAGGATACCAAAAGAAGTAAAATAATCATCAGCTTCACAGTATAGTAATCCAATAGCCGATATTATCAAATAAACAATACCAATCAGCTTTTGCTTATTAGGATATCTTTTGATCAGTTTATCGTTAACAAAAGCGATCAAATAGCCGAATAATAAGCCCACGATCACATCACTCAACCAATGACATCCCAAGTAGTTTCTACTTAGCGCAACAAGTATTGGTAATACTATAGCTAATCTTTTAAAAAGCTTTTTAGGATAGTTTAAAGCTAACGAGTAAGTAAGACTAGAGACATCAGAAGAATGGCCGCTTGGAAAAGAATAACCACCAACGTCTTGTAGTAGTTTGATCTGTTCAACGGATTGGTAGGGACGTAACCTTTTAAAGATATCTTTGATCATTGTATTAGTAGCTGAAACAAAGATGACAGCTAAACCGATATTTTTTCCCTTTTCTTTATTGATACCCCAATAGATCATTCCAATGATAACGATCGCTACTACCTCTGTTCCAAGTAAAGAGATACCATAATTGAACCAATATAATAACTTTTGTAAAAAACTACCAGCAAATAAGTTCTGTAGCCAAAGGATAAAATCCTTTTCAATTTCTAAATACCAAATCATTTTTGCTCCTTGTCAAGTTCTTCTTTTATCTCATCAAACATTTTCTCTTCTTCTTTAGTAAACTCATGTTTTTCTAGAAGATCTTTTCTTTTCAGATAAGTTGCCCGTAGTCTTTCTTTTAAGCGAAATTTACGAATATTTTCGTGATGACCACTCAATAAGACTTCAGGTACTTTTGCTCCGTTATAATCAACAGGCCGAGTATATTGACGATATTCTAATAGATCATCCTCAAAACTCTCCTCTACAGTTGATTCATCAGAAATAACTCCTTTTAGTAAACGAGTAACAGCATCTGTTATCACCATTGCCGGCAATTCTCCACCAGTCAAAATATAATCACCTACTGATATCTGTCTATCAATATGATCATATATCCTTCCATCAAAGCCTTCGTAATGACCACAGATGATCACTATTTCTTCTTTTTTAGCTAACTCTTTCGCGATATTTTGATCAAACTTATCTCCTTCTGGAGAAGTCAATATCACATAAGAATTCTCACTTTTAACAGCACTAAGACAATCCAAAATAGGTTGACACATTAGCACCATGCCAGCTCCGCCACCATAAGGATAATCATCTACTCTTTTAAACTTATCAGTAGAATATTGTCTAAAATCAACAATTTCTATCTCTATTTGTTCTTTACTCAATGCTCTTTTAATGATTGAAGTCGATAAAAAACCTGAAAACATTTCAGGAAAAATAGTCAATATCTTAATCCTCATAGCATTCCCTCAATGATATCAACATCTATTCTCTTATGCTCTACATCAATCCCTTTAACAAATCTATCAACATAAGGCACAAGCATCTCTTTATCTTGTACTTTAATACGAAGTATCGTTTGATAACCCTCTTCCACTGATTGAACTTTACCGATCATACTATTGTTATAATATACATCACAACCTTTTAATTGGAAGAAATAATATTCTCCTTGATTAAGAGAATGAATATGTTGCAGATCGATATAAAGATCACAATTTTTGTATTTCTCTACCAAATTGATGTCTTCTAGATCCTCAAAAGTTAATAGGATAAAACCTTTATGTTCTCTCATTCTTTTAACAACAACAGGTACATATTTATCTTGATAATAAATATAGATAGTCTGACCTACTTTAAAACGCATTTCAGGAAAATCCGTATAAGACTTGATCTTTAATTCACCTCTAATACCAAATGTATTGATGATGCTTCCTATTTTAATATATTCCATAATCCACACCTTTATTTAATAAAAAGGATGCAAGAAAAAAGCATCCTAATATGATTCAAATTTAATACTGATACGCTTGCTGTCAATACTTGAACATACTGACATCATCTGACGGATAGCTGAAGCCATATTACCTTGTCTACCAATAAGTCTTGAAATATCACTACTTGTGGCATAGACATAAAGTAAAACTTCGTTCTCATTAAGACTATCCATCGTTTGAATCTTAACCTTCTCTGGTTCATCAACCATTGGAGTAACAAGATCCGTAAGAGTTTTTACATAATCAATCATGACTACTTAGCTTCATGAAATTTCTTCATGATTCCCTGCTTTGAGAAAATGTTCTTAACAGTATCAGTAGGTTGTGCACCTGCATTTAACCATTTCATAACTTTTTCTTCATCTAATGTAACTGTAGCTGGATTAGTTGTAGGATTGTAGAATCCAACATTTTCAATGATTCTTCCATCTCTTGGAGAACGTGAATCAGCAGCTACGATTCTGTATGTTGGAGCCTTTTTAGCACCCATTCTTTTTAAACGTAATTTAACCATAAATATACCTCTTCTTCTTTAATTACTCTAATAATATACTCTTACGGAATTCATCTGTCAAGTATTTTTGCTTAACAGTTAAATTGAATTTATCACTTTTTATTAAGATCAAAAAAGTTAACGTCTAAATAAATAAAGTTTTACTTAATGATTAATTTAAAGTCACTGAATATCTACATAAAAAATGAGAACTATACAAAGAACAAGTAAAATAATGTCAAACTATTTGCTAATAAGATATCAAGCAAAAATGTATGAAAATCACGCAAGATCATTTTCAAAACCATATTAATAAAGCAATGGGAGTCATTGATAATTGATCAAAGATCATGTTTTTTGAATACTTCCTGAACATCGCCGACTATTCATTATTAGATAGCATTATTTCAAAAAATAGATAATTTCCAAATTTAAATATCATACAGAAATAAAATGGGTAAAAGAATCTTACAATTCAAAGGATAAAGATCTAGATTGATAATCATTAATTTTCAATTTATTTCCAATCAAAAAAGTGGCTAAACCACCTTTTAATTTGCTATATAGTGATGATATACATTTGTGTCATCTGTTATTGGCTTAAAGCTATAACCATTAACTAACCCCCATAAAATGATATCTTCTACTGCATCAACACTAAATTCTTTTGAATCATGTTGCAAGACATAATTATTGTTATAAATACAACCACGAGTGACATTGTTATAAACACCAGTTGATCCAATATCATAACCCAATGCGTCACCACTTGAAACATTCCAGTCACAATAACGATAACCATTAGCTTGCGTTGAACTTGCAAGTGCTGTCATGATACCTTGACAATAAGAAGCACTTACTGTATTACTGCTTCCTCCAGGAAATCTAAATAATTTTACTCTTGTACCCGTCTGCTGATAGATGACATCATTCATCCTATTCATATCAGCATAATAGTTATCTTGACTAGCATAGACATAACTATAAGAATGACTATATGTATGGATAGCCACAGTATGCCCTCTTCTATATTCTTCACCGATCAGATATTGACAACTTGGATAAAGATTAGTAACAAAGAATGTAACTTTAACATCATATTTATCTAAAACATCTAATAGCTTTGGTGTATAGCCACTAGGACCATCATCAAATGTCAGATAGATAGTCTTACCATTTTTCTCCTTAGATAAAACATATACTTTTCGAGATACTGTAGCAGTATTACCTGCTGTATCGCTACACGAATAATCAACTGTATATATACCTGGACTATTAGTATCAACGTTATTTTTAATGGACACTTTAGCAGTAACATCACCATCATGATAATCATTAGCACTATAACCTGGTTCTTTATAAGATTCACCTTGTTTAATGACTTGTCTACCACCATTTAAAGTAATAGTGGGTGCCGACAAATCTTTATATTTTATTTCTCTTTCAACAGTTTGTTTGTTATCGTGGCTATCACTTACTTCATAAATGACTTTTCCATCTTTTTCTTCAAAAGTGACTTGATCTGTAAGATCTCCATCATAAAGATCTATCGCCTTATAACCTTCTTCTTGATAAGCTGCACCATAATCCGTAAAGTGTTCAGCATCTTCAACAAGTTCAATAGTAGGAGCTGTTGTATCTACTACTCTAATGACGATCTCCACTTGACCTTTAGTTTTCTTAAATTCAGCAACGCAAGTTATCTTGTTATCACTTAAAGTACTCTCATCTATTTTCCCTTTATAAGTTAAAGTTATCTCTTTGCCTTTTTGATTAAAGATTGTTCCTTTATAATAAGCTTTGATGACATTCACATCAAACTTTTGTCCATATTCTAATTCAATCACATCATTCTCTTGGCAAGAAAAAGCAATGTAGTTTTTGTTCAACAATAATAAGATTGTGAATACTATTGCTACACATCCCACAAATACCAATATGATCTGAAAAAACTTTTTCTTTTTCATAACCAAGCCTTAGAAATTACGATATTTTCCTATACCCATAGAAGCCATCATCTTCTTGGTCCTTTCAAATGAATTAATAAGTTTATTAACATCACTGACTGTAGTACCACTACCTTTAGCTATTCTATTCTTATGAGAACTACGAAGTTCACCTGGATGTTTTCTTTCATAAGGTGTCATTGATTGAATGATCGCTTCTTGCTTTTTCATCATACCATCAGTATCCATGCCTTCAATCTGACTTGCATATTGGTTCATGCCAGGTAACATCTTCATAATACCACTTAATGGTCCTAACTTTTTCATCTGTTTCATCTGTACTAACATATCTTCCAATGAGTAAGTACCATTCATCAAATTTTCCATTGACTTATTAGCTAATTCTTGATCAAATTCTGCCTCTGCCTTTTCTACTAAAGACTGTAAGTCTCCCATGCCTAAGATCCTAGAAGCCATACGATCAGGATAGAATACATCAATATCATTGATCTTTTCACCAACACCGACAAACTTTACTGGTACATCTGTAACAGATTTAACTGATAAGACTCCACCACCTCTGGCATCACCATCAAATTTTGTAACAATAAGTCCTGTAATATCTAATAGATCATCGAAAGCTTTAGCTACATTTACGATATCTTGACCAGTCAAAGCATCTACTGTTAACAAGATCTCATCTGGTTTAACTCTTTTCTTGATCACTGATAATTCATTCATCAGATCATTATCAATATGTAAACGACCAGCAGTATCAATGATCAATGTATCATAGCCATTACTAGTAGCATATTTTACAGCTGCTTCAACAGTTTTAACGGCTTTTTCTTGAGCACCTAATGTAAATACTTCAACATCGATCTGTTTTCCTAAAGTCTGTAATTGTTCAATAGCAGCAGGTCTTATGACATCAGCTGCAACAAGTAATGGTTTTCTATTTTGTTTATCTTTGATCAGTTTAGCGATCTTAGCACTATTAGTAGTCTTACCAGTACCTTGTAAACCTACTACCATTACTACAGTAAGTCCTGAACTCTTATAATTTAAGCCAACATTACCTTCACCTAATAAAGTTACGATCTCATCATGAACGATCTTATAGACCATTTGTGATGGGTCTAAAGCCTCTGATACTTTAATACCTAACATCTTTTCCTTGACATCAGCGATAAAGTTCTTAACTACTGTATAGTTAACATCTGCTTCTAATAATGCTAATCTTATCTCTTTGAGCATTTGCTCCATATTCTTGTCAGTAAGTTTATCTTTACCAACAATATGTTTAAATGATGCTGTTAATCGATTGCTTAATGATTCAAAAGCCATAAATTACCTCCTAAAAAATCTCATCTTCAAATACGGTATTTGGATCAATGATCTCTGTTGTCACATTATCCAAAGCTTGTTGTAATAATGTCTCAAAATCATATTTATTTTCATACCATTCACACTTACTAGCTTGTGGTTTAGTCACAGGATTTTTTGGTGTGAAGATCGTACAACAATCTTCAAATGGTTGAATGCTAGTTTCATATGTACCAATATTACGTGAGATATCAATGATCTCTAACTTATCATAAGTAACTACTGGTCTAATGACAGGTAGTTCAACTACCTTATTGATGACTCCCATAGAATTCAAAGTTTGAGAAGCGACCTGTCCTACACTTTCACCATTGATGATAGCTAAACAATCTTGTTTTAAGGCTAATCTTTCTGCTAAACGATACATCATCCTACGCATCATCGTGATCGCATATGATTCATCACAATGCTTATAAATCTCAAGTTGAATATCCGTAAATGGCACAATATGTAAAGCAATATTACCTTGATATGGTGCAAGTATTCTAGCTAATTGTCTTACTTTATTCAAAGCTGCCTCTGAAGTATAAGGTTGTGAACAATAATGGATGCATTCAATATGAACACCACGTTTCATTGCTAGATAACCAGCTACCGGCGAATCAATACCACCAGATAACATCAGCATACCTTTTCCTGCTACGCCGACTGGATAACCTTGAGCACCTAAAATTGTCTGGCACATCAAATAAGTGTTATTTTCTCTTATCTCTACAATAAGTGGATAATCAGGATTATGTACATCAACATGTAATCCTGGACCATATGCTTTTAACAATTTAGAAGCGACCATCCTATTGACATCTTCCGAATGAATTTCAAACTTCTTATTAGCTCTTTTAGTGATGACTTTAAAAGTACCTGTCTTATCTTTCATCATCAATAAAGCAGCATCACAGATCTTTTCAATATCATTTTCTGTTTTGATAGCTTTAGAAAATGAACGAATTCCAAAGACTTTCTTTAAAACTGGTTCAATCTTATCAGGATCATTACCATGTAAATGTACATAGATATGATCCCTAGTTCTTTCAAAAGTCAATCCTTCAAAACCAGAAAGAGCTCTTTTCATATTTTCAGCTAACTTTCTGATAAAATCCTTTTTATTTTTTCCTTTAGTAGTCAATTCTCCAAAACGGATCAATATAAACTCATACTGCAACTTATCCATATAATTTGATACACTCCTTGATAGCATTTATTAGATCATCAACATCACTTAGCTGATGAGCTTGACTTAATGAAACTCTGATCGTTCCTTTTAATCTATTTTCATCTTTTTTATACATTTGAGAAATTACATGACTGTAAGCATTCTCGGAATCACATGTTGACATAGCACTGACTTCAAAACCTTTTTGTGCTAAAGCATTCATCATGACTTGAGAGGTAATCTTTAAACAAGAAAAATTTAGTATAAATGGACTACCATCTTTAGGACTATTGATAACAATATCTTCCATTTTAATAAGTTCATCCCACAAATGATCATGTAAAGATTGCACATAATTTATCTTTTCATCAATACCTTTTAAACTAGCATCCAACACTTTCGCAAATAGGATATCAGTTGGAACATTTTCTGTGCCTGCTCTTAAATGGTATTCTTGCTGACCACCAGAAATAAGAGGAGCTAACATTACGTGTTGTTTTTTGATCAATAACCCACTACCCTTTAAGCCATTGATCTTATGAGCCGAAAAACTTGCTAGATCGATATCTTTAAGATCTAAGTTCATCTTTCCTAACGCTTGAACACAATCAACATGCAGATAACAATTTGGATATTTTCGAACGATCTTTTTTACTTCATCTATCGGCATTATCGCTCCTGATTCATTATTGACCATCATGATACTGACTAAGATCGTATCTTGTCTCATAGCTTTTTTAAGATCTTCAACATCTATCTTGCCATCACTATTAACTGGCAAATAAGTTATCTCATAATCAAGATAATCATGTAGCCATTTTAAAGAATTAAGAACACTAGAATGCTCAACACAAGTAGAAATGATATGTTTTCCTTTATCTTTTCTTTTTAAGGCAACACCTTTGATAGCTGTATTGTTACTTTCACTACCACAAGAAGTAAAGATGACCTCTTTTGGCAAAACAGATAGATCTTCAGCAATCTTTTCTCTTGCTTTCTGCAAAATAGCATTGACTTTTTGTCCAGAAGGATAAAGCGAATCAGCATTTACATAATACTTTTTTAATAGATCTCCATAGAGTTTGATCATTTCATCACTCATAGGAGTCGTAGAGGTATAATCAAAATATCTATTCATTTTACGCTTCTTTCTGTAATTGGATCTTCTCATTGATCTCTTTATTTAGCTTATCTGCAAGTTTTGGATCGATGTTTGCTAATGCACTAGCAGTAAGTTTACATGCCTTGGTATATTCACCATTACGATAAGCCAATTCAGCAGAATAAAGAGCATTATCTATCTCAGGATAATAAGCTCTATATTTATTAGTTAGCACAATGAAATCCTCAATCGAAGCAGTTGTTTCAATAAGAGCATTGACATTCTTATAAAGATTAATAATGACTTTTTGAGCTTGAGTAAGTAATTGATTTAATTTAGAGATATCGATCGTGTCACTCTGTAACAATTGATTAAGTTCATCGATATATCTTTCTGCTGTCGTGATATCTTCATTATATCTACTAGAGATATTTGGAAGTCTTGATAAACGGATTGAAGCCTTTGACTCATTTAAGACTACAATAAAGCGTGAGATGAGTTCTCTTGCTCTTAGCTCTTCTCTTCTACTGATAGTTATCATCTCAGTCATCTTTTGACTCTCTTTTAATAAAGTTGATACATCTTTATTTAATTCTTCAAAAGAAACAACTAAAGTAGAAGCTTCCATTGATTTAGAATTAAACGAGTCAGTTAAAGAAGCATAGACCCTCATGTTCTTATCATATTGATCAGTTACACTACTTAATACTTGCATAACTTGTGAAAGGTTATATCTTTCAATACTTGTTGATTCGTTATTCTTAACCTTATCAATATTACTATTGATGAGCGAGAGATCAGAATCTGTTTCTTTCATCAATTCAACTAATTTGTTATGGGCATCTTTCTCTTTTTGTAAACCAACAGATAATTGATTTATCTTTGCTTGATAATCACTAAGTATCTGTCCTTGTGACTCAATATCACATTGTTTGATCTTCTTTAAAGATTCATTGACCTTGTTATTAATGTCATCGATATTTTGTGGAATGCTCAAATGTTTCAAATAAACACCATTAGAAACAGCCACTAAATAGTTTGACTGTAATTCACTTAATTGTGAAGGTATAGTATTACGAGCAATGACAATGAGTTCTGGTAATTGTTGGATAAGTTCATTTAACTTTTCGATAGATTTACTGATCTGCTCTGCTTGCATTGCTGCTTGATCATATTTAGAAGTTTCCATGATCGCTTCAAAATCAGAAAATTGATGAGAAATGCTATTAGTGATCTTATCTAAAGCTTCCCAACTATAAGTGAATGAATTAGGATCATCATTGACTCTTGATTTGATATCATGGAATTCACCTTTTAATTCATTGATCCTTTTTCTCTGTAATGAGGCTTGATTTAATATACCACTTAATACTTCATCTAACTTTTCAGTCAACTTACTAGCTTCATCTAAAGTTTTATTTATCTCATCTAAATTAGTTTGACATTCTTTAAAGTTACTAGTCTCTAAGTCTTCTGATGCATCTTGCAATAGATTGATCGAACTCTTAAGTTTTTCTTGAAGAGAATCATAATCTTTCTTGCATTGTTCAGCAGTAGAAAGCACATTACTATTGATCTTAGCAATAGCATCCATCTTTGCGATATCCACAGCGAAAGGGTGACTCTTTAATTCATTGATCTTGATCTGACTCATCTCAATCTGACTGTTCAACTTTTTCTTTTTACTTCCCCTTACAACTAATAAAATAATGATAATCAAGATTATCAAAAGTAATATATAAAACCACACCGATGTTTTCAAATTGTTATAGATCTCCATCAATGACACATACCTCACCTCTTTTAATATTGTACCACATAAGAGGCACAAAATGTATATCGCATTATCAAACTAGCAATTACGTATTAATTGATTCACATGTAAAAGAAAATTCCAATAAATTTGTTTAAAAAGTGTTTTTTATTCTTACAAAAAATTTTTAATAAATTACTTGATGTAAAAAGCTTTTAATACTCAAATCATAAACAATTATATATTTTTTTGTTTTTAACATTTAAACACAAATGAGAAATGCATCATCTTTATTGAATGAGTTAAATTTAATTATTTTTTTGGTTAATGAATTTGCTTTCTCAAAAGAGATTTATTTTTCTAAGTAAACACTATACAACAAAAAAGCAATGTCAAATTGCCACTAATTTCCCCCTATGTTAAAATAGTGAAGAAAGAAGGGTTCTCATGAGTATCTTATTAGTTTTCGCATTTTTATTTGCTAGTGGCTCAATGGTTGGTTGGGTCATTGAAGTATTCTTTAGACATTGGTTCTCTAGTTCCAATCCAAGTCACAAATGGGTAAATCCAGGTTTCTGTATTGGACCATACTTACCAATATATGGCTTTGGTCTATGTGGATTATTTATCCTCTCTTATTTTAGTGAACAATACAGTATGTTCTCCACTGTAGGATCTACTATTCTATGGTTTGTATTAATGACTTTAACAATGACACTTATCGAATATATCGCAGGTATCTTCTGTCTAAAAGTCTTCCATGTAAGATTGTGGGATTACTCAGATATGTGGGGTAATATCCAAGGAGTCATCTGTCCATTATTCTCTTTATTTTGGACATTACTTGGTGCGATCTACATTTATCTTATCCATCCATATATTTTAGATAGTTTATTTTGGTTGTCTCACAACTTAGCATTTAGTTTCTTCATTGGTTTATTCTTTGGTGTATTCATCATTGATGTCATCTACTCTTCTCATTTGATCAATACGATCAAGAAGTATGCTGAAGAGAATCAGATCGAAGTACGCTTAGAAAAACTAAAAGCCGATTTTATCAGTTTCAAAGAATATAACAAGGAAAAGATCAAATTCTTCTTCCCATTAAATTCAGCTCGTAAGAGCTTACGTGAATATCTATCTGAAGTAAAAAGTGGTCTAGAAGAAATGATTGAAAAATACAAAGATGGTTCCAATAAAAATCATTGACATATAGATAAGTAAAATGGTATTATACGTAAGCCGACAACAGCTTGCGGAGGTTATTTTGTGTGCGTTGATCAGAGAAAAGTAGCTTGCTGTTAAAGTGAAAGATTAACACCCGAGATAAATTGATCCGTACCTGTTAGTATTTATTAACTAGGAGGAAAGAAATATGGCACGTTACACAGGTCCAGTTTGGAGACAGTCTAGAAGATTGAACTTCTCAGTATTAGAAACTGGCAAAGAATTAAGCAAAAGATCTTATGTTCCAGGACAACACGGTCCTACAAAGAGAGTTAAGTACTCTAACTATGGTCAACAGTTAGCTGAAAAGCAAAAAATCCGTTTCACTTATGGAGTAAATGAAAAACAATTCTCTAACTTATTTGACAAAGCTACAAACGCTAAAGGAGTTACTGGTACAGTATTCTTACAATTATTAGAATCTCGTTTAGATAATGTTTGTTACCGTATGGGCTTATCAAGAACAAGAAGAGGTGCTAGACAACTTGTTAACCATGGACATGTATTAGTAAATGGTAAGAAAGTTGATATCCCTTCATTCCAAGTAAAACCTGGTATGATCATTGAAGTTAAAGACAACATGAAGAACAATGCTGCTGTCTTAGATTCATTAGAAGCTCAACTTAACACTCCTGCATTTGTTACATTCGATAAGAAGACAATGAAGGGTGAATATGTTAGATTACCTGAAAGAAATGAATTAAATCCTGACTTCAACGAATTACTTGTTGTTGAATACTACAACAGAAAGAAATAGTTTAATTCAAAAATTGAAAAGCATAGTTATCAAGCTATGCTTTTTATTTCCATGAATAACTTTCAAAGTATAATTTCAACCGATTGTTAATAAAAGAATAAACGACATGAACTTAGTTAAAAATACAAAATATCAAGGAAATACTACATTCAATAACATTATCAATACCGATCATTGCTTTAGCTAGGTTGATCATAAAAGTATTTTCACCTGTATTAGAAAAGGCCGTTGATCCTATATATCTATATTTGCTTTATACTATATTTTGTTTACTTCTATTGTTAATATTCTTTATCATTACCATTATGTAAATAACTTAAAGCATTTTGATCGTTTTCAAAAAGAAACGTAGTTAAAATTTTGTTTTTGGACTATTATCAGGATTTATCATTAATGTTTTTGCATATTTGTTACTTATATAAATGGCAATATCCAATTGGAGTATACACAATTTGAGCCTTTAAAACTTGTCAGCATATTTATCTTTGTCTTTTTACATTCTCTTATAAAGAGATCATATCGCATTGTTTCATCTATCAAAAGATCAAGCATTCTTATAATCCCACTGTAGCCATTATTTCAAGTGCTCTATACTTCTTCATCAATAGTGATATTAGCTTACTAGCAATACTTAGTCTAATTCTTGAAGATATTTTATATGCTCTATTTGTTCATTACTTTGATAGTATCTAGTTTTTCTGACTAATCTACATTATTGCTATAATATTAATGATTTATTAGAGAAATAAGCATAAAGTAACACCATTAGATATCTTCCAAGATTCAAACAAAAAATAAAGCTGATTAAAGGATTGCCCAAAAGCAATCCTTCGTTTTTAATATGGGGTTATTTCTTTTAATAAGTAGGAAGTAGTCATATTGATCCTATTAGTAGTATTAAGACAGAATTCTAATGGATCTTTTAAATCTACTCTAGTATGTTCAAATTGACTTCTTTCAAACTTTAAGGAATAAACATAAATATTAACAAGATCGCCTAACTTATTACGACGTTGCGTATATCCTGACATGATGACATTATCTACCATAGGCGATAAATCAAAAACATGAGAGATAATGACAATTGCTAAGCCAAAGATCACTTTGTTATATTCTTTCCTAATAGTTTCTTGTGTTTTCTTTTTTTCTTTAACTGAACCATCAGCATTTATTTCAACTGACATATTAGGTATATCTTCGATCTCTGGAAGATCAGTATCAATATACATAGTGTTTGTTGAAGCATCCCAAGAATAATCAATATTGACTTCTACTGGTAACTCAATAGAATTGATCCATTTATCAAAACTATCACATATCGTTTTTTCATCACCATTGATTATTTTCAATAATTTTTGATCATCCTCACTAAGCTCTTGGCTTTTTTCAGTAGTCTGTGCAACTTCTTGATGAGTATACTTTTCTCTTTTATCAGAAATAGTTTTATAGAAATCATCCAATAAACTAGTAGGATCTTGAAGGTCAATGGTATTTTCTTCAATGTTACTACCTTTATAATTACCCTGTAATTGGTCTAGGTAGTCTTGCTTACTACGAACATAAGCAGCATGTTTATAGATATCACTCATCTTTTGATCTTCAAGAGTTGCTTGCTGAACATATTGTTGTATTTCTAATTCTCTTTCTTGTTTTAATTGTGCTTCTTTCTGTTTATATACAGAAGTTGATCTTATCTTTTTAACCGTATCTACATCAGTTATCTCATTATTTTCTTCATCTAATATTATGATCTTACCTTTTTCATCCATATCCAATGAATAAACAATATCTTTTTCTAACAAAGAATCAAATATCGACTTATGCGAAGAAGTACTACTTTTTTTATTGATCATCTTAGAATAAGACAAACCTGTACCAGGTAAACCTGCTGATACTCTAGTTCCTTTCTCGCTAAAATTTACAGAAGCTCCTTTAGTGCCAACCGATAAGCTTAAGCCACTCTTACTAATGTTGACCTTAACTCCTTTACAGATCTTTATTGATTTTCTAAAACGTAAACCCATATACATACCTCTTTATGAAAATGCTCATTAAAATCTAATGAGCATCCTTTTTTCTAAATACTTTATTGATCATCTTATTGAAACCTTCTTTGATGGATTCCACATCAAATAAAGATTCCACTATCTTCAGCTTATAAGTTATAAAGATATAGATGCCTATACATAAGACAAACATCACTCCTGTAAAGATCAAAATGATAAATCTCGAATGGCCTAAACAAGTAACTTCAGTGATATTTCTTAATAAAGCAACAATGATGAACATTGGTATACAACCTAACCAACTTTTAGAGAAATTATCAAATAAACCTTTGAAATATAAGTCATAATTAGAATTTATCAGGATCAATGATCCTGCTGCCATTATCAAATATTCACTAGCTAAAGCGTAGAAATAACCATTAACTCCAAATTTGGATAAAAATGGCCTTAATACGATCAATAGATATGTCAATCTAATAGCCTCTATAGTCAAATACTTCTTTCTTAACTGTACCGCAATAAGAAGTGAGTTTAAAATACCAGCAATATTCATCAATAATTGGCAAGCCAGGGATTTTGCTAATAAACTTGTTCCAATATCAAGATAGTAATCTCCATACATAATATAGTATATCTCTTGTGAGAAGAAGATCATAAAGCAAACGATCGGAACAGAAAGATAATTAACTGTCTCTAAAGTCTTATGGATCAATTGAATGACTTTCTTATCATCACGATTAGTTACCGCTTCTGTAATATGAGGAATGATGACTAAACAGAATCCCGACATGATGATCATTGGAATGGAAGAGATCTTTGAAGCTTGGTAATTTATGATCCCCTGATATATCGTTATTAATTTTCCTTCAGTTCCATAAGCTTCAAGTCCTGAAGAAAATACCAATAAAACAAACATACCACTGCTCGAGAACATTAAAGAGCTCAATAAGTATGGTATAGCAACCCTAACTAACTCTTTAAAAATTTCCTTATCTGTGTAGATACTTACGCCACAATCTTCTTCATTTGTAGCATTTCTCTTTTCATTAAAGATAAAATATATGATCGTACAGATCGCACTGACACTAGTAGAAGCAACTCCCATATAAGCTGCCCAGATCCTATCTAGATTAAAAGCATAAACACATAGGCTACTAGCAGCAAGTAAAAATGCGATACGTACTACTTGTTCTAATACTTGAGTAAAAGCATAGGTCTTCAACTCTTTCATGCCTTGATAGATGCCACGATAATAGCTTAGATAAGGTACAAATATCAAAGCAAAAGCTAAAATGATCAAAACTACCCTTGTATAATATAAATAAGAAGTTGATTGTAGATCATTTGGTATGATCTGCTTTGCTAAAAGATTAGAAAAAGCGATCATAAATACACAACATACACAACCTAATACTAATAAAATACTCTTGGAAACTTTTTTAACGATATTAACTGTTGCTTTATCATCCTTTGCCATATATTTAGCCACTAATGTAGCAATAGCATAAGGAAAACCACTCAAGCAAACTTGAAGTAAAGCATCATATACCGTATAGCCATATGAATAAAAGACAGTAGCATCTTGAGCGATCGAGTTAAATGGAATGACGTACAGTAAGCTTAAAGCCTTAGTAATGAATATTCCAGCACTACCAGTCAGAGCACCAGCTATAAGGGATTGTCTACGTTTCTGTTTCTTTTCGTTTTCCATTATCCACTACTCCTGGTTAGCTTCTTGATATTCACCATAGATACTCAAATATTCTCTAACATAATTTAACCCTGATGAATCCTTCCATTCAACTAAGACTGAAATCCTTAATGATGAAAATTCACTAGTTAAAGAAAGATCTAATCCCGAAACGAAGCCTTTTTCTGTATTTACTTGATAAGGTATCATATTGTAAATATCATCATCCAATATACCAATTGATGGCATCATATTTTCCGTATCGATATCTACAGTCAAATTATCAATGACTGCCAATGCTTTAATATCATACATTGCTACCTTCGGCTCATCAATGATAACATCGTAACGATATGTTGAATCATCCATCTTATTGACCACAATAGAGATATCAAAACATTGTGATGATTCAGCTTTAGTATCGGAATCTAATATAGACTGATAATATGTTAGATAAGTATTATACTTCTCTTCATCAAGTTTTCTGGTGTTACTGTTACAACCCACTAATAAAAACAGTATCAATATTATAATGACAGTTTTTTTCATGGCGTTACCTCCTGATCTTAAATGTTAAATATAAAGTAATTCTTCTTACCCTTTCTGATAACGATAGTTTGACCATCTAAAGTATCTTCTTTTGTCAAAACCTTATCTAATTGTTGACATTTATCCCCATTGATCGAAATTGAACCATTATTGATAAACTCTCTTGCTTCTCTCTTACTTGAAGCAACTTTACCAGCGATCAAGGCATCGATCAAACCTGTATTCTCTTCTAATTTAGTCTTTTCAGCATCTTTAAAAGCATCATTGATCTCTTGTGAATTAAGATCCTTGATATTACCTTTAAATAAAGCCTCTGTGATCTTTAAAGCACTCTCTAAGCCTTCTTTACCATGAACAGTCTCAGTCAACTCTTCAGCTAAAGCCTTTTGAGCTTCACGTAAATGAGGTTGAGTTTCAAACTTATTGATAAGTTCTTCAATCTCTTCTGGTGATTTCATAGATAATTTCTTTAACATATTAACGATATCACTATCAGCAATATTAACAAAGAATTGGTAGAATTCATATGCACTACTCTTTGAAGCATCTAACCAAACATTCTTTCCTTCAGATTTACCAAACTTAGTACCATCTGACTTAGTGATAAGTGGTGAAGTAACGCCAAATACCTTAGCATCTTCACCTTTGATCTTCCTAATAAGTTCAACTCCACAAGTTAAGTTACCCCATTGATCTGATCCACCAATCTGTAATTGACAACCATAAGTCTCATATAAATGTAAGAAGTCCATTGATTGTAAGATCATATATGAAAATTCAGTATAAGAAATACCTTTTTCAAGTCTTGAAGCTACAGTATCTTTAGCAAGCATATAACTAACATTAAAACACTTACCATAATCACGTAAGAAATCAATTACCGATAAAGAACTGATCCAATCATAGTTATTAGCCATGATAGCTGCATTGTCTCCCTCAAATGAAACGAAATGAGCTAATTGCTCTTTAATGCATTCAGCATTATGCTTAACATCTTCAAGAGATAATAGTTTTCTTTCACTAGTCATTCTTGGATCACCGATCATACCAGTAGCTCCACCAACCAAAACGATTGGTCTGTGTCCTGCCTTTTGGTATCTCTTTAATAATAATATCTGTTGTAAATGTCCAATATGTAAAGAGTCAGCAGTTGGGTCAAAACCACAATAACAAGTGATAGACCCATTGTTAAGTTTCTCCTGTAATCCTTCAGCATCTGTTACATCTTTGACTAATCCACGCCATTTTAATTCTTCAAAAAAGTTCATAATCCACCTCGTACTTGTTCTATTTTACCATATAATAATACCAATATGACAACAAACATTAAAAAAAGCCATTTCTGCTTTCAAAATGGCTTTTCTTTAAAACATAATAATTAACTTTCCTGCATGTTATCTATAAACACCTTATGGAACAACCTTGATGGTAAATAGATATACAATAAGCATACTATTATTATAACGAATACTCTAATAATATTTGAAACATGTTCAAATTGTATTGTAATAGCTCCTACAACAAGTAAAACACAAGCTACAGACAACCATTTTCTTAATAAATAAGTAACAAACTCCAGAAAGGAACATTTCCTAGTGCCACTTTCAATCTCATCAAAAATAACAGCTTCTTTTTTGTCATCTTCATTAACTTTATTATAATAATTATCTAACCATTTCAAATGATAGATCTTCTTACTACTATTGTTAAAAGAATCAACAAAAACAAATACTATCAACAAATAAGTTAATAAAGCATTTAACAAACAGATAACAACATTAACATTTGTTTCTACATACTCTGATAAGATCCAATACACTATCACTTGCCATAATAAAGCAAAAAGTCACACTCTCTTCATCAAGTTATAGACAATATTTTGCCCATATCCTTGAGGTAACAACTCTTTACTCTTAATCTTCTCAAGTAATAAACTTTTTTCTGATAATAACTTCTTCATTTACGAAACCCCTTTCATAAACTAAATATAATACTTTTTTTACAATGTCAAATATGATTTTATCCTTTTATGACTATCTGAAATGTAATAAGCTTACTCTAAAATCTGCATATATTTTTGAACAATTACATTTTTACAAAAGCAAAAATTATATAGCTAGCAGAAAGACATGCTTCGATACAACCATTTGTGTCAATAAAAGAAGTGTAACAAAGATGATAATCACTAATGATAAAGTCGAACTTTTCAGTTCGACTAAAGTTATCCTTAAATTATTCTACACTATTGTACTCTATCTAAATTGCATCAAAATATCTATGAGCCGTGATGAAAATTAAGCGTAATCACAAATATTTGATAATAACCATACTGTTCTTGATCAGGTAAAGAAGACAAATCAGTTAATGTTAACTGCTTGATTTGTTGACGAAATGAATCATCAATTGGATTATCTGATAAAATCTGATACCCAATTATCTGCTCATTATCATAAGCAAACTGATAATTGTCAAAGTAAATAAACTCGCCGTTTATACTAGGATGATCAATTTCCAATTCTTCATACAAAGGATCATTGCTCTCAATTGAAAATCCATGAGAATATATCATCATATTATGACTTACTTTCAAAGCATTATAAATGCTAGAATCAACTATTTCACTATTTTCATAATTTACAGAATCAAACATATAATTTTTTGCGTAATTATTTTTTATAGAGATAAAATCTAATTCACTTAATTCTAAATTTACCGCTCCAAAAGAACTAACCCAACTTTGATGATCATCACTTAATTTATAAGTCAATACATCAGCTGTTGTATTCTCTTCAACGTGGCATATGATCTGAGCATCACTCATTATAGTAGCTGCATAAACTACAACATTATAATCTTCTTTGTTACCATCATCATTACTGTTATTTGTAATACAGCCAGTTAACAGCAATGCACTTGCTAATAAAAGGATAAGTATCTTTCTATCTTTCAACCAATTCATAATATCCATTAAAACCTCCTTTTCTTTGTTTAATTAGAAAAATGTATAAAATCACATTATGCGATATATAAAGAAATACTATTTGTTAAAAAACAAATACATGAGTGACTTATTCTTTCTAATATGTCTATCCTGGTTCCATTAGCTTTTAACTCCCTTATCAACAACTACATTATACATAATTATACAAATAATACATGGAGAATTTTTCAAGAAATAGCCCGATAATCTTTAAAATTTTTATATTGTCATATTACTATCAAAAAAAGTGGCACAACGTAATGTAGCACCACCTTAAGAACTAATTTTTAGTAGAGTCTTTTGGACGATATGGGCAAGTTAATTGATATTCCCTTTGAGTTATCGCTATATCTGATAGCATCTTAGTCATAACACGCATTGCTAATGCTCCTAAGTCATAAGCAGGAGTTACAAATGAAGAGATAGCTGGTCTTACCATCCAATTGTAACGAGAATCCATCATACATACTAGATCAGTATCTTCTGGTATATTAATGTTGTTCTCTTTACATGTATTTAATACTGCCATTGCTTGCGAATCTCTTAAAGTAATGACAACTTTATGAGTATGACTAGCAAAATAGCCATTCAAATAATCATATGAGTTATGGAAGCTATCTGGAATATTGATAAATCCATTGAAGCTTAAGCCTTTTTCACTATATGCTTCATTTATTCCAGAAATCAGCTCATTGATGATAAGCTTATTTTTCTTATCTTCGATCAATACAATATCATCAATTCCTTTTTCTAAGTAACTCTTGACTAATTCACATATAGCTGCCTTGTAATTAACATAGACATTACATGAATTATTAGTCTTTAAACTATGACCGATAAAGACAACGGGAACTTGGAAATTATTCAACATCTGTTGTTGTTTTTCTGTTAAAAAATCATTATATACAATTACACCATCAGCACGAGACTTAACAATATTATCAATGATCTCATCCATTTCATTAATACTGCTACTTGATGTGTGTAGCATAATGTTATACTTATAGATCTTTGCAACATCCAATAATCCGTTAATTATCTTACCAATATATAAGAAACTAGTATCAGGAATTACCAAAGCGATGGTTGTCGTCTTTTTTAATGCTAAGCCTTGAGCAACGGCATTAGGGCGATAGCCTAACTTAACAATGGCATCTTGCACTTTTTTCTTAGTATCTTCCTTGACTAATGATGAATCGTTAATGACACGAGAGACGGTCGCAAGTGACACACCTGCTTCGTGGGCAACTGAATATATAGTTACTTTTTTCTTCTCATCATTAAACGCGTTCATACTTCACTTTACTCTTCCTTTTCTTTTTCTTCTTCTTTTTCTTCTTTTTTAAATGCACTCTTGATACTTTCAACGACTGTACCAAAGGCTTCGCTAACTTTTTCTTTTGCTCCTACAACTGTCTTTCTAACATTAGGATCGTGAATAAATTCTTGATACTTATCACTAGCATATTCAGTAGCACTCTTAGCTTTCTCACTAACTGTTCCAACTACTTTTTGAACATTTTCATTGCTCATTACTTTGCCATAAGTGTCTTTAGCTTTGTTGACATATTCAACAGTCTTAGGATCATTTTTGATCTCATTGACCTTTTCACCCGCCTTAGTTGCCAAGCCATTTACTGTTTTGGTAAATTCGTTAAGATAGTTAGTCAATGTTTCCTTATTAAGATTGATATCATCTAATTGACCCATTAACTTATTTACTGATTCCTTAACGCCTTCTTTAACATCATTAACAGCACTCTTAACACCTTCTAATGTTTTTTGAACATTTTCATCAAATTCTACGTTTTCTTCAACTTCTTCAGCCTCAACTTTTTCTTCATTTTGTTGAGTTTCATTGTTCTTCATTTCTTCCATTATTTTCTTCCTTTCCGTCCGTGATCTCATTTACAACGGACTGTTGTGTTTCTTTGTTCTTTTTATCTAAGCCCTCCAAAACACCTAAAATCGTTTTTTTCATTTGTTCGTATTCTTTTGTCCACTTATTAACAGCCTTTACGACAATTCTTTCAGCTGTAGCCCTAACTGCTTCCACGCTCATTGAAACATTGTTAACAGTTTTGACAGTAGTGTTCAAATCCTTAACATATGTATTCACTACAGCTAATGTATCATTTACTGAAGCCACTGTAGTCTGTGCTGAACCTATCGTCGTATTCAGACTATCAACAGTCTGATCCAATTTCGCGATCGTCTTATTGATCTTAATGATCAAAACGATGACAAAGATCAAAGCAACTACCGCTACAACAGGTAATAAAGCCTTAAAAATACTACTAACTGTTTCTAAAGCATCCATTCATATCACCTCGGATACAATATAGCATACTTTGAAAATTGTTTCAAGCAAATTATAAGGGTTTACAAAAAAATAAAAGCCAAATTATTTCATTGGCTTTCATAAATCATTTACACAATATTTCTGTAGCTTTCTCTATTTCATCTTTAGTAGGTATAGCTATATCTTTAAATGGGTAAACAATACTTAACTTTTCATATTTTGTCTTTGCTAGATCATGATAAGGTAATACCTCTACTCTTTCAATAACATCTTTATTGATTATTCTTAAACTATCAATAAACTCCCTTAATTTTTTTAGATCATTAATGTCATCTGTAATAGTAGGAACTAGCACGTGTCTTATCCACATATGTTTTCCTTTACGTGCTAAATATTTGGCACACTCTAGGATATTCTTATTAGTATGACCTGTAAGTTGTAAATGTTTCTTATCATCAATATGTTTTATATCCAATAAGATAAGATCAGTTACATCTAACAACTTATCGAATTTCTCTAGCCACTTTTCATCATCATTAAAAAGAGAACCCGAACTATCTAATACCGTACTGACATTCTTACTTTTAGCGATAGTAAACAATTCTGTAACATAATCTATCTGTAATAAAGCTTCTCCACCGCTGACAGTGATACCTCCACCATTTTTCCAATAATTCTTATATCTATAAGCTTTATCAAAAGTCTCTTGAGCTGTTTCTTGATAAGAGGTTTCACTACTATTAGTCCAAGTTTCTGGATTATGACAATACTTACATCGCATAGGGCAACCTTGTAAAAAGATCACATAGCGAACTGAAGGTCCGTCTACTGCACCAAATGTTTCAATGCTATTGATATTTCCTTTTATCATAATGATCCTTTCTCTTTTAGAAAAAATGATCGATAATCCGATCATTTCTTCCTATTACATTTTGTCATGGAATGTTCTATTGATAACATCCAATTGTTGCTCTTTAGTTAATGAAATAAACTTAACAGCATAACCAGAAACTCTTATAGTGAAGTTAGCATATTCTTCTTTTTCTGGATGTTCCATAGCATCGATTAGTTTTTCCTTGCCAAAGACATTTACATTTAAATGATGGGCACCTTGATCGAAATAACCATCTAAGATATTGACTAAGTTATTACTTCTTTCATTATCATCATGTCCTAATGCTTCAGGATTCATTGCTTGAGTATTAGATATGCCATCTAATGCCCATTCATATGGTAACTTAGTCAAAGAATTTAATGAAGCAAGTAAGCCATGTTTTTCTGCTCCATAAGAAGGGTTAGCACCAGGAGCAAATGGTGTCCAAGCTTTTCTTCCATCAGGCATTTCACCAGTAAACTTACCATATACAACATTAGATGTGATAGTCAAGATAGAAGTAGTTGCTTCTGAATCACGATATGTATGATGTTTCTTGATATCATCAATGAATGTCTTTAATAACCAAATTGCGATCTCATCAGCTCTATCATCATCATTACCATACTTAGGGAAGTCTTCACTACTTCTTTCAAAGCCTTTAGCATAGCCATTTTCATCTCTGATGACTTTAACCTTAGTATATTTGATAGCACTTAAAGAATCTACAACATGCGAGAATCCAGCGATACCAGTAGCAAATGTTCTACGTACATCTGTATCGATAAGAGCCATCTGAGCTGCTTCGTAATAATATTTATCATGCATGTATTGGATAAGATTTAATGTATTTACATATAAACCAGCTAACCATTCAAGCATCACTTTATACTTGGCTACTACCTGGTCATAATCAAGATATTCAGAAGTGATAGGAGCATAATTTGGAGCAACTTGAATTCCTGTCTTTTCATCCATACCACCATTGATCGCAAATAATAAAGCTTTAGCTAAATTAGCTCTTGCGCCAAAGAACTGCATCTCTTTACCTGTTTGAGTTGCTGATACACAACAGCAGATTGAATAATCATCACCCCAAGTAACTTTCATGACATCATCATTTTCATATTGGATAGAAGATGTTTTAACTGAGATCTCAGCAGCATATTTCTTAAAGTTTTCTGGTAATCTACTAGAGTAAAGAACAGTTAAATTTGGCTCAGGTGAAGGTCCCATATTCTCAAGAGTATGTAAGAAACGATAATCATTCTTAGTTACCATTGATCTACCATCAATGCCAGAACCACCTACTTCTAGAGTAGCCCATACTGGATCTCCTGAGAACAATTCATTATAAGCCTCGATACGAGCAAACTTGACCATTCTAAGTTTCATAACTAAGTGGTCAATTAACTCTTGAGCTTCTTTTTCAGATAAAGTGCCGTTCTTTAAATCTCTATCAATATAGATATCTAAGAAAGTAGATATCCTACCAACTGACATAGCTGCACCATTCTGTGTCTTAATAGCAGCCAAATAGCCAAAGTATAACCATTGAACTGCTTCTTTAGCATTTTTAGCAGGTACTGAAATATCAAAGCCATAGATCTTAGCCATTTCTTTCATGCCTTTTAATGCTTTGATCTGCTCAGCGACCTCTTCTCTTAAACGAATAACATCATCAGTCATTGTGCCATCGCCACAATTAGCCATATCTTCTTGTTTCCAAGCAATTAATTGATCAATGCCATATAAAGCAATACGACGATAATCACCAACGATCCTTCCTCTTCCATATGTATCAGGCAAGCCCGTGATGATGTGACTATGACGAGCAGCTTTCATTTCTGGAGTATAAGTATCAAATACTGCTTGGTTATGAGTCTTACGATATTCTGTAAAGACTTTATGAAGATCCTTATCAACTTCATAGCCATACATCTTACATGCCTCTTCGGCAGTCCTAATACCACCATATGGCATAAATGCTCTCTTTAATGGTTTATCAGTTTGTAAACCAACTATCTTTTCAAGATCTTTTAAGGATTCATCAATATAGCCTGGTCCATAAGCCGTCAAACTTGTGACAACTTTCGTTTCTTCTTCTAAGACACCACCATTTTCTCTTTCTTGTTTCTGTAGCTGTTGTAACTTACCCCACAACTTGTCTGTAGCCTCTGTACTTGTCTCTAAGAAGCTTTCATCTCCATCATAAGGCGTGTAGTTGTTTTGGACAAAGTCTCTAACGTTGCATTCTCTTTTCCAAAGACGACCTTCGAAATCTTGCCAAGCACTGTTTTCTAACATCTGTAAACCTCCTATAAATATAAAACGATCTGCGGCTTTCGTCGTAGATCGTCTATCATCCGATCCTATTGATGATCCGTTGCACTATCATCTTTATCATTTATACAACGATGATTTTAGCATTATCAACAAGTTGGTGTCAATCAAAAGAACCTATTTATATGAACTTGTTCATATATTTTTTTTCGCACTACTGTTGACTTTTTTTGTAAATTTATTTTCCTTTTTTATCTTGGATCAAAGGTTTGATCGCTTTATATAATTTTCCACCTTTAGTAGTACCATACACTTTAACGATCGCATTATTTAATCCTTGTTTAGTCTTATATTTCAAAATATATTCTGTAACAAGTTTTGCTTCTTCATCTTCTTCAATATATTTTTTAACATTGTCTAAAAGCTCACTTTGCTTCTGAACCATATTTTGTTTAGTAAGATCTGTTACAAGCATTACTTTATAATTTTTCTTTTTCCAAAAAGTGATGGCACTATTATAACCATTATCATTACTAACGATGATATATTCTTCCTTATCATCTTTAGCTAAGAGATAGCCAAGATAAGTTACCAATTGAAAATCTAAAGCATTCTTGTGACCAACATCAACCTTTAGGAAATTGATCGTAGCTTGTGATTCATTCATTCTTTTGTGCAAAGAAAATGTGATCTTATCTGCGTTAACACTATAGAAGATATAAACTTTATCTTCTTTTTTTAGATCAGCAATGCCATTAAGACCATCGCTTTTGACATTTTCATAATCTACTAAATAAGTAGTCATAATATTCCTTTCTACTTAAAGACCTCAATACCACCATATTTTCTGATCTTTAGCACTTTGCAAGTATTCTCGCCAAAAACCTTTTCAATCTGACTCTTATATTCATCTACGAAATCATTCTGAACAAAGGCTTGTATCGTACCAGCGAAACCGCCACCATGAACTCTACATACACCCTTGTCTTTTAGGATCTGCTCGCTTGCCATTAAAGCAATTGATACTGATTGATTTGTAGGATCATTTGGTGAATAAACATTTTGTAAGAAACGATATGATGAATCTCCACTTTCTTTAACAACTTGTAAGAAAGAAGCAATATCACCTTTTTGTAAATATTCAACTTCTTTATCTACTCTTTGGTTCTCTAAGATTACATGGATCGCTCTTAAAACCGCACGGTCATTTGTTTTAACTCTTAGATCAGCAATATTTTCCATAATTTGTTCATAAGTAAGCTCACTGACATATTCCTTGCCAAAATATTCAGCCACTAGTTTCAATTCTTGAGGGATAGCAGCATAATCACCTGTTAAAGAAGCATGAGATCCTTTAGCATCAACAATGCACAAACTATAACCACTAGCACTGAAATCAACATCGATTTTTTTGATCAATGGTTTTTTAATGTTAGCGAAATCAATAGAGATTAGATTACCAACGCTACAAGCCATCTGATCCATCAAACCAGAAGGTTTACCAAAATAAACATTCTCAGCATATTGACTATACTTAGCAATAGTAACAGGATCGATCTCAAAACGATTATATAAGCCACTAGCGATCGTACCAACCAATACTTCAAAAGCAGCTGAAGAGCTCATACCTGAACCAACTAAGACATCACTAGTAAAATAACCATTAAAACCACCTAAGCGGTAGAAATCATCATCCACTTTTTTTAAGACACCTTTTACTAAGCCACGAGAACTATGAACATCCTCTTTTTGTAAGCTTAAGTCACTTATTTTGATACCACTTATCCTTCTACCATCAGAATTGATATTGATATATTCTGATCTAGTTGGTGAAACAACACCAATGATATCTAAGTTTAAAGCACATGCTAATACTTTGCCATGCTGATGATCAGTATGGTTACCACCGATCTCACTTCTACCAGGCACAGAATAAACTAAGACATCTTGCCCATTTCCAAATATCTCTTGGAACTTATTGATAGCTTTGATATATCTCTGCTTTTGAGTTTCAATTAAACTTTCATCTACATAGATATCCTTAAATAAGTTATCATATCTGTTTTCTTCGATCCTCTGTATCAAAAGATCAGCTTTCATAAATACCCTCCCTTTTCTGTTTTATTCAACTGTTCTATCTATCGGAAGATCGATAAATTCGATCGCAGTAATGACATTGATCGATCCATTATTATAGTAACTTATCCTATAAGTCTCTTTTTCTTCAATAAAAGGAGTTAACGCTAGATTGACAGTTGCTTGAACAGAATATTTTTCTCTTTCATCACTAAGAATATAATAATATGTATTACCATCAATGACAACATCTTTAACTTCAGAAACCACAATTTCTTTTTCTAAAGTCTCTTTATCACTCTTACTAGTTGCCCCTAACATTTTTAAATAAACGTTTGCTGCTTCTTCAATTCCAATAGAAGCATCACTAACAGATACTTTCTGATAATTCTCTACATCTACAAAAGCATACATCTTAACTAGTCCTGCACTATCTTTTAAAGATAAAAGATAAGTAGGTCTACCATTTAGATTGATGAGTAATGGGAAAGTAGAAGTATAATCTTTCTCCTGTACCATACCCATTGCCGAATCCATTGCACTATACTCTTCAGCACCAGCCACATCATAGAATTTAGCGGTATGATCTCTTAGATTGACCATGACAAAGCCAATATTACTTTCATCATTAGTGATCGAAGTGATACCTGTATAAAGATAAACATCATTATCATTAGTTATATAGGTATAACCATCAGAAGTTTGAACTACATTTTTTTGAGCAAACTTACTATTTAAATAACCATTACGATACAATCCCCAATCATCGATCTCTTCCATGATAAGGGAAGCATCGTAAACATTATCGATCCATTCTGGAACAGAGCCAACTTTATACTTAGTCATGCTACCGTCGATCGCATTGACCGCAATGACCCCACTTACCTCTTGTTTCATATTGACCCAAGTATATCGTAAAGTTTGAATGATCCAATAAGGATTACCATCCTCATCCAATTCAAATGATGTCTCACCCAAGATTTCAAAAGGATAATGGAAACGCACATGTCTATTTAGATCATGAAACAAGTAAGCACTCGGCAAATACTTTAATCCTTCTTGAGTCTTTACTAGTTTTGCTTCACCACTAGTACAATCCACTATCACGTAACCAGCAGTACCAGATAGATTTGAAAGATACTTCGTAAAACCATTATGTTCTAATGGAGTAACTCTTACGATCTCACCATTATAGTTGATAAGCGAATATTCATCACTGACCGAAAATTGTGATACAACATCTGCTACCTGTCCAACCACACGATCACCAACTTTTTGAGCAGAAGCTTTATCTAACAGAGGAAGATTGTTAAAATCAACTTCCTTGATATCTTCTTCAAAAGATGAATCAATGATCTGTATTCTTTGAGTATAACTTTTAGAATTGAATATTGGCGAAAAGATCACACAACCTAATAAATAGATGACAACAATACCAATTACAACCAAAGTTGGATAAAAAGCCTTACCATGTTTTAAACCACCTTTAAATGATCTAGTCTGCACCACAACAAATATAGGAGCAAACACCGCCGGTAAAAAGAACAACCAAAATGATAAACTTGTAGGATTGATCGGTGGTAGTAGGATGAAATAAGCAATAGCTACAGCTATTAGCCACACTACTAATGTCCAAATTGATAATTTCTGAAAGAAACTCTTTTTATTTTCTTCACTCATTTTTTAACTCCTTATTCTCGTTTAATAACTCCATTTTTACTTCTCTGATAGCTTGACGAATATCTTTTCTACAGATATAAGAACAGATACCACATTCGCAACATGATTCAATTGCTAAGGCTTTTGCTTTTTTTATATCTTTATCTTTACAAGCTTTATACAGTGATACAACATCTATATCACAACAACAATGATCATTTAGTGTTTCATCATCTTCCAAACATCCTTCTTTTTCTTGATCATCTTTTTTCATAACGATAAGACCATTATATGGCGAAGCCACAAAGAAATCCTCATCATCCATGATCGAGCCCATCATCGTACCGCCACAATAAATAGTGATATCTTCTTTTTGATAACCAATACTATCTAAGATATATCTTACACTAGTACCGATCCTAGCCTTGATCACACATTGCTCCATAACACCATTACCACCAACAGTGATATATTTTTCTATCAATGGTAGGCCACTATCAAAGATCTTTTTAATAGCGATAGCAGTTGAGATATTATTGACTATCACACCACATTCAGTAGTATATACTTTAAAATCTCGACCAGTGATCCAATTAGTCAAGATCTTTTCCCAACCACAAGGATAGAAATCATCGATCAAAGCTAGTTGAATATGTTGATAACGTGAGTCTTCTTCAATGAGTTTTTCTACAAGTTCAATTTCTTGTCTTTCACTATTTTTTAATGCAACATAGACCTCTTTACAATCAGCGGCCTTTTGTAAGATCAATACTCCTTCTAGCATGTCTTTACAATTGTTTAAAACATTGACTTTATCACTGATGAGATAACTCTCACACTCACAACCATTGATTATCAAAGTATCACAATCAGTAAGATATTTGCCATAACTAGCAAAACCAGCCCCTGATAAACCTACTATTCCACTCTTTTTAATACATTCAATGATCTCTTCCTTGCTCAGCTTTTCATAGTCAAAATCTGTGTCAAACAAGCTGATGCTTTCATCTAAGAAATCATTTTCAATGACTACATGTTTCACTTTTTGCAAAGTACAATATTGATAATCTTTAAAGTCAACAACCTTACCCGATACAGGCGAATATATCGGCAAATATACACCATCGTTAATATAACCTAAAAGCGAGCCGATCTTAACGTTTTCGCCAATACTTACTGTACATATTGCTTTATCCGATTGATTGCTCGCTAAAGCAACAGCCACAGTTTTCTGTGGCTTGATGCTTAGAATATTTCCATTGTATCTGACTTTTTCTTCCTTTAAATGTAAATAACTTTGATACATCTTTATTCTTTTCCTAGTAATTTGAACATATTCTTTTTATATACTTCAACACCAGGCTGATTGAACGGATTTACGCCTAACAATAATACGCTCATAGCACAAGCTCTGAAGAAGAAATAGATCATATATCCATAAGTTTCTTCATCGATCTTTGGTAAATGAACTAAGATATTAGGATTCTTACCTACTTCATAGTGAGCAGCAACTGTTCCTTGGCAAGCCATCTTATTGACCCAATCAATGCTCTTACCAGATAAATAGTTCATATTATCTAAGTTCTTTTCATCATTAGGGAATGTTAGATCATGCATTGGCTCATCAACTACCATTGTAGTCTCAAAGAAATTCTTTGTGCCTTCTTGAATGAACTGACCCATTGAGTGAAGATCTGTTGTGAAAGTAACAGAAGCCGGAAGGATTCCTTTACCCTCTTTACCTTCAGATTCACCAAATAATTGTTTCCACCATTCACTGATCATTGTCATATTTGGCTCATAAGTAACTAAGAATTCAACATTCTTTCCTTGTTTTTCTAATATACGTCTGATAACAGCATATTGATAAGCTGTATTAGTCTTTAAAGAAGCATCCTTAAAGTCTTCCATAGCTTTTCTACTACCAGCTAATACTTTTTCTACATCATAACCTGCTGCCGCAATTGGTAATAAACCAACAGCTGTAAATACTGAATATCTTCCACCGATATCATCAGGGATGACAAATGTTCTATAGCCTTCTTTATCAGCTAAGTTCTTTAATGTTCCTCTTGCTTTATCAGTAGTAGCAATGATCCTCTTCTTGCTTTCTTGCTCACCATAAGTCTTAACAATATATTGTTGATATAAACGGAAAGCAACAGCAGTTTCAGTAGTTGTACCTGATTTAGAGATAACATTTAAGTAAACACTCTTACCTTCGATATGCTTTAATGTCTGATATAAATAAGTAGATGAAACAGTATTGCCTGTATAAATGATCTCTAATTTATCATCAGGATAAAGACCGCTTAACATTTCAATAGCACTTCTTGCTCCTAAATAAGATCCACCAATACCACATACTAATAATACATCAGCATTTTCTCTGATCTCTTTAGCTGTTTCTTTAACTCTCTCTAACTCTTCTTTATCATAGTCTACTGGCCAATTGACCCAACCTACATAGTCACTACCAGCACAAGTCTTGTTTAAAAGTTGTTGGTGCAATTCATTTACTTTCTCTTGATAAGACAAAATGTCCTCATGTAAATCTGCACGTGAATAATCCAAAGTAATCATAATAACCTATTTCTCCTCTAGAGCTTTTTCTATCCAAATTGGTAATTGCTTTTCCAAAGATGCAAAACCGATATTAGTAAGATCATAAATATTTTTCTTTGTAGGGATAGCATATTTACGATCAGCCTGGATCGCTTTTAAAGATAAACGCAATTGTCCTTGTTTATCGATATCAATGATCTTGACAACTACTTTTTCTCCTTTACGAAAATAACGGTGAACATCATTAACAAAGTAGTTGCTTATCTCAGAAATATGGATAAGACCTGAAGTATTCTCATCTACTTTAACAAATGCTCCATAAGATTTTATACCAGTGATGACTCCTTGAACTACCTGACCAACTTTGTACATATAAAACTCCTCTCTTATTATAGCAAAATTGTTTTTTTGTTGTTAATAGAATATAATAATTAAGGTGATTTTATGTCTAAATTATACGTATTTGTCGCAAGTTTATTAGGTTGTTTATTAGCTCAATTTTTAAAGCCATTCTGTCATTATGCCATACATAGGCAATGGGATTGGAAACTAATTGGCGCTAGTGGAAGAATGCCATCAAGTCATGCTTCCCTTGTTACAGCACTAGCTATTTCAATTGGTTTAACAGATGGTTTTAATTCCAATACCTTCTATATCGCTCTATGCTTTGCTTGTATCACTTGCTTTGATGCCGCAAATGTTCGATATTATGCAGGTCAAAATATTTCTCTAGTCCACAAGCTTATTGATGATCTTAAAGAGCTTTCAAATATGAAACTTCCACTAGATGATCCAATCTATCAGAAAAAGATGAAAGAAGTATTAGGTCACACATATTTTGAGGTTCTTGGTGGCATAATCTTAGGAGTTGTTGTATCATATTTGTGCTACTTTATTTTTGGAGGTACATTTTAATGGAAGCAGAAGAAAAGATTAAAAAGATAGTTGAACATATCCGTCCATATATAAATGCTGATGGTGGTGACTTAGAATTTGTCTCATATATAGACAATGTTGTAACAGTCAACTTAACAGGTGCTTGTGTAGGTTGTTCAATGATCGATACTACCTTAAATGATGGTATCAAAGGTTGGATCATGGATGAGGTGCCAGAAGTAAAAGATGTCGTATTACATCAATCTTACTTCGATAGTATGGGCAACGGTTTTGATGCATATTTCTAAAAGTCGATGAATACATCGATTTTTTTTAGGGGAAAACTTCTCTTACTTACAAATTATATAGTCTGTACCATATTTGTTGATGATCGTGCTACATGAGCAATAAAATAATGTTAGAAAAATGATCTATATGAATTTTTAAAATGTGAGACCTAAAAGTATCTTGCAAAATTTAGTAGTGATGATCACTAATAATGGAAAACCGACCACTATTCTTTTAGATATCTCAAATGGTAGTTTTGAGAAAACCGTAAAAACTAAAGCGATGATCGCATTCAATTCTATGAGAGAAAATCATTAACGCAAAAGAGTTTTTTGAGCAGATGATTTAAGATAAAGGTCACTATCCCTCAAAAGAGGTCAACACCTACTGTAAAAAGTAGGTTTTCTTACAATGTTCACAAAATGTTCAGATAAACTGTATCATGCTACATATTGTTTTTATTGACTAGCAATTTCATTTATTATAGAATATTAGCAGTTGGAAGGTGAAAGTGCTAAATGTTTGGATACTTACTTGGCAATCTCGAAATTATGACAAAAGAGGAAAAAAGCCTCTATAAAGCTCAATATTGTGGATTATGTCAATCTCTAGCAAAACACTATGGTACTACAGGTCGATTAACATTAACTTACGATCTGACTTTTGTTAACATGATCTTAAGTGATGTCAATGATAGCCAAATAGAACAATATCATACTACCTGTCCTGTTCACTTGCTTAGAAAACAAAGGATAATCACTAACAAGTATAACGACTATTGTGCTGATATGAACATCTATCTAACTTATTATAAATATCTTGATGATATCTATGATGACAACTCTAAGAAAGCTAAGAAGAAAAGTGAAAAATTACTTCCTTATCTAAAACAGATTGAAGAGAAGTATCCAAATGTTACTTCTACTATCAAAGATCAACTTTCTTATATCACAAAGATTGAAAAAGATAACATCTTGGATCCCGATCTTGGTAGTAACGCCTTTGGAGTCATCATGGGAGTATTATTAAGTGATCAAAGTGAAAATCACAAAGAAGACCTCTACTCTTTCGGTTATCACTTAGGCAGGTTCATCTATATGATAGATGCTATCATTGATCTAAAAGATGATATCATCAAGCAAAGATACAATCCATTAGTCCGATTAGAAAATACTAACTATGAAGATATCTTAATGATGATAATGGAAGATGCTGATACTAGTTATCAGAGATTAACATTAAAGCAGAACAAGTCGATCATCGACAACATCGTATATTCTGGCATATGGTCAAAATACCATTTAGCCAAAAAGAAAGGAAAATTAAAATGAGAGATCCTTATGAAGTATTAGGAGTAAGTAGAGATGCTACTGATGAACAGATCACTAAAGCCTATAGGACATTAGCGAAAAAGTATCATCCAGATCTTAATCCTAATAACCCTCAAGCAGCCGAGAAGATGAAAGAAGTCAATGCCGCATATGATGCTATTAAAAATGGCTCAGCTAAATATCAGTCATATAACGATCAACAAAATTCCTATAGCCGCTATAGTCAATATGGCGATCCGTATGACTTCTATGATTTTAGTGATTTCTTTGGTCGTCAACAAAGAACTTCCCAGAGCTATAGTGATCTAGATATCGCCTATCACTACATTCAAGCTGGTCAATATCAACAAGCCTTAAATGTACTTAATAACATCGAAGTTAAAAATGCTCAATGGTATTACTACAGTGCTATTGCTCATTACTATACTGGTAATAAAGTAACAGCTCTTGAACACATTGAAAAAGCTTGTCAATTTGAGCCAAGTAACTCAACTTATCAACAGACAAGAGAAGCCATCAAAAATGGTAGAAGAAGCTACCATAGTTTCCATACCAATTATTCTCAACCATTTGCTAGAGGTGGATCATTATGTATCTCATATATGATCTTAAACTTGTTATGTTCGATCTGTTCTGGTGGTAGCATGTGCTATTGGTTACCATGTTTCTTTATCTAAGGAGGTTACAAATGAATAACTTTAAATATAAGATGCAGAATTTTCTTTATAGAACAGGAAGTAAGTTTCAAAACTTTATGGTCGGTAGATATGGCCCCGATCAACTATACAAAGCAACTACTTACTTTGTCATGTTCTTATTGATATTGCAGATATTTGTTAAAAGTAGTTATCTTTACATCTTTACTTTAGTAGTACTTTTCTTGAATATGTTTAGACCATTTTCAAAGAATTACGCTAAAAGATCTAAAGAAAATCAGATTTACTTATCTATCTCTTCTAAGATCAAGAATTTCTTCAATTTCCAAGTTAAAAAATTCAAAGATAGAAAAGAATATCGTTATCGCAAATGTCCTAACTGCAAGAAAATGTTGCGTTTAAAGAATCAAAAAGGCAAGCATACTGTATGTTGCCCTAATTGCCATAAAGATTTTAATGTAAGGATCTAAAAAGTTGACTTAACTAGTCAACTTTTATTTTTGCTCTTTGTAATATGCTTCGATCAAATGATCTACTTTATAGATATCACCACAACCTAAAGTAAGAATAAGATCACCTTTCTTACAAGTAGAAATGATATAATCCCTAATGTCTTCAAATTTATCGATGATCCTACAAGGAACAGTTATCAACTCTTGTAAGTCTTTCGAATAGATATCATAAGTATTCACCTCTCTTGAACCCATGATCTCTGTTAAGATGACTTCATCAGCTAAACTTAATACTTCAGAAAATTCTTTCAATAACATAGCTGTACGAGAGAAAGTAAATGGTTGAAATACTACGACTACTCTATCATAATTCAACTCTTTAGCAGCTGTTAATGTTGCTCTTATTTCAGTAGGATGATGACCATAATCATCAGCTAACATAAAGCCATAGTCACCAATGAATTCAAATCTACGAGCTGCCCCTTTAAAGTCTTTAAGAGCATTAATGATATATTTGCTTTCAACACCATAGTAATGACTTACCGCAATAGAAGCTAAAGCATTATACATATTGTGTTTACCAGGAATATGCAATTCAAACTTGCCAATAGATTCTTCTTTATAAAAAGCCTCAAAGCAATAACCAAACTTACCTCTAGTAACATTTTTAAAATGATAATCATCACTATCATTACTACCAAAAGTAATGACTTGCCCTTTTACATCTTTTACAGCTTCTAAAGCTAATTTGTCATCCCCATTAACAAATACCACCTTAGCTTTAGAACAGAACTTGTGGAAAGAATTAATTAAATTCTCCATTGTCTTAAAATAATCTAAATGATCATTATCAATATTTAACAATACTGCTATATCTTCAGATAATTGTAAGAAAGTATCTTTAAACTCACAAGATTCAATGACTAAAGTATCCGATTCACCTACAACACCATAATGATCGACTAAAGGTAGTTTACCACCAATGATGGCACTTGGATCTTTTTGACCATAGATGAGTATCTGAGTCAACATACTTGTAGTTGTTGTCTTGCCATGAGTACCACTAACGCCAATGACATTATCATATATCCTACTTAATGTTCCTAATACATGACTTCTTTCCATTGTAGGAATACCAAGCTTATGAGCTTGTTGTAATTCAACATTATCTGCACTGATCGCAGCTGAATAAATGACTAATTGAGTCCCTTCAACATTTTCTCCCTTATGGCCCATAGACACCTTTGCGAACTTCTTAACTCTTTCTAAAGGATCAGATTCATTATTATCTGAACCAGTTATCTCATAACCTTTATTATGTAATATCTCTGCTAAAGGACACATACCAGATCCACCAATACCGATCATATGAACCTTTTTAACACTTAATAACAACTTATCTTCTTTACTTAACTCTTTCATATAGTTTCCTCTTATTTGCCTACTTAATTATACTATTTTCACTGACAAAATGAATAAATCATTTATAATATATTTATGTACTACCAATTAAATGACGATCTCAGTTATATCTTTACTACCCTATCTTCGAATGATCATCAAGTTTTTCTTGTCGGAGGCTGCGTTAGAGATGTCTTACTAAATAAACAACCTCACGACTATGATATCACTACAAGTGCTACTCCAAGGGAAATCTATGACTTATTTAAAGATAAAAGGATCAAAACAGAAGGCATAAATGAAGGATCACTAACGATCATCCTTCACGATGAAGAATATGAGATCACTACTTTTAGAATTGAAGACCAATATAATGATCATCGCCATCCTGATAAGATCGAATTCACTACTGATCTTAAAGAGGATCTAAAGCGAAGAGATTTCACCATAAATGCCTTAGCTTACAACCCAAAAATAGGATTAATCGACTTGTATAATGGACAAGCTGACATCAAAAATAAGATCATACGTACCATTGGCAAAGCTGATAAACGTTTTGATGAAGATGCTTTAAGAATATTAAGAGCCCTACGTTTTAGTGCCCAATTGGATTTTACAATTGAAGAAAACACCTCTAAAGCTATCTTCAACAATAAAAAGCTATTAACTTTTTTATCAAAAGAAAGAATAACTGAAGAATTTACACGTCTACTAATAAGTAATGATTGTGATAGGATACTAATCGATTACAAAGAAATATTCTTCGAATTGTTTTCTGAATTAAAAGATGAACCAACAAGTAAGTATATTGATGCTTGTAAAAAAGTAACTCAATGTAAAAAAGATCTAAATTTAAGACTTGCTATATATTTTCATACTGCAAAAGCCTGCCTTAATAAATTAAGCTTGCCAAAGAAAGTTCAAAGTGAAATTGAAAAACTTATCGATAAACAATACGATATCGTACCATTAGAAAGAATTGGATTAAAAAAATATATTCATGAAAATTCCTTAGCTTTCACTCATCAACTCATTAGATATCAATATCTACTAAGATATATTGATGCTATTGAGCAAGCAAACTATCGAAACTTATTAAATGAAATAGAAGAGAAGCATTTATGTTATCAACTAAAAGACTTAGCAATTAATGGAGTTGACTTAATTCATTTAGGTTTTTCTAATAAAGAAGTAGGTATACTCTTACAACAATTATTAGAATTAGTCATAGATGAAAAGTTAAATAATGATAAAGAAAGTTTAATTAACTTCATCAAAAAAAGTAGAAATCAGTAACAAATCTCTACTTTTATTTTTTTAATCAAACAAGCTTAGATTTTCAATAGTTAATCCTTCAGATTTCTTTTCAGCAACAGTTTCTGTCTTATTTTCAATTGTAGTCTGTTCTTTTATTCCTTCCTCTAAAGGTTTATAACTAAATGAAGCCATCTCTTTTTTTGTCATTGGAGCTTTTTGCGTCTTCTTCTTTTCCTCAACTTCTGGTGAGATGAAATCATCAATAGTCATAGAAGCGATCTTTTCATCTACTTTTTCCTTAGGATCTGTTTCACTATTTCTGCCATCACCAAACATTGGTGAGAAAACAGTTCCTATGATACTACGAGTATTTGTCTCCTTATGATCATCACTAACAGGCTTCGTACTAAAATTGTTCTTGCCATCACCAAAGATCGGTGAAATGACTCCCTGTGATCTATAAGGTACTGGCTCTTTTTTCTCTACTGGCTTATTTTCTTGAACAGTAGGTTTACCAACATTTAAGAAGTTAGATTCATTAGTTTTCTTTTCTTGTTGAACTTCCTGAACTATTGACTTTTTAACTTCCTTCTTTTCTTCTAACTTTGGTTCACTTTTTTCTACTTTAATAGGTTCTTGTTTCTTTTCTGGCTGAACTACTCTTGTCGTTTTATTCTGTACTTTATTAGTCTTCTCGTCATATTCTGTTTCAACTTCAACTTCTTCAAAGAACAAGCGACTTAATTTATCTATCAATTTTCCCATAGTCTATCCCCTCATCAATTTCACTATCATCTATATTTTCTTCAGTTTCTTCTCCAATAACTGTTTCTTCGCTAGGCCTATTATCGATAACAACAAATGTTGTATCATTCTTCCAACTATCGATATAATCGATAAGATAACCAGATTCTGGTATAACATCTTCAAAAAGCGTTACGATACTAGTACTACTAGAAATGATATTATCACTTGCATAGTCAACTATCAATTCTTCTTTTTTTACTTTACAACTTCTTAACAATAAGATCATATCATAGATCGTATCTGCACATGTATCAGAAGTAGTAGAAGAAATAAAAATGAACTGACCTGTTTGGATCATAACAAAGTAATCTGTATCATCGATCTTAGCTACTGATATCTTGTAAGGTACTGATTCACCACTACTATCAGTATATCTTGAAAGCTCACTATAGATTGGATTATCTAAAGAACCAATATCTCTGATAGTTGATTCATCAGAATCTAACAAAATAGAGTTATTTACGATACTTGTGATATCTAATGCTAAAGAAGCAATATTGCCATTGATCTTAAATATATTAGAGATCTCATCAGAAGAGACTCTGCCAACATTTCTTCTAAGATAATAAGAATAATAGTTCTTTTGACAATTATTCTCTTCTTTCTCATCAAGCTCACAGGTCACAGCTTTCTTAACAGCACTCTTGATCTGACTGTTGATCGAACTTTGCTGGCCACAACCAGTAAGCAAGCTCAATAAGAAGAAACAAATAAATATCTTTTTAAACATTTTATTACTCATTTTCTTCATTGCCTCTTTTTGCGAAAACTGCTCTATAGATTGGTTGTCCTTTATCCATAAAGTTTCTCTCATATTCTGTGATCACATCCTCATCATGTTGTTCTCTTCTAAAATCAACACTCATCTCTTTAATGATCCAACCGGCTTGTGAGAAAGAAGGAATAGAATATTCAAACAGCTTAACATTGTCTGTCTTCATTACGATACATCCATCATCTTTCAAGATCTTTTTATACGATTGCAAAAAACTACCGTAAGTCAATCTTCTTTTAGTGTGTGCCTTTTTAGGCCAAGGATCTGAGAAATTCAAATGGATCCTATCAACTTCTTTTTCATTGAACCATTCACTAATATTAGCTGCATCACTAACGATCATCTTCATATTTTCCTGGGTATCATCGTTACTCTTTTTTAGAGCGATCGCAGCTGCATCGACACATTTTTCAACTGCTACCCATAATTCGTTGGGATATTTATGAGCCATACCGATCCAATAATCGCCTTTTCCACTACCAATTTCAACGATGACTTTATCACCAGCGATAGTTTGCCATTTACCAGCCATTTCTTTTGGATCTTTGATAACACAATCTACTCTTTGCTCGATCATATCATTAGCCCAAGGTTTCTTACGCATTCTCATTCTAACATCACCCAATTTATTTTAACACAAATAACTATAAGTTGTCATTCATGTTAAAAGCGAGACAATAAGCCTCGCTTTAAATATTAGTTTTTAGAACTTTCTTTCTTGTTGTTACCATGACGATGGTTATTATTGAAAGATCTGCCACCTGTAAAGATCTTATTGTTTGAATAATCTCTGATAGGTTCTTGATAATCAGCAGGTTTCTCTAACAAGTCTTTGATAGAAGCATTGACTCTGCCTTTCTCATCAATCTCTTTAACAACTACTTTTTCTACAACATCGCCAACTTTATATAAGTCTGATGGTTTAGCAACCTTTTCCCAACGTAAGTCAGATACATGTACAAGAGCATCAGTATTAGCGAATAACTCTACAAATATGCCATAAGATTCAACTCTAACTACTTTGACATTTTCATAAATCTCTCCTACTTTAGCTTCTTTAACGATAGCTTCGATCATGCTCTTAGCAATATCGATACACTCTTGATCTTGATGGTAGATAACAACCTTTCCTTCATCTGAGATATCGATCTTTGTACCATTACTAGCTTCAATGATCTGATTGATGTTCTTTCCACCAGTACCAATGACATCTCTGATCTTATCTACTGGAATGTTCAACATAGCGATCTTAGGAGCATACTTAGATACTTCTTTTCTAGGAGTAGAGATTGCTTTTTCCATTACATCTAGGATCTGGAATCTAGCTTCCTTAGCTTGCTGCATAGCTTCAGCTAAGATCTTCTTATCCAATCCTTGAACTTTGATATCCATCTGTAAAGCAGTGATACCTTCACGAGTTCCAGCTACCTTAAAGTCCATATCACCAAAGTGGTCTTCCATACCTTGGATATCTGTTAAGATAGTGTAATTACCTTTATCTTCGATAAGACCCATAGCGATACCAGCAACAGGTGCCTTGATAGGAACGCCAGCTGCCATTAGTGATAATGTACCAGCACAGATTGAAGCTTGTGAAGAAGAACCATTAGATTCTAGTACTTCTGCTACTGTTCTGATAGCATAAGGGAATTCTTCCTCTGAAGGTAATACTTGTTTCAATGCTCTTTCACCTAAAGCACCATGACCAATCTCTCTTCTGCCTGGTGTACCCATTCTACCAACTTCACCAACTGAATAAGGTGGGAAATTGTAATGATGCATGAAACGTTTTTCTTCAACTTCAGTTAGATCATCAATGATCTGATTATCACCTAAAGCGCCTAAAGTTGTAGCACTTAATACTTGAGTCTGTCCTCTAGTAAACAATCCTGAACCATGAACTCTTGGTAAGATATCGATCTGAGCATCAAGTGGTCTGATCTCATCTACGGCTCTACCATCAGGTCTAACTTTATCTTCAACGATAAGTCTTCTAACTTCATCAGCAACGATCTGAGTACATACCTCATTGACCATTTTCAAAGTCTTATTCTTTTCTGCTTCACTAGCATATTCTTTTTCGCCAAAGTAATCGATAGTCTCTTTTGTTAAAGCATCGATTGCTTCATTACATTCAAGTTTATCCTTGATAGAAACTGCAGCTTTTAAACGATCATAAACATAATCATAGATAGCATCATGTAATTCAGCAGGTACTTCATACAATGTTACTTCCATCTTTTCTTTACCTACTGCAGCAATGATCTGCTCTTCAAATTCACATAACTTAGCGATCCAAGACTGACCATAAGCTAAAGCATCAACCATTAATTCCTCACTAACTTCTTTAGCTCCAGCTTCAACCATCATGATGGCATCTTTCTTACCAGCCATTGTTAAGTTCAATGTGCTCTTTTCATTTTGTTCAACAGTTGGATTAACGATGAATTGTCCATCAATACAACCAACAATTACACCAGCGATAGGTCCTTCAAATGGAATATCTGAAATTGATAAAGCTAGTGATGCACCAAGCATAGCGGCCATCTCTGATGGATAGTCATTATTAACGCTCAATGCAGTGTTAACTACCTGAACCTCATTACGGAAACCTTCTGCAAATAAAGGTCTGATAGGTCTATCGATCAAACGAGCAGTCAAAGTAGCATGCTCACTTGGTCTTCCTTCTCTTCTTAAAAATCCTCCGGGAATCTTACCTACGGAATATAACTTCTCCTCGAAACTTACAGTCAAAGGGAAGAAATCTGTGTCTTTGGCAACATTACTTGCACAAGCAGTAGATAATACTACTGTATCTCCGTACCTTACTAATACAGCACCACGTGCCTGTTTGGCTAATTCCCCTGTTTCAACAGTGATCTCTGTACCGTTGAAATCCATACTAAATACTTGTTTAGCCATTTCTTAACCTCTCTTAATTTTCAACTCTTAAATAATAACACAATTGTTATAGTTCGTTAAGAATTTTTTATTATTAACAAATATAGTTATTCTTAACCAACACAACATAAAAGGATAAGTAGCTTAAATAACTTATCCCATAAATATATGACTATTTTCTACTGATTAACTATTTAGTAATCTTTCTCTTTTTATTTTCAACTATTATTAAGGCTAAAGCACTTGTATACATTGAAGCTAATCCTACAAATAAACCTAAGCCATCTCCAGTTGAAGGAGCTTTAGGCATTTCTGCTTTACACTGATCACAATAGCCATCTTTATCTTCATCAACACATTTTTCAGTTTCACTAGCCTTACATTCTGCTTGTTGAGCTTCACAATAACGTATATGAGTTCTTCCTTCTTCAAGTGGTTGCCAATTTGACCATTTATGTTCTTCATTAGCTTCAATTAATGTTAGACCACACTCACAGACTACAGCTGTCAAACAATCCCCATCATCTTCGCCATAGTGCTCTTCATAACCATCTTTCTTACTATTATCCGTAACAGGACAATTATCATTTAAACATTCATGCCAATGATAGTTTTCATCATGACTATATTCATCAGACCAATTATGCCCTAACGAGTCTCCACTAGTAAATGTAGTAGCATTTTCTCCATTTACAAAATGAGTACAACCACATGAATAATAATATACTGCTGCATTTTCACAATCAGCTACTGATTTTAAGTAAGTACTACTAGTATTTTGCTGATCATATGTATGAGTACTATAGCCATTTTTATCACTATTTTTAGTTATAGGACAATTATCATTTAAACATTCATGCCAATGATAGTTTTCATCATGACTATATTCATCAGACCAATTATGCCCTAACGAGTCTCCACTAGTAAATGTAGTAGCATTTTCTCCATTTACAAAATGAGTACAACCACATGAATAATAATATACTGCTGCATTTTCACAATCAGCTACTGATTTTAAGTAAGTACTACTAGTATTTTGCTGATCATATGTATGAGTACTATAGCCTTTTTTATCACTATTTTTAGTTATAGGACAATTTGCCGCTGTACAGTTATACCAGTGAGCATTCTCATCTTTACTATAAGTTGTAGCCCAACTATGAGTATGACTACTACTATAACCACTAACAGTTGAAGATGACTCACCAACAGTTAAAGTCATTGTTACAGGCTCACTACAGAAATCAGTATACATATCACCATTTGCCTGCTCTGCAAAGATCTTTAAAGTATATGTTCCAGTTGTAACAGAAGACAACGAAATAGAAGCACTACCACTAGCTGAAGAGGTACAATCAGCTAATTTACCATAATAAACAACATTACCACTAGCATCTGTTAATACACAAGATACATATTGATCAGTACCAACAGTTGCTCCTGAATAATTAAAATGAATCTTTCCATTAGTGCTATCACTTGTTACATCAGTTACTGTTACTGTTTGACTTGTATCTTTCATCGTAAATTTAATTGTTCCACTATTAGCTGAACAGCTTACCAAATTACCTACAGTAGAAGAAGATTTACCACTACTACTTGCATTTGATGCAAATAATACTGATGATAAATCTAAACTTAATGCTGGACGCACTTCCGCATGGCCAGAACATACTGAAGATCTTAACTTACCAAAGACTATATAATAAGTATCAACCCCATCATAAGTAGTGCTAGAACGTAACCAACAGTCTTTCATGGTTTTTTTAGATAACTTTCCAGTCTCATCATTTGATAATGCCCATAATTTTTGCCCATAAACAGTAGGACCTGCAATTCCATCCTTACTAGGATTAGTGTATGTTCCTCCACCAATAATATCTCTCGCTTTTATTAATGCTTGCTCTTTAGTAGGGAGGCCACTTGCGATAGTTACCATATTCTGTTGTAAAGTACTACCTGCATACTCATTTGGTGTAGTCCAATTAGTCATACCTTCTGGATTATTAGCAAAGTACTCAGTATTTTCTAAACTGTTCCATACAAACGTGTACGCTGTATACCCAGCTGTTTCAACATATTTGGATTCTCGGAAAGCAGAAGTTCCAAAATCTGCTGCATAAGCTGCCAGTAAAGTAACAGCCTTATCATTAGCAGTAGTATATACTCCTGTACCATTATAGCCAATTACCCACCACTCATGACCAGCAAAAGCCACTTTAGTCTTATTTACTTCAAGTGTAGGTGTTGTTGTAATACCTGCAGCATTTGTTTGCTTTAGAGGTGATAAGCCTACTACTAAGCATAAAGTTAATAAGATAGTTAATAATTTTTTAATCATAAATAATATACCTTTCTTCCTGAATATATTTTATACAGCTTACACTAGCTGTTTATTGCCAACATATTCAATAGTCTCATTTTAATACATTTTTTAGAATGCGTTCTTGTATGTTCATATTAGCACAAACTCTTCCAAGAAGTAAAGAAATTTTGTTATTAATCCCTAAAAGATTTTTTGCTTTCTAATGAGTAATAACAATACTTTCTATCCATCTTTTTATAGTAAGGTAAGAAACTACAGCCACTAAACTTACTAACCAAATTCCATTTAAGCAAAAAAAACTAGGTAATATCAGTAAAGCTAAAACTTGGAAAACAAAAGTTATCACAAAAGACATATAACCAGCTAATCTACCATTATTCAAAGCGGCAAAGAAATTGATCGAAAAAATATTAAATCCCATTACCAGAAAAGTTGGGCAAAATAATTTTAAACCAGACACTGTCATATTTAATAAGTCAATGTCATTGCTAACACAGAAATAACTCTAAAGCTCATTTTCAAAACATTTTTTAATTCTTCTTGATTTTCTGCTCCATAACTATAGCCAACTACTAGGGCAATACCCATGGAATAGCCAATAAAAGACGATGAAAAAACAAAACATATATACATGATAACACCATAAACAGCCCCCTATCACCACCAGCAATATTCATTAATTGATAATTAAACAAAGTAGATGTTACACTTGCCGATAAATAAGTAATTAATTCGGATAATCCAAGGAAGCTTTCACCACTATTAAATTCATTGATCAAAGCTGTTTTTCACTTTTTTCTAATCACTTTTTGACAATAACGTTCAAATAGTCACGATCTACTTTACAATCATCACATATCGCAACCTTAAAGCTCATTTGATCTCCTTTCTTTATCAGCATTTTATACATTGTTTTAAACAAAAAAATATTTTATTGCTTTTGATTGTAATATAATCTAGGTATGTTTAAAAAGATTTTTCTAGTTATTCAGCTTTTTATTTATATTACTTTTATCTATCTTGATATCACTAAACAATCTAGTGATCTTATAAAATATTTTGGTATCATCATAAACTTTTTCTATGCTCTAATTCTTTACTTAAGGAATAAAAAATACGACCCATTAATATTAGTAGCCTTATTTTTCACATTAATAGCTGACTATTTCTTATTAGTCATAAATGATCATTATCTTATTGGAGTGCTTTGCTTCTGCGTAGTTCAGACTATCTATGGTTATAAACTAACAAAAGCAAGATCATTTATCTATAGGATATCTATATTTCTACTTATTAGTTTATCCTTACCTATTCTCAAAATAGAACAGTCAGCTGTAAATATCGCTTCTATCTACTCATTTGTCAATTTAACGATAAATGTCATTGCAGCCATCAACAATAAAGATAAATATTTCTTTTTGGCACTACTATTATTCTGGTTATGTGATCTAAATGTAGGGATCTATAACATTCCAATCAGACCACTAAACAAACTAGCAGCTTATCTAATGTGGATATTCTATTTCCCAAGTCAAGTCATCATTACATTAAGAGGAGAAAGCAAATATGAAAAAATCTAAACTATTTTCAATCATTTCGATCACTTCGATCATCACTTTTATCTTAACATTCTCAATTTCACTACCAATATTATTTCGACCATTTTATTATCTACAGATTAAAACATTAAACATCGAAAAATATAGTGGTTATGATTATCAAACCATCAAAACAGCATATGATGAAATGCTAGATTATTGTATTGGCATCTCTGATACTTACAGTTGTGGAAGTTTAAAGTATTCCCAAGAAGGCATGGATCATTTTACTGATTGTCGTAAACTCTTTATACTCGATTTCATTCTACTTACAGTATCTCTTATCATCATCATAACTTTATATATTCTCAAAAAGAAAAAGAAGATTGAGTTACATGAATTCTATAACCATTCAAATAGCTATCAAGCTAGCAAGATCTTACTTGTATCATTTATCACTATTGTCCTATTAGCTTTGCCAGATTTCGATCAAGCATTTACTACTTTCCATAAGATCTTCTTTCCAGGCAAGAGCAACTGGCTATTTGATAGTAGATATGATCAGATCATCAACATCCTACCAGAAACCTTCTTTCTAAACTGTGCTTTACTAATTGTTGCTACATTATTTATCATTTGTATTGTTCTAATAATTAAAGAAAAGAAAAATAAATAGACGATTAAATCGTCTATTTACTTTGGGTTAGAAATATTATAACAATTGCCAATATCAGTAAGACAACTAATATATCTAATTTTCTTTCACTCAACTTCAAAGATTTAATGATCTTATCATAAAACTTTTCTTTTTGTTCTATGATCTTCTTTTGATTTTCTTTGAAGAGTTCCTTTATGTTTTGCGGTTCTGCCATTATTTTTTGTTAATATACTTACGAATATCTAAAGCAATAGCAACAACGATTACGATACCTTGAACTACATATGTCCAAGAAACATCGATTGACATAAATTGCATTTCAATCTTTAATACTTCAAATACTAGTACACCGACTAAGATACCAGGAACAGTACCAATACCACCTGAAACAGATACACCACCGATAGTACATCCTGCAATAGCGAATAGTTCATAACCGTTAGCTAAGTTAGCATTTCCTCCACCTGACTTAGCACCGATCATAAATCCAGCTAAAGCAAATAATGCAGATGCGATCATGTAAGAAGCGATAGTCATTCTTGATACATTGATACCACTTACTTCAGCAGCATTAGGGTTACCACCAATAGCATACATCTTCTTACCATAAGGCGTATAGTTATACAAGAAATACATGATAGCCATAACGATCAACATTACAACTGCAAGATTTGGCAAGAATGATAAGCCAAAAGCGTCCCCTCTAGCCCATTCAGTATATTCATCGATAAGTCCACCGATAGGTTGAGCACCTGTATAGATCAAACAGATACCATAAATAACAGTCTGCATACCATATGTTCCAATAAATGCAGGTACATGCATCTTTGAAACAACAAGTCCATTGATCAAACCAAATGTTAAGGCAAATCCTACCATCAATAAGAAACATACTAACCACATGTTCAATGGTTCTAAGTTTGGATAAACCTTTTGGATATAATCAGCTTTTTGTAATAAAGTACATGCGATACATCCTGCAAAACCTACCTGACGACCTGCTGACAAGTCGTTATTACGCATGATAAGTACTCCAGAAATACCAAGAGCAATGACCATACGTACAGAAGTGTTCATCAACAAGTTCTTTAAGTTATAAGCGCTAAAGAAATTCTTACGACTTAAACCTACAAAGATTGCTGAAACGATGATCAAGATGATAACAGCATTATTTAATAAAAAGCTTGATAATTTACTTAATTTTTTTCTATGTCTCATATATTCTCTCCTAAGCTGTTGTTTTCATAAATTTAGTAGAAAGGTTCATGATATTTTCTTGAGTCATATCTTCACCTTCAACGATACCAGTGATCTTACCTTCGCACATTACCATGATTCGATCACAGTTACCGATCAATTCTGGCATTTCACTTGATACCATGATGACTGTCTTACCTTGTTTAGCAAGCTGACCGATGATACTGTAGATCTCATATTTAGCGCCAACATCGATACCACGAGTAGGTTCATCCATGATAAGTACATCAGGATCCTTTGCTAACCAACGAGAGATGATAACTTTTTGTTGGTTACCTCCAGATAATGATTGAATCTGTGTTCTTACACTTGGTGTCTTGATAGATAACTCTTCAATTGATTTTTTAACAACACTATTCAAGGCTTTATTATCTAAGACAAACTTGTAAACTAGATAATCATTTAATGAAGCAACTGATACATTATCACGTACAGATAATACACCAAATATTCCGTTACCACGACGATCTTCAGTCAATAAGGCAATACCATTATTGATAGCATCCTCAGGAGATTTAATATCTAATTTTTTACCTTGAAGATATAATTCTCCAGAACTTATACTTCTCATACCAAATATAGCTTCCATAAGCTCCGTTCTTTGAGCACCTATAAGTCCTGCAACACCTAAGATTTCTCCACTTCTAACACTGAATGAACAGTCTTGGAAACTATTAGGATAGATTGAAGAGAAATTCTTTACTTCAAATGAAACATCTGTTGGTGTATTAACTTTAGCAGGATATAATTCCTTAAGTTCACGTCCAACTTCCTTATTAATGATAAAGTCATTAGTCAACCCTTCAGCTGGCCAACAACCAATATATTGTCCATCTCGCATGATCTGAACATCATCAGAAATCTGCAAGATTTCATCCATCTTGTGAGATATATAAATAACACCACAGCCTTTATCTTTCAATCGTTTGATGATCTCAAACAATTTATTTACTTCTTTCAAAGTCAGTGATGATGTAGGCTCATCTAAAATGATAATTTTTGCGTCTACCCCAACCGCTTTCGCAATTTCAACTAACTGCATCTGTGATGCAGTCAATGTCTGTAACTTGGCATGTGCATCAAACTGTAAGCCAAGCTCATCGAGCAATTCCTGAGCTCGTGAATACATTGTTTTATGATCAATTATCTTTAACGGGCCAACTTTTTTTGTTGGATAACGACCGCAGAAGATATTCTCAGCGATCGAACGATCCAAAATTGGTTGTAACTCTTGGTGAACCATGACGATACCTTTACTCATAGCATCAAGTGGACCTGTGATCTCAGTTTTTTCACCATTAAGATAGATCTCACCTTCATCTTTAGTATAGATACCAAACAAGCATTTCATTAATGTTGATTTGCCTGCTCCATTTTCACCCATCAAGGCCAACACAGAGTGAGGTTTTAAAGATAGTTGAACATGATCCAATGCCTTAACTCCTGGGAAAGTTTTGGAAATGTCCTTCATTTCTAAAATATATTCTGTCATATTTTTATCCTCTTCCATAATATGGCAAGAGTAGCATAGATGCTATGCTACTCTTAAAAAATAGCGAATTTAATTATTTCAAGTATTGATCAGCGTTTTCTGAAGTGATCATTACATATGGAACATAATTAACTTTCTTTTCTGGTTGAGTTCCATTTAATAAACCGATAACTGTTTCGCAGCAAGCAGTAGCTTGTCCTTGGTCATCGTTTAATACTGTACCAGTCATAGTTCCATCTTTAACCATTTGAACAACTTCTGACAAAGCGTCTACACCAACTAAGTAGATATCAGTTCCAACTGTTCTATTAGCAGCAACGATTGCTTGATAAGCACCTAATGCCATACCATCATTGTTACAGAATACAACATCAATTTCAGTACCGTAGCTAGCTAAAGCGTTAGCAGCTAATTCTTGTCCTTGTGTCTGATTCCAGTTACCTGTTTGTTGCATTAAGCAGTTAACAGCAACACCATTGTCAGTTAAATACTTGATTGAGAATTCAGTTCTGTATTGAGCATCAGAGTTTTCAGGGTCGCCCATGATCATGATGTAGTCAACAGTTCCGTTACCATTTACATCACCGTGGTTAGGTAAATTGTAGATGATCTGTCCTTGATAAGTTCCAGAATCTCTAGCATCTGCACCAACGTAGCAAGTATTTTCAGGGTAATCGAAGTCAGCGATTTCACGGTTGATGAATACACAAGGGATACCTGATTCAACGATTTCTTTTGCTAATGCATCAGAAGATGTTTGAACTAAGTTAACGATTAGAGCATCAACCTGTTGGCTGATAAAGCTTCTAACTTGTTCTGTTTGAGTGTTAACATCGTTAGCACCATCAACGATTGAAACGTTGTAGTGAACTGTAGAATCCTTAGCGTTTAGATCATCGAAATAAGCTTGGATATCTTGACGATAAAGAGTCATGAAGTTGTCATCAAATTGATAGATAGCAACACCGATGTTGATTTCTTTTACTTCGTCGTCATTACTTGTACAACCAAACATTGTAAAAGTCATTAAAACGGCAAGTAATACTAAAATTTTCTTTTTCATTTTTCCTCCTTAGGGATAGATTTCCCCTTCTTTTAACATACTTAGTATAATGCAAACGCTTGCATTATGTAAACCCTTTACTTTGTGATATTTCACATTTTTTTCACACAATAGGCATATTTTGGTATATTGTTGTACAATATTTATAGAGGTGATCAATTATATGTGGTATTACTACCTATCAGTCTTATTATTTATCGTTAGTGCGATCATATCTTTCTCAGTAAAACATCTATTTAATAAATATAGTGATGAATATGTTTCTTCAGGTTTAAGTGGTGCTGAAGCTGCTTATAAAATCCTACGATCACAAGGAATAACTGATGTAAGGATCAATGCTATCTCAGGTACTCTTACAGATAACTATGATCCAACAAATAAAGTATTAAATCTTTCAAGTGATGTCTATAACAGTAGAAGTATTTCAGCTGTTGCTGTTGCTGCTCATGAATGTGGTCATGCCATTCAAGACAAAGAACAATATACCTTATTAAATCTAAGAAAATCTATCGTACCTATCACTAATATCTCAAGTAGATTATCTTACATAGCAATTCTATTAGGTATCATCATGGAAATGAGTGGTTTAGTAACTTTTGGAGCAATCTTATTTAGTGCTATTGTTATATTCAATTTAATAACTTTGCCAGTAGAAATAGATGCTTCATCTAGAGCTTTGACTCTTACAAGAGAATTAAACCTCTTTAATGATGAACAAGAATATGCTGAAGGCAAAAAAGTCTTAACTGCCGCTGGTCTTACTTATTTCATTGCCCTATTATCTTCAATACTACAATTAGTTAGATTATTATCTATGGCCAATTCTTCAAAAAGAAGAGATAGATAAAACAAAATATCCGAGAGATCGGATATTTTTTCTTTTACACTTCTTTTTCAGCAACTACCAATCTTTGCCTCAACGCTACACTATAACTTTCCTTAATAACAACAAATTCATTCTTTAGCCAAAAGTGTTCAGACTGCTCATTTGATTTCACCCAAGCAAGCCTGATCTTTTTATATCCTATTTTCTTTAAATGATCTGTCAATTCAGATATTATCATTGTCCCAATTCCCTTACAACTATCTTTAGCGTCAACCATAAACAAACCAATAAAAGCAATATCTTTTTCAGGATAGTTCATTATCAAATCACAAATAGCGATAAGCTTACTATCATCATAAAAGCCAATATAGTACTTATCATCTATGCTGACAGATTTAGGCAATGCTTTCATATCACTAACAATGCCTTCCTTAGTCACCATCGGTGGACAATGTTTAAAATATAAAGGATTAGATAAAGACAGCTGATATATATCTTCAATATCATCTTCCACTAATCTTCTAACTTTATAAGTTTTTGATAATTTCCCTATTTCTAACATATTTTCCCATCCTACCGTGGCTAAATTGCAAAAAAGGATAAACTAGAGCAAAACAGTCTCTGTAAATAAAAATTTTATTTTTTTAGAAACTTTTTGATTAATCCTGCTGCTCCAAGACCAACTGCAATTAAAACAGCTGCACCTTTTTTTGTATCTTGAGCTTGTTCATTTCTGCAACATTCGCAATACTTATATTTATATCCTTCTGGAAGCTGTCTATGACACTTCTTACATTCTTTACTTTTCATTGTTTTCTCCTTCCAATAATACCATATTATTTGCACAAGGAAGTGCAAGTATCTTTTCTTTAATATCTGGCAAAGTATTAGACCAATAATTTTCAGGTGAATCATCAATTAGATCTAGCCTTTGTACAAATCCCTCTGTCGACAAATATGATTTTTCTAAATAGTCAGCATAGTAACATAAACTTTGGCGAGCTGCTTCCATCTCTCCTAATTGCTGATAAGCCATCGCTTCTATAAGTGAAATGGAATTTAAAGCAGTTAAGTTTTGGCGAATCTCATTCATTCTTGAATTGATCTTATCAGGATTTGCCCCAGAAAACAACTTATTCAAAAAATCCTCTGGTTGTTCTTTAATAAATAGTAAATTAGTGCTTTGACTCTGCATCAACAAATTTCTACTGTCTTCTGAATCAAAAGCAATACGCAATAATGCATTAGTTTTTAATTCAGGATTTTTTATCTGCATGGCTTGCAAAAATTTCTGTTGACAACTATATGCTGTAGCAAGTCGATCAATTTCCTGTCCCTGTCTTACTTCTTCGACAGTTATCTGAATCTCATGTATTTCTTCAGCAATCTGTGCAATTTGCATTTGCATGGCATAATTAGCCATTTCCTCATTTAATGCTGGTGTTAAATCTTTAGCTTCCAAAGGAACTTGAGCAACTATCTTTCTGGTATTAGGATCTATTAGTTCTGCTAACAATGAACCATCTTTTTTTGTTAATAATTTTAATGTACCTTTTGCAAGTTGTTTTTTCTGTTCATCTGTTAAAACTGCTTGCAATACTTGTTCAGATACGTTTGCTTTTATCAATTCGATAAAAGCGGGTGTCTTATATAACATATTTCTAATAATTTCTAATGATTCATTAGCTGTTTTCAATAATGGCCTAGCTACTTCCGGTAATTGTGAAAACCACTCAACAACATTATTGCTATAGTCGTTTGTTTCTACTAAATCGTTACCAATTAGTTCAAAGTTTATGATCTCATCCATATAATTTCAAACTCCATTCTCCAATTATTCTATCTCATTAAAGATAAAAATGCATCTTAATGATTAATTTCTTCTTCTAATAATCATCTTTTAGTATTACTTATAGTATCCAACATTTTTAGGGATGTCATCGTTTTCTTGATAATCCGAAAATATCTTTTTTAAAAGATCAATAGCAACAATATCAACTTCATTTTTGCTAACAGAAATCGTCTTCCAACAATTAGAACAGTTATCTACTACTATCTTTCCACTTCCAATCAGATTATCAATATCAACTCTAACAGGTACTCTCTTGGTAAGTAACTTTTTTCTCTTTGAAGATGTCCTTACAATCTTTTCATGTATCTCAGCTTTAACAAAGCAATCTCTTTTAATTATGATCATTCCATCACAAATACGATTTTTATTACAATATCTCTCATCATTTAGATTATATCCACAATACTGATAAATGACTGTGTCTTCATCTTGCAAAGATAACTTTGCTATTGCACCTATTCCTATACTCATATTACATCTTTCCTTTTACTATTTCTTTTTACACGAGAAGTTTCATAACTAAGCCATTCAGCTAACAACTGATCATAATCATCTATTTCTTCAATACTCATATTTTTACAGCTAGTTAAAGCCAATTCATCATTATCTGCTTATCTATCCAGCTTATGTTTTATTTTCCAGCCTAGTCTAACCTCTCTATTTCCTATAGTATATCTTATTAT